>AZKM01000017.1 GCA_000510425.1 Eubacterium nodatum ATCC 33099 | reverse complement strand
AAGATAATTGTTTATCTGTGTGGTTGAAATGTTCAGTTCTTCAGAAATCATTCCCAGAGTGTAACTAAGGTTCTTTAATTTCTTCATAACTTCATCCAGAAGCAAGTATGATGAATTGAATTCAGAGAATGCAAAAGGATTGGGCTCCATGGAAATCTTGCCGCAGCCTTTACAGAGATATCGATTGGCATTATATTTGATATATCCGTTAGTATCTCTCAAAACAGGGTGATAGATTGTTTTCATTCTGTGTCCATAGCCGATAGTTTCACAACGGCAATATGGACAGGAAAAAAGTTTCCTTTTAAGCTGCACATTGTAGTAAGTTTTACCATTTTCTGTAGAAACAAAGAAATATTCCAGATCAGAATCTCGGATATTGAGAAAAGTTGTGATAAACTCAGTATTAGGAATCATAGTGTTCCTCCCTTCGTAATTAGAGTATTGTGCTTAAATACATTATATGCGAAGGGTTATTTTTTTAACCAACCTGATATTTTAGAGTCCACCAACCTCAAAGAAAAAACGGGCTGTTTTTATCAACCCGATAATTTAGAGAGTACCAACCCCAACCCGATATTTTAGAGTG
>AZKM01000016.1 GCA_000510425.1 Eubacterium nodatum ATCC 33099 | reverse complement strand
GGCAGTTCTTGTGGACTGTCTTTTTTAGTGAAATTGCGTGCTGGACTAAGTTTTTTTTTCATGTTATAATATCATGTTAGATTGTATAAAAATATTTTAAAGAGTGTATTATTGTATGAAGGGAGGCATAGATGATTGTATTTAAGATAGTTTTTTGTATAGTTGTCTGCACTCCTCTTGCTTATCTGATACGCTTTTTGATTAAGAAGCTGGTGGATGAAGCTAATAAATGATTTTTTGTTTTTGAAGTTTGCAGGTATCAATATGAGAAAAGGACTTTTTATTTCTCTCGAAGGGCCGGATGGTTCAGGGAAGTCGACGCAAATTGAATATTTGAAGAAATACTTTTTTGAAAAAGACATTCCCTGTGTTTTTACAAGGGAACCGGGGGGAACAGATATAGGTGAAAAAATCCGTAAATTCATTTTAAATGTTGATAACAGCGATATGTGTGATATGACAGAAGCACTTCTTTATGCTGCAAGCAGGGCACAACATGTTGCCAAGCTTATAAAACCGGCTTTATATGAGAGTAAGGTTGTGATATGCGACAGATTTATTGATTCCAGCATTGCTTATCAGGCTTATGGAAGGAATTTAGGAGAGTCTGTTCGCATAATAAATGAGTATGCAGTTCAAGGGTGTCTGCCCGATATTACTGTTTTCATAGATATAGATCCTGAAATTGGTAAGATGCGAATAGAAAATAGAGCAAACGATAGACTTGAGCAGGAAAAGTTGTTGTTTCATAAAAGGGTATATGAGGGATATTTAGAAATGGCTGCACTTGAACCCGATCGCATTAAAACAATAGACGGCAGCGTTACCAGAGAAGAGATGAAGGATGAAATTTTGAATCAGATAAAGCCTTTATTGAAAGAACGTGGTTTTATATGAATTTACTGGAATATAGGCGATATGGCAAGGCTTGCGGACAATTATATAAATCAATTTTGGCAGAAAAAATTTCTCACGGTTATATTTTTGAAGGGGATTTTACTACGGATAAACTTGGATTTGCAAAAGCTTTTTCCAAAGGGATTTTGTGCAAAAATGATAGAGGTATAGGGTGTGGAAAATGTCCGACCTGTTTGCAGATAGAAGCTGAGAGTTTTCCTGACCTACACATAATCAGAGCAGATGGTTATGCGAGCAAGGGGAATTTATCAATTAAGGATGAAGAAGTGATTTCTCTGCAAAATAAGATGAAGTTGAAGCCTGTGGTAGGGGATAGGAATATAGTCATCATACAGGGTGCCGACGGAATGACGGTCAGAGCACAGAATCGCTTTTTAAAAAGTTTGGAGGAACCGGTCAGTGGAACGGTTGTGGTTCTTCTGTCTGAAAACACAGAGAATCTTTTGCCGACAATCAATTCCAGGTGCATTAAATTTCGTCTTATATCCGATGCCGGTATGACTGCAGAGGATTACTCTTTTCCGAGAGAGATAATAGAAATGGTATTAAACAAAAAATATTTTTTTGACATAAAAACCAGATTAGATGAAGAGATCAAAGATAAGGAAGGGGCGCTTCGATTTTTGGATGGAATACAGAAGACTTTTGGAATTTTTTTAAGAGAAGGAAACAGCAGATTCAGTGAGGCATGTCTTATTAACTGTATTGACTGCGTGGAAAAGGCAAGAGGCGATATAAGGCAAAATGTTGGATATAAGTATGTAATCAGGAACTTGATATTAAGTTTGGAGGAAGCATAAATGATAGATATTGCAGGTGTAAGATTCAAGAGTACAGGTAAGATTTATTATTTTGATCCCGGTGATTTGGATATTGAACCTGGAAAAGGTGTAATCGTTGAAACTGCCAGAGGTATGGAATTTGGAACAGTAGTCATGGATGTTACACCGATTAAAGAAGAGGATATTACAAAGCCTTTAAAGAAAATCGTCAGAATTGCTGATGAAAAGGATATAAAGCGTCACGAGGAGAATGAGAGCAAAAAAAACGTGCAATGGAAATTTGTCAGGAAAAAGTAGCTCTGCATAACCTGGAAATGAAGCTTATTGATGTTGAATATACTTTTGACAATAATAAGGTGATATTTTATTTTACGGCAGACGGCAGAATTGATTTCCGTCAACTGGTGAAGGATTTGGCAGCTGTTTTCAAAATGAGAATAGAACTGAGACAGATTGGTGTTCGTGATGAGGCGAAGATGCTGGGAGGAGTGGGATCCTGTGGCAGAGGACTATGCTGTGCCACATGGCTTTCAGATTTTCAGCCGGTGTCGATCAAGATGGCAAAGGTACAGAACTTGTCGCTGAACCCTGGAAAAATATCAGGAGTCTGTGGGCGTTTGATGTGCTGTCTGAAATATGAAAATGATGTTTACATCACTCTTCGCAAAGATGTTCCGGAAGTTAATGAGAAAGTGGAAACAGACCGTGGTATAGGAAAAGTAGTTGAATCTGATATTTTGCAGGGAAAAATAAAGGTCAGACTCTACACCGGAGAATTCGATGAAAACGGTATCGAAAAATTGGGTTCGGAAATCCTTGTATTCACTAAAGAGGATGTAAAACGTCTGGATAAAAAAGATAATGCAAAGAGGATAAAACCTGTGCGCATACAGTCTGTTGAAACGGAAAAAGAACAGCAGGGCAAACTCGGAAAACATAGGAAATTCAAGCTGAAAACCCATAATCGCAAGAAAAAGCGTAAGGAAGAAATCCATGACCAGAAGGATTGATGATACCGGCTTTGGCGATATAAGTATAGTTCAGGATGACGAGTTGTTTTGCTACGGCATGGATGCTGTGATTTTGGCAGCTTTTGCAGCCGAAAGGATAAGACGAAAGAAAAGAAAAAAACATAGAGTTTGTGACTTTTGTACGGGTAATGGAATAGTGCCTCTTATCTTATCTCATAAATTGCAGGATGCTGAGATAGTGGGGATTGAGGTTCAGAAAAGATGCTTTGACTTAGCAATAGAAAATATTGAATTGAATGATCTGAAAGATAGAATCACCATATTAAATATGAACATAAAAGAGTTTTGTAGACCGAAGTTTGATAAGGTAAATCCTTTAGAAAACTCCTTTGATACAATTACCATGAATCCGCCTTACACGAAGAAGGGCTGTGGTATACAGTGTGATAGTGAGTATAAGAATATCGCAAGGCATGAACTCTTGGCAACTCTTGATGATTTTATTCACGGCAGTGCCGTTTTGCTAAAGGAAAAAGGGGATCTCTTTATTATACACAGACCGCAAAGACTTGGAGATGTCATACTTACCGGTAATAGGTATTCTTTAGCATTAAAAGAACTCCGGTTAATCAGTGGGAAGGCAAACCAAGAGCCGAATCTTGCTGTTTTTCACCTTATTAAAAACGGCAGACCGGAGTTGAAAGTTTTGCCACAGATGTTTTTGAGAGAGAAAAACGGAGATTTTAGCAAAGAAGCACTGAAATTATACGAATAATTTTAAGAGTTTGTGTAAAAAAAGTTGCGGAGCTTTTAAGAAAGAATAGAAAAATAGAGATTATGATTATATCAAAGGTTTTTTCTTGCTTTTTGTCACAATTATTATATAATTAGTTAGAGTTGTAGCAGATATTCCCATTTTAGTATGGAGGTTGTATATGATTACAATTGATTTGAAGTATACATTGATTTGTTTAGTATTGATAGCACTCTTTGTGCTTTTGATAATATTGGCTAAACTGGCCCTTAATCTAATTTCTACTTTGAAGAATGTGGACAAAATTCTGGAGGATACTTCTGTTGTTTCTGGTGTGGCATCGGATAAGGCATCACAGGTTGACGGCATTGTAGGTGACCTTAGTAGTGCCATTGGAGATATTACAGGTGCAATGAGAGGAAATCAGAATTTGGTCGGTGCGATAACCAACATGGTTAAGGCTATTTCGTCGGCGGTTTCATATTTTAAGGCTACAAGGGATGATGACTGTTTAGAGAAGGAAGAAGAATTTAGGCGGGCAAGAAATCGCAAATGAGGCGGATAAGGAGCCTTATGGAAGGAGAATGAAATGAAAGCAACCGGTATAGTTAGACCTGTGGACGCTCTGGGAAGAGTGGTAATCCCGGTGGAATTGAGAAGAAACCTTAACATTAAGACTGATGATTCCTTGGAAGTATATGTGGACGGGCAGTTCATCATGTTAAAAAAATATGAACCTTCATGTATCTTTTGCGGAGAGGTAGAAGATATTCATCTGATTCATGGAAAGAGTGTCTGTGGCAACTGTGTTCGTGAAATGAAGAAATTATAAAATTATATTTGACAGATTAACCTGCAATTATGCGGTTTTTTTTCAGTAAATACAGAAAAAGTTATAGTCCATGCACAAAGGCAATGAATGTGTATGGTATGGAGGAAAGAAGTGGCTAAATTTTTAGTACAAAAAAGTGAGCCTTTATACGGTGAAGTCTCCGTTAGTGGTGCAAAAAATGCGGTGTTGCCCTTGATGGCGGCGGCAATCCTTTGTAATGAGGATTGCACCATTATGGATGTGCCGGAGCTTAGAGATGTGGAAGTTATGAAGCAAATTTTGAGGTCTTTGGGCGGGAAAATTAAAGAACGTGAAGCATCGGTTTTAAATTTCGACTTTAGGGATATAATCACAAATGTAGCTGATTATGACCTGGTTAGAAAGATGAGGGCTTCTTTTCTTGTAATGGGACCTTTGCTTGCAAGAACAGGAAGTGCAAAAGTTCACATGCCGGGGGGATGTACTATCGGAGCCAGACCTATTGACCTTCACCTAAAGGGGTTTGAGGCACTGGGAGCGAGAATCATAAAGGAGAATAATTATATTGAAGCAATCGCACCTAAGGAGGGGCTGAGCGGAACAAGTATTTATCTGGATTTTCCCAGTGTCGGTGCTACAGAAAACATAATGATGGCAGCCTCCATGGCGTTAGGTACGACCTATATAGAGAATGCCGCTCAGGAACCCGAAATAGTGGATTTGGCGAACTTTATGAATAAGATGGGGGCAAAGATCAAAGGAGCAGGAACCGATACCATTAAGATTGAAGGAGTCAGCGAATTTAAATCCTGTTCACATACAGTAATTCCCGACAGGATTGAGGCAGGAACATTCATGTTGGCAGGTGCTATTACAAGAGGCAAATTGTTGATTAAAAATGTGGTTCCTGATCATGTTAAACCCATTACGGCAAAACTTCGTGAATGTGGAGTAATTGTTGAAATGGGTGATGAGGGAATGTATGTAATAGCAGACGGTGGTATGAAACTTGTATCAACTGATATTAAGACTCTCCCATATCCGGGTTTTCCTACGGATATACAGTCTCCGTTTATGGCGTTTTTAACTACCGCTCAAGGTGAAAGTACGGTGATTGAGACGGTTTTTGAGAATAGATTTATGCATGTTGCGGAGCTGAACAGAATGGGTGCGAACATCAAGACTGAAGGCAATAAGGCGATTATAACCGGAGGTAAGAAGCTTGAAAGTGCTCAGGTTATTGCAACGGATCTTAGGGCAGGTGCCGCTTTAGTTTTAGTTGGGCTGATTGCAGAGGGTACCACTGAAATTTCAGAGATTTATCATATAGAACGAGGATATGAAAAATTTGTAAATAAGTTTAAGGCGCTCGGAGCTAATATTCTTAGAATAGACGATTAGAATTATTACATAAGTATGTTTGTATTTATGGAGGAGTAAAATGGCTGACATAAAGTATTTGGAGCTTTTGGCTAAGGACTATCCTAATATAGAGGCCGCTTCTGCTGAAATAATCAATTTGAATGCTATTTTGGCACTACCGAAGGGAACAGAATATTTTTTAAGCGATTTACATGGAGAGCACGAAGCTTTCATCCATATGCTGAAGAGTGCATCGGGAACCATAAGGGGAAAGATTGATGAACACTATGGCGGCGTACTCGGCGAACAGGACAGGTCAGAGCTTGCAGCATTGATTTATAATGCAGAGGCAGAGATAAAGCGAAGAAAAAAATCCGAGAAAAATTTTAACCAATGGTGTACAACTGTGATTTATCGTCTAATAACGATTTGCAAATCGGTGTCTACAAAGTACACCAGATCAAGGGTAAGAAGGCGCCTTCCTAAATATTTGGATTACGCCATGGATGAACTGCTGCATGCAGATGATGAGGAAAATAAGAACCATTATTACGAGTCGATTATCAATTCTGTAATAGAATGTGGAATCGGTGAGGAGTTCATCAAGGCAATGGCTGATGTAATAAGCGTTTTGGCTGTGGATCAGCTTCATATCATAGGGGATATTTTTGATAGAGGGGCTCACCCGGATGAAATCCTGGATTTTCTGATGGGCTATCATGATGTGGATTTTCAATGGGGAAACCACGATATTGTTTGGATGGGAGCAGCCACCGGCAACTGGGCATGTATAACCAATATTTTGAGGATGAATATAAGTTACAACAATTTCGACATGCTTGAGGTCGGATACGGCATAAACCTTAGACCATTGGCGAGTTTTGCTGCCAGAGAATATGCAGATGATCCTTGCGAAAAATTTATGCCTCATATTTTGGATGAAAATAAATACGATCCGATAGATGAACATTTAGCTGCAAAAATGCATAAGGCTATTGCAATTATGCAGTTTAAAGTTGAAGGACAGAGAATAAAAGCTCATCCGGAATACAAGATGGAAAAACGCTTGCTATTAGATAAAATTGATTTTGAAAAGGGAACTATCAAAATAGAGGGAAAAGAATGGACTCTTTGTGATACCGATTTTCCTACCATTGACCCGAATAACCCCTATAAACTTTCTAAGGACGAAGAAAAAGTGCTGAAATCCCTGGAAGCATCGATTTTGAACTCAGAAAAACTTCAGAGTCATATAAGATTCCTCTTTACGCATGGTGCTCTGTACAAAAAAGTCAATGGAAATTTGCTATATCACGGCTGTATCCCAATGACAGAGACGGGCGAATTTGCAGAGGTAACGATAAACGGAAGGGATTATAAAGGAAGGGCATTGATGGATTATCTGGACGAGCAGGTTCGTGCAGCCTATTATTCACCTTGCGAATCCGAGGAAATAGGTCGTTCGGGAGACTTGATGTGGTATCTTTGGGAAGGCAGTGATTCCCCTCTGTTCGGAAAAGAAAAGATGACTACATTTGAAAGACTTTTCATAGCAGATAAGGCGGCACACAAAGAGCCGACAAGACCGTATTATAAACTTATAAAGTATAGAGAGCCCTGCGAAAAAATTCTGAAGGAGTTCGGACTTTCAGACAGACATTCAAAAATTTTAAATGGACATGTTCCGGTGAAGATTAAGGACGGAGAAAGTCCAATAAAAGGCGGAGGTTTGTTGTATGTAATTGACGGCGGAATTTCCAAAGCTTATCAAAAGCAGACAGGAATTGCCGGATACACATTTATATTTAACTCAAGGTTTATGGCACTTGCAGAGCATACGCCTTATGAACCCCTTAAGGAAGATGGAACGCAGAAGTTTGTTTCTCCTGTTGTCAAAATTGTTGAAACTCTGCCGGAGCGAATGATGGTACTGGATAGCGACCAGGGTGTGGTGATGGTGGATCAGATTGAGGATATGAAACAGCTTGTTGAAGCCTATAGAAAAGGTATAATTAAGGAGGTTTATTAAAGTCTTTTATAGAAATATTTATTAAAACAAGTGGTTGAAATTAGCAGAATCATAGAAAATTTTGAGCCTTTAAAGACTTATATTGGTTCCAATTTATTGAAATGCACTGCCACAAAGTTATTTTTGATGAAAGTTTAATGGAATTTTAAAGAGTATCCGGTATGAAAATTATTTTCGTACCGGATGGAGTAACCTATGGATATTAGGTGAAAATATCATAGACTGGCGATGATTGAGAGAATAATTAACAATAATTAGCTGAGAATCACACAATTAACAGCAAATCAGACTGAAAAGCCTTTGACAAATGAATAGGCTATGTGTATACTGTTATAGTACGAATTGAATAAGCGCCACTAGCTCAATTGGATAGAGTACCTGACTACGAATCAGTAGGTTGGGGGTTCGAGTCCCTCGTGGCGCACCAATTTAAAACTCCTTAAGTCAATTAGAACTTAAGGGGTTTTGTAGTTTGAAATTGATAATATCAAAAGTCTTCTTATTCCTATATTATCCATACATACTACAAATACTACTTTACAGGGGATTCTGATAAATTTTGCTTGCAGGCATTGAGTTTGTTTGATAAAATAAATGTGGTATTTATGTGAAACTAATGTAAATGTTTCTTTCGCAGTTAATATGTCAGAATTATATCTGATAAAGTATGGAACAACTACAGATTTCGTCAACTGCTTTCATACAAGCATATTTATGTAAGGACAGAGTGAGCGGAAAGGGCATATTATCAGATGTGACAGCTGAAAATAACAGCTGAAACCGCAGTATTTTCCGTATCGAAGCAGGTGAATATAGAGAGGGAGGATGTTATGATAAAAAAATTTAGGAAAGCTATGGCTTTCATAGGAATGTCAATTGTGATGAGCATGATGACTTCAACGCCGGTATTGGCAATTGACTATACTGCCGAAAACTCATTGACGAGTTTGGCTCAATACGGATCGGGGGATAATATCGTGTTTGTATCTCCTGATAAGGTAATTAAGGATACATATTGGGCAGACCTTGAACCGGGTTCTGTGAGCAAGGAATATAATAAAACATGCTATGGAGTATTTCCTAAATATGTATTAAAGCCGAGTGAAACTGCACTGAAAGAATGGGCTATAACCTCATCAGAGGGTGGAATTCCCCGTTATTTTCCAAGTTCAGGGATTACAGAAACAGCTGCAGGAATGGGAATAACGGATAAAACAGCATTTTACCGATTGGGATACTTAGTCGGTGGGGATAATTATCCGGGACTGAGTCCAAATGATCCTATACCGGATAACAAAAATCCGTTTGGATTCGAGGAAAAAGATCTGCTGACTCAGGAGGAAATTAAAGATCCCACGAAATTAACGGTTTATGCGGATATTAAGAAAAAAGGCGCTTCCAATTCAACTGAAATCGGGGAATATAAACACGGCGAGCCATTGGATTTAGAATTTTCGATGGATGCTTCATGGTTTAAGCGATTCATAATGGGACATACTCTTGACTTACTCAGAGCAGATTATATGTCAGATCAAAATGTTCAGGATTTTTATAATGACAGAGAGGGTGCCATTGATTCTCAAATTGTCTATACAATTGATATCCCAAAAGAGGTGGATGTGAAGGATCCATCTGCCACACTTACCGGTCTTGATGGATTTGACGTTACAACGGAAGTAAAGGACAATGCCGATTATAAAACACTTGTAGTCAATATTCGTTTAAACGAAGAGAAGCAGGCTCAACCTGAATTATGGGAGGATACCGTAAAAAAACTTAAGAAAATTGATACAAGTGCCATCAAAATATCTGTTGCGGGATTGTCGGTAAGTTCGACAGCAAAGCCTGAGAGTAATGTTACATTGCGTGGTACGGTTTCCGGTTATTTTGAGTGGGTATTGGGCAAAAGGTTATATGCTAAATCTGCCGCTCGTACACGTGCTACTGACCCAAGTAGTGAAGAACGTCACACACACCTGTATTTTGTGGCTAAACAGGGTGATAAAGGCAGGGACTCAGGAGCACCTGAGGATAAGCCTAATCTGATTTCATATACTTTCAAGGTAAAAAATAAATCTGATAATAGCACCGTAACCTTTATCAATGGAAGTAAAACTCATGCAGTTGTAAAGGTTGAAACCGGCAAGAGCATTGACAGCGATGCCTTAACTGATGAATCAATGCCGAAGAAGCCGATTAAGAAAGGCTGCAAATTTAAGGAATGGAATACTGGAAAAGACGGAAAAGGGACTAAGTTTACAGGTTCCACCGTTGTCAATGGAGATATGACAGTGTACGCTGTCTATACTAAAAAGTCTATAGAAAAACCTGATGATAAAAAACCGGATACGGGAGACGGCACAAATCTTACCTTATATGTTGTGTTACTGGTACTGTCTGCAATGTCGTTTATTGTCGCAGGTTTTAGGAACAGAGGAAAAGAAAATTAGTAGAATTGATATTTAATGTGTACCTAAAGAGAATTGAAAGCTGATGTTTACAATCTTAAACGGACATAAAAATTTCGACCTTTGTAATCAGCCCGAACTGAATACAAAGGTCGATTTTTAATTAAAGAGGCATTTCAATTTTTGGCAGCTAATTGAGAATCCTGAACTGACGGTTTTTACTCTCTATGAGACCGTCTTTTTTCATTGAACGAATTTCTCTCATCATGGCAGATCTGTCAACCATAATGTATTCAGAAAGCTGCACTAAACTCATTGGAAGATTGAAAGTTCCTTTATCATCAATGGGTTCCAAAATTGAGCGCAGATGTTTCAGGTAGGTCATTATTTTGTTCCGTATCGAAACCTGTCCCAGAATTGACAGGTGAAGACTCATTTCCTGGGACTTCTGGGCAGTCATAAGGAAGAGGTTGCTTATGAGTTTGCTGTGGTGTGCACAGGATTTTTCACAGGGAGCAATTATATGGTTATAATCCAGATAAACTACGCAGCAATCGCTAATAGCCACAACTGTGTATAAAAAGTTCTCAAGGGGAAGAGAAAAAAGCTGACCGAAAATATCCCCTTGGTGATAGTCCTCCAGATAGAATACATCCCCGGTTTCGTTTGTGGCTTCAAGTCTTGCGGATCCGGTTTTTAGAATTGCAATCTCTTTAGGGAAATCCGGCTGGTAGGTCAAAATTGTTTCCCCCTTCAGATAGTGGTGAGTAATGGGATTAAAACAGGGGACTATTTCCATCAATTCCGCCCTGCTGATATTATCAAGTACCTTTACCTGTTTCATTTTCTTCTCCTAAAAATAATACTGTTTACATTATATAACTTTTTAGGAGCTTTTCCAAACATATCTTTTCCTCGGACGGAGTCGAGTTCTCATGAAATTTCATCTGATTTCAGAGAGGACTCTTTATGTAAAATAATATTGGGCAAAATATTTTTTAATTCCAAGCAAAAAGTTGCATTTGCCACAGACTATTTTTAAAAAAGGAAGTAAAATAACCGTAAGTAAATATTCTGAAAATAATACAAGGATTACTTAGGAGGTAAGTATGCTTTTTAGTACGACAGAAGCCCATGAAGAGTTTAGGGCAAAAATAAGAAAGTTTGCGGAGGATGAAATTAAACCTATTGCATTTAAACTTGACCAGGAAAATGAGTTCCCGCATGAAATAGTTAAGAAAATGGCTGACTTGG
Source organism: Eubacterium nodatum ATCC 33099 (assembly GCA_000510425.1). GTDB lineage: Bacteria > Bacillota > Clostridia > Peptostreptococcales > Anaerovoracaceae > Aminicella > Aminicella nodata. Next base: position 117,914 of record AZKM01000016.1, on the reverse strand, counting down.
GAATTATGGGGCTTCCATACGAAAAGAAGTATGGCGGAGCAGGATCTGATGTTTTGAGTTATGCAATCGCAGTTGAAGAACTTTCAAGAGTTGATGGAGGCGTAGGAGTTATACTTTCTGCACATACATCACTTGGAGCATATCCAATCGCAGCTTTCGGTACAGAAGAACAGAAAAAGAAGTATCTGGTTCCCCTTGCAAAGGGAGAAAAGCTGGGAGCCTTCGGTCTTACAGAGCCTAACGCAGGTTCAGATGCAGGGGGAACGGAAACAGTTGCGGTTTTAGAGGGAGACCATTATGTTTTAAATGGCGGAAAAATATTTATTACCAATGCGCCGATTGCAGACACATATGTTGTTTTTGCGGTAACCACTCCTAATATCGGAACTCGTGGAATCAGTGCATTCATTGTGGAAAAAGGTTTGGAAGGCTTTGAATTTGGAGACCATTATGACAAAATGGGCATAAGATCATCTTCAACAGCTGAACTTATTTTCAATGATGTTAAGATTCCGAAAGAAAACCTGCTCGGAAAAGAAGGAGAAGGCTTCAAGATTGCTATGTCTACTTTAGACGGTGGCAGAATAGGGATAGCATCGCAGGCTCTTGGAATTGCACAGGGAGCGTTTGATAATGCAAAAGAATATGCTCTTGAAAGAGTTCAGTTCGATATGCCGATTGCTTTCCAGCAGGTTAATCAGTTTAAGTTTGCCGATATGGCTATCAAATTGACAAATGCAAGAAATCTTATATATACAGCAGCAGAGAAGAAACAGGCACATGTTCCTTACGGAATGGAATCAGCAATGGCTAAGGCTTACGCTTCTGACATAGCTTTGGAAGTTTGCAACGATGCTCTTCAGATTTATGGCGGAAATGGATATCTGAAGGGTATGGAAGTAGAAAGAGCTTACAGAGATGCTAAGATTACAACAATCTATGAAGGAACTAACGAAATTCAGAGAGTTGTTATCGCAGCACATATTCTGGGCAAAGCTCCTAAGACAACAGTTGCTGTAGCTAAGGACAAAGGTCCTATCACAGGCGTTCGCAAAAAGGTTATTTACGCAAAAGGAACGGCACAGGAAAAGGTTGACCGGCTGGTGGAGGCTCTCAAGGATGACGGATTTGATTTTACAGTTGGTATTGATCCGATGACTCCGATTGTGGACGCGGATAGAGTTGTTTCGGCAGGTAAAGGTATCGGTCCAAAGGAAAACATGAAGCTAATTGAAGATCTGGCTAAACAGGCAGGTGCAGCGGTTGGCTCATCCAGACCGGTTGCAGAAACTTTGAAATATCTGCCTTTAGACAGGTATGTCGGAATGTCGGGACAGAAATTCAGTGGAAACTTGTATATTGCCTGCGGTATTTCAGGTGCAGGACAGCACCTGAAGGGGATTAAAGAAGCTACAACAATTGTTGCTGTCAATAAGAATAAGAATGCTCCGATTTTCAAGAATGCCGACTACGGTATCGTTGGAGATGTAGCAGAGATTCTACCGCTTTTAACCAAGGCTTTAGATAACGGTGAGGAGAAAAAACCGGCTCCGGAGAGAGTTAAGATGAGAAAGGCTACAGTTCTTAAAGAACCGTCACATTGGACAACTTATGTTTGCGACGGATGTGGATATGAGTATGATCCGGAGGTAGGCGATGAAGAAGGCGGAATCGGTATAGGTACCACATTTGAGGCTTTGCCAGAAGAATGGATTTGCCCGGTTTGCGGTGAAGAAAAGACAGCTTTTGTAGAAGTTGAGAAGTATTCCAACAAGGAGGATAAGTAATGCAGTGCACAAGAAAAGTAACAGAAGATTTATTTTGGGTCGGTGCTAATGACAAAAGGTTGCATCTATTTGAGAGTGCTCATCCCATCGAAGGAAGCGGAGTTTCATACAACTCATATCTTCTTTTAGACGAAAAAACAGTTTTATTTGATACGGCAGACTGGTCGGTTGGACAGCAGTTCATTGAAAATGTAGAGTATGTTTTGGATGGAAAAAAACTTGATTACCTTGTAGTAAATCATTTGGAACCGGATCATGCGGCAACTATCGGAGAAATTGTCTTGCGTTATCCACAGGTGAAAGTTGTTTCAACAGAAAAGGCATGGCTTTTGATGAACCAGTTCCAATTTGCAATTGATGAAGAGAACTTTGTTGAAGTCAAAGAAGGGGATACGATGTCCTTCGGAAAGCACAACATCGCATTTGTTGCAGCACCTATGGTTCATTGGCCGGAAGTAATGGTGAGTTTTGATACTACTGATGGAGTTTTATTCAGTGCTGATGCCTTTGGCTCCTTTAAGTCCCTTGACGGTGCACTATTTGCAGACGAAGTTGATTTTAAGGGTGAATGGCTTGATGAAGCTCGTCGCTATTACACAAATATCGTAGGCAAGTATGGGCCGCAGGTTATGAATTTGCTTAAGAAGGCCTCAACGCTGGACATTAAATATATTTGCCCTTTGCATGGACCGGTTTGGAGAAAAGACATTTCCTGGTTCATCGATAAGTATGTTCACTGGGCAACGTATACTCCGGAGGAAAAAGGTGTTGTGATTGCCTATGCATCAATGTATGGAAATACCATGTCTGCTGCACACATCTTGGCAGGCAAGCTTCATGAAAAGGGATTTCATAATGTTAAGATGTATGATGTATCAGAAACCCATGTTTCATACTTAATAAGTGAAGCATTTAAGTACAGCCATCTGGCACTACTTTCGGTAACCTATAACTTGAATGTGTTCCCTGCAATGCAGAACTTCCTTGATGATATGAAGCGCCTTAATCTTCAGAAAAGAGTAGTAGGACTTGTGGAGAACGGTTCATGGGCACCACAGGCACTTGACCTTATGACAAAGGCATTTGATGACATGAAACAGATGACTATTTTAAATGAACAGGTTTCAGTTCTGTCATCCGTAACCAAGATGACAGATAGAGAACTTGATGGTCTTGCTGATAGTATCATCGAGTCAATGAAGCAGGATTATTAATCAATCGCTTTATAACAAAGACTAAGAACCATTGACAATATAAATAAATTATTGTAAGTTCACAAAACAGTGAAACTTCAAAAGTAACCGTAACTATTTTTCTGACACTAAAGAGTAATGTATCAGAGAAGTCTTGAAGATATTATTTATAGACTTTCTCTGTCGATCTCTTTGTAGTATAAGTCGGATGGTTGCGGTTATTTTTCTTTGCATAGTATTTAATGTGTGCTAAATAAGTCTGTGTTTTCAATTGATTAAAAATTTTCATTACAGTACTAAACACAATGAATTTTCCTGATATTACTATCAATTCTAAAAAATGGTTGTAAATAAATAACACAAATGTTACACTCTAAGCATAAGTTAATTTGTTGTTTTGCTTGATAGGAGGAGATATGAGGAACAGTTTATTAAAAATAATGAAAAAATCTATGGTTTGTTTACTTGCGACCGTAGTGTGTGTGTCATTCGTTCTAGCAGCGGGAGATAGTTCTTTTGCAACCTCAAAGGTTAAAACTCCGAGAAAAGTATCGGGTCTTAAGGCTACGGTAAGTGAGAAGAAAGTTATTACGCTTAAATGGAAAAAAGCTAAAGGAGCCAAGAAATACCAGGTTTTCCTTGCGACAAAGAAAAAGTTTAAGAAACAGAAAACAACAAAGAAATGTATTTTTATCTATAAAGGTAAGCCGGGTGGAGTATATAAGTTCAAGGTAAGAGGAATTTCAGGAAAGAAAAACGGAAAGTTTTCAAAAATATGTACCGTAAAAGTTCCTAATACCGTTGTCAGGTATGGAATCCAGAAAGCTGATGATTTTACGGGAATTTATCAGTCCGCACTTTGCTATGATATGAAAGTTAAGGTGACCCTTGACAAAAATAAAAAAATTATAAGTGTGAAAGATGGCGGAAGTACACCACAGGGTGCTTCTGATGTGGAAGAGTTTAAAATCTTTAAGAAGGCTAAAGGATACGATATCTACAAAAGAAAAACTATTAAGGAAGTAAAAGCCTTAGAGATGCACAGTTGGGAGAAAGATTATCCCACAGCAGGAAAGGATTCTGTTAAGGGGGCATTGCGGACTTCTATTTCTATCAGACTTGCAGTAATTAACGCAATGGAAGGTTTGGGATATAACCCTAAATCCGTTACGATTGCAAGGGGGAACATGAAGGGTCGTCCAAACAAAGCAGCAAACGGAGCTTCGCTGTCGTATGATACGAGGTTAAAGGTTGTAATAGACAAAAAAACAAAAAGAATTATAAAACTTGAAGATGATGGTACAGAGCCTATCGGGAACATCTATTGGTACCAGAAATGGTGGGCTTTAGGCGGAGACAAACCGTATATAGGAAAAACTTTAGAAGAAGTTAAAAAACTTGATATGTATTCATATAAGGAGCCTATGGTAAGCCATCATCCGGGACCTGATGCCATTGCAGGGGCTACCTATACATCAGTGCTTGCTAAATGTGCGGTTGAACAGGCTATGGAAAAGTCCAACCCTTTTAAGAAAGATGTACTGAAGGTAGTTGGGATTACTAATGGAGAAAAAAATGCAAAGATTTACTTTGAGAATAAGCTTCCTAAGGGATATAAAATTCAGTTAGACGGCTTATATCAAGGTACATTCAATGGTGAAAAGAAAGTTTCCGGTGCAAAACTAAGTAAAGACGGAAAGATTTTGACTGTTTCAAAAAAACTTGAACCGGGATATTATTCAGTTAATATAAGTGATAAAGGAGGCAAATATCCGGCGTTTAATGAAAAATATAGCCATGCCGCAGAGTATTCGTACCCTTATTTTGTAATAAAAAGCGATAAGTCAAAGGTAGAATGGAAGGGAAATAAGCTTTCCGCAACGGACAATACTGTTGAGAATCTTGTGGACAATATTAAATCCATTAAAGTCAGGGATGGTATGAGAGTTATGAGTTTCGTCGCTCCTACAAGGGATGAGAACTTAGATCTTAACGGAGAGTTCTATAAAAACATAAAAAACAATAATTTATTCAATAAAGACGGAAGTCTGAACTTCAACTTTACGGATCCGGAAACAGGGAAAAAAGTAATAGATGCAAAGGGCAGATACGACATTATGGTAGAATTCTACGGCAATGGGGAAAGAATAATGATTAAACTCAACGCTGAAACGGTTATAAAGTATGGAATCCAGAAGGCTGATGAAGATACAGGTGTTCCGGGATCAGCACTGCCTTATGATTTTAAGGTGAAGGTGACTATGGAAATTGCAACCGGCAGAATCATTAGAGTTGAAAATGACGGAACTGATCCAAAGTCAAATCCCGACAATGATACGGCAGATCAAGATGCTGTATATCTGAAAAAATATTTTGATGAGGGCGGTTTGCGAAAATACAGATTGAAAACACTGGAAGAAGTTAAGAAAATGGAAATGCAAGATCCTAACTACGCTTATAATACCGGGCATCCCGGAGTTGATGCAATTGCAGGAGCTACTGCATCCTCGATTTCAGCAAGGCTAGCTGTAATAAATGCTATGGAGAGTAGTAATTAAGCGTACAGGTGCAGCGAATATTGTTGAACATATTTTAGTTAAAAGTAGAGATGATGCTGCAAAATAGCAAATAGTAAAAAAGGTTCTATACTAAACAGTGCCGGTAAAGAAAAACACCGGCACTGTTTTACTTGTATTGATTCTGTCTTTTCTGCCATAAAACTTGACGAGTCTTGATTTTTAGAGTAAAATGAAAACGATTTTCAAATCGCAAAGAGAGGTTTATGTGAATAACGGAAAACAATACAACACAAAACAGAGAGAAATGATCTTTCGGTGCATCAGTTCCCAAGGCGGCGAATATGTTACCATTAAACAGATTGCAGAGTACCTTGAGGGTAGGAATCTTAAAGTCGGTCTTACCACTATTTATCGTACAATTGATAAACTCATCGCCGAAGGCAAAATTGCCAGTGTATCTATCGATGGGATAAAGGGTAAATGCTACAGATTTATTGCAAATAGCCATGATAAAGAATCATTTCCTCTTAAATGTGAGGAATGCGGGCGACTTGTGCAAATTAAATGTCCGGAGTTGGGACATCTGTATGACCATCTCAGAGAGGAACATAAGGTGCAGGTTGATTCGGAGAAGATAATGTTTTACGGGATTTGTGATAAATGCAAATAAACCTTTTGAAATGGGTATTAGTCGGAATAGTTTGGAGGGAATAATGAAAAAAAGCGGACTAGTAGTATTGGCATTGGTGTTTGTAATAGCGGCAGCGTTTTTAACAGGTTGTGGTAAAGAGGCGAAGAAAGAAACAAAGGATAGTGGAAAGCTTAAGGTAGTGGCAACTATTTTTCCGGAATATGATTTTCTTCGTCAGATAGGTGGAGACAAGATTGACCTTTCAATGCTTGTACCGCCGGGATCAGAAACCCATAGTTTTGAACCTACACCTAAGGATATAAAGAAAGTAAATGAGGCAAAATTTTTCGTATATGTGGGCGGAGATTCTGATGAATGGGTTTCAAAGATTCTAAAATCTGTCGATAATAAGAAACAGAAGACCGTGAAACTTATGGACATGGTTAAGACTGTTGAAGAAAAAACTGTTAAAGGAATGACTGAAGGAAAACATGAACATAACCATGACAAGGATAAGGCAGGCAAAAAGGAAGAAAAGCATCACGATGATGATGAAAAAAAACATAAGAAAAAAGAAGAGGAGCATGATCATCATGAAGGTGAAGAAACGGATAAGAAGCAGGAGCATAATCATGAAGGTGGCACTGAACAGGATGAACATGTTTGGACATCTCCAAAGAACGCAGTTAAAATAGTTAATAAGCTGGCAAAACAGCTCGGTGAATTGGATAAGGATAACAAGGATTACTATGCGGATAATGCAAGGGCTTACATCAAGAAGCTGAAAAAACTTGATTCGCAGTTTGAAAATGTTGTTAAAAGAGGTAAACGTAAGGAAATAATTGTTGGAGACCGTTTCCCGTTCCGTTATTTTGCAGATGCATATAAGCTAAAGTATTATGCGGCTTTCCCAGGTTGCTCAAATGACACTGAAGCGAGTGCTGAAACTATTGCCTTCCTAACTAAGAGGGTTAAAAAGGATAAAATCCCTGTTGTTTTCCACATCGAATTATCGAATGAAAAGGTGTGCAAGTCGATTTGTGAAGCTACAGGTGCGAAGAAGCGCCAGCTTAACGCTGTGCACAATGTTACTAAAGAGGACTTTGAATCGGGAGTTACATACATGGATTTGATGAACCGGAATTTAGAGGTTATGAAAGAGGCTCTTAACTGAGCTAAAGGAGGCTTAAAAGATATATGAGTGTACTGGCTTGTCAAGATTTAGCATTTTCATATGATGGAAAAGATGTACTGAAAGGTGTGAATTTTACCCTGAAGCAAGGGGAGTATCTTTGTATTGTCGGTGAGAATGGAAGTGGAAAGACAACTCTTATGAAGGGACTTTTGCGCCTTAATAAACCTACGAAGGGAAAAATAGTAACAGGAGATGGACTGAAGCCTAATGAAATAGGGTATTTGCCACAGCAGACGCAGATACAGAGAGATTTTCCCGCCAGTGTTTATGAGGTTGTGCTTTCAGGTTGTCTGAACAGTATGGGAAGAAGGCTTTTTTACGGCAAAAAACATAAACAGCTTGTCATTGATAATCTTGAGGCATTGGACATTCTATCGTTAAAAAATAAATGTTACAGAGAATTATCAGGGGGACAGCAGCAGAGAGTTCTTCTTGCCAGAGCCCTTTGCGCCACTCAAAAAATGCTTTTGCTGGATGAACCTGTTACAGGACTTGATCCCGTTGCAGCAGAAGAGTTTTATCGTATGATTGAAAAACTGAATCGTGAGAAGGGAATTACTATCATTATGGTATCCCATGATGTTAAGGGTGTGGTGAGCCATGCCAGCCATGTGCTGCATTTAGACGGAGTGCAAAAGTTCTTCGGAACAATGGAAGAATATAAGAATCAGGAGTGGAGTTTTGCATATACAGGGGGAGAAAAAAATGTTTGATTTAATGTCGGAAATGCTCTCCTATCCTTTTTTACAGAGGGCACTCATTGTTGGAATTCTGGTTTCTCTCTGCTCTGCTCTGCTGGGGACGAGTCTTGTGCTGAAAAGATATTCCATGATAGGAGATGGTCTTTCTCATATGGGATTTGCAGCCCTTGCGGTGGCGTATGCCTTTGGGATGGCACCACTGACTCTGTCTATTCCGGTTTGCATAATTGCAGCTTTTCTGCTGCTGAGGATGAACGAAAACAGCAGAATAAAGGGAGATGCAGCCACAGCCCTGATGTGCAGCGGTGCACTTGCAGTGGGGGTTATGACAATTTCCTTAACCACAGGAATGAACACAGATGTGTGTAACTATATGTTCGGAAGTATTCTTGCTATGAGTCAGTCTGATGTTATTATTTCAGTTATCCTTTCGATTGTGGTAATAATAATGTTTTTGGCTTTTTATCCCAGGATATTCGCGGTGACATTTGATGAGAACTTTTCAAAGGCGACAGGTGTAAACAGTAATCTTTATAATATGATTATCGCTATGCTTACGGCTGTTACCGTGGTATTAGGCATGAGAATGATGGGAACACTTTTAATTTCCAGTTTGATAGTTTTCCCTTCGCTTTCCGCAATGAGGATTTTTAAGAGATTTTCTTGGGTTGTTATAGCATCAGTTGTTATAGCAGTTATATGTTTTTGTCTGGGAGTGATAATCTCCTACATCTATTCGACACCGACAGGTGCCAGTATTGTAATCATAAATATAGCTGTATTTATGATATTTGCGGCAATTGAGCGTTTTAAAACAAAAGCGAGGGTATGATGAAAAAGACACTGATTTTAATTTTAGTTTTAATTTTTTGTTCGGGCTTGTTATGTGGATGCAGTACCAAAAAAGTCGTAGGTAATGATAAGAAAACGGGAACTGAAGGCAGCAAGGCAGAGGATAAAAATCAGAACGACGGTGCAAGAGGTGTTCTGAAAGGTCAAAAGGGCAAGACGTATAAAAAGGATAAGGCTGTCTATAAGTGCGATTTTAAAGGCGATAGAAAGGCGTATAAGGGGAAACCCGACATCACCGTAGGAGATAAGTATTACGCAACGCAAATAAACGATTGGTATGAAAACTTTAATAAATATGACGGTAAGGTAGTTGAAATTGAGGGGTACTATGTCAATGAGTTTGCACCATTCGACTTTATAGGGCGGTATGGTCCGAGCTGTCCGTATTGTAAAGGGAATTATGTTAGCTTTGAGTTCCTTTGGGATGGTGACCTGTCAAAGCTGAAGAATGCGAAGGATTGGATAAAGGTGACCGGAATTTTGAGAAGAGGTAGCCTGCCTAATAAGGGCGAGTTTTACTATCTTGAGGCTCTTAAAGTAGAAAAAATGAAAAAAGTTGGAAAAGATATAGTGAAAAATTAAAAGTTATTGAACTAAAAGGAGGAGTGGGCTGTGCCAATTAAAGTGCCAAATAATCTGCCGGCAGTGGAGACGCTGACCGAAGAGAATGTATTCGTAATGACGGATAAAAGAGCAATGACTCAGGACATCCGTCCTCTGCACATATTACTTCTTAATTTGATGCCGACAAAGATTGATACGGAAACACAACTTACCAGGCTTTTGGGAAATACTCCTCTGCAGATTGAGCTGGAGCTTCTGCAGACCGGTACACATAAATCTAAAAATACATCACAGGAGCATATGTTGGCGTTTTATAAAACCTTTGAGTATGTAAAGGATAATTTTTATGATGGAATGATCATAACCGGCGCACCCGTTGAACTCATGGAATTTGAAGAGGTGGAATATTGGGATGAGCTGTGTGAGATAATGGAGTGGTCCAAAAACCATGTGCACAGTACTTTTCATATCTGCTGGGGTGCACAGGCAGGACTGTATTATCACTACGGTATAAAGAAACGCATTATGAAGGAAAAACTTTCCGGGGTATATGAACATATCTTGGAACGAAAAAACGGAATGCTGTTTAGAGGTTTTGATGATACATTTTATGTTCCCCATTCCAGAAACACAACAATTTCGAGAGAAGACATAGAAAAAATTCCGGAACTTGAGATTTTGTCAAGCGGTGAGAAGCCGGGTGTATTTGCTGTGAAATCCAAGAAAAACCGTCAGATATTCATAATGGGTCATTCGGAATACGATTGGGATACATTGCAGAGGGAATATCTCAGAGATAAAAATGCAGGACTTAATCCGAAGGTGCCGGATAATTACTATCCGAATGATGACGATACCGAGACACCGTCAGTAAAATGGAGATCCTGTGCGAATCTGCTGTTTTCTAACTGGCTCAACTATTTTGTATATCAGTCAACTCCGTACGACATAAGTACAATAAGTCAGGAGGATCTGAAACCCTTTACTTCAGAAAATGTTGCTGTAAAGGTGGCTAAATTCGGAGGAAGCTCCCTTGCCGACCTGTCACAGGTTATGAAGGTAAAGGAAATTGTGGAGAAAGACAGTGCGAGAAAATTTATTGTGGTTTCTGCACCGGGAAAAAGGACAGCAGATGATACGAAAGTAACAGATCTTCTTATAGAGGCATCTGAAGATAATTCTAAAACAGATAAAAATCTCCAAATTATAAAGGAGCGCTTTCAAGCAATAGCCTGCGACTTTAATTTCGACGAAGAGATAAAAAATATTAAATCGGAATTTATCAAAAATGGAAATAAAGATTACCTTGTAAGTCGTGGAGAATATCTTACCGGCAAAGTGATTGCAAAGATTTTGGGATATGACTTTGTTGATGCGGAAGAGCTTATAATTTTTGATGCAAATGGGGAATTTATACTGGAGGATTCTTTAAGGAGAGTGAATGAAGTCCTTTCAAAGCATGAAAATGCAGTGATTCCAGGTTTTTACGGAAGTGATTCGAATGGGAGCATAGTTACTTTTTCCAGAGGCGGTTCGGACCTTTCAGGTGCCGTCATTACAGCAGGCATCAAGGCCGGTTTATATGAGAACTGGACCGATGTCAGCGGTATGCTCCTGGCAGATCCGCAGATTGTAGATAATCCGCTTCCGGTACCTCTGATAACCTATAAAGAGTTAAGGGAGCTTTCTGCCATGGGAGCACAGGTTATGCATGAAGATGTGGTATTTCCGGTCAGAAAAATGGGAATACCGATAAATATAAGAAATACTAATTGTCCGAAGGTACCGGGAACCCTGATTGCGAACATAGGAGATGAACGAGAAAGCCTGCTGAAAATCTCAGGAATTTCAGGAGGCAAGGGCTATGCCGGTTTTCTTATAGAAAAGGACAGGCTAAGCGAGAATTTGGAGTTGCGCAGTAAAGTTATGGATGTGTTTTCTAAAGAGGGAATTGCCATAAACAATGTTGTTTCCGGAATAGATTCTTTAAACATATTTACAAGGGAAGAAAATGTTAAAGGCAAGATTTCCAGGCTGGAAATTGAAATTAAAAATATCATAGGTTCGGGCAGTGTCAGTGCCAATACGGGAATTTCCCTAATTGCTGTTGTAAGCAGACATATGGCGAAGTCCTTAGCGCTGGGTGCTAAAGTTCTTACTGCTTTGGCAAGCAGAAATATCAATGTTAAGATGATAGATTACGGTGTGGATGGAGTCAACACTTTAATAGGAGTAGACAACAGCAACTATGAGAAGGCTGTAAAAGCGATTTATAGGGAGTTTATAAAAAAATAGAGTATGAGGATTTCAGCTTTCGTTGAAATCCTCATACTTTTTTTATGGTTAATACTAAATTTTGTTGGAGTTTCCGGTTCATTTTACAGTTGATAATAAACTTTGTTGAAATTTTTATTTTAGTTGATACCGAATTTTATTGAAATTTCCGGTTAGTTTTGTGGCTAATATTCAACCCGGGGAAGAGCATCAAACCCTTTTTGAATTTCTTCATCGGTTGGAATATAGTCGGACATAGTTTTATTATTGAACTGCTCATAAGCCTTTAAATCAAAATATCCGGTTCCGGTTAAACCGAAGACAATAGTTTTTTCTTCGCCGTTTTCTTTGCATTTCAATGCCTCGTCCATGGCAGCTTTGATGGCATGGCTACTTTCAGGAGCAGGCAGGATTCCCTCACATCTTGCAAATTTTTCAGCAGCATCGAAGATTGCTGTCTGTTCGCATGTAACGGCATCTATGACTTTTTGTTCATACAGCGCAGATATGATAGGACTCATTCCGTGGAATCTCAGTCCGCCTGCGTGACTGGCAGATGGAATGAACTGACTTCCCAGAGTATACATTTTTGCAAGAGGGCATACCATTCCCGTATCGCAGTAGTCGTAGGCGAATTTTCCCCTGGTTAGAGATGGGCAGGAAGCCGGCTCCACTGCCAGTATTTTATAATCTTTTTCTCCGCGAAGCTTTTCACCTGCAAAGGGTGCGATAAGACCTGCAAGGTTTGAGCCTCCACCGGCACAGCCTATAATTATGTCAGGTTCAATTCCATACTTTTCGAGGGCTTTCTTTGTTTCCAGACCTATAATGCTCTGGTGCAGAGCAACCTGATTTAAAACACTGCCGAGAACATATCTATATCCTTCAGTTTTGGTTGCAACTTCAACAGCTTCTGATATGGCACAACCTAGAGAGCCGGTAGTTTCAGGAAATTTTTTGTTGATCATTTTCCCTATATCTGTGGTCATTGAGGGTGAGGGTGTAACCTTTGCTCCGTAGGTTCTCATTACTTCCCTTCTAAATGGCTTTTGCTCGTAAGAAACCTTTACCATATAGACATTACAGTCCAAACCGAAGTATGAGCACGCCATGGAGAGAGCCGTACCCCACTGTCCTGCGCCCGTTTCTGTTGTAACTCCCTTAAGTCCTTGCTTTTTAGCATAGTAAGCCTGTGCTATTGCGGAATTAAGTTTATGGGAGCCGCTGGTGTTATTACCTTCAAATTTATAGTAAATCTTTGCCGGCGTATCTAATTTTTCTTCCAGGCAGTAGGCACGAACAAGGGGGGATGGTCTGTACATTTTGTAAAAATCCCTTATTTCCGTAGGAATATCAATGTATCTCTTTGAGGTATTCAACTCTTGCTTAACAAGTTCCTTACAGAAAACCTTTTCAAGTTCTTCAGCGGTAATAGGCATTAGAGTTTCCGGACTTAGAAGGGGAGCAGGTTTTTCTTTCATATCTGCCCTGACATCGTAGTATCCGGTTGGAAGTTCATCCTCCGAGAGATAGATTTTGTAAGGTATTGATGTTTTGTCTTTTGCCATATTTGTCTCCTTTTTCTTTTGCACTGTAATTTACATGAATGTATTTGCAGCAGGAACAAAAAAACTCTTGTCCCGATTTGCTGGGACAAGAGTGAAATCCTCTTGCGGTGCCACCCGGCTTGACGCTTATGAAGCGTCCGCTCTACGCATACTGACATATGCTTAATTTGGTTACGAAGTTTATTCTCCGTCTCACCTACTTTGAAAGGATGATAAGGCAAAATCCTTTGCCTTACATTCGGGTTCAGTTCAGCTTGCCCTCAGAAGCCCATTCGACTCATACATACATGTGCCATCTCACCATCGGCAACTCTCTGAAATGCAGAGGCATAAATCTACTCACTCTTCTTCAATGGTTTATATAGTTCTAGATTATACCCCGTGAAATTGTGGTTGTCAACCAATTTTACAAATGAAAATTTGTGAAAGTTTTCAAAATAAAAGAAATCAGGAATTTATAACAGCGACAGTTACTGCCTTGCATAAAGGCAAAACAGCGGAATAAATCCCTGATTTATGGACAGCAGAGCATTTCTACTGTATAATATTTTAGCATAAGGGAGCCTTATTGCTGCAATATGCTTTATATGCAATAGATGTTTATAAGATGTAATATCTGATATAAAATGGCATTGCTGCTGCGATGAACTATCCGGATGACAGTTTCTCCAAAGTGCAGTGTTTTAAGAGAAAAGTGATTTGATTTTTTAGTAAGAGAAGAGGAAGTTAATGATTGGAAGTAAAAAATATGTAGGGAAACACTCATCCAAAAGGAGGGGTAAGAGAAAAAAGAAGAGAGGCAGGGGGAGTTTCTCTGTAATTAAGAAATTTATTTTTATACTAATATTGTTCCTGGTGGTTCCTTTGCTGGTTTACGGCAGTGTGGACAGGTTCTATTTGAATTATTACAATGCGGCAACTTATATAAGTAAAGTCCCAAAGCCCAAGATTAAGGCCACAGGAGCGGTGGTTTACTCCGAAAAAGACGGCAGAGTACTGTTTGGCAAAAATATCGACAGAAAGTTAGATCCGTTAAGTACCACCAAGGCGATGACTGTACTTTTAACCATGAAAAAGATAGAAGAGGGAGAAATAAGTTTAGAAACTGTTTTTACTACAAAGAAAGAAGATACTAAAGTTATTGAAAGTAAACTTTCACTGAAGACCGGTGAAAAGATGACTGTAAAGAACTTGATCCACGCTACGCTGATTATGTCTGCAAACGATGCGGCATCGGTTCTTGGCAGCAATATTGCAGGAAGTAAGGCTGAATTTGCGAAACTGATGAATCAAGAGGCAAAGGCTATCGGGTGTACCAATACATACTTTACTAATGCAAGCGGTCTGATTGAAAAAGGAAACCATTCAAGTGCAAGGGATATAGCTTTAATTGGTAAAGAAGCCTTTAAATATCCTTTTGTGAGAGAGGTTTGTCAAAAGAAAACTTTTACTTTGCCTCCAACGAACATGTATAAGAAAAAAGAGAAAATAAAGAGTACAAATCCTTTTTTTCATAAGTATAAAAAGATAAAGAATCCAATGAAATACTACAATATTCAAGCAGGTAAAACGGGAACATGGGATGCAGGTAATGCTTCTCTTTTGGAAAAGTCGTCATACAGAGGTCACGATTTTATTACCGTAGTACTGGGGGATTATCTGGAAAAACGTTATCCCGATACGGTGAATTTAATGGAATATGCAAGGAAGTATTTTGATGAACAAAAAGTTATAAACGACAAATTCGGATACAAGGAAGGAAAAAGAACCCCAATAGCACTTTTGCAGAAATTAAACGATGAGCTTGGCGTAGGTCAGGCGGAGATTACGGGAGCCGAATACACCGAAGATGGATATATTAAATTACAGTGGAAAGATGTGAAGAATGCCGAGGTCTATAAAATTTACAAAAGGAATGATAAAGGCTTTAAACTTGTAGCCAGAGTGAAGAGAGGAAGCAAATTGAGCTTTGTTGATAAGAAGGTCAGGACTGATAAAATCTATGCATACTATGTCAGGGGAGGAGCCCCGAATTTTGCCGATTCTTTCCTTGATTTATGCAGAAAAATAGGGTAAAATGATTGCTAAAATATTAGTGTGAAGAATGAAAACAATTTTAAATTTTATGATAGTAAGGAGGAAAAAATGGCCCAGTTTTTTAAAGAACCATCGAGAACATTCAATGAATATTTATTGGTACCGGGGTATACTACAAAGGATATGACCGTGGAAAAAGTATCTCTGAAAACACCTATTGCCAGATTTAAGAAGGGTGAGAAACCTGAGTTGTCTGCAAATATTCCTTTGGTGTCAGCGGTTATGCAGGCTGTTTCCGACGATAATATGGCAGTGGCTCTTGCAAAGGAAGGCGGGATTTCATTTATCTTCTGCTCGCAGCCAATAGAAACACAGGCTGAAATGGTGAGAAAAGTTAAGGCATACAAGGCGGGGTTTGTTACCAGTGACAGCAATTTAAGACCGGATCAGACCATGCAGGACGTTGTTAATCTGAAGAAAAAACTTGGTCATTCCACAATAGCTATAACAGATGACGGAACGGCGGAAGGCAGGATGGTAGGTCTTGTGACCAGCAGAGATTACCGTGTAAGCAGAATGGCTGCGGACACTAAAATCAGCCAATTTATGACGCCATTTGAAAAACTCGTGTATGCCAGAAACGGCTGTACATTAAGTGAAGCAAATGATATTCTTTGGGAGCATAAGTTAAATGCACTGCCTGTGGTTGATGATGAACAAAGGCTTAAATATTTTGTTTTCAGAAAGGACTATGATAACCATAAGTCAAACCCCAATGAACTTTTGGATAACGAGAAGAGCTTTATCGTAGGTGCAGGGGTAAATACAAGGGATTACAAAGAAAGAATACCGGCTTTAGTTGAGGCAGGTGCCGATGTGCTTTGTATAGATTCTTCGGAAGGTTATTCCGAATGGCAGAAAGAAACTCTTGAATGGGTTCACCAAAAATACGGAAACAGGGTAAAAATTGGTGCAGGTAATGTAGTGGACAGAGAAGGCTTTGATTTTCTTGCAGAAGCAGGTGCTGACTTTATTAAGGTTGGAATCGGCGGTGGCTCCATCTGTATCACTCGTGAGCAGAAGGGTATCGGGCGTGGACAGGCTACGGCAGTAATTGAAGTTGCTGCCGCACGGGATGAGTATTTTGAAAAGACCGGAATTTATGTTCCGATTTGTTCAGACGGCGGTATCGTTTATGATTATCATATGACCCTGGCACTTGCAATGGGTGCTGATTTTATCATGCTGGGGCGCTATTTTGCCAGATTTGATGAGTCTCCAACGAGTAAGTTGAATGTTAACGGAAACTATGTAAAAGAATACTGGGGAGAGGGCTCAAACCGTGCTCGCAACTGGCAGCGTTATGACCTTGGTGGAGATCCGAGGATGAAATTTGAAGAGGGTGTTGATTCTTATGTGCCGTATGCAGGGACTCTTCATGATAATGTTAACCTGTCTTTGAATAAGGTTAAATCCACCATGTGCAACTGTGGAGCTATGAGTATTCGAGATTTGCAGAAGAATGCAAAAGTCACCTTGGTTTCGGCAACTTCTATTGTAGAGGGAGGAGCTCACGATGTGATCCTCAGGGATTCATCCCAGAACGCAATCAGATAATAGCAACTTTATCATGCAGGCTATAACAGCCTGCATTCAGTTTTTATAGAGAAGAGTATATAGATTTATCAGTTTGTATAAATAATTTAAATAAAATTAAATACAGCACTTGCAAAGGGTTTTGCCTTTTTAAAAATTTGAATAAAACTTAAACAATAAAAGCATATAATTTTAAGATTGTAATGGTCTTCAAGTTATGTGCTTTTTAGTACTATAAAAGTGTAGTTATTAAAGTGTAATCAATGTTGATATATGCACTTGTTTTTTATGCGATTTAGAACATAAACGGAAAATGACCGGTTCTGAATATATGCTAAAAAAGTAATCCTGCCGGACTTATTTTTTAAAGGATGTAAGATATATTATTCTAAAAAGGGGTATAAAGCGGGAAGTGAGCCTTGTGGGGCGAATTTAAGTAGGGCAAGTAATGTATAAAACAGAAAATATGAATCAATATATGTATCAAGTGATACATTGAGGAGAAAGAATTATGGAAATAAACAAACGATTTGAACAAGAGAATTTAAAAAAGTTTCAGTTTTTTAGCGGAGCACAACTAAAATATTTAGCATTTATATCAATGCTCATAGATCATGTAAACAATGCAATAGTAACACCTATGCTTGACGGTGGAGGTTTTTTGCTCTACTTATCTAACATATTTTCGATTTTAGGAAGAATTGCTTTTCCTATTTTTATCTTTTTTATAGTTGAAGGATTCTTTAAGACAAGTAACAGAAAAAAATATTTGATTACCCTTCTGATATTCGGAGTCATATCAGAAGTTCCTTTTGATATGTTTACATCGAAAACTTTTTTTGATCCGCATTGGAACAACATGATGTTTACACTGGCTCTATGTCTTATTACAATTTGGATAATCGATAGTATAAAAAACAAGCTGGATAATAAAGTTTTGTGGTATGTTATATCGATTATTATTGTAATTCTCTTTGGGTTTTTGGCTATGCAGTTAAGCCTTGATTATGACTACCATGCTATAGTTGTTGCTTATCTTTTTTATATATTCTACGACAAACCGATACTTGGGGCAGGTCTGGGTTACCTGTCGATTATAAAAGAACTTTACTCTTTTTTGGGTTTTGGCATGACTTTGACATACAATGGAGAAAGAGGCAGACAGTATAAGTGGTTAAACTATTTTTTCTATCCGGTTCACATACTGATACTGGGGATTTTGCGTTTCTACTTAAATATTTAAAATTGATTGACCTGTCAGTTTCGGTTTTCTTTTTAGAACCACTACCTTTTGAATCATCATATTCGGAAGCAGATTCTTGATACCTGTAATCACGAATCCGCTTTTTGCGAATTTTTCATGTGCATGGGTCTTGTTATCTAATTCTTTTTAGGTGGCTAATTTCATTTTAGAACTTACCCCAGGGTGAAATTATCATAGAATAACAACAAAATTTACCATAAACAATTGACACCACCGGGAAGAAATGATATACTCACTTGGTAATGAAGAAGAAGTTATCCGCTTCTCACCTTTCAGACGGGAGTTTGTTTGGTTAATATTTGAAGAAACGCAATGTTGGCGTATCTTTTTTGAAGCGGATTGGTGTATCCGTTTTTTTATGCGAAGATAGTGATTTTGAGAAGAAACTGTCTTTCTTGAATACAATCTTTGTTCGGGGCGGATGCAGTGCGTCCGTTTTTTATTAGGAGGGTAAGACAATTAGCAAGGAAAGTAGAATTAACGAAGAAATTCGTGCAAAAGAACTTAGAGTAATCGATGCAAGTGGGAATATGATAGGAATCGTCAGCAGAGACGAGGCTCTTGACCTGGCAGATAAGAGTAAGCTGGATTTAGTTGAAATTTCACCTAATGCCAATCCACCGGTTGCCAAGATTCTGGACTACGGAAAATATCGTTACGAGCTTCAGAAGCGAGAAAAAGAAGCTAAAAAGAAACAGAAGACTATTCAGGTAAAAGAAATTCGTTTGAGTACTTTTATCGAAGAACATGATATTCTTGTTAAGGCAAAAACTGCGAATAAATTCCTGAAGGAAGGTGATAAGGTGAAGGTAAGTCTTCGCTTTAGAGGAAGAGAGAGGGATTATATCAACAAAGGACGTGAAGTTATGAATTCCTTTGCAGAGGCTTGCAGTGAATTTGGAGCGCCGGAGAAGAAACCTGCCTTTGAGGGCAGAAGTTTGACAATGTTCCTTTCACCAAAAGTGCCGGAGAAGCAAAAGAAATAATCGGGATAACAATTAGAATATACATAGGAGGAGATCATTATGGCTAAAAATAAGATGAAGTCCCATAGAGGTGCATGCAAAAGACTCAAAATTACAGGATCAGGTAAAATCAAGAGACATAAGGCATTCAAAAGTCACATTCTAACTAAGAAAACACCTAAGAGAAAACAGGGGTTGCGTAAGTCGACAGTTTTGACAAGTGCAGACCATAGAAGAATGTTAAGATCAATGGCTAGATAGTTTTTGGAGGTATAGAAATGGCAAGAGTAAAAAAGGGTGTTAATGCCCACAAGAGACATAAAAAAGTATTGAAACTGGCTAAGGGTTTTTATGGCCAGAAGAGCAAAGTTTTCCGTGCAGCTAACCCTGCGGTTATGAGATCGCTTAGATTTGCATACATCGGAAGGAAATTAAGAAAGAGAGATTTCAGAAAGCTTTGGATTACCAGAATCAACGCAGCAGCCAGAGCAAACGGAATCAGCTATAGTCGTCTGATGGATGGACTGAAGAAGAGCGGAATGGAAATTAACAGAAAGATGCTTTCCGAAATTGCGATTCACGATGCGGAAGCATTCACAACACTTTGCGATACAGCAAAGAAAGCTTGTGCAAAATAAAGAATAACCTGTGCCCACATGTGTATGTGGGTATTTTTGTATAGAAAATCGTAAATTCAGTAGATTAGATTATTTTAATTTCCGTTTTGCAGAAAGTTTCCCTTGATAGTTTACATAGTGACATTATCACTTGATAATCACACAGAAATTTAACCGGACTTGAAAAATATAATACTTATCTGTTATCATGTAGGAGCATTAAATAGTCAAGGGGAGAATAAAAATGAACTTGAGAAATAAAACGGTGGTAATTGGTGTTACGGGAGGTATCGCAGCTTACAAAATCGCAAGCCTTGTCAGCATGCTCAATAAAGCAGAGGCAGAGGTTCATGTAATTATGACAAAGAATGCCTGCCGCTTTATAACCCCTTTAACCTTTGAAACCCTCAGCGGATATGAATGTATTACAGATACATTTGAGAGAAAGGGGAAATTTGAAGTAGAGCATGTGGAGCTGGCAAAGAAAGCGGATGTATTTATGGTTGCTCCGGCTACAGCAAATGTCATCGCAAAACTGGCAAACGGCATCGCAGATGATATGCTGACCACAACATTTTTGGCTTCCCGATGCCCTAAAATAATCGTTCCTGCAATGAATACAAGAATGTATGAGAATCCAATCACTCAGGACAATATGAGAAAATTAGAGGGCTACGGAATGGAAGTTATAACACCTGATGTGGGAAATCTTGCCTGTGGCGATACCGGAGCGGGTAAAATGCCGGAGCCGGAGGTTTTATTTGACCATATTGTAAGAGCTGCCCGAATATCCAAGAATCTGAAAGGTAAAAAAGTTCTTGTGACAGCAGGTGCCACGAGAGAATCGATTGATCCTGTAAGATTTATAACAAACCATTCAAGCGGCAAGATGGGTTTTGCGATAGCAAAGGAATGTGTTATGAGAGGGGCCGATGTAACAATCGTGAAAGCTGCGACAACAGCAAAGATTCCGAGATTCTGTAAGATTATAGATGTAGAAAGTGCAGAAGATATGTTCGATGAAGTTTCAGGAATTTCCGCAGAAGCAGATATAATTATAATGGCAGCAGCAGTTGCAGATTATACCCCTAGAGATTATTCCGATCAAAAAGTGAAGAAGCAGGACGGGGAGTTGGCAATTAAGTTAACAAGAACAAAGGATATATTGGAAACACTGGGCAAAGAGAAACGGCATGGACAGTTTATATGTGGATTTTCCATGGAAACCAGGGACTTGGTGGAAAATTCCAAGAGGAAACTGAAGAGAAAGAACGCCGATATGATTGTGGCAAATAATTTGAAAGATAACGGTGCAGGCTTTGGGACAGACACAAATCTTGTAACCCTCATTTCAAGGGATTTCGTGGAACCTCTGGAGCTGATGAGTAAAGAAGATGCAGCTATGCATATAATTGACAAAATATGCACCGGTGGTATACTGAAATAGGAATTGTATAGTAATTTATTATGGAGGTTTGGCAATGATATATACAAAAGAAGTGGAACATATGTGTCCTATCGGAAGGATGGATGCTACCCACGGCCCGTCACCGATTCCTGAAGAGGGTAAATGGGTACAGGTTAAAGAGGTTAAAGACATTTCGGGATTGACCCATGGTGTGGGATGGTGTGCTCCGCAGCAGGGTGCATGTAAACTTACTTTGAATGTAAAAGAAGGAATAATTCAAGAGGCTCTGATTGAAACCATAGGATGCTCCGGAATGACCCATTCAGCAGCCATGGCAGGAGAGATTCTGGTAGGAAAGACTCTGCTTGAAGCTTTGAATACAGACCTTGTATGCGATGCTATAAACACAGCCATGAGGGAATTGTTTTTACAGATTATATATGGAAGAACCCAATCTGCTTTTTCAGAGGATGGACTTGCAGTGGGGTCAGGGCTTGAGGATTTAGGAAAAGGAACGATCAGCCAGGTTGGTACAATTCATTCTACCCAGCTAAAGGGACCGAGATATTTACAGCTGACTGAAGGCTATATTTTGGAACAGGCTTTGGATGAAGAAAACAACATTATCGGATATAAATACATAAATACAGGGAAGCTTTTGGAATTTATCAAAGACGGCATTGACCCGGCAGAAGCCTGTGAAAAGGCTACGGGAACCTATGGCAGATTTGATGAAGCTGCTAGAGTTATAGACCCTAGAAAGGAATAGGAGGCAGGCTATGGATTTATTCGAAAACTACGACAGAAGAATAGAAAATATCACCAAAGTGATGAAAAAATATGGTATTAAAGACTTGGAAGAAGCCAGAAAACTATGTCAGGATAAGGGCTTTGACCCGTATGAAATCACTAAAGGCGTGCAGACTATTTGCTTTGAAGATGCGGCATGGGCATATGTACTTGGGGCTGCCATTGCGATTAAAAAAGAAGCCACATCTGCTAAAGAAGCGGCAAAGGCAATCGGTGAAGGACTCCAGGCTTTTTGCATAAAGGGTTCTGTGGCAGATGACAGAAAAGTGGGAATCGGTCATGGAAATCTTGCTTCTATGCTGCTGGATGAGAATACGGAATGTTTTGCGTTCCTTGCAGGTCATGAGTCCTTCGCAGCTGCGGAGGGGGCCATTGGAATTGCGAACTCCGCAAACAAGGTTAGGACTAAACCGCTTCGTGTTATCCTGAACGGACTGGGAAAAGATGCAGCAAAGATTATCTCAAGAATCAATGGATTCACATATGTTCAGACAGAGTTTGACTTTTTCAGCGGCGATTTAAAAGTGATTGAAGAAAAGCCATACTCAAAAGGCGACAGAGCAAAGGTTAAGTGCTATGGCGCATTTGATGTCAGAGAAGGTGTTGCTATCATGCATCATGAAAATGTAGATGTCTCCATTACAGGAAATTCAACGAATCCGACTAGGTTTCAGCATCCGGTTGCAGGCACCTACAAGAAGGAAAGAACTTTGCTTGACAGAAAGTATTTCTCAGTGGCATCAGGCGGCGGCACCGGAAGAACATTACATCCGGATAATATGGGGGCAGGACCTTCATCTTACGGGATGACAGATACTATGGGAAGAATGCACTCTGACGCTCAGTTTGCAGGAAGTTCATCAGTTCCTGCCCATGTGGAGATGATGGGCTTTATCGGAATGGGTAACAACCCGATGGTTGGAGCTACAGTTGCTGCGGCAGTGGCAGTGCAGCAGCATTGTAATTGATTTTATGAAAAAAATGGGAAAAACTTTGTTCTTGTACCGGTATTGAAAGCTTTTGATAAAGCGGTAATGTCAGTTTTCAAGACTTGGTGAAGTATATATTGATTAAAGGGACCCGGTTTGATGGAGAGAATGAATAATTATAATGATGGTTGGGTAGATGATCCCGAACTGAAACATGAAAATGAGTATAAACAGTTTTTTGATCCCAGATACTTAAGACCTGAACAACAGAGTTTGCTTCAGGAGAGAAATATCGTACTGGCAGTTGTTTTTTCAATAATTACAATTGGGATATACTATATCTACTGGATGAACAGAACCGCAAATACTATCAAAATTATAGACGGTGATTATTCCGGTGCTGCACTTGAAACGGTATTTTTTTTCCTGATACCGTTTTATAGATTGTATTGGGTGTATACTAGAAGTAAGAAACTTTCAGAAACTGCAAATCAGAAATGGCACTATCATAGGATTCAGGACGAGAGTGTACCGTATTTGATTGTATCAATCTTTGTGACGGATTTAGTCGTTATAGCGATAATGCAAAATGATTTGAACAGGTTCTCAAGGGATCTTAGAAGCATACAAAGGGGGAGTTAAAATGACATATTTCTTAAGTCATATAGGATATATCCTTGCGGCAGGAGTGTTTATCGCGCTGGTTTGTGCAGTTTGGGCTGTTGCAGCAATTAAATGGCAGAAGGATAAGGCCGAATCAGGTGAAGTCGATCCGGCAGGTTGTGAGAATTGTACAGGCTGTGGAATGATGAACCGATGCGGAAAAAGCAGAATAGAATAGCCTTACTGTGGATTGGTGACATAGTGGTTTGTTCCGTAAATTATTATGCAGGTGCATTATATCACTTTTTCAAAAACCAAAAGCCCCTGTTCATAACGAACAGGGGCTTTTGGTTGCGATATTTATTTAATTAAGAAAGAACGTTCAAAGGTTTGATTTGATCTCCCCCTTGACGCTTTTTATTATATTCTATACAGTTTTGTAATGCAAGTTTTATAATGTGTTTTTTTGGTGAAATCATCCGATAATGTTTGAATTCAAGTTATACAAATGGTATGATTGACGGGTAGGTTGCGTTTATCCAAAGGGAAGGACAGCTTACCGGATTAATATTTTTTATAAGGAGATTATTATAATGTCAAAGAAAAAGAAGATAATTATCGGTTCTTCAATTGGGGTGGTAGTTATTGCAATAGCTGTACTGCTTCTGGTGTTTGTGTTCGATGCATTTGGATTATTTACAGCTGATTATAAGTTGAATTATGATAAATACATCAAGATTGGCAATTACAAGGGTCTTGAGTACGATAAGGCTGATGTTTCTGTAACTAAAAAGGATATTAAAGCTGAGGTTGAGAATTTTTTGAAGACCAAGTCGCAGACTAAAACGATTAAGTCCGGAACTGTTAAGAAAGGTGATACAATTGCTGTATCCTATGAAGGCAGAATAAATGGTAAAACCTTTGAGGGAGGAAGTGCCAAGAATACTAATATTACAATCGGGCAAACTTCTATGATTGACGGATTTGTAGATGGCTTGATTGGAGAAAAAGTAGGAAAGACCAAGAAATTACATCTCAGATTTCCTAAGAACTATGCCAACAATAAGAAGCTTTCTAACAAGAAGGTGGTTTTCACTGTTAAAATTCTTTCTAAGCAGCAGACTGTTAAGCCTAAATACAATGTGGCTTTCGTGAAGAAAAATACCAATTTCAAGACAGTCAAAGCTTACGAAGCATCGGTGAAAGAAAATTTGGTTAAGAAAAAGACCACTGAAGCGGCAGAATCCACAAAGAAGACACTTTGGTCAAGGGTTGTGGCAGATTCCAAAATAATCAAATATCCTGAGCGTCAGCTTAAGTTTGAAGAAGACCAGATTATTTCCAGATATAAGAAAATGGCTAAGAGCTACAATATGAGCTGGACCAACTTCCTTAAGAACTATATGAATTCCAATGAGAAAGCTTTTGAAAAGCAGGCTAAGGAGTATGCGAAGACTGTAGTTAAGCAGAAGCTTACGATGTATGCCATTGCAAAGAAAGAAGGAATCAAGGTTACTGACAAGGAATACAAGGATTACCTTGCAAAGATATTAAAGCAGGCAGGTTTTACAGAGGAATCCTTTAAAAAACAGTATAAACAGTCTATTGATAAGTATGCAAAGGAAAACGGAATCAAATCGAACCTGTTATTGCAGAAAATTACTGATAAGGTTATGAAGGAAGCAAAAGAAAAGACTTCCAAGAATAAGAAAACCAAGAAAAACTAAGGTAAAGTCCCACACGCAGGGTGAGAGGCGTTTATAATTTCAGAGTTTATGGCGGAGCAGAGTGATGTGACCCCAAAAGTTAGACCTTTAAGCGTAGCAGATTTATGGCTGCTACGCTATTTTTATGTATAATTTAGTGGCTTGATTGCGCAAAGGGCAGGTAATTACTGACATTCGTAAAAGCTGCAGTCATGATTGTAACATGGAAATAAATATAATTCCGAAAATGATGGAATTGCCCATGGAAGTGTAGTAAAATATACATGAGTTAAGGAAAAATTTTCGGATACCTACCGATTATACAGCAAACCGTTGGCATCTTGATACGCAGTAGGATTTTGACGGGTATTTATCGGTGGTACGGCAGGAGGTTTTTATGAAGTGCCCATTTTGCGATAACGCAGATACAAAAGTTATAGATTCAAGACCCACTGAGGAGGGTCATGCAATAAGGAGACGCAGAGGCTGTGAAAAATGCGGCAAGAGATTTACCACCTATGAGAAGGTTGAAGAGCCTATAATCATGATTATAAAGCGAGATGGAAGTCGCCAGGCCTTTGATAGAAATAAGATTATGAGTGGGATTATTCGTGCCTGTGAAAAGAGACCCGTTCCCGTTGCAGAAATTGAAAGAATTACCAATGACATAGAAAGAGGTCTGAACAATCTTATGGAAAAGGAGGTCAAAAGCGAGTTCATAGGTGAGCTTGTGATGGATGAACTCAAAAAGGTTGACGAAGTGGCGTATGTAAGATTCGCTTCCGTGTACAGACAGTTTACTGATGTGAATACTTTTATTAAGGAAATAGAAAAGTTAGTGAAGACCAAGGAATAGATGTTTTGCACTGTGAGGAAATTATGGAAAATATAGTTAGAATAGCGATAGACGGACCCAGTGGAGCGGGCAAGAGTACCATTGCAAAAACTGTGGCAGACAAACTTGATATGGAGTATGTAGATACGGGTGCTATGTATAGGGCTGTAGGCTATAAGATGAGCAAGGAAAATGTGAATCCTGAAAGTTTAGATGAAGTATGCAGGGTTCTTGCCGAAACTAAAATAGACTTCGATAAGGGTGCTATATACCTTGATGGTGAAGATGTTGGAGACAAAATAAGGACATCGGAAATGTCCCGAGTTGCCTCTATATATTCTGCTTTACCTCCCGTGAGAGAGAAACTCCTTGTAATTCAGCGTGAAATCGGTCACAGAAAAAGTGTTGTCATGGATGGAAGAGACATAGGAACCAATGTTTTTAAAGACGCGCAACATAAATTCTTCTTAACTGCAACTGCAGAAGAAAGGGCAAACAGAAGATTTTTGGAGCTTAAGAACAAAGGTGAAGATGTGAGTTATGACAAAATTTTGCAGGATATTGAAGCAAGAGATTATAACGACATCAATCGTAAACTCAACCCATTGAGAAAGGCTGAGGATGCCATAGAAATTGATTCCACAGATATGACTGTAGACCAGGTGGCAGACTTTATTCTTGATAAAGTTAAGTGATTTTTATAATTTTATTTGGGAACGGTATGGCAAACAAACATTTAATCTTGTAGAGTGCTTTTTATAATGATATAATTTTCAGTGAAACTTTGTTTTGAAAGAATTATTTGTGAAATTAGGGTGCGGACATAATTTAGGAGGTAGTAATGCTGATTAAATCAATGCCCAGGAACGAGAGACCCTTGGAAAAGGCCATGAGAAACGGCGTCAAATCGCTGTCAAATTCTGAGCTTCTTGGGATTATGCTCCACACCGGAACGAGAAATATTTCTTCCATTCAACTTGCAGAAGCAATTTTGTCTTTGCGTGAGGGCGGAATGTCAGAATTGGGAGAAATTCAATATGAAGAACTTATAGGACTAATGGGGATAGGTCCTTCCAAGGCTATCACTGTTTTGACGGCACTTGAGCTTGGCAAAAGAGTGGCGGCGGCACCTACCGTAAAACGATCTGTGATACAATCCTCCCATGATATTGCAGAGCTGTTCATGGAGGAGCTGCGCTATGAGAAAAAGGAACATTTCAAATCGGTTATGATGAATACAAAGGGTGAGGTAATATCGGTGGAAACAGTTTCCATCGGTACTTTATCAAATACAGTGGTTCATCCGAGAGAGGTTTTCGGAAGTGCCGTCAGAAAAAGTGCGGCGGGGGTCATATTTGTACATAATCATCCCAGCGGAGATCCGAAGCCCAGCGAAGAAGATATATTAACGACAGAAAGACTGAAAAAAGGTGGAGAGATCCTTGGAATAGAGGTGCTTGATCACATTATTATCGGAAACGGAAAATTTTCAAGTCTTAAAGCAATGGAGTTGCTATAACGATTCTGTTTGAGATTGAACGGAGGAAAAGATGAGTAAAGTGTATTTGGTTGCGTCAGGGAAAGGCGGAACGGGTAAAACTATGTTTGCAGCAAACCTTGGCAGCTCTTATGCACAAAAAGGTTACAAGGTTGTGATAATAGATATGGATATGGGTCTTAGAAATTTAGACCTCTATTTAGGCTTGGAAAATAATGTTGTCTACGATGTATATGATGTTATGACAGGTGTGTGCAAAATTAAGCAGGCATTGGTTAAAGACCACAGATTTGATAATCTTTACATAATCGGATCTTCCCCTGAGAGGGAGAAAGGCGACTTGACACCCCTGCATGTTAAAGTTTTATGCGAAAAATTAAAGACGGATTTCGACTATATCATTGTTGATGCACCATCGGGGATTGACGATGGGATGGTACTGGCTTCAGCCGGTGCCGATGCGGCAATTATAGTTGCGACCCCTGAATATGCGGCACTTAGAGATGCGGATATGGTAGACAGAGAGATTCTCAAAATGGGAATTCGCAACAGGTACCTTATAATCAATAAACTTTCGGCACCTCTCATGGAAGCAGGGTGTATTCCCGGTCTTCAGGAAATAACACATATGATCCGTGCAAAACTTATAGGCATTATACAGTTTGACACGAATATAAATCTTTCCACAAATCTGGGAGAACCCATAGTTATGATTCAGAATACGTATATACAGAAAAATTTCAATAATATAGTAGATCGTCTGATAAAAGAGACTAAAGAATCTCGCTGAGAATAGTCTGCGCTATTTTGCAGGGTTTTTGTTGCAACATTCTTGCAGTGTCTTTCACTGCAAAAGAATTACGCTTATAAGAATTATTGTTACTGCTTGTGTGATTTTTATGTTTGTGAGAGCAATCCTGTTATATCTTATCAATTTTTTCACTCAAACCACACACAATTAACAAAAAACTGTTGACGATACTCATAGAGTATGTTACTTTTTAAGTGGAATGTGAAAAAAATAACTAGCAGTATATTATCTGGGAAAATATGGAGATTTTATACATATGTTTTTTTACATTTCTTTCGGAAATGTTGATTTGTTTTGTTCTTGAATAATAGAAAGTGTACGGTTCTTAACTTATTTATTAGTGTGTTTCAATAAATATATGGTATATCTAAAACTGAATAATCAGCTTAGCATATTTAATTTTAGAGCGGCCGACTAAAATTTATGCATAGCTTTTTATTATAATGGTAAGAGTTATTTCATCTTTATAGGTGGAGGAGTTTTAAGATGAAAAGTGGAAAGAAAATGAGAAAGAAGCTTTCTAAAATAGTTATTACCGCAGTTGTGGCAATTACCATGATTGTTCCCATGCCGGCATTTGCTTCTGTTGCAGATGTCCAATTAGACAAAACACAACCGGGAAAATCCTTGGCAGGAATGTACCCGGCAAAAAAAGTAGGTCTTCAGATTTCATTATCAGAGGATGCTGAAAAACATGCAAAGATCAGTGTTAACGGTATTTCCGATAAGGAGCTTCAGGCTGCAATTGATGAAGGAAAACTGGAGTACACATTAAAAAGAGATCCTGACAGAGACTACTTGGATCCGAAAAAATATCCAAATCCCTTCAAAGGTGGTAATTTAAGTGACTGGCTCACTAAAAAACCCGGTGGCGGTGAAAAACTGATTACTGTGGAAAAGGCAAAAATCGAAAATGAAGATTTAGCTTTAACACTGAAGACAAAGTGCATGTTTTACAACAGAAAAACCGGAAAACCGGACTACAGTATTCCACATACAGAGGGCGGATATTATATGGACTACTGCGGATATTTTGTACTTGAAGCAAAAATTGACGGAAAAGTTTTAGGAAAGCTGAAGACCAAGGTTGTTCCTTATGATTCCTACAAGACTGTGTACGAATTATATGACGAGATGGAAAGACTGGCTAAGGCGAAAACGGATGTTCATGTTGAAAAGAGATCCATGGGGCAGACCACTGTAAACGGCTATGACCTTCCGTACTTTGTAATTTCCGACAGCAAAGAAGCAGTCAATAAATGGCTTGAGTACAAGGAGGAGGTTGAAAAAGACCCAAGTACAGTTCTTAAGAAGATTAAAAAGGGAGAGTACAAAGACTTAAGAGTGCCTGTAGTTGCTTCAAACTGCCATCCGAATGAGCATGCGGCAAATAATGGACTGATGAAGTTTGTAGAGATGCTTATAAAAGAAAAAAACGTATCATATAACGAACTGAAAAGCTATACCGAAGCAGGTAAGGAGCTTCTTAAGAAGGAAATGGATGCAAATGATACTGCAGTTCCTGATCTGATTAAGGATTATACGAAGCAGATTGGCTATGTTCGTGGAAACAGTGATGGTTTATCTAAGCCGCTTGACCTTAAAAAGTATTATAATGTTGTAAATAATGATATTGAAGTAAAGGACTTGCTGAAGGATGTTATCGTTATCGTAGTTCCCGGACAGAACCTTGAAGGATACGAAAACAGCATGCGTGAGCCATTAACGGGAATTGATGTTAACAGGGATGAAGCAAATCAGGTTAACAGCGAGGATGCAAACCTGCAGCACATGATAAGCCGCTGGAATCCAATGGTATTTACTGAAGTTCACGGAAGAATTGAGGGAGCTCTTGTAGAGCCTTGTACTCCTCCTCATGAACCTAATTTTGAATATGATCTGATAGCAAAACAGTTCGTGGAGCTGGGCGAGGCATTGGGAAGCGGTGCTATAGCAAATAATAAGCATTATAACAGCTTTGAAATGCCGGCAAGGGATTATCTGAAAAAAGATGATAAATCACCGAGCGGCAAAAGTTGGAAAGAACCTTGGGATGATATGACAACTGCTTATGGCTCTCAGTTCCCGGTTCTAATAGGTACATGTGGAATTACATATGAACTTCCTGCATACAACGATATTACGACTGATAAAATGGTTCCTTACGGACTTCTGAACCAGTCAATTTATGTAAAGAATCACAAGACAGAGCTTTTAACTTCCCAGGCGAAATTATTTGAGCGTGGCGTTAAAAATCTGAACAGCAACAGCAAGGTCGGCAAGTACTATGTGGATCAATATGACAGATCCGGTACCGGACAGGCGGAGCTGATGCGGCCTGTTTTTGACGGAAAAAAACAGAATAACAATTTTTATCCTGAATGCTACATAATTCCAATGGACAGTAAAAACCAGAAGAATTTACTGGAAGCGGCAGAGGATATGAAGTACTTTGCAAGAAACGGTGTAAAGGTAAATGTGACGGATAAAGCCTTTAAATACGGTGGCGTAAAATATCCGAAAGGAACGATGATTATTTCAATACATCAGGCAAAGCGTTCCTTGGCAAACAGTCAGCTTTCGGACGGCACATTTGTTTCGGTCTGGAGCGGGCTGTTCTCAGAGTCATACGCTCAAAGAACAAGGGCTCGTGGCTATGACAGAATCATAGTGGCAGAACCTGAGTCTTACTACAACATCAAGACCTCATGCGGAAAAGTTCTGGATTATCAAGGTGCATTGTCTTACCTGAAGGGCAAGTCATCACAGTTTACCGGTGTTAAGGATGCAGATGTAATCATAGAAAATGTTTCCGAAGATTCATCAGCGGCAGTTTTAGAGTTGTTGAGAGCAGAGAAGAAGGTTGCGATGATCACGGAGGGAAAAGATAAGGGTGACTTTATCTGTTCATACAAAGATTTCAGACGTGTGGCATCAAAATATCTTTTGACAGCAACGGGAGTTTATGGAAAAAATATAAAAGCAAAGATTATTAAGAAAGCTCCTAAGGTGTATATATGTGGAAAACCTGCACCAAACACTTCGGGTTTTGTTAATACCAGCGAACTATACTGGTCCAATAATAACTATAACTTTGACAGATACGCAGTAAGTGCTTTGGGCTTTGAACGCACAGAGAAGGCTACCAAGGCGGATTTGATCCTGAACTCATCAGATGAAAGGTTGACAGGCAGCGTGCTGTTGGCAGTGAAAGAGGGAACTCCTTATGTCGGTCATGGTGAAGAGGGCTGTGAACACTTTGTAAATAACTTATCGGGGCTAAGCACAGACTCATGTAATAAGGGCGTTGATATGTTAGGCTTTGTTGAATATCCGAATGTAACCATGACTAACAGCACCTATGTCAAAGAAAAGGACGATGTAATGTACGAGCATGGTACAAGATGGTTTACAGATGTTCCGAATGGAGCAAAGGTAATAGTTAAGAATGCCGGAAAAACACCACTTCAGGGCTGCATCGGACTTTATGAAGATAAGCTGAAATCTCAGTTTGAAAAATACAATAAAGGGATTCAGGCTATTGAATACAATAAAGAAGGATTTGACCTGACTTTGTTTGCCAACCAGTTGACCTACAAAGCTCACCAGCAGGATGAATTTACTTTTATCAGCAATGTTGCTTTTTCAAAGGTTCTAAGCAATAAGGCTTATGTAGGAACAGGAAAGGGAGAAAAAGACAAGGGCGCCGGTGTAAAGAAAATCAAGATTAAACTGAGTGCAAAAGCTGCAAAGGCAAGTGTCAAGCTGACTTGGAAAAGAACAGGGAAAGAATCTCTGAGCGGATACCGGATTTACAGATATAACAGCAAGACTAAGAAGTATGTGAAAGTTAAAACCATTAACGGAAAGTCAAAATCCTGGACACAAAAGAAGCTCAAGAAGGCAACTTATAAGTATAAGATTAGAGGCTATAAGAAGATCGGAAAGAAAACTTATTACACAAGCTGGTCAAATGTTAAAAGCGTGAAGGTTAAAAGAGTATAAGTTTCGGTTTATATTATTCAGGTGACACAAAATCCGATTTATATTATTCAGGTGTTTTGAAAAAAGTGAATTCAAAAGGAAGATGGATTTACAAAACTAGATAGCTGCTTTTAGAATAAATCCTAAATAATAGAGGGGTCGTTATCGGCTCCTCTATTATTTTAGGTGTGTCCGGACGAAGATTATCTGATGACAGCCTCAAGTGCCAGTTTCATCATATCAGTAAATTTTGTCTGACGATCTTTTGGGGTTGCTTTATCTCCCGTTACGAAGTGGTCACTTATAGTCATGATTGCGAGGGCATTTTTATTTGAGTATGCGGCGTTCATATATAAGGCTGCAGCTTCCATTTCTACTGCCATGACTCCCATTTTCGCCCAGCGTTTCCACCAGTCGTCCGTTGTTTCATAGAATACATCGCATGAAACGACATTTCCTGCTTTGAATGTTATGTTTTCAGATCTGCCGGTCTCCTGTAATCTGCAAAGAAGATCGTAGCTGCAGGATGGTGAAAACTGCCCGGGAATATCAAAGGCGTGCTGGTAATTGGAGTCGGTGGAAGCACTCATTGCAACTACTATGTCACCTACATTTATTTCTTTTATGAAAGCTCCGGCTGTTCCTACTCTGATTATATTTTCTACATTATGATGATTGTATAATTCGTATGAGTAAATTCCCATTGACGGCATTCCCATGCCGCTGCCCTGAACCGAAACAGGTACACCTCTATATGTTCCGGTATATCCGTACATGTTTCTAATGTCGCTGTACATGATAGGGCTGTTTAGAAAGTTTTCTGCAATAAATTTTGCACGGAGAGGATCTCCCGGCATTAACACAGATGGTGCAGGTTTTGAACTGTTATTTGCTGCGATATGAAGTGACATAATTTCCTCCTTGTATAATTCCTTATGTAAGAGCATTCTATCATATAGGTGAAATGGTGGCAAATAGGACGAAGGAAAGAGTATGAATACTGAAGATACCACTAAAAAAACCATGGGAGACACTCCATGGTTTTTAAGCTCATTGCATGTGTATTCTAGCTTATACACTGGTGGGGACGGGTGAGACTTATTTTGCAGCTTTTGCTGCGTTGAATTTTTTTGTTATCTGAGAAACTTTTCTGTTTGCTGCCTGCTTGGAAATAGTGTGCTTGCTTGCTGCTTTCTTAAGCTGCTTTTCTGCAAGGACTCTTTTCTCTGCTGCTGCTTCTAAGTCGCCCTGCTCCAACACTTTGTTGTAATCCTTAAGAATTTGCTTTAGGTTCTCTTTGATTCTTCTGTTAAGTGCTGTTTTCTTGTCGATAACTTTAATTCTTTTCTTTGCGGATTTAATATTTGCCATAGTTTTTACCCCACTATCTTAACTCTATGAAATAACTTATTGTAAATTCGCCCCATAAGTATATATCAAATAAAATGAAATTGCAAATTTTATTTTCATACAACGGATTTTTGTAACTTGCAATAATTATTGCGCATCATAAGTAAAGGTATAGTGCTGTAATTTAGATTGGCAAATCCGAGTTACGGCATTTTATATTGTGGGTAAATATGGTATAATCACACTTGCAGACTGTTTAAGTTTGGTATAATAATTTTAAACCGCTTCTTCGGCAAATAGTGATTATCAATTTTTCATATACACTATCGGTCATAGAACTATAAAATTTATGTAAAGGAATTTGAATATTTGAAATGGATTATCAGAAATACATTAGAAATTTTAGCATCATAGCCCATATCGACCACGGTAAGTCTACTTTGGCAGACAGAATAATTGAGAATACGGGGCTTGTTGCTCATAGGGAAATGAAAGAGCAGTTTCTGGACAATATGGAGCTGGAGAGAGAGCGTGGAATTACAATCAAGCTTCAGACTACCAGACTCGTATATAAGGCGAAGGACGGAAACGAGTATGTGCTTAATTTGATCGATACACCCGGTCATGTGGATTTTAACTATGAGGTATCAAGAAGCCTTGCAGCCTGTGAGGGGGCAGTTCTTGTTGTGGATGCCACACAGGGAGTTGAAGCTCAGACCATGGGTAATGTGTATCTTGCAATGGATGAAGATCTTGAGATTATTCCTTGCCTCAATAAGATAGACCTTGCCAGTGCAAGACCCGATGAGGTTAAGCGGGAGATTGAGGATATGATTGGAATTGAGGCTATGGAAGCTCCTTTAGTTTCCGCCAAGGAAGGCATCGGAATAGAAGACCTCCTTGAAGAGGTGGTTGCAAAAGTGCCTTCGCCAAAGGGAGATGAAAACGGAAAACTCAAAGCTTTGATATTCGACTCCATATATGATAACTACAAGGGTGTAGTTATATATACCAGAATTTTCGATGGAACGGTCAGGGTAGGGGATATTATTCGACTGATGAGCACGAACAAGAAATACGAAGTAACGGAAGTTGGAATCATGGCGCCGGGGCATGTACCTGCTAAGTGGCTGAGAGCCGGCGATGTAGGATATATTTGTGCCGGCATTAAACAGGTTAGAGATGCAAGGGTAGGTGACACCATTACTTTAGACTCAGAGCCTACAGAAAAGGCTTTGCCGGGCTACAAGAAGATACAATCCATGGTTTACTGCGGAATTTATCCTGCTGAAGGTGAAAAATATGAGTCCGTAAAGGACGCTCTGGAAAAACTTCAGGTAAATGATGCAGCCTTCTTATTTGAGCCTGAAACTTCCACGGCACTGGGCTTTGGCTTCAGATGTGGATTTTTGGGGCTTCTTCACATGGAAATTATCGTTGAGCGACTGGAAAGAGAATTTGGACTGGGGGTAATTACAACTTCTCCAAGTGTAGTATATAAAGTGGTATTAAACGATGGAACTGTTGAAATGATTCAAAATCCCACAAACCTTCCGGAGCAGACGGAGATCGACCACATAGAGGAACCTATAGTTAAGGCTGACATTATGATTCCTAAGGACTATGTGGGAACGATTATGGAACTTTGTCAACAGAGGCGGGGGAAACTTCTGAGAATGGATTACATCACTACAGAGCGGGTGGATGTCCATTATGAGCTGCCACTAAATGAAGTAATCTATGACTTTTTCGACGCACTCAAGTCGAAAACCAAAGGTTACGGTTCTTTAGACTATGAATTTATTCGATATGAAAAGTCTACGCTGGTTAAACTCGATGTCCTTTTGAACAAAGAACTTGTGGATGCCTTCTCAATGATTGTCCACGAATCAAATGCTTATGGCAGGGGCAGATTCGTATGCAAAAAGCTGAAGAAAATAATTCCGATGCATCAGTTTGAAATACCTGTTCAGGCAGCCATAGGACAGAAAGTTATTGCGAGAGAAACCGTTAAGGCTTTCCGAAAAGATGTAATTGCAAAGTGTTACGGAGGGGACATTTCTCGTAAGAAGAAGCTTCTTGAAAAGCAGAAGGAGGGAAAGAAGCGTATGAGGCAGTTCGGCAAAGTGGAAGTTCCTCAGGAAGCCTTTACTGCAGTTTTGAAGTACGATGATAATAAATAGTGATTGTTCAATAACTTTCCGTTGAGTTTATTGAGCACGAGTGAATAGAGTGGAGTTTTATGGAATCTAAGAAACTGGGAATTTACATACATGTGCCGTTTTGTGAGAGCAAATGTAATTATTGTGCTTTTTATTCAAAGCCGTTGGGAGAACTGTGCGGAATCAGTAAGGCGGAGAAGTTTTATGTGCAAAATCTCATAGGTAAGATTATTTCAAATGGTGCTCGATATAGAAAAAAATATATAGTTGACAGTATTTTTATGGGAGGAGGAACACCTTCGGTTCTTTCAGCTGAAGAGGTGGCAGCCATACTCGGTGCCATAAATGAGAACTTCACTGTAAGTTCTGATGCCGAAATTACCATCGAAACCAATCCCGGCTCTCTTACCGGAGCCAAACTTAGAAAGTACAGAAGCTTTGGCATCAATCGTATTTCCATAGGTGCCCAGTCGTTTGACGATGAGATTTTAGAGATTCTGGGGAGAACTCATAAAAATGAGGATTTTTTAGAAAAATACTATCTGGCAAGAAAAGCGGGTTTTGATAATATCAATGTAGACCTTATGTTTTCTGTGCCCGGGCAGAGTATGAGCAAGTGGGCGGAAACTATTGATGAAGTTGTAAAACTTTCTCCGGAACATATTTCATTTTATAGTCTGCAAATCGAAGAGGGAACGCCTTTTTACGATGAGTATCTGAATGGCAGTCTGGACTTTGTTACCGAGGAAAATGACAGGGCTATGTATCACAAAGCACTTGAAGTTTTCGGAAAGGCAGGGTATGAGCACTATGAGATCTCAAATGTGGCAAAGCCGGGATTTCAGTGCAGGCATAATCTGAAGTACTGGTCTTTTGAGGACTATCTGGGTATGGGTGAGACTGCGAGCTCCTTTATGGAAGGTGTCAGGTTTACCGAGAAACCAAGGGAAGAATATCATGTGAACGATTTTGAAGACAGTATGGGAGAATTTATGTTCACAGGGCTTAGGAAGGTATCCGGAATTTCAAAAAGTGAATTTAAAACACGGTTCGGAAAAGATCTTTGGGAAGTTTATGGGAAAAGAAAGCATTTTCTTGAGGAGTTTTTTGAAAAAGGTCAGCTTGTGGAGGAGGACGATATTCTTCGCATAACAGAAAAGGGTTTTGATATTTCAAACAATATAATGGCAGTGTTCGTTTAGGTATATTACTGCCGGCACCGCCGCCTACAACGATTACATCATATTTACCTTTGCTTTTGCAATTATTTTTCATCCTTACCTCTCTTTATTTCAATGGTTCAAGTCCTTTTTTATGACCTGAACACAGCTTCTGACTTTGTATGCTGACTCTATTCCGGCGGTTTTGCTATTATTCTAACATATAATTTTAGATTTATTTAGAGCAATGGAGCATATTATATAATGAAAATAAACATGCAAGTAAACCGAATGAAGATTGAATTAAGCTGACACGGGAAATATATATTATGTGGCATGATGATAATGCAAATAAATAGAAGTGGGAGGGACGGATGAAGCCCAAGTACAAAGGTATATTGTTTATTATAATTTCAGCGTTTTCGTTTGCTTGTATGAATGTTTTTGTGAGAATGAGCGGAGACCTTCCTGTTATACAAAAGGCGTTTTTTAGAAACTTAATTGCTTTTTTCATTGCCTGTGGGATTTTAATGAAAAATCGTGAAAAAATTGTTTTTCCAAAGTGCAGAGGTTGGATTGACCTTATGGCAAGGTCTTTTTTTGGTACGGCAGGTATATTTGCAAACTTTTATGCCGTTGACAACCTTGTGGTAAGTGATGCGTCAATATTAAATAAACTTTCACCGTTTTTTGTGATACTGTTTTCCTATATTCTGCTCAAGGAGAAGATGAAACCTTTTCAGGTCTTTTGCGTATTCATGGCTTTTGTGGGAACCCTTTTCGTAATAAAACCCGGTGCCTCCGGCATGCCTCTGATTCCTTCCCTTGTGGGACTTTTCAGCGGACTGTGTGCCGGGATTGCATATACATGCGTTAGAAAACTGGGACTGCAGGGCGTCAGCGGATCGTTTATAGTTCTTTTCTTTTCGGGCTTTTCATGCTTGATATCTCTGCCCTTTATTGTGATGAACTTTGCACCTATGACAATCATACAGACTGTTATTTTGATTATGGCAGGTGTGGCAGCTGCAGGGGGACAGTTTTTCATTACCATGGCTTACTCCTATGCTCCGGCAAAGGAAATTTCAATATACGATTATTCACAGATAATTTTTGCAACGGTGCTGTCATTCTTCGTACTGGGGCAGATTCCTGATTGTTTGAGCTTCATCGGATATGGAATAATCATAGGTGCATCCGTCATCATGTTTATATATAACAATAAGAGGTTCAGTAATTAGCTTTTTTGAAGTGATTTAGCAAAGTGAATTGCAAAATAAATTATTGCAAACAGGATAGAAGTCTGAATTGTAAAAAAATAAATAAATGTGGACTTATGTTCGTTTAGTGTGGTATGCTAGTACGGATAGGGGAGTAAGGTAATTTTATATTACTGAATATGTGTCGGCAAAGTTTCAGTTTGGTTGACATGAAATTTTAGGAAAGGAAAAGAAGGAAATGAGAATAAGAGCAAAGAAGGTAAGTGCCCTGTTTCTGTCGCTAATGCTTCTAATTAGCGGTTTTTCAGGATTTTTTACCGGAAACGAAGTGTTTGGAGGAACCGGAGTTGACCGTGTAAAGACAAAAATTACCAGGTTTGAAATCAAAGATCATAATGGTGGGACTATACCTCCGGGACAGCCACATGGATACTGGAATAAGTTCCGTTTGGACATGGATTGGGATGCCAGCATGTACGGAGCTGAATTAAAGGAAAACGACTATTTTATTATTGAGTTGCCTAAGCAATTTATATTTCCGAAAGACGGTCCGTATGTGGATTTTCCACTCTATGTACCGGGTACAAATACCGTAATAGCCAATGCGCATGTGGACTCTAAAGGCGAAGCAGGCGGAGGTACGGTGAAGGTCACCTTTACGAAGTATGTAGAGGGGAAGGATAATATAAGAGGGAACTTATTTTTAGAAGCGACCTTTGCACATCATAATATTAATGCCGGTCAGCAAAACACCATAATTGTAAGCATCGGAGGAGTTCAAACGAAGGTTGATATTAACATAGGACCAAAACCGACTCTTAACAATGAAGTATTCACCAAGTGGGGAGAAAAAGTAAACGGTAATGAAAATGAGGCACAATGGGTGCTTCGTATCAACCACAAAAAAGGAGATTTCTCCGATGTTGTAATAAGGGACGAACTCTTTGTCAGTTCCGGAAATCTTCCACCGGGAATCCATTATCTTCCTGAAAGTTTTGATTTAAAGGAAGTGGAGATGGACGAGTATGGTGTGGTTAAAAAAGTTATAAAAACATACACTTATAATGATTTGAAGCAACACTTGAAATTCTCCGAAAATAATACAAAGTTTGAATTTGAATTCAGCAAAATGCTTGGCAATACACAAGGCAAGCAGTTTAGGATGGGATATAAATCGACATATATCCCTCAGCTCATGTTAAAAAACAAATCTTCTTTTCAAAGTAAGGAGAAAAACTACAAATCGGACAGTTATTGGGTGAACTCCCAAGCAGGCGGCGGCGGACAGGGCGACCTGATTCAGAAGATCAAAATCATTAAGATTGATGAAGAAAATAATGAAACGAGGCTGCCTAACGCTGAATTCAAGATTACCAATGTTGCAGATGGTTCACACTTTACTCTGACAACAAATGCCCAGGGAGAGGCTGTCTCAAATAAATTAAAACCCGGAAAGTATAAAATCAAAGAAACAAAAGCCCCTGTTGGCTATGTCCTCGACCCTACAGAACATGAAGTGACTGTAGTGGCAGGAGAGGCACTGTTCTGGACAGGAAAAAATAAGAAAAGCAAGGTAAATATTCCTGTAACCAAAAAGTGGATTGATGCAGATAACCAGGACGGAAAACGCCCGGATAGCATAAAAATTCAGCTTCTGGCAGACGGACATGAAGTAGTAGGGAAGACGCTAACTTTGACAAAAGATAATAACTGGACAGATAGCTTCAAGAACCTTGACGAATATAACGGTAACAAGAAGGTAAAGTACACGATAAAGGAAGTTAAAGTTGAAAACGGTTACACCAGTGTTACCACAGGTTCGGCAGAAAACGGATTCACGGTAACAAATACAAGAGAACCTGAAAAGACAAAGGTAGAGGGCGAGAAGACCTGGGATGATAGTAATAATCAGGATAAAAAGCGTCCGAAGGAAATCAAAGTCAACCTGCTTAAGAACGGAACTAAGTTCAAGAGCACTACGGTAAAACCTGATGCAGGCGGAAAATGGAAATACATCTTTACCGATCTTCCAAAATATGAAAAAGGAAAAATAATAAAGTATTCTGTTGAAGAAGAGGCAGTAGCTGGTTACACCCCTACTGTTAATGGCTTTAATATCAAAAATAGCTATAAGCCTGAAGAAACCAGTGTAAAGGTAATAAAGAAATGGGAAGATGCAGACAACCAGGACGGAAAGCGTCCAAAGAGCATCAAGGTACAGCTGTATGGAGATAATAAAAAAGTAGGAGATGAAGTAACCCTCAACGGAGGAAACGACTGGACTTACACATGGACAAAGCTTCCAAAGAACGCAGAAGGAAAACCTATAAATTACACTGTAGAGGAAGTAGGAAAAGTAGATAATTACACCACATCATATGGTAATGACAGTCAGGGAAATGTGGTCATCACAAATAAACATACGCCTGAGAAAACCAAGGTAGAAGGAGAGAAGACCTGGGATGATGCAGGCGACCAGGACGGAAAGCGTCCTACGGAAATCACAGTAAACCTTCTTGCTGACGGAAAGCCTATCCAGAACAAAGATGTAAAGCCTGATGGAGACGGTAATTGGAAGTATAGCTTTACTGATCTTGACAAGTACAAGGATGGCAAACCGATAAAGTACACTGTAACAGAAGATGTCGTAGCAGAGTATACTCCTGAAATTACCGGCTATAACATCAAGAACAGTTACACTCCAAAGAAAACATCTGTAACCGTAACCAAGAGATGGGATGATGCAGGCAATCAGGACGGAAAGCGTCCAAACAGCATCAAGGTGCAGCTTTATGGAGATGATGAAAAGGTAGGAGATGAAGTAGAACTCAAAAAGGCTACCGGCTGGACTCATACATGGAATGACCTTCCTGAGAAAAAGGCAGGAAAGACCATCAAGTACACCGTGAAGGAAGTAGGGACGGTAGACGGCTACACTACAAATATAGATAACAGCAATATAGGCAATATAATCATCTGCAACAAACATGTGCCTGAAAAGACCAAGATAGAAGGCAAAAAGACTTGGGAAGATAATAATGACCAGGATAAAAAGCGTCCTACCAAGATAAAGGTGAATCTCCTTGCTAATGGGCAGATTGTACAGAGCAAAGAAGTAACGCCTGACACAGATGGTAATTGGAAATATGAGTTCACCGACCTTGATAAGAACAAGGACGGTAAACCAATACAGTACACAGTAAAAGAAGAATCTGTGGCAGGTTATACATCTACAGTTAATGGCCACAATATTACAAACAGCTACAAGCCTGAAGAAACCAGTGTAAAGGTGACCAAGAAGTGGGAAGATGCTAACGATCAGGATGGAAAGCGTCCAGAGAACATTAAGGTACAGCTGTATGGAAATGATAAAAAAGTTGGAGATGAAGTAACGCTCAACGAAGGGAATAAATGGACTCATACATGGACAAAGCTTCCAAAGAATGAAGCAGGAAACCCTATAAAGTACACTGTAAAAGAAGTTAATGTTGGAAACGGGTACAAGAGTGCTATTACAGGTTCAGCAGAAGACGGATTCACGGTAACAAATACAAGAAAGCCTGAAAAAACCAAGGTCGAAGGAGAAAAGACCTGGGATGATGCAGACGACCAGGATGGAAAGCGTCCAAAGGAAATCACGG
The DNA here is from genome assembly GCA_000510425.1 of Eubacterium nodatum ATCC 33099. Classification (GTDB taxonomy): domain Bacteria; phylum Bacillota; class Clostridia; order Peptostreptococcales; family Anaerovoracaceae; genus Aminicella; species Aminicella nodata. The sequence goes on along the minus strand of AZKM01000016.1, from coordinate 76,034 downwards.
TAAACCTTCTTGCAAACGGAAAGAAGGTAAAGGAGACTAAAGTTACAGCAGATGATAACTGGAAATACAGCTTTACCGACCTTCCAAAGTATGAGGGAGGAAAGGAAATAGAATACACTGTAACCGAAAATCCTGTTGGTGAATATAATTTCAGCAGTAATGGCGGCTATAACATCAAAAACAGCTATACACCCGGAAAAACAAGTGTAACAGTAACCAAGAGATGGGATGATGCAGGCAATCAGGACGGAAAGCGTCCAAACAGCATCAAGGTACAGCTTTACGGAAATGATGAAAAGGTAGGCGATGAAGTAGAGCTAACAGACGGAAACTGGACTCATACATGGAATGACCTTCCTGAGAAAAAGGCAGGAAAGACCATAAAGTACACTGTGAAGGAAGTAGGGACGGTAGACGGCTACACTACAACACATAATAATGATAATCAGGGTAATATAATCATCTGTAATAAACATACGCCTGAGAAAACCAAGGTCGAAGGCGAAAAGACATGGAATGATGCAGACGACCAGGATGGAAAGAGACCTAAAGAAATCACGGTAAACCTTCTTGCAAACGGAAAAAAAGTAAAGGAAGCTAAAGTTACAGCAGATGATAACTGGAAATACAGCTTTACCGATCTTCCTAAGTATGAAAAAGGACAGGAGATAAAGTATACCGTAACGGAAAATGCAGTAGCAGAGTATACTCCTGAAATTAACGGTCATAACATTAAAAACAGCTATACACCTGAAGAAACAAGCGTAACGGTAACCAAGGGCTGGAATGATGCAAACGACCAGGACGGAAAGCGTCCAAAGAGTATCAAAGTACAGCTTTATGGAGATGATAAAAAAGTAGGCGAGGAAGTAGAGCTTAGCGAAGGAAATGGCTGGACTCATACATGGACAAAGCTTCCTAAGAAGGCAAAGGGAAAAGATATAAAGTATGAGGTAAAAGAAGTTACAAAGGTAGATGGATATACTACGGAGATAGATAGCAGCGATATAGGGAATATCAGGATACTGAACAGCCACACACCGGAAACTACGGAAATTAAAGGAAAGAAGACCTGGAATGACGGAGATAACCAGGATGGAAGCCGTCCAAAGGAAATCACGGTAAATCTTCTTGCAAACGGAAAGAAGATAAAGGAAGCTAAGGCTACGGCAGATACCAACTGGGAATACAGCTTTACCGACCTTCCAAAGTATGAGGGAGGAAAGGAGATAGAATACACTGTAACGGAAAATACCGTTAAGGGATACAGTACAGACATAAAGGGATATGACATCGAAAATAACTATACTCCAAAGAAAACTTCAGTAACGGTAACCAAGAGATGGAATGACAGTAACGATAAGGACAAGATAAGACCTGACAGCATCAAAGTGCAGCTCTATGCCAATGGAGAAAAGAAGGGAGAAGCTGTACAGCTGAAGGCAGAAAATAAGTGGACTTACACCTGGAAAGACCTTCCTCAGAAGGAGAATGGAAAAGACATAAAGTATACAGTGAAGGAAGTAGGAAAGCTTAAGGGCTATACGGTGAAGGTGGATGATAAGAATCATGGAAATATAATCATCACCAATACCCATACTCCTAAGGAAATTACAAACCCTGAGACGGGAGACAGCAATAGACTTATTCCATACATATTGATGTTACTTCTTTCTGTAACGGCATTTATGGGAGTATTCACATTCAGAAAACTGAGAAGAAGCTAGTTGTAGGACCTAAAGAGACAATATAATAGGAATGAAACATCATAAATTCGTACCCACGGATAATATGATAGGGAAAGCCCGCAAAAGACAACTTGACTTTTGCGGGCTTTTTATTATAATTGAAGTCGGGAGTTTAGAAATACTAAACAAAAGGTTTAGTATTTAAGAAGCGAAAATTCAGGAAATATATTTTTAAGAAGCGGATATTTAAAAAGCATATACAAGATTGGAAGTAAAATGGATATTGGAAATAGATTAAAAGAGCTTAGAATTGCTAAAGGGTTAACACAGGCGGAGCTTGCCGACAGGTCAGAGCTTTCTAAAGGATTTATTTCCCAGCTGGAAAATGACTTGACTTCGCCGTCGATTTCAACTTTAGAAGATATTCTAATATGCCTGGGAACCGGTGTTTCGGAGTTTTTTGCACAGGATAGTGAAGAACAGGTAGTATTCGGATTTGAAGACTATTTTGAAAAAATCGATTATGAATTAAAGAACAAAACTGAGTGGATAGTACCGACAGCACAAAAAAACATGATGGAACCTCTTAGGCTTACACTTTTGCCCGGAGGCTCCACCTATCAGGATATGCCCCATGAGGGTGAGGAGTTTGGATATGTGCTGAGAGGTAAAGTAACCATACATATCGGGAGCAATTCCTTTACGGCAAAGAAAGGCGAAGCCTTCTATTATACACCTGATAAAAGGCACTATATTACATCGAAAAAAGGTGCAGAACTCATATGGGTCAGCACTCCGCCAAGTTTTTAACCCGTAAATTGTTAGAAGTTTTGTAGGAGAAGTGTAATGCAGTCATTGATTGAATTAAAGAATATCACTAAATCCTTTGAAGATAATGTGATTTTGGATGATTTTAATTTGACCGTTAATAGAAATGAGTTTATTACTCTTTTAGGGCCATCGGGATGTGGAAAGACAACAACCCTTAGAATCGTAGGGGGCTTTGAAAATCCTGATGAGGGAAAGGTGATTTTTGAGGGTAAAGATATTACCGATTTACCTCCGAACAAAAGACATATCAATACAGTTTTCCAGAAATATGCTCTTTTTCCTCACATGAATGTGGGTAGGAATATTGCCTTTGGTCTCAAAATTGCAGGAAAAAGTGATGCATATATAAGAGATAAGGTGAAATATGCCCTTAAACTTGTAAATCTGGAAGGTTATCAGAATCGGAAGATAGAGTCCCTTTCCGGAGGTCAGCAGCAGAGAATCGCCATGGCAAGGGCTATCGTAAATGAGCCGAAGGTTCTTCTCTTGGACGAGCCTTTAGGCGCTCTTGATCTTAAACTGAGACAGGATATGCAGTATGAACTTATACGACTTAAAAATGAACTTGGGATTACATTTATATATGTCACACATGACCAGGAGGAAGCCTTGACCATGAGTGATAAAGTCGTAGTTATGAACGGCGGATATATACAGCAGATGGGTACTCCCGAGGAAATCTATAATGAGCCGGAAAATGCCTTTGTTGCAGACTTTATCGGCGACAGTAACATAATTGACGGAACCATGGTGGAGGACTGTCTGGTAAATATATGCCATAAGAAATTCAAGTGTATAGATGAGGGATTTGGGAGGAATAGACCGGTAGATGTGGTTATAAGACCGGAGGATTTGATAATAGGAGATCCCGGAGACGGAAAACTGGATGGCGAGGTTATTCATAATGTTTTCATAGGGGTTTACTATGAAATGGAAATAAGAGCCGGTGGATACGATTGGCTTGTGCAAAACACCAAAAGTTATCCGGTCGGAACCAAGGTCAGTTTAGATGTGATTCCGGAAAATATCCAGATTATGCACAAGCCTACGAGTAAAGAAGAGGAGGCAATAGAAGTAGATGTATAAAAAACGTTTTGCGCTGCCTTATATGTTTTGGATTCTATGTGGCACTTTGATTCCTTTGGGGATGATCTTTTACTACGGATTTACCGATAGAAGCGGAATGTTTACACTGTCAAATGTGCTTGCTATATTTGAACCGGTTCATAGAAAAGCCCTAGGACTGTCCCTTACACTGTCCCTTACCGGTACACTGGTATGTCTTTTAATAGCTTTTCCGTTAGCCATCATTTTGAAGGGAAGTAATCTGGGACGCAAAGGCTTCATAATTTTTATATTTGTTTTGCCGATGTGGATGAATTTTTTGCTCAGGACTATGGCTTGGCAGGTAATACTGGAAAAGGGAGGAATATTCAATACGATGCTGGCTTATATCCATCTGCCGAAGCTTCAGCTGATAAATACCCCATCTGCCATAGTTCTCGGTATGGTCTACGATTTTCTGCCCTTTATGATACTGCCGATTTATAATGTTCTGATGAAGATAGATGACAATATCATTGAAGCGGCATACGACCTTGGGGCAGGGAAATTCAAGGTATTTTCTTCTGTTATTTTGCCTATGAGTATTCCGGGAATTGTAAGTGGGATAACTATGGTTTTTGTGCCCTCGCTGACTACTTTTGTAATCTCAAATATTCTGGGCGGAGGAAAAATCTATCTTATCGGAAATATTATTGAGCAGGAGTTTACTACCGGTGCAAACTGGAACTTGGGCTCAGGACTTTCCCTTGTGATGATGATATTTATAGTTATAAGTATGGCTGCCCTCAGGGCTATTGATAAGAAAGGGGAGGGAAACTTTATATGAAGGCTGTAAGAACAATTTATTTGGCAGTTGTCATACTTTTTCTCTATATTCCAATCTTGACTTTAATGATTTTTTCATTTAATGAGAGTAAATCAATGTTTAAATGGACGGGATTTTCTCTCAGGTGGTATAGAGAAATGTTTGCCGATGAGCAGATAATATCTGCCATCTTGAATACCTTTTCTATTGCAGCTGCTTCATCTTTTTTGGCTACAATATTGGGAACACTTGCGTGTATAGGTATTATGGCTATGAGAAAACATTCCGAAAATGTGATAATGGGACTTAATAATATAACTTTATTGAATGCAGATATAGTTACGGGAATATCGCTGATGCTGGGTTTTATCGCCTTCGGTTTTTATCTTAATCGTGGAACTGTGTTGCTTGCTCACATCACCTTTAGTGTACCTTACGTTATTTTATCGGTTATGCCTAAGTTTAAGCAGCTTGGTCCGAGCAGTTATGAAGCAGCCCTTGACCTGGGGGCATCTCCTTCTTATGCTTTCAGGAAGGTGGTTTTACCGGAACTCAGACCCGGAATCATTGCAGGGTTTCTTCTGGCTTTTACAATGTCTGTTGACGACTTTGTGGTAACTCATTTTACCAGAGGTGCCGGAATAAATACTATTTCCACATTGATTTACAGCCAGGTTAAAGTCGGAATCAGACCGACACTGTTTGCACTGTCCAGCCTTATATTTGTAACAGTTTTAGCGATGCTTCTGGTGGTGAACCTGTTGTCAGACAGAAGTGCAGCGGAGGAGGAATTTTTCTATGAAGTTACTCAAAGCTAAAAAAATAAATGAGGCGACTATACTTTGTATATGTATTCTTCTTTGTTTCAGTGTAATGGCAGCATTTACAGGTTGCAAAAAAGAGAGAGAAAAAGAAGTTCGTGTATTCTGCTGCGGAGACTATATGGATCCCTCTATACCGGAAGCTTTTGAGAAAGAAACAGGAATCAAGGTGGTGCTGGACACATTTGACACCAATGAACAGCTTTATCCGGTAATAAAAAATCGAGCCGGCGTATATGATGTAATATGTCCCTCGGACTATATGGTCCAGCGTATGAAAAATGAAAAGCTGCTTGAAAAAATCCGGAAGAAAAAACTTGAAAATTATAGAAACCTGGAGGAAGAATATTTGAAAATAGCAGATAAAACCTTTGATAAGGGCAATCAGTATTCTGTTCCGTATCAATGGGGAACCGCCGGAATTTTATATAATAAAAAAAGGGTTGATGTAAAGGATGTACAGAGTTGGAAATGTCTTTGGAATAAAAAATACAAGGGTAAAATTTTAATGCAGGACAGTCTGAGAGATACTATGGGAATCAGTCTTAAAGCTTTGGGACATTCTCTCAATTCGGTGAACCCCAAAGAAATTTCTGAAGCGACAACTTATTTGAGCCGGCAGAAGAATTTGGTGTATAAGTATGCAAATGATTCGGCTAGAGACTTATTAGTGGGAAATTCAGCAGATTTGGGAGTTGTCTGGAATGGCGAAGCAATTTACAGCAAGAAGCTTAACAAGGATCTGGACTTTGTAATTCCGAAAGAAGGGACAGAGATTTTTATTGATAACTGGTGTATACCTAAAAATGCTTTTCATAAAAATAATGCATATAAATTTATAGATTATATGTGCAGAAAAGATGTGGCATATAAAAATTTTAAATATTTAACCTACAGCACACCCAATAAAGCTGCGAGAGCTTTGATGCCCAAAGAGTATAAGAATAACCCGGTACTGTTTCCATCAAAGGGAATTTTGGAAAAGTCAGAAGCTATGAAAGATCTGGGACCTACAGGAGATGATCTGTATAGCAAATACTGGAAAATGTTTAAGGCACACTAGTCTTTTATTGTAAATACTGCTGATGATTTATGAAATTTGCATCGGACAGCTCATAGAAAAAATTATCATGTAATAATAACATTTTCATTATCATTTATGGTGTATAGAATAATAACAACTTCATCATCAATACTTGAAATATACACAATTCTGTTATAGTATAGAAGTACTTGTTTTAAGGAGGAAAGGAAAGTGTACAGATGGATTTTCTGTGCGTCAAGTGGATATGATAGGATATATTGAACCGGAGAAAAAGGAACTGAAAATCAGAGAATTTGATTTGTATAACAGCTATTATTGTGGTCTTTGCAAAGAAGTTGGAGAAAATTACGGGCAGGTATGTCGTATGTGGCTCAGCAACGATATGGCTTTTCTTGCTTTGTTTTTGGGTGCTCTTACAGATGCCGAAGACAAGATAAAATATGAACATTGTATAATTCATCCCATGAAGAAGAAACCCGTTGAGGTGGAAGCTCAGTCTGTCAAGTATGCTTCTGATATGATGATGATTTTGCGTGGTGAAAAGTTTATTGATGATCTTCGTGACGGCGATAAATCCAAGTGGATTGGGAAGCTTGCCGGTATTGCAAGAAAATATGAGAAGGCGGCGAACATTCATCCGGCGGAAGCTAAAATGATCAATGATGCGTTACAGATTATATATGAATATGAAGTTCCGGGAAAATCCGATGTAAGACACATGGCAGAGGCTTTTGGAAAGATGATGGAAGTTGTATTTACCGGATATGCCATAGCAAAGGAACAGGAGGCCTCAATCGGGAGCTTTGCCAATAATCTGGGCAGATGGCTGTACATGATTGATATTCTCGATGACTTTGAAGATGATAAGAATGCTAAGAGATTTAATCCCATTTGTGATCTCGGGATAACTGACAGGGATAAGGCAAAGGATTTAGTTGAGCCTGCACTTTATTTTTATCTGGGAGAGATGCTCAAAGCCTACGATTTAATTCAGTTTAAGAAAAATAAAGAAATTATAGACAATGTGGTTTATCTGGGACTTCGCCGCAAAACGGAAGAAATCCTAAAGGGCAGGGGAAATACAGCATCTGCTGATGATTCGGAGAATGAAAATGTCCAATAATCCTTATAAAATTTTAGGTCTGAATCCCGGTGCTTCTGAAGCCGAAATCAAGAAAGCATATAGAGAGCTTGTTAAGAAATATCATCCCGATAAGTATCAGGGAAATCCTTTAGCTGATTTGGCAGAGGAAAAACTCCGTGAAGTCAATGAAGCATACGATACATTGACAAATAGTATGACCGCAGGAGTCGGTACGTCAGGATATGGGACAGGCGGTAGCGGTTACGGCAGTTATGGGAATTTCGGAAGCAGCTATGAAGATGGTGATAAGAGATATAGCTCATATAGCAGTTACGGAACCGGAACCTCAGGAAGCTATTATGAGGTGAGAGCTGCTTTGAATAGAAATGACTTATTCACGGCTGAACAGCTTTTAATAAATTCGCATAGCAGAGATGCGGAGTGGTTTTTCCTAAGTGGAGTTCTTTCCTTTAAGAAAGGCTTTGTAAGTGACGGAATGGCAAACCTCAATCAGGCAATGCAGATGGATCCGGGAAATAAAGAGTACGCACAGGTCTACGAACAGATTTCCGATGTTAAGGATTTCTATAGAAGAAGATCCGATGCCTACGGATATAATAGAAATGTTACGGCAGGAGACTTGCTCTGCTGCTCGACACTGCCACTTTGTTTTTGTTGTTAGAATTAAAAGAACTGATTTCAGGGGACTTTGTGCTTATATAGTATACAGGCCCCATTTTGTTATGGTTGTATACCAATGAGCAAATGGTTCTATATAAAATGTTGAAGCATTTTATAGCCTGACATTTATTATAGAACTGTTTTTTTTGGCTTTAATTTTTTGATAAGTGTAATGACTATGTATCCTATTATAATGATGTGCGGCAGTAAAAACAAGATGACATCGGTCCAACCGTCCATTCCCATAATGGCGACAAGCGAGGCTAAAATCATCAGTATGTAAACGGTACAAACAGCGACGATACTTATCACATTATTGAATGTTTTGCAATTGACAGCGGCAACTATGCCAATTGAGTATGCGCCTACTGTCATAGGATTCGCTATTACGAAAAACCTAGTCAACTTTTGTGAGAAGAATTCACCTGTTAACTCGAATGTCCAACAAATAAACGCTATTGCATATATCGCTGCTAACACATCTAAAACGATTGCAATTTTGCATAAAACGGTAATATGTTTAGAATTCATTTTCTTCATGAGAACCACCCTCCATTTTTAGTAACATGAGAAATCTTTATCTTTAACCAAGATGGCATAAGATATGATGCTGCAATTTGTTTTGCTCCGTGCATTTTATGTCTGTTTTTTTATATAACTCAAGAAATTTTTATCAAAAGAACATTTATGATTTTCTCTTCTATCATCTGCTCGGCTGCTCGACAGCCTCTATCAAGAGTGTAAATATCAGCTATAGTTTGTTTCCTGTCATATACGATAATGTTCGTCTTCTTGAATCTGAAGTATTCAGAAATCCTACCGTATTTTTTCTTCATTTCGCAGTGAGTGCTTAAATCTTTAGCGTTCACCACCGAAATCCATGGGGTCTATATAAAAATAATTATAAAAAAATTATAAGAAAAATTCCTATGTTCTTCAACTTTCTTTAGAATGAAGATATCTCTCAACGGAAGTGTATACAAAAAAAAAAGAATGCAAGCCGATTTTGTATTTTGCGAATTTTCTATGACCCGCGAGTTTTCGACCATCTTTGCAATGTAGGTATCAATGGGAATAAATTCATGCAGAATCGTAAATCCTCAAGCAGATGAAAAGCCTGGCTATTGCCAAATGGCAATTAGGTTACTATAAGATAGCATACAAGGGAATTGTCAGGAGACTTAATCAGATTCAGAAGAATTCACTTTTTAAGAATCAGTTCTTTTAATTAGCCATTTCTTAAAATAAACAATTTAAATATATTAGCAAAATATATTGACAAAGTGTATATTTTGTATAGAATATATTATGGTTAGTTATAGGGAACTAACCATAATGTAAAAGTTATAAGGAGTATAGAAAGGAGATCGTTAGTATTATAATACAACGGAAGAAAAGATGACAAAAAACATGAAACAATTGTACAGAATATTGGCTATGGGAATATGTGTTTCCATGGTCATGGTTTTAGGAGCTTTTAACAGCAATTCTGCTTACGCAGCTACTAAGAAAGGCAAACTACCAATTAAATCTACAGTTGCAAGTAGGGTAATTGACATAAAAGGTTCTACGAGACTGTATGCAAAGGGTATTAATTCAAATTTGCTGAAGTTTTCTTCAAACAACAAAAAAATTGCAAAGGTAAATTCCAAGGGTGTTGTTACGGGATTAAGAAAGGGTACCGTAAAGATAACTGTTTTCGTTAAGAAAAATAAAAAAATGAAAACAAAGGTTACTATCAAAGTTAAGAACTTGTATCCTTCCAAATTAACCGTTAACGCAGCAAACCTTAAATTAAAATCAGGTGAAAAGAAAACACTTAAAGCTTCGGTTAAGCCGGAGGGTGTATATTGCCCTGTGAATTTTTCTTCAAATTCCAATAATGTTAAAATCGACTCGAAGGGTGTGATTACAGCGAAGAAAAAAGGAAACGCAATTATAACCGTAAAATCAAAAGAAAAAACACGAAAAGGCAAGTATCTTATGAAGAAAATCTCGGTACAGGTGATTGACAATAATTCATATACTACCGGAAAATTAGCCGATGGAACATGGTACGGCACAGGTACATATAGTTTTTATTACAGTGAAAAAGGTCCTGATATCGTTAAAGTCTCGGTTAAGAATGGAAAAATTGCCTCTGCAGAATCTATCAAGGAAGTTGAGGACGATGGATATCGCCATGGTAAGAAGATTTTGGATAAGGCAGAGGGGTTAAGCTCTACTGAAAGCCTTGAGAAACAGCTGAAGGAAAGAAAAGGAGATGCCTATGATGCAGTGGCGGGTGCTACATTAACTGCCAAGGGACATCTGAGTTCCGTAAGCAATGCCCTTGAAAGATCAAGGAAATACAGAGCTGATAAAATTGAGCAGAAAATAGACTATTTTGATTTTGAAACAAGACCTAATGCGGCAGTGACAGGTAAAACCCTTGATTTAAGTAAAACTAAGTTGAAGATTAATTTTAAAAATGGAGATAGTAAAGTGGTTTCGTTTAAAGAGATATCCAAATATGGAATATTCACTTCGCCTAAGCACGGAAGTGCACTCCCTGCTATCGGAACTACCTTTATGGTTAATTTTAAAAATGATGAGTCACTGATTAAGATGCCGATTAGAATGCAGGTTCAGAAGGAGCTTAAGTGGGCACATGCAACTCATATTCTGGTAAAATATAAAGACGGCAAGCAGGATCGAATAGATTTGAATAAAGATGATTTTGTCTATAATTTTGATTCCAAAGGGACAATTGATAAGATGGAAATCTATCGTAATGATACCCTATTGGCAGAGGGCGAAAAAAAGGTTTCAAATTCGGTTTCATGGGAGTTTGACCTGAGTAAGGTAGAAGTGCCGGAGGGTTTTGATTTTTGGACATTTAAAACCTATAGGGTCAATGTAAAGGAGGAAGAAGATTCTTCACCTATCAAATCATTTGAACTGAATGTTGATAATGTTAAGAAAGATTATAATATCGGTGATAGGCTCAATTTGAGCAACTTATCAATTAAGGCTGTTACAGAAAAGGGAAATGAAAAAATATTTAATGGTTGGAGTAAATGTGAAGAGGCAGGTTTTTCCGCTGCTCCGGAAAATTCATACGAATTTAAGCAAAGCGATGTGGGTAAGAAGACTATTACTATTACTCACAACAACATTCAAAAGAGTTTCGATGTAAATGTTCTATCCAAGGTAGACATGGCACCAAGTAAACTAAAGCTTTATGACGGGGAAACTTTCGTGCAGGAAATAGAAATTTCACCTGAAGAGTTTGTATCACAGGACGGTCGCATTAATAAATTCAATATTGAAACTGAGAAGAAAGCGTCAGAATGGGCAGGCTGGAATTTGAAAGTCAAGGCATACGACAAACATAACCGTGAGCTTAATGTAGATGTACAGAAGAAAAATAACGGAATTTTCAAGGTGATTTTTAAAGATTATAAAAATAGTGACGGTCAGGAAGGCTATGCATTTTTAAAGCTGAAACTGAAAGCCGACTAAAGATTTAAGCATCTTGAAAAAAACGAGAGTGTGATAAAAAGTCTGTAAATTAAAAACAAGCCTTCTATGGTAAAATAAAAGTACTATAGGAGGCTATTTATTATGGCAAAGAAAAAAGACGTGTATCACGTAAAACCTCTAACCGAGGGAAAGAAAAATATCATCGCTTCTCTAATCGAAGAATATGATATAGAGACAGCAGATGATATCCAAGAAGCACTCAAGGATCTTCTTGGAGGGACAATTAAGTCAATGATGGAAGCTGAAATGGATGAACATCTCGGTTATGAAAGTTACGAGCGAAGTAGCAATGACAACTACCGTAACGGAACTAAGAGAAAGAAGGTTCGTAGCAATTATGGAGAATTCGAGATTGATGTTCCTCAGGACAGAAACAGTAGTTTTGAGCCACAAGTTGTTAAGAAGCGTCAGAAAGATATATCTGAAATTGATCAAAAGATAATCAGCATGTATGCAAGAGGACTCACAACAAGGCAGATTTCAGAGCAGATAGAGGAAATTTATGGATTTGAATGCAGCGAAAGCTTCATATCAGATGTAACCGACAAGGTACTTCAAGATATTGAGGATTGGCAGAACAGACCTCTTGATGATATCTACCCAATACTCTTCATTGATGCTGTTCACTTCTCTGTTAGGGATGACAACATAATTCGCAAACTTGCTGCGTATGTAATAATGGGAATCAACTGTGACGGCATGAAAGATGTAATAAGTCTTGAAATTGGTGAAAATGAGAGTAGCAAATACTGGCTTGGAGTTCTTAACAGACTGAAGAACAGAGGGGTAAAAGATGTTATGGTAATCTGTGCTGATGGACTATCAGGGATAAAAGAAGCAATCTCAGCAGCATTTCCTAATACTGAGTACCAAAGATGTGTTGTGCACCAGGTTAGAAATACGCTAAAATACGTCTCATACAAGGATATGAAAGAGTTTGCATCAGACCTAAAGAAAATATACCTTGCAGCGGATGAAACTAAAGGCAAGGAACAATTAGAGCGTGTTACAGAGAAATGGAATTCAAAGTATCCAAACTCCATGAAGAGCTGGCATAAAAACTGGGATGTCCTGACGCCAATATTCAAGTTTTCGTCAGATGTGAGGAAGATAATATATACAACAAATGCGATAGAGAGCCTGAATAGTACATACAAGAAACTCAATAGACAAAGAGCGGTATTTCCTAGCAATAAAGCTCTACTAAAGGCTCTGTATCTTTCAACACTTCAGGTTACCGGCAAATGGACTCAGCCAATTAGAAACTGGGGGAAGGCATACGGAGAATTTAGCATAATGTATGAGGGTAGAATGCCCCTTTAAATTGATTATGAGAACAAACAAGGACCGCTCACAAATTGAGCGATCCTTGACATATCCTGAAAAATATTTTATATTGTGGCTGTCAATAGAGTAAGCCAATTTGGGCGAGACTCTTCTAATAACTACCATAGAAGGTTAATTTACAGAAAAAATCTCACACTCTCAAAAAACCTCGTCTTTTTCTGTAGTAAAGGTGATGAGCAGAATAGAGTTTCTATTCTGCTCATCACCTGTATTTTTTTATCGAAAGTCTAGGCTTTTTTGTATTTGCTGTTGCGGGAAATTCCTGCTTTTTTCAACATTTTGATATATTTTCTGTATACTTTTTTAGGAATATTTACAGTGATTTTCTTGTGAGTTCCTTTGAAAGCATTTTTTCCAATTTTAGCGATAGCTTTACCGTTGAATTTAACTGTTCTTAAAGATTTGCAATTTTTAAGAGCTTCTTTACCGATGGTTTTGACATTTGCTCCCACTACAACTGTTTTCAGCTTTTTGTTATTTTTAAATACCTTGTCGCCTATTTGAACTACTTTATATTTTGCTTTTCCGATTTTAACGGTATTTGGAATGGCAGCTTTTTTAATATTCTTTTTCGCTTTCACTACAACTGCAGTTTCTTTTTTCATATTCAGAATCTTATAAGTTATTCCTTTTACCGTTGTTATTGTAGGTTTTTTAGGAGATGCTGTATTCTTTTCCTTTGTACCGTTTTTGATAGATTCAGAGAAAGATTTTTCTGTGAGCTCCAGCTTGTTTTTTAAATTCTCATATACAGCAGGATCTTCGGAATCTGTCTTTTCCGCTTCATCTATGGCTCTTTCCAAATCCTCTTTTACATCTGCAGTAACCCACTTATCAGTCGTATAAATATCTTTTCCGTCTTTGGATACTTTTACATCTTTCATGAGTTCTTTTGCTTTGATGATTTCTTTTGAAAGTTCATCTTTTGCTTTCTCAATTGCTTTTAATTCTTCGTCGGTTTTAACTTCCAGGATTGCTTTCTTGGCTGTTTCAAAACTTTGTTCAGCTTCAGCCTTGTTCTGAGCCTTATCTATATTATCGTTGGCTTCGCTGATTAACTTTCTGATTTTTTCCTGTTCGGCAGGTCTGTATTTAGAAATATCAACAAGCTTTGCAATCTTGTCTTTTAGTTCTGCTTTTAGAGCCTTGAGTTCTTTTTCCTCAGGTGTATCCGGTTTGATTCCGCCTTTTTCGAAAGCATCTAAGATTGCTTCTTTTGTCATTGTTGACAGATCTGTGTGTTTGTATGCGACATAGGGACTGTCAGTTTTAGAAGTGTCTGCCTTTGAGACATCCTCGATATCCATTCCCATAAATTTGGACAATCCTCTATACCTTGCAAAGTTATCCCAATCTGACCAATTTGACTGAGTTTGAGCAGGAGCATCCCCGGCAGGATAGGTAGAATTATCTTCAACCCTTTCGATTACATTATCTTTATCCAGGTATACCTTAACCTTCATGACGCCGTTATTTATTTTTTTGCTGGTTTGTTTTGAAACCCCTTCGAGAACCTTAGCCGCCGGTTTAGGTGCTTCTCCTTCAGATAATCCGCTCTTGGACATGGCACTAAGGATAGCCCTTTGTGCCGCCTTTGCGTTATATGTGGCTCCTGACACAGAGTCTGTTCCATGTTTTCCCATATACATTGCTTTCACTTCGGCAGCATTTTTCCCCTTAAATTTATCGTAGCCTTTGCCGGAGAAAAACAATTCAATCCTTTTTCTGTTGTCGCTGGAAACATAGTTGCTTTGCTTGTTTGTACCGTTATCCTCAACTTTTACAATGCGTCCGTCTTTGTTTACGGTAACTTTTACGAACTGGTCATAGTCATATCTGTCGAGCCTAGCTTTACCTTCGAAGGTTTTGAAGGTGGCAGGTTCGTCTTCCAGGTTGGACTTATATCCCAGTGCATTCAAAACCGCATTATTTACTACCTTTGCAGGTGCAGCATAATCTACAGAATATGGAAAAGTTTTATTGCCAACCACATGTGCACCGCAAGCATTGTCTGTATCCATTTTCAGCACATATTTTAAGGTTTTTCCTTTATAGTATTCAAGACCGCCTTTCTTGAATGTCCTTACAGGCTCTCTATAGGCAAGGGGTTCACCTGATGATACAATCTCAACACTCTTAATCTTTTTTGTACTGTCCACTGTAACCTTTACTTCACAAATTCTGTCAGGTGAGCCTATAGTTGCCCAATTTGACTTTCCTTCAAGGATTTCATCTCCCCGAGAAGGACCCTCTTCTGACTTGCTGTCTGCCATTGATAGTAACGGGATGCAAGAAAAAACCATTACTAATGATAGAATTACACAGATTCTTTTTGTTAGTTTCATTTATATCTCCTTCTGATATTTTTATTTAGTATTAACTCAGAATAATCCTTATAAATTATAGAAAGCATACAAAATTATGTGATTTGAACCATAAGGTGATAATTCGGTACGGTTATAGATATATTATCATTTTTTGTCGATGGTGATTTGATCCGTAAGATGATAATTTGGTACGAAATACCGATGTATTATCATTTTTCCTCAAATGTGATTGGACCTATAAGGGTATGAATTTGTGTGCAAGTTTTGAATTTCTCTTATGATGATATCCCAAATTTGTTCACAATCAATAATTTACTAGATTATTACGACCTGTCATATTGTATATTAAAAAAGGGTGGATGTAAAGACATAATTTTACAAATGATACTTTAAATTCTATGATTGTCAAACATATGTGACAAAAGCCATCTGATTTAAGTCTAACCTAATATGGAACTGAGTATGGCTTATTAGGATAAAACATTTTGAGTTGATCTTTGTCAATACAAAAATTCCACAACAATTTGACACCGTCTTAAGTTGTATTTGACTTGACAATTCAAGGCTATCAATGATATTGTGAAATGAAGATTTGTTAAACCCTACTTCCGAATTAGTTTTAAAACTTATTAGAAAATATTCTATTTCATCAAGTTTCGCATAACATAAAAAGCCCGAAATCAACGAAGTTGATACAAGCTTTGTCTACAGTCTGACACCGGTTATATATTTGTCGGCATTTATCTTACTTTTCAATGTTGCAATAACATTGACTTCCAGCAAAGAAAGTGTTGGAGTGTATATAAAGAGAATTTTCAGTAAAACGATTTATAAAGAATAATGAAATAAATTTAAAATTTTTTGGTGTTTAGTTGGTGTTTAGTATGTACCATTGAAAAATAGACGTAAAGGAGAAGACATAAGGGAGGTTATCAATGAAAGTGTGCAGCTTAATGAGAAAATTTACATTCGCAAAGTATAGTTTTTTTCTCATATTTTTATTTGTGGCAGTATTTACAACTGTGTTTTTTGGGAAAGATATTACGGTCAATGCACAAGTCAATGCGCAATATGTATCTTTTGACATAGGAAAAAACAGGGTGGAATGCAATGATGCATTTAAAGTGTATAACGTATATGGATCAACCGAGAAAAACCATATCAAAATAAAGGGAGG
Organism: Eubacterium nodatum ATCC 33099; assembly: GCA_000510425.1. GTDB lineage: Bacteria > Bacillota > Clostridia > Peptostreptococcales > Anaerovoracaceae > Aminicella > Aminicella nodata. Next base: position 59,638 of record AZKM01000016.1, on the reverse strand, counting down.
GACAGCACAAAGACCGATTATAGTAAATCTGAAAAATGGATTAAAGATTGATTTGAGAAATAAAAGTGCCTCACCCATTGAAGTTACAAAAAACTCCTATGCAAAAATATACATTGGCCAGGGTGACTCCAATGCCAAGATTAACTTATATGGAGGTCATAAGTCAGGCATAGGAAAAAACTGGGGTTATGCAGGAATAAGTTGTCATGAAAAAAGCCATGTTTTGATTAGCGGTGACGGAACATTGAATGTTTACGGTGGAGGAGAAAAATATGGAGGTGCCGGTATAGGTGGTAACTATAACGACAATGTAGGAAACCTCGTTATTGACGGAAATATGTCCATAAACGCCATCGGAGCGCACTCAGCACCGGGAATAGGCTCCGGCAGAGACGGCATTTTGTATGATTTAACCATAAACGAGGGTAATATAACTGCCAGAGGTGGCGAAAATGCCCCGGGAATCGGAGCAGGAGAAGCTATAGGATTCGAGGGAGGAGATTTACATAATTTAACTATAAATGGAGGTAATATCCAGGCTCACGGTGGCAAAGATGCTGCAGGTATAGGATGCAGTGACGGCGGAGATTTAAAAGGAACTATTGCCATAAACGGGGGTAATATTGAAGCCGGAGGTGGTAAATACGGTGCCGGTATAGGTGGCGGAAATATAATTAAAAAAGGTAAAATTAATATTCAATGTAAACAAGATAATCCTATGGAAATTGTCGCAAGAGGCGGTACAAATAGTGCCGGCATAGGTGGCGGAAAAGATCAGTCATCCTGCGAAATAGTAATAAAAGGGCATCCCCGTAAAAGGGAACTTTTAAAAATTAGAGCCTTTGCATCATCAGCCGGTAATAGAATCAACAATGCTGCTGCAATTGGTTCCGGTCAGGACGATGCAGGTAATATAACCATAAAAGATGCGACTGTTTATGCCGATGCCCCGTATGCAGGAGCAGATATAGGAAGCGGTTCACTGAAAGGAAGGCCCGGTAAAATACACTCCATTACTATTGATAGCAGCACAATAGCGGCGCGGGGATTTAATAAAATTGCGGCGGGTATAGGAGCCGGTCACGGCGGAAGTATTGATCGCATCAAAATCAGCAACAGTACATACAATGGAAATAGTATAGGAACATCTATATATCCGAGTCCTGCTTTTAACTATAGAGCACATCGATTAAATGATATGAAGGAGATAACTATTGAGAACAGTAAAATTGAATGTGACCATGACATGATATCGACTGATGATAGAGATGCTATAACATCCGGAGTTGCAGGAATAGGAACCGGACCTTTCGGCAATATTGATTTAATACAAATTAAAAAGTCAACAGTTTTGGCAAAAGGTCATAATACCGGTCCGGGTATTGGAGGCGGCGGTTGGGCTCCAACTAGATTGCTTCACAAGACTCATGGCGGTAATGCAAAAAAAATAATAATTGAGGAAAGTGATGTAACAGCCTTTGCAGGGAAAAGAGGCGGGGGTGCAGGGATAGGAACCGGACTGAATTGTGACGTTGAAGAAATTGCCATAACAAAAAGTAATATCATAGCCAAGGCTCCTGCCAACGGTAAAGAGGGAGGTGCCGGAATCGGTTCCGGAAGAGCAGGAAGTGTTGGCACTATTAAGATAACAAATTGCCCGTCAGTTGAAGCTGTCGGAGGACCACACTCCGCCGGTATTGGCTGTGGTGGTCATCATACACTGGTAACCACAATACTCACAACCAAATGCGGTCCAATAGTTTTGACTGCAAATAATCCGGACTACAAAATTAAGGCATTTGGTGGAAACAAAGCTGCCGGTATAGGTACGGGATTAGGTGGAAAGTTTAAGGGTAAAACTAAAGAGGGTAACAGCATCGTTATTGACGGATATAGTGTTGATGCTTCAGGAGGTTATGGCGGTGCAGGCATTGGGGGTGGAGCCAACGGCTCAGGTGGTCGAGGTGCAGACTCCGATTCTATACTTATAAAAGGAAAAGGCGTAATAAATGCTAATGGTGGCGAGGGAGGTGCCGGAATAGGTGGCGGACTGGACGGATCAAGTAATAAGGTCGTTATTGATATGGAAGGAGACAGATATAAAAATAAGGGAATTCTCCGTGCGAGAGGCGGGCTTGGAGCTGCAGGAATTGGAAGTGGTAGTGTAGTTTATACAGACCGAACAATATTTACTCCGGTAGGCAACTCTGCAGGAACAGTAAAAATTGCAGGAGGCTTTGTGGAGGCATTCGGGGGGAATAATAGACGTTCCGAAAAGAAAGATTGGAGGGTATATCTTGGCTCCGGTGCCGGAATAGGTGGCGGAAGTGGACATGGTACACTTTCAAAGTTTTATGTTACCGGAGGATATATTTCAGCTCATGCGGGAAATTCCGATGCAACAGATATAGGTCATGGAGGAGATCTTTACGGGATAGATAAGAGACTCAAGAAAGACGGCAAAATAGAAATCTCAGGAGGAACCTTATTATCAAATAAGATAAGTGATGAGGCGGACATAATCATTGATGGAGGAAGTGTTTCAGCTAATATTTTAAGAGCAAAGAATTCCATTAAAGAAAATGTGTATCGCGCTACTTTGACTCTTGCGGATCCACCTAACGGAAATGTTGAAATTTTCCCTCATAGTCAATCAAAAGCCTATGGAAGAAAAGATATTTATCCGGATAAAAAAGGGAAAATTTATCTGTATTTCCCTGTTTCAAAACCTATGAAAACAACAGTTGGGGTTGATGGAAATGGAGAAAAACTTTACCATGGAACTGTAACAAGCGATGGAAACGGTCTTTTGAAAATGTATGGAGAGAAAAACTTTAAAAAGCCGGAACACGAACCTTATGTGGGAGAAGATTTCACTCTTTCTGTAGATAAAGGAAATGATACTCTGAAGGATTGCAATTTTAAAGTAATAGATGGAACAGGTGCAGTTGAAATAATTGAGTCTGATTCCCTAAATGCTTCAGTTAAACTTAAGATTAAAGCTGTGGGAAAATTTAAGATATCCGCTGAAATGAAAGCTGATTCTTCAAATGAAGTTTATTGGGGATACAATGCCAGTTATTCAGGAAATGTATCAAGGCAGAAGGGAAAAATTTCATTTACTGAAAACCCTTCAAAGGTGTATGACGGAGAAAAAGTTAAAAATCCAAAGGTAACTACGAACAGTAATGGAAAAGTTAGATATAAGTATGCAACCCATGGCGGAAAGCCTCTGGATGATGCCCCTGTAAATGTGGGCAAATATAAGGTAACTGCAACTGTCGAGGGTACAAAGTATTATTCCGAGGCGACGACATCCTTAGATTTTTCTATAGAACCGGCAAGTACTAACACTAGTCTGTCAGCAAAACAAGATGGTGCCAAGGCTACGATTAAAGCAGTGGTTAGCGGACTTCACGAAAAAAATGGTAAGGTAAGATTTGTTGTAAATAACAATACGAATAATGCAAAAGAGATACCTGTATCATTTAATAAAAATAGCGGTCTGTATGAGGCGGAACTGAAAGCAGATACAGTTAGCAGCGGAGAGTATAGGATCACTGCAGAATTTATACCTGAAAACAACAACTATTTGTCATCAAAAACCTCTGCTACCTACAGTAAAGACAAGGTAGACAGAAGCTTAAGCTGTAAGCCTTTATACGAGGCGAATTACAAAGACTCGGGATTTAAAATTGAACCGACAATTAAAGGAGGAGCTTCTACATCAAAAGATGTATGGAAATATGAGATAATAAAGGATAAATTTACCGATTACGGTTTCCCATCTACCGCAACTATTGATGGTTCTGGCAATGTAAAGATCAATAATGCAGGCGTAGCTGTTGTAAAAATTACTCTGATAGATGAAAGCGGCGTATATAACAATGCTGAAACATATACGACAATAAAGGTTAAAAGAGCACCTCTCAAAGTTTCAAGCTACGCATATGACAAAGATGGCAAGGAAATTACAGAGACACCTTACGGAAGCATATCCGATTTGAATTTTGGATTGAAATACGATGGCTTTGTGCGTAATGACGACCAAAATAACTTCACAAGAGGACATGGAAGTCTTGTGGCGAAAAGACTATCAGATACAATAGATGTAGGAAAATATAATATTCAAATAAACAGAAAAGGAACACCACTTCATACTGATAAACTTCATTTTGATAATCTTTTTGCTTCAAGGAATTATAAAATAGAACAGAAATTGGGAACATTGAATGTGAATCCTCGGGAAATTACGGTAAAAGCAGATGATATTAGTGGTATATATGGTGTTGAACCGAAATACACCTATTCCATAGAGGGACTTGCATCATTTGATACTACAGAAAAAGCCATTGAGACCGGATCAAAGGTTTCATTAGATACTGAAAAGGCAGGAGGAACTTATGCACAGCTTGCTCCCGGCAAATATGAAAATGTACTTATTCCGCCTGATAAAGCAATGAAAAATTATAAAATTGTAAAAAGTAGAACAGGTAATCTAAATATAGAATCTGCAGATTTTAATGATATTAGCAGATTTAAAGTTACAAACCCTGAATTTACAACCTATAATGGTAAAGAACAAAAGCAGAAGGTGACTGTCACAGATTTACATTCGAAATCATCAAATGGCGGAGGCACTAATGAGGGTGTGGAATTAAAGGAAAATGTTGATTATAAGCTTGAATATATCGGAGATCTTAAAAATGCAGGACAGATTAAGGTTGTAGTAAAGGGAATTGGAAAGTATAAGGGAGAAATAGAGAGGTTCTATCTCATAAAGAAAGCTCCCCTTGTAATCAGCACACCTGATGCCGAAAAAGTCTACGACGGAAGACCACTCACGGCATCGGGAACTCTCAAGGGACTTATATATGGTGAAACTGCCGGAATTGTTATGTCAGGCAGTCAAACTGAGGTGGGCAGTTCTAAAAATACAGCCAGTGTTAACTGGAATGGCACTGCTAATTCTCAAAATTATGAAATAGAGGAAAGTTTTGGGACATTGACAGTACATAAAGATCATAACCCTAATAATCCCGGCAACGGACCAAAAAAACCCGACAATAGCTCAAAAGATATCGGCGACAGTTCACAAAATAATAAAATTGTAAAAACCGGTGATATGTCCCATGTTGCAGGTTATATAATAGATATGGTAATTGCGGTAATTATATTTGCAGCCGTATTGATAGTGAGGAAAAAAACTTCCAAATAAGGATATTTCTCTTTAAATATAAAAACATGGAATAAAAAAACAGAAACTATCAAGATTTTTGCTAAATAGTCTTGATAAAGAAAACTGAAAGATGGAGTTGGGAATATTCTCAGCTCCATCTTTTTGTTTCATAGTTTCACGTAGCAAGGCAGCTGTTAACAAAACTCGGAATGATATGTTGAGAAAGAGACTATTACTACGATAAAATAAAAGCGAGATATGCAATAACACTTGATCAAATGCTTGGCATAAAAGCCTGTGGACCTGAGTATGGCTTATTAGGATAAAACATTTTGAGTTGATCTTTGTCAATACAAAACTTCACAACAATTTGACACCGTCGGGAATTAAAATCAAATTGTATTTGGACAGATTTAATGATATAATCACTTTAGTTATATAAAGGGCTGTTAGAAGTGCCTGACCGTGTGGGTTTGTCACAGTATAAAATCAGTTTGTTGCAGTATCCGGTTTATGAATTGTGCCGATGACAGCTCAGGGAATTTGATGGAGGTGGATATATGTTGACAGGTATAATCATAGTAATAGTAATTGCGGTTATAATTGCACTGTTTTTCGTGGTTTCGTATAACGGTTTTATAAAGGCTAAGAATAATTGTGAAGAGGCATTCTCCACGATGGATGTCTATATGAAAAAGAGATATGACCTTATTCCGAACCTGGTGGAAACTGTTAAGGGCTATGCAAAGCATGAACAGGAAACCCTTGAGAAGGTAATCGAGGCCAGAAATTTTGCTCAGGGTGCAACTACTATGGAAGATAAGATTGCAGGAGAAAACGCTTTGACGGGAACGCTCAAATCTCTGTTTGCCATTTCAGAAGCATATCCCGATTTGAAAGCCAACACGAATTTTATGGAATTACAAGGGCAGCTGAAGTCTGTGGAAGAAGATATTGCCAATTCCAGAAAGTACTATAATGCTGTGGTGAAGCTTTTCAACAATAAATGCGAGATGTTTCCAAGCAATATAATCGCAGGGATTTTCCATTTTGCGGTGAAGCCTATGTTTGAGGTAGATTCAGAAGAAGAGCGTAAGAATGTAAAGGTGGAATTTTAATGAGAATGAGGTTTCTGAAAAAAGCAGGGCTGTACGGAAAACTGATGCTATTGGCAATAATTATGCTGATGGCTGTGGCTGTACAGCCTATTTTTGCATTTGACAACGATTTTGTCACTAAAAATTTTGATGTGGACATAGATGTGAAAGAAAATCACATGATTTATGTAAAGGAACGGATAAAGGTGGATTTCAATCAGTCTGCCCATCACGGAATCACAAGATTCATACCTTATAAGCCAAAACTGTATACGATTGAAAATATTGATTCCAATATCACAATTAACGATATTGATACAAAGTCAAAAAAGGACAGAGAAGGTCATTCTTATAAAATAAAATCGATTCAGATTGGTGATGAAGACAAGCTTTTACAAGGCATCAATACCTTTGAAATCAGTTATGTGATTAAGGCGTACAAGGATGATGACAAGAATTTTGACTTTTTTTCTCAAAATGTTTTTCCGACTGCATGGGTTACAGATGTGGAAAACTCAACGATTAGTATCAGAATGCCGAAAAAAACCGATTGGAATAAGGCGGATTTTTACGGTGGAGAATTTGGAAGTACGGATAGGATGGGACGGGTTTTCACCAAGAAAATTGATAAGTCCGGAAAAAGAGTAGTGATAACCGGCAAAAATATTCCGGCTCGCTATGGTGCCACAGTGAATGTAAAGCTGCCACAGGGATACTGGGTAAATCCCGCAGACAGAAGTGCTAAAAGGTTTCTTCTGTATGGGTTTTTCTTCATAGTTCCCCTGATTTTGGCGATTTTATGGTTTGTTCTGGGTAGAGATCCTAAACCGGTGGAAACCGTAGAATTTTACCCTCCTGAAGCGATGACGCCGGCGGAAATCGGCTATATAATTGACGGAAATGTGGATAGAAAAGACATTACGACTATGATTTTTTATTTCGCATCCAAGGGTTATCTCAAGATAAAAGAAGATGAAAATGGGAATATCAGATTGACTAAAATCTGCGAAATTCCCCAAGAAGAAAAAGGCTTTGCAAGAACGCTGTTTAACGGGATTTTTAGAGGGCCAGAGACTGTGGAACTGGATAATTTACCGGAGAATTTCGGTGATGACATAACTATGGCAAAAGAACAGGTAGAAAACTCTTTTGAATATTCTAAAGGGGGAACTCACCGAATATTTACTTTTAAATCAAAAATGGCAAGGAAGCTGGCATTTGGGCTAACGATTGCCGGAGGCGTTTTATCGGTGTTTTTAATTGAGATGGAGGCAGGAGAATCGGGGTATATCTACCATCTCATTGCAGAATTTATAATGTTGTTTTTAGGTATGAAATTGTCAATGACTGCCTTTGACTATGCAGATTCTGTGGAGAAATTCCAAACGGTATCTAAATACGGACTCGGAATTGTATTCATAACAGCAGGTGCAATTTGGCCGAGTTTCTTGAGTTACAGTCTGCTAAACGATTTTACGGTTTTTCCGGTCGCTTTGGCATCTCTTATAGTTTCAACTTTCTTTACAGTTATAATGAAAGCGAGAACAAAGGAAAGTGCAGGACTTCAGGGAAGAATAAAAGGATTTAAAAACTTTATAAAGAATGCGGAGTACAACAGGCTTAAGCTTCTTTCCGAGGAAAATCCGGAATACTTTTTCAATATTATTCCCTATGCACATGTCTTAGGGATGGCAAGCGTATGGGCAAAGAAATTCGATGGCTTGAATATTCAGTCCCCTTCCTGGTATGAAGGAGATCCGTATAATGCCTTGACGCCAATCTGGTACTACTCTATGCTTGGCAGATTTGATAATTCCATTCAAGAGCAGTATGCAAATGTGGTTTCGGACTCTGACAGCGATATTGGCGGCTTCGGCGGAGGAGATTTCGGCGGAGGAGGTTTTTCCGGCGGCGGCTTCGGCGGAGGCGGAGGCGGTGCATGGTAAGATTCGGACATGAAATTCAACAAATACGATGCGAAATCCAAGTAAATACAGTTAAGGTATTGTACAAAATAAAAAACAGTAGTATAATCGACTTTTAGAATTTAAACAAAAAAGGAAAAGAAAATAGATGTCAGAAAAACAAAAAATTATCAACATTGCGGTGATAGCCCATGTTGATGCAGGCAAATCAACCCTTGTAGATGCGTTTCTCAATCAGAGCGGTGTTTTCAGGGAAAATGAAGATGTGGCAGATTGTGTGATGGACAGCGATGACATTGAAAGAGAAAGAGGAATTACCATATATTCCAAAAACTGTTCTATAATGCACGGAGATACGAAGATAAATATCGTAGATACCCCGGGGCATGCCGATTTCTCATCGGAAGTTGAAAGAATCATGAAAACCGTGGATACGGTGATTTTACTGGTGGATTCCAGCGAAGGTCCTATGCCTCAAACAAGGTTTGTATTGAGCAAATCCTTGGAGCAGGGACTCAACCCTATTTTGCTGATTAACAAGATAGATAAGAAAGACGCAAGGATAGATGAGGTTGTGGACGAAGTTTATGAACTTTTCATGGATCTTGATGCAAACGACGAACAGCTTGATTTTCCTATCCTTTACGGAATAGCAAGGCAGGGAATTGCCGTGAGAGATCCGGACGAGGTGAGAGAGATAGAAGTGGGGGAAGGTGCTGATAAGATTAAACACACTCCTCGTGGTTACGGAGGACTTGATATAACGCCACTTTTTGACACAATCGTGGAACATTGTAAACCGTATTCCGACCTGAGAGAGAATCCTCTGCAGCTTCAGATTTCCACATTGGGATACGATGAATATATTGGAAGACTTGGAATCGGAAGAATCACACAAGGTATCATCAGAGAAGGTCAGACTCTTGCGGTTGCAAGGGGGGATGGCAGGATTGAAAGTAAGAAAATCAATCAGATTTTTACCTACAGAGGACTGAAAAGAGTTCAGACGGCAGAGGCAGAATGTGGTGATATAGTGGTGGTATCGGGGATTTCTGATATATCCATCGGAGAAACATTGTGCAGTGAGGAAAATCCTCAGCCTATGGAAATGATTCATATAGAAGAACCTACACTTTCGATGAATTTCATGGTGAATACTTCTCCCTTTGCCGGTCAGGCAGGAAAGTTTGTCACATCCAGACATATTAGGGAAAGACTTGCTAAGGAGCTGGAAGTCAATGTTGGGCTTTTGGTGGAAGATACAGATTCGACAGATTCGTTTAAAGTTTCGGGGCGAGGTGAGCTGCATCTTTCTATTTTGATTGAAAATATGAGAAGAGAGGGTTACGAGCTTGCTGTTTCCAAGCCGGAAGTTATAATGAAAAGGGATGAGAACGGAAAGAAACTGGAACCGGTAGAAGAAATAGTTGTAACCGTTCCGGATGAATATTCAGGCTCTGTCATTTCTAAACTTAACAGAAGAAAAGGAATGATGGTTCAGATGAGTGGCGATAATGGATATTCAAGATTGGAATACCATGTTCCTACGAGAGGGCTTTTAGGGTATAGAACGGAGTTTATAAACGACACAAGAGGCGAAGGAAGTATGGAAAGAAGATTCTATGACTTTGAAGCATATAAGGGTGAAATTCCGGGAAGGAACAACGGCGTTGCCATTGCAATGGAGGAGGGAGTCTGCACACCTTATGCCTTGAATAATATTCAGGAAAGAGTTCAGATGTTCGTTTCTCCGGGAACGGGAGTCTATGAGGGAATGATTGTGGGCATGAACTCAAGAAGCGAAGATATGGAGGTAAATCCCTGTAAAGCAAAGAAGGTGAGTAATATGCGTGCCGCAGGCTCCGATGATGCGGTTAAACTTGCACCGCCCAGAACATTTTCTTTGGAGGAGGCACTTGAGTTTATTGAGGAGGATGAACTTGTTGAAATTACACCGGATGATATCAGGCTTAGAAAAAAATTACTTAAAGAGTTGGAGCGCCGGAGAGCGGGCAGATAGCAAAGTGAGTTGATTATGGCAAAATATTTTTTATTACAAATATTTCCCGATGTGAAACATTTGCCCGTATGGATTCCTATAATTGAAGTCCTGGTAATGCTTCTAATCGGATATATTGGTCTTAAACTGGTGAAAAAGGCTGCAAGAAAGCTTCTGATAAAATCCGGTTTGGATGACTCTGTGTATGTTTTGATGATGAGGGTAATCAGTATCGTATGGTGGATAGTAGTTGTATTGATTATAATTTCGTATCTTAAAGTCAATATAGTTCCCATACTGTCGGCAATGGGTGCAGGGGGTGCAATTGCAGCTATTGCCATGAGAGATAGTCTCAGCAATGTGGCAGGTGGGATAATTTTGCTGTTTACCAAACCTTTTACGGCAGGTGATGAGATAGAACTCAACGGAACTGTCGGAATAGTAGACCACATAGATCTTCTGACAACTCGTCTGCATACATACGATAATAAGGTGATAACAGTTCCAAACGGCACGGTTACCACATCAATTGTTATAAATGCAACCGAAAGGGAGCTTAGAAGAATCAATGTGGAATTTGCATTATCGGGAAGCAAAAATGTTGACAGAGCAAGAGATATTATTTTTAAGGTAATTGAATCTGAAGCAATATTTTTAAAGCAGCCCGAACCGAAAATTTTCTTGAAATCGGGGCAAGACTATGGAAACCTTTTGGATGTGGGTGTGTGGTGCAGCACAGAAGACAGATTTGATGCAGCAGAGATTTTAAAAAGCAGTGTAATCAAAGAGTTTGAAGCTGAAGGAATTGAAACAGCACATACTTGTGTGGATATTAAACTTACAGAAGTTAAAAAATAAGCGTGGAGTGTATTGTTAAGAATAATTGTAAGAATAGTACAATCACACATGTATGATGAGTATATAAATAATTTTATTAATGGAGAACAGACATGAGAGAAATCAAAAAATTTAAGAGAGTCTTAGTGGCTAATAGAGGTGAAATTGCTATTCGAATATTTCGTGCCTGTAATGAACTGGGTATACGTACCGTTGCGATTTATTCAGAAGAAGATAAGAGGGCTCTTTTTCGTACAAAAGCAGATGAATCTTATCAGGTAGGAAAGGGTAAAGCTCCGGTTGCAGCGTATCTGGGAATTGACGAGATAATTGAACTTGCCAAATCTAAGGGGGTCGATGCAATACATCCGGGATACGGCTTTCTGTCAGAAAACCCTGAATTTGCTCAGGCTTGTGAAGATGCAGGGATTGAATTTATAGGGCCTACAGCTGCAATGATGAATAGCCTTGGCGATAAAATACAGTCCAAACTTGTTGCAGATGAGGTTGGGGTTCCAACAATTCCCGGAGTGGAGGCTGCAATTCGCAGCGAAGAAGAAGCAGCTGAGTTTGCGGAACGCTGCGGTTATCCGGTTATTTTGAAGGCGGCGGCAGGCGGCGGCGGTCGTGGAATGCGTGTGGTTTATGAGCCGAAAGACATTGTAAGCGAATATAGAACTGCCAGAAGTGAAGCTGCCAAGGCCTTCGGGATAGATGATATTTTCATAGAAAAATATCTGGAAAATCCAAAGCACATAGAAGTTCAGATTTTAGGAGATAAGGACGGAAATCTTATTCACCTGTTTGAGCGTGATTGCTCCATTCAGAGAAGACATCAAAAAGTTGTTGAATTTACGCCGGCTCTTTGCCTGACAGACGACCAGAGAGAAGCAATATGTAGTGATGCCATTAAAATTGCAAAACATGTAAACTATCGAAGTGCAGGAACTGTGGAATTTCTTCTGGACAAGAACGGAAACCATTACTTTATTGAAATGAATCCGAGGATACAGGTAGAGCATACCGTGACAGAGCTTGTTACGGGAATAGATATTGTTCAGAGTCAGATAAGGATTGCCCAGGGATATTTGCTTGATTCTGAAGAAATGAATCTGGGAAGCCAAGAGAAGGTAACTCAGCGTGGTTTTGCTATACAATGCAGAATTACCACAGAAGATCCTGCAAATGGTTTTGCTCCGGACACCGGCATAATTGAGCTCTATCGTTCCGGCTCCGGATACGGAATAAGGCTGGACGGAGGCAACGGATTTACCGGTTCTGAAGTCACACCATACTATGACAGCCTGCTTGTAAAGATAACTTCATGGGCAAACAGCTTTGAAGATACCAGAAGAAAGGCAATACGAGCCCTAAAGGAAACGAAAATCAAAGGTGTAAAAACAAATATCGGTTTTCTGCTGAATGTGTTGAACCATCCGCAGTTTATTGCAGGTCAGTGCGACACGGGATTCATCGCAGCAAATCCTGAACTTCTGGACATAGTGACTAAAATAGATAGAGAACTCAAGGTTCTTACATATATAGGAAACAAGGTGGTCAACGAAACCAGGGGAGAAAAACCTAATTTCAATGTTCCGCTTTTCCCTAAGATACCGGCGGCAGAGATTGAAGAACTTTCGGGAACAAAGCAGCTTTTGGATAAATATGGTCCTGAATTTGTAAAAAATTGGGTTCTGGATCAGAAGAAACTTTTGGTTACGGATACAACTATGAGGGACGCACAACAGTCGCTTATGGCAACCAGAGTCAGAACCGTTGATATGACAAAGATTGCTCCGGCAGTGGCAAAGTATGAAAAAGATGCATTTTCACTGGAGATGTGGGGCGGTGCCACTTTTGACACTGCTTATAGATTTCTTAAAGAATCTCCGTGGAAAAGACTGGACGAACTCCGTGAAAAAATTCCTAACATACTTTTCCAAATGCTCATCAGAGGTGCAAATGCAGTCGGTTATAAGAATTATCCCGACAATGTCATAAGAGAATTTGTAAAGCAGTCGGCGGCAGGCGGCATAGATGTGTTCAGGATTTTTGATTCCCTAAACTGGATTCCGGGAATGGAAGTTGCCCTTGATGAAGTTTTGAACCAGGGCAAAATTGCCGAAGCAACTCTTTGCTACACAGGGGATATTCTGGATGAAAGCAGAACCAAGTACAATCTGGACTACTATGTAAGAATGGCTAAGGAACTTGAGAGAAGAGGTACCCATATAATAGGTATTAAGGACATGTCAGGTCTTCTGAAGCCGGGAGCTGCAATGAAACTTGTCAAGGCTCTTAAAAATGAGGTGGCAGTTCCAATTCACCTGCATACTCATGACACCAGCGGAAACGGTGTGGCTACAGTATTGATGGCGGCAGCAGCAGGTGTGGATATTATAGATGGTGCAATTAACAGTATGTCCGGACTTACTTCCCAGCCGGCACTTAACTCCATTGTGGCAGCACTGAAGTTTAGTGATAGAGAAACCGGTCTTGACCCGGCAGAGCTTCAGATTATTTCTGACTACTGGCAGGATGTCAGACCTGTATATAAAAATTTTGAGTCGGATCTTATCACTGCTTCTGCAGAGATTTATGATTATGAAATCCCGGGGGGACAGTATTCAAACCTAAAGCCTCAGGTTGAAAGTTTCGGACTAGGACACAAGTTCGGTGAGGTCAAGACCATGTACAGAGATGTAAACAAGATGTTGGGGGATATTGTAAAGGTAACACCTTCATCCAAGGCAGTCGGAGACATGGCTATCTTCATGGTGCAGAACGATTTGACCCCTGAAAACATAATGGAAAGGGGTCATGAAATTGACTTTCCGGATTCCATAGTTGCATTCTTTGAAGGTATGATGGGTCAGCCTGAGGGAGGATTTCCGGAGGAACTGCAGAAACTCGTTTTAAAGGATAAGAAGCCTATTACATGCAGACCGGGAGAACTTTTGGAACCGGAAGACTTTGATTACATCAAAAAAGGGCTGATAGAGCATTTTGGTCTTGAGGGTACCCTCAGAGAAGTTATCAGTTATGCTTTGTATCCAAAGGTTTATGAAGATTACCTGCTCAGCATTAAAAAGGACGGCAGGTTCAGTTTAATGGGATCGGATGTATTCTTCCACGGGCTTAGAGTAGGTGAAACCAGTGAAGTTAAGCTTGAAGAGGGAAAAGAACTGGTTGTTACCCTTGTTGAAATGAGAGATGTGGATAAGGACGGATTTAGAGTTCTTGATTTTGAGGTTAACGGTAATCGCAGAATTATAAGAGTCAAGGATGAACAGGTTCAGGCTGCGGTTTCAGAATCTGCCATAAGGTATGCTGATGAAGAGAATCCACTGGAAATAGGTGCCAATATTCCGGGAAATATCATTAAGGTATTGGTGAAGGAAGGTGAGATTGTTCAAGAAAAACAGCCGATTGCCGTGATTGAGGCTATGAAGATGGAAACGAATATATTAGCTAAAACAGCCGGTGAAATTGAGAAGATTTTCATTAAAAATGGTGATCAGGTAGGTGCGGGACAGCTTATTGCTACACTTAAATAAGCATGTTTACCCAATAAAAATACAGGGTAGTAATAAGACATCGGAATGATGACTTTTCGCCGGAGGCTTCGATGTGAGCCTTATGTTCCACAGCCTGCGGCGATGGTATTATATGGAGGATTTAAAATGGAAGCGAGAATTAATGCAGCACTTGATGAAATCAGAAAGGTACTTGCTCAAGACGGAGGAAGCATTGAACTGGTAGGCATTACAGAGGACAATCAGGTTAAAGTAAGACTTACCGGGCACTGTGCAGGATGCCCGGGAGCGAGAATGACGCTGAAGGGAATTGTAGAAAAGATTTTGGCAGAAGCGGTTCCTGAAGTCAAGGGTGTAATTGCGGTAGACTAAGCAATGGGTTGATTGGAGGTTTGATTATGGATTTGGCAAAGCATATAGATGCCAACCGAAGCCATGCTCTTAGCACTCTAAAAGAATTACTTAAAATCAAAAGTGAAGCGGAAGATCCTGTGACGACTGCATCCGGAGAGGTTTATCCATTCGGGAGCGGTGTACAGGATGCTTTTGCGTATATGCTTTCAAAAGGAGAAGAGCTGGGCTTTTCTGTCAGGAATGTAGATAATTACGGAGGGCATATTGATTTTGGAGAGGGTGAAGAGACGGTTGGAATCTTAGGTCATCTCGATGTGGTTCCGGCAGGATCCGGATGGGATAACGAGCCATACGGAGCAGAGGAAACAGACGGATATATAATCGGCAGAGGAACAACAGATGACAAAGGTCCTCTTGTTGCTGCTTTCTATGCGATGAAAGCCCTCAAAGATGCAGGTTATGAGCCCCATAGGAAAATTCGCCTGATTCTGGGACTTGATGAAGAAACAGGCTGGAAGGGCATAGAACATTACTTTGATAAAGTTGAAGCACCTACATTTGGAATTACACCGGATGCTGATTTCCCTGTAATCAATGGAGAGAAAGGAATAATGTTCTTTGAACTTGCCAGAAAACTTTCCAAAGGACCCTCCGGGGGGCTTCAGTTAAGCAGGCTTTCCGGGGGAGAAGCTCCCAATATGGTTCCGGGGTCTGCCCGTGCCGTAATCAGAAGTGATGTGAAGAATGCTTATGAGAAAATAAAGGAAAAAATTGCAGCCCTCAGGGAAGCTGAAGGGTATACTGTTAAGACTAAAGGCGTGGGAAAATCTCTTGAAATTACCTGCGAAGGAGTTGCCTGCCATGGCGCTGTTCCGGAAAAGGGGCTGAATGCCATATCCATTCTCATGAAGCTTTTGGGAGAGCTCAATTTTGCCAATGAAGAAGTAAATGAATTCATTGACTTTTATAATAAACATATAGGATTCAATTTAGATGGGAGCAGGATTGGAATAGGCTTTTCTGATGAAAAATCAGGCAGACTTTCTTTGAACAACGGTATTATAAGCTATGACAGGGACTCAATTTCCATAAATGTGAATGTAAGGTATCCCGTAAGCTGCGATTCCGAAAAAGTCTATGAGGGAATGACTCCCGTATTGGACAGCTATGGCATAGGCGTGGTTAAAATGATAGATTTGGAGCCTCTTTATTTCAATCCTGAGGGCAAGCTGATTGAAACCCTTATGGAGGTTTACAGAGAGGAAACCGGTGATACGGTAAACGGTCCGTTGGTTATCGGTGGAGGTACTTACGCCAGAGCATGTCCTAACATAGTAGCATTTGGAGGACTTTTCCCCGGCGACCCTGACGTAATGCATCAGAAGAATGAGAAACTTTCCATAGAAAGATTTAATCAGATGATAGATATTTATGCCAAGGCATTATATCGTTTAACACAGGAGGAGTTTAGTATATGAGAGACGATAGACAAAACAGAGTTCGGTTCACTACACTTGCAATGCTTACGGCGATTTCCTGCGGACTTGTGTTCGTAAATTTTCCATTTCCGCTTTTTCCGGCTTTTAAGTATGAACTGGCGGATGTACCGATTTTGATTGCTACATTTTCCTTTGGACCTGTTGCAGGCTTTTTAGTCATTCTTGTAGCGGCCTTTGTTCAGGCTTTTATCTTGGGTCACGATCAGCTCATAGGTTTTACTATGCATGTACTTGCAACGGGAACCTTTGCCATGGTGGCAGGAATTATATATCACAGACATAAGACCAAAAAAGTTGCAGCAGTTGCTCTACTTTGCGGAACCCTGGCAATGGCAGTTGTGATGTGCTTTGCCAATTATATTTTGGATCCGATTTTTTATGGAATGACTAAGGAGGCGGTTGCAAAACTGATTTTGCCTGCTATTCTGCCTTTCAATCTTTCCAAGGCAGGTATCAACGCAATAGTTACATTCTTGATATATAAGAAAATTTCTAATATGATTCATAAAAATGCGAATAAGTCATGAGAGAAATAAGACTCAACAATGAACAGGAAGTAGTGGACTTTGGAAAAGCCCTGGCAAAAGAACTGGAGCAGGGGGATATTCTTGCTTTAGTAGGTGAACTTGGAACGGGAAAAACCACACTGACAAAAGCTGTTGCCAAAGGTCTCGGGATTACAGAACCTGTTACAAGTCCTACTTTTACCATTGTAAAGGAATACCCTTCGGGAAGGATTCCCATGTTTCATTTTGATGTATACAGACTGGAAAGCGGAGCAGAGTTGATTTCGGTAGGAGGGGATGAATACTTTGATGCAGGTGGAGTTTGTATAATTGAATGGGCAGATAAAATAGCTGAAATTCTGCCCGATGATACCAAGGTGATTTTTCTTGAATACGGTGAAGAAGAAGGAGAACGCATATATAAATGTACATTTTAGGTTTTGAAACTACAGGGAGCTTAGGTTCTGTAGCACTGTACAATCTGAATAATGATGAGATCAAAGAGATGAGGGTGGATGAGCCTATGGGGCATTTGAAAAATATCATTGACCTTGCAGGTAAGCTTATGACGGATGAAGGTGTAGACAAAGAAAAGCTTGCAGCCGTTGCCGTATCCGTAGGTCCCGGCTCATATACAGGAATCAGAATAGGTGTATCTTCTGCAAGAGCCATTGCCCAAGGGCTTGACCTGCCATGTATATCAGTTCCCGGTCTGGCAATGTTTAAAGAAAAATGTGATGGAAGTCAAGGCTGTGCTGTGATTTTCAATGCAAGAAGAGGTCAGGTCTATGGGGCTGTTTTTGATAAAGACGGAAATGAGATTTTGGAGCCGGGAGCATATATGCTCTCTGATGTTACAGATGCCGTGGACAGATTAAGCGATGAAAATATCGTGTTTTACGGTGATGGAGTATCAGCATACGAAAATAATGAAACCTACGGAAGCCTTTTGAATAATAGAAAATTTGCAGGAGAGAAAAACCTTCTTCCGAGAGCTGAGATGGTTGTAAGGTATGCCGCAGCTACTTACAGAAAAGGTAGGATTTGTGACTATAAAAATCTTGAACCCAGCTACATGAGAGAAACTGAGGCGGAGCAGAAACTGAAGGACGGCACTTTGGAAAGACTTCGCAGAGAAAAGATGGCGAAGCTTTCCGGAGGTTTAAAATGCAGGAGCCATTAGTTATCAGAAAAGGTATGAGATCAGATGTAGACAGTCTTTGTGCAATAGAGAGAGCATGTTTTTCGGTACCATGGTCAAGAGAAGCTTTGCTTTCCGACATGACAGATAACCCTAATGCCATGTACTTTGTAGCAGAACTTTCCGGAGAAATTATAGGATATGCGGGAGTCTGGAAGATTATGGATGAAGGTCATATAAACAATGTAGGGGTGCTGCCAAGATTCAGAAATCGTAGAATAGGGAAAACCATTATGAAAACCCTGCTTGATATTACAGAAAGCCAGGGGATAAAAAGTCATACCCTTGAAGTTAGAGAAAGTAATAGGGCTGCGATTTCCATGTATGAGAAACTGGGTTTTCAGTCAGTCGGAAAAAGGACAGGATATTATGAAGATAGTGGTGAGGCTGCGATAATAATGTGGCGGATCGGAGATCCCGGAAGGAGGGGTGAGGAGTCGTAGATGAAGGACAAAAAATTTATTACTTTAGGAATAGAGACCAGCTGTGATGAGACCTCAATCGCAGTTGTGGCTGACGGGAGGGAAATTTTGTCCAATATCATCAGCTCCCAGATTGATGTTCATACAAAATTTGGAGGAGTTGTTCCTGAAATAGCATCAAGACATCATCTTCAGAATATAAACGATGTTTTGGAAGCCGCAATGGATGAGGGGAAGGTAACCTTTTCTGATATTGATTTAATCGGAGTTACCAACGGCCCGGGGCTTATCGGGGCGCTCGTAATTGGTGTGGCAACCGCAAAGGCACTTTCCTTTGCTCGGGAAATTCCACTTGTGGGAGTTAACCATATGCACGGTCACATAAGTGCTAACTATCTTAATTATGGGGAACTCAAACCACCGTTTCTAACCCTGGTTGTGTCAGGCGGACATACTAATTTGGTTTATGTAACGGATTATAACGAATGTGAGGTTATAGGCGGAACAAGAGATGATGCAGTCGGAGAAGCCTATGATAAAGTTGCACGAGTTATGGGACTGGGGTATCCGGGAGGTCCTAAGGTGGACAAAGCTTCTAAAGAGGGAAATCCCAACGCCGTAGAGTTTAAGCGAGTATGGCTCGAGAAGGACAGTTTTGATTTTAGCTTCAGCGGACTTAAAACCCAAGCTTTAAATTATATAAACAGAGAGAAGATGGCACAACGAGAGCTTAATATTCCTGATATTTGTGCCGGTTTTCAGCAGTCTGTCATAGATGTACTTGTGGGAAAAACCATGAGGGCTGTTTCTGAATACGGTGCAAACAAAGTTGCCGTTGCCGGCGGTGTTGCCGCAAACTCCGCATTGAGGAAGGCATTAGAGGATAGATGTGAAGAAAAACATATTAAGTTATATCTGCCGGAACCGGTTTTGTGCACAGATAATGGGGCGATGATAGGTTCTGCGGCATATTATAAATACAAGGCACAGGGTCCGGATAACTTGCTTTTGGACGCATATGCCAATTTACCTTTTTAATTATGATTATACTTTCAGCAACAGAACTTACAAAAGCATACGGAATCGATGTAATCTTGGATAAGGTTTCATTTCATGTTAATGAAGGGGATAGGGTTGGCATTGTAGGTGCCAACGGAGCCGGAAAAACTACTTTGCTTAATATTTTGGCAGGAAAAGACAGACCGGAGTCCGGAAGTTTCTTTTTATCAAAGGATGCTGTAATGGGATACCTCAGTCAGAAAGATGATTTTGAGCCGAAGGGTACAGTTATACAGCAGGTGGAAGCTATCTATAAAAAGTTTAAGCAAATGGAAGCTGAAATTCATAGATTATCCGATGAAGTTGCTCAAATGGCAGGAAATGGGGAAGCGGAGACCTCTGAATACCACAGAATATTTGATAAATTAACCCATCTTCAAGATAAGTTTAACCGTGAGGGAGGATTTTCTTATAAGAGTGAAATGAGGGGAATACTTTCCGGTATGGCATTTGGAGAAGATTATTACGACAAAGAAATTTCAACCCTTTCAGGAGGCGAGCGTACCAGACTGGCACTTGCGTGTCTTTTAATGAAGCAGCCGGATATTCTCCTTTTGGATGAGCCTACAAACCATTTGGACATCGGAATGATTAAGTGGCTTGAGCAGTTTCTAAGGAACTATAAAGTAACCATAGTAATGGTTTCCCATGACAGATATTTTCTCGACGGGATGACTACCAAAATATTTGAAATCGAAGGGCATCGCTTGAGCATGTACGATGGGAATTATAGCAGTTATGCCGAAAAGAAGCGACAGAAAAGAGAAGCGGACTTGAAGGCATACAACAAGCAGCAGGAGGAAATAAAGCGTCAAGAGGAAATGATCAGACGCTTCAAGTCCCATGGAACAGAGCATCTGGCAAAGAGAGCCGCCTCCAGGGAAAAAAGGCTTGGTGCAATTAAGCGGATAGAGAAACCGGAGGAACAGCTCGGAAAGGTTAAAATCCGGTTTCATCAGGAATTTGAAAGTGGAAATGATGTTCTCTTGGGAGAGGGTTTAGGAAAATATTTCGGTTTCGGCACTGATAGAAAAGAGCTTTTTCACGATGTGAATTTTGATATAAAAAAAGGTGAGAGGATTTGTATAGTAGGACCTAACGGCATAGGCAAGACCACTCTGTTAAAAATAATGATGGGAGAACTCAAGCCTGCTTCGGGTTACTTAAGGCAAGGTCATCAGGTTGAATTCGGATATTATGATCAGAGGCAGGAAATTTTAACGGGCAGAAAAACAGTGATGGATGAAATCCACGATTCCTTTAGATTGTATAAAGACAGTGAAATAAGAGGTTTACTGGGAAGATTTTTGTTCACAAATGATCAGGTTTTTAATACCGTTGATTCCCTTTCGGGAGGAGAGCGTGCCCGGATGGCACTGTTGAAGCTGATGCTTTCAGGGGCAAACGTTTTGATTCTGGACGAGCCGACGAACCATTTGGATATAGACTCGAAAGAGGTTTTTGAGGAAGCCTTAATACAGTATCCCGGAACGGTGGTGGCTGTATCCCACGACAGATATTTTTTAAACAAGATAGCAACGAGAATTTTTGAACTCAACAGTGACGGCATTACTGAATTTATCGGCGGTTACGATTACTATGAAGAAAAAAAGGATTCAATAGAGTCCGGTAGAAAGTACATAAACACATTGAAAGAGGATGAGCATACAGAGTCTCTGTTCTTACAGGGGAGTGGTGATGCCGATGAAAAATTGTCCCCTGCCGAAGAAAGAGCTATTAAAAAGCAGAAAGAGGCACAGGAGAGGAGAACTGCAAGGGAGAGGGAGCGTCTGGAAAGGATGATTGCTGCCTTAGAGGAAGAAATTGAAGAGCTTCAGGGGGAAATGTGCAAAGAAGAAAATCTGACTAATCCCAAGAGCCTCATGGAGCTTGATGAAAAAGTTAAATCCCGGCAGAAGGAACTTGAGTTTGTTTACGATAAATGGATGAACCTATAAAATTTATGCTTGCATAAAAGAATTGACTACACTATAATACTATTTGTAATTAGAGGTAAGCAGGAGGATGAAAATGACATTTGAGAAGGTAAGAGAAATCATTGTTGAGCAGTTGAGCGTCGATGAATCAATGGTTACAATGGATACTAATCTTATGAAAGATTTAGAAGCAGATTCTTTGGACGCAGTGGAAATCATTATGGCTATTGAAGAAGAGTTTGACCTTGAAATCCCCGATGAAGAAGCTGAGAAGTTCAAGATGGTGGGGGATCTCGTTAAGTATGTAGATAACAATATTGAAGAATGATTGATACCCGCTTCCTGCGGGTTTTCTTGTATTGTTTTCACCAGTGCTTTAAAAAATTCAAATGTGTAAGACTTTGTCATAGCTTTTCATTAAGGTATTATGTTGTCGTGCTCTTCATGAAAGTGTTTTGCATCAGTGTTTCCGCATCTAAAGCATAAGGAGGCTGTGGCTTAAGTTATTATTTGAAATTCAATATATAGAGAAAAGGAATTATTTATGGCTAAGAAAAATGCAAAGATTTCTAACGCTGTAATCAAAAGGCTTCCAAGATATAGAAGGTATTTGATAGAGCTTAGAAAAAAAGGAATAGAAAAGATTTCATCTAAAGAATTCAGTGAACTTATCGGGTATACAGCATCACAGATTCGCCAGGATCTGAATAATTTCGGCGGTTTTGGTCAACAGGGATACGGATACAGCGTAGATGGGTTATATCGTGAAATCAGTGCTATTCTGGGGCTTGATAAAGAGTATAAGATGGTGATTGTGGGGGCAGGCAATCTGGGTCAGGCCATCGCAAAGTATACAAAATTTCATAAGCAGGGATTTAAGATCTGTGCAGCCTTTGACATAAATCCGGATCTCGTAGGGAAACAACTGGAGGGTATTCAGATTTATGATCAGGAAGAGCTTGTAGAATATGTTGAAAGAGAAGAAATTGATATAGGCATTATCTGCGTTAACCAGGAAAATGCTCAGGAGGTTGCGGATAAGTTATGCTTTGCCGGTGTAAGAGGAATATGGAACTTTGCTATTACCGACATAGAAGTGCCTTCTCATGTAGCCCTTGAAATCGTTCAGCTTTCAGATAGCCTTCATGCCCTGGCTTATCACATGAATGCAGTGCCCAAACATTCACATTTGAAGAAATAGTAATATTTAAGTCATTGGAATGTTTTAGAAAAAAATAAATAGCCGTTTCACAATGTGAAACGGCTATAAATTACTAATCTTTTATGCTTCTGTAGGTGCATCAACCGGACATACGCCGGCACATGCTCCGCAGTCGATGCAGCTTCCGCCGTCGATTACGAACTGACCGTCGCCTTCGCTGATAGCTCCAACAGGGCATTCAGGCTCGCATGCGCCACAGCTGATGCAAGCATCTGTAATTGTGTAAGCCATATAATTAATCCTCCTTTAGACATGTCTTGAAATGAATTCATATGATAGTATATCAGAAAGGATTAGATAAGTAAAGATGAAAGTTTATACTTTGAGTGGAAAAAGTGGAACCGGAAAAAGTTTTCAGGCCATGAATTTATGTAATGAGCTTAATATCGAAAGCATAATAGATGATGGGCTTTTTATTTATCACAGCAGAGTTGAGGCAGGTATGTCTGCAAAACGACAGGATACCAGAGTGGGAGCGATAAAGACGGCGTTGTTTACCTTAGAGGAACATAGAGATTCAGTAGTATCGAAGATAGCTTTGCGAAATCCTGATTCTATCTTGGTGATCGGTACCTCTGACCGAATGGTGGAGAAAATTGTCAAACGCTTGAATTTGCCCGATATATACAGGAAAATACACATAGAAGATATTTCCGGTGCGGATGATATCAAGACTGCGAAAAGACAAAGAATATATCAGGGAAAACATGTAATTCCCGTTCCCACCCTTGAGCTCAAGAGAGATTTTGCAGGGTATTTTATGGATCCGTTAAGGTTTTTCAGAGGAGGTATTTTTGGAAGCGAACATCAGCCGGAAAGAACTGTTGTAAGACCTACATTTAGTTATATGGGCAGATATTATATATCAGATTCTGTAATAATGGATATTGCAAACTGTGTTGCTGCGGAAAGTCCTGCCATTTCAAAAATTTTTAAAGCCTATGAGAATACATCGCCGGATTCATTGGATGTAAGTATTTCACTGGGAGTGAAAAAGGGTTTTAAGGTGTGGCAGAGTGCAGAGGAGTTTCAGAGACTGCTTGCTATGCAGATAGAGGCAATGACAGCATTTAATGTAGTCAGGGTTGATATTGAAATAAAGAGTATAAATACATAAATGAAAAGTATGCTATTTGAATAATATTATCAGATGGTTTTCTTGTCACATATGTTTGACAATCCTAGAAATTTGACACCGTCAGACAATATAATTTTCTTGTAATTTTGCCCCACTGATGATATAATGTCTATCACCAGCAAGAGAAGTCGGTCTCAGAAAAAGGAGAAGAACGATGGGATTTGATCCTAAGCAGGATGCTTTACAGAAAGAAGAAACCAATAGGCGGATACTTGATGCGGGTTTCTGTATATTTTCCGAAATGAGCATAGACAAAGTTTCTATGGCAAATGTTGCGAACAAAGCGGGTATAGGAATAGCAACCCTATACAGATATTATCGAACTAAGCCCGAGCTTGTTGTAGCTGTCGGAACCCATGTATGGAGCAACTTCATAAGAAACTATACGCCTATTAGAAATGATGACAAGATAACTGCTGTGGAAGAACTTGAATTTTTCCTCGATTCATTTCTTGAGCTGTATAAAAACCATAAAAAGTTGCTTTGTTTCAATCAGTTTTTTAACATTTATATCAGAAATGAAGCAGTTCCCCCAAAGGCTTTGAATTCGTATAATGAGATGGTTGACAAACTTGCAATGCGTTTTCATAGAACTTACGTTAAGGGAGAGCGCGACAAAACGCTGTGCACGGAAATGAGCGAGAAGGCAATGTTTTTATCTATCGTACATCTCATGCTTGCCGCTGTCACAAGGTATGCGATTGGACTTGTTTACGAAAAGGACAGCGAGTCGTATAAGGAGCTTATTTTACTTAAGAATATGATTATGCGTGAGTTCAGTCAAAAAAATAATAAAGTATAAAGTATTATGGAGGATTTTAAGATGGAAAATGAAATGAAAATTGAAAGAGAAAAGTTGCTCATAGAGAGGGCGTTTATCTTTTCTTTTCCGCTGGTTCTGATGGATATCACCAAGGATGTCAGCACAAACACGATAGAACCTGCTAAATCAAAGTCTCCAGTCAATCAGTTTCTTCATGCGAAAGATCTTGCGACATCGGAGTTCAGACAGGTTGTTACACCAAATGTCGATACTCTGTATTCGCAGATTTTTTTCGATTTAAAGGATGATGCACTTGTGATTAAAAAACCGCAAGCCGGCAGGTATCTGATGTTTCAAATAATGGATGCATGGTCAAATACCGTAGCGATTTTAGGAACCGGCGGGGATACGGACGAAGAAAGAACCTACATACTCACAGGGCCTGCTTTTAAGGGAAATATTCCCGACGGCATGAAGAGAATAGAGGTTCCTACTTCTATCGGATGGCTTATCGGAAGGACAATCTGCCATGGTCCTGAGGATATAGCAAACATCTATAAATTGCAAAATGAGATGGAAACAAAAACATTATCTGTTTGGCTTACAGGTGGCGAAATGCCTAAAGGTACCTATGATCCGGATAAAGAGGGTATTCCGATTATGCTTGCGATGAAGTTGTCTCCCAATGCTTATTTCGAGAGGGTAAACAGATTATTAAACGACAATCCGGCATATTCGGAGGACGGTGAATTACTCAGTGAACTTGCTGAATTAGAAATAGGTGCCGGATGCTCTTTTAAATCTTCTCTTTCACCTGTGGATTTGGAAAAATTTTGGCAGGAAATGAAAGATCGCCTTCTTCCGAAGCTAATTGAGGAAACATCCTGCTTCATGGTGAGAAATGGTAACTTTAAATTTTACGGAGAACCGATAAGTCGTTTCGGTACGCAATACGGATATCGCTGTCTCGTTGCAATTGCGGGTTTCGGTGCCAATCCTGTAGATGTCGCCGTTTACCTTAAAGCAGAAGAAGATAACAAAGGTGAAAAGCTGGATGCAAAAAACAGATACTTGTTACATTTCAACGCCGATGGACTTCCGCCTGTCGGAAAATATGGGTTTTGGTCGATAACCGCATACGGAGATGATGATTTTTTGATTTCAAACCCAATCGAACGTTATGCTATAAGCAATCGAAACGACTTCAGGTTAAACGACGATAATTCCCTGGACTTGATTCTTCAAACTGAAGAACCGAATGAAAACAGAGAAAACTGGTTACCTGTAGGAGAGAGAGGATTTCATCTTTATCTTAGAATATATAGACCCGGTAACAGCGTGTTAAACGGAACGTGGAAAGCACCTAAAATAACAAAAATCGACTAAACTATAAATAAAGCTGAACAAAAGGCTATATCATAGAATTGAGTCACAGCAATCAGCTGTTACAAAAATATTAACAGGAGAAAAATATTATGGGAATTGAAAGAAAATCTTCGGGCAGGACCCGTTGTTCGTGTGCAACGGCGAGTACGGCTAAAGCTAATCAAACCTGGTATTCTTTGCTTAACTTTGGAGACGAACGTGAAAAAGAGTGTGCATTGAGAGGTCTGATTGAATCTCCGGACGGACTCGTCATTAAGCGTGATGACGGAGAAGTGGCGTGGAATCTCGAAAATTTTGATTTTGTCAAGGATAAGGAAGCACCGGATACGGTAAATCCGAGTCTATGGAGACATACCCAACTTAACGCCTACGCAGGGCTTTTTGAAGTATGCGATGGTATATACCAGGTACGTGGGTATGATATGGCAAATGCTACTTTCATTAAAACAGATCACGGCTGGATAATTTTTGATGTCTTGATGTGCAAGGAGAATATGGAAGCAGCTATGATACTCATGGAAAAGCATTTCGGAAAACTCAACATCAAGGCAATTCTTTATAGTCATTCTCATATAGATCACTATGGCGGAATTATGGGTGCAGTGAAGGCTGAACAGGTAGCAGATGCAAAACTCAGCTTAGAAGAACAGCTCGCTTCCGGTAAGATTCTGATATTAGCCCCCGAAGGTTTCTTGAAACACGCTGTGAGTGAAAACATTTACTGCGGACCTGCTATGGGACGAAGAGCACAATATCAGTACGGGTCTCCTATGAAAGCCGGTGAAAAAGATCGTATGGCAATAGGTATAGGACTCGGTCAGTCCACAGGGACAGTCGGTCTTATGGCACCTACGATAGAGATTAAGAGCAATGATACTTTAATTATAGACGGGCTTGAAATCTGCTTTCATCTGACTCCTGGAACAGAAGCCCCGGTGGAAATGAACGCATATTTCCCCAAATATAAAGGTCTTTGGATGGCTGAAAATTGCACAGGAACCATGCATAATATCTATACTCTCAGAGGCGCTGAAGTGCGTGATGCTGAGGCATGGGCACATTTCATACTGGAAGCCGAGTATCTTTTTGGAGACGAGACCGATGTAGTTTTTCAATCTCACAACTGGCCGCATTGGGGAAAAGAAACAATAAAGGAATATATGCGGGATACGGCTGCGGTTTATCAATATATAAATAATCAAACTCTGCATTATATCAATCAGGGAATGACATCTGCTGAAATTTCAAGGAGTTTAAAGCTTCCGGACAGGCTTAACAAAGTGTGGTATTGCCGTCAATATTATGGCACGCTGAGTCACAATGTAAAAGCTGTTTATCAGCGTTACATGGGTTGGTACGATGCCAATCCGGTCAATCTTAATCCGCTTACTCCTGAAGATACCGCAAAAAAATGGATTTCATACTTGGGCGATTTAGAAAGGGTTCTGAGCAAGGCTAAGGAGGATTTCGACAAGGGAGAATACCAATGGGTAGCTCAGCTCACAAAGGAAATTGTATTTGCCAAACCGGATTTTCAGGAAGCAAGAGATCTTTGTGCAATGGCACTTGAACAACTCGGCTATCAATCTGAGAGCGGTCCGTGGCGTTGTGCATATCTTATGGGAGCGTGGGAGCTTTTTGACGGAAATCAGTCACGCAAAGAAGGAACCGCAAAAGGCTATGAAGTAATGATGATGGGTATGACAACGGAAATGATACTGTCATACATAGATATTATGACGGATTCCATGGCGGCGCAAGACGATAATTTTACTCTCAACCTGAAAATTACCGATACGAACGAAGAGTTCCTTGCGATTAGAAGAGACGGTATTCTTCTCGTCTATAAGGGCGAAGCAAAAAGCATGGCAGACTGTTCAATCAGTCTGAAACGCATTCAGTTCCTGTCACTTATATTTGGGAAAAAAGAAGTAATGGATAAGATTGTTATAACTGGAGATAGGACGGTACCGTTGCGTCTTTTAAAATATATGTCGCCGATAGTAAGAACATTCAACATAATAGAACCGTGAGGTGAAAATAACAGTGCTTAAAAAGAAAAAAAGAGGTGAAGTTAGCTTCCTTAAAACTGCAAATACTATAACAATATTGCTCATCATCCTTGCAACAGCGACAGCAAGAATGGGAGAGACTTCACTTTTTCGCAGGGTGCTATTTACCTTTCATATGCCGATCTTCTTTCTGCTGTGCGGTCTTGCATTAGTTACACATAAGGGAAAAGGGCAAAACGGATGGTGCGATTTTTTGCGAAGAATGGCTCTTTCCTTCATCTTTCCTTACTTTTTATGGTCGCTGATATATTCGAATTTTTCGTATAGAAACTTAATTTGGTTACTGTATGGTTCTTATGAAGCATTGATCAGAGCCGGCACACTTCCTATATTATGGTTTTTTCCTTGCATGTTTGCAGCCAGAATTATATTAGAGGGAGTTCTTTCTCTTGCTTCGAGTTTTGATTCCTTAAAGAGATTTGCTTTGCCGTTGCTTGCTGTATTTTTATTTCTGGCGGGCATCCTCCTTCCAAAACTCGGAAATCTTTCCTATCCTTGGTGCATTAACATAGCTTTTACAGCAGCGGGTTTCATGTTGTTGGGATACTCTATGAAGCCTTTGATTGAAAAAGTGGGAAAGAATCCGGTGTGCACAGTCTTGATATTCGTACTTTCGGTAACCGTATTCATTGCGGGGAGCGTGTTGAGGGCAGAGAGTCTTGAAATGGTCCTGCTGAGAAGTGGAGATTACGGCGATATAGTTTGGTTTTTTGTAAATTCATTATCGGGTTGTCTGCTTGTACTTAGCATTTCGTCTCTTATCAGCCGTAATTGGAAAAAACATGGTCCGGTAATAAATGAGCAAAACGAAGAGGGAATTAACCGTGTCACCATGGGAATTTTAGTAATTCATATGCCACTTTTGCAACAGGTGGTTTTGCCGCTCCTTGGACTCATTCCTTTTGCTATACCGAAAATGCTGATTTTTCTTGTGGGTATGGTTCTGACAAAGTTTATTTCTGGATATCTAATTAAAGTCATTGCCAGGTATGTACCACAGCTATTCGGCATTTTCCCGGGAAGGCAGATGGAAATGATAAATCCGGAAGAAATCTAAAAATGGGGATCAGCGTAAAATTAAAATTTCATTTTACAATTGACTTTGATGAAAAAGTATAACATTCCTACGCTTGATAATCACAAAGTAACCGTATAAACAGTAATCTTATAACAGGTTGACATTATCCGTAAAAAACAATATAATAAAACTCAGTTTAATACGCCTTTTAATAGCTTCGCCTGATGTGGTCTGGGTCCTGCGCAATGGGATGCCGTGAACCTTGTCAGGTCCGGAAGGAAGCAGCAATAAGCGGAAGTTCTTATGTGCCGCAGATAAGCCTTCTCCATTGTCTTGCGGAGCTATTAAAAGGCGTTTGCTTTTTAGTTTTTTAGATTATGGAAGAGATGATAAAGTGAAACAATATCAGGCTTTATACAGAAAATACCGTCCGGAAGTTTTTTCGGAAATCATAGGGCAGGAGCATATAGTAAGAATACTGAAGCATCAGATTGCGGCGGATACGGTAAGTCATGCCTATCTTTTCTGTGGAACCAGAGGTACGGGCAAAACCACCACTGCAAGACTTTTGGCAAAGGCTGTAAACTGCACCTCGGAGGGTGAGCATCCCTGCGGAAAATGTGAAAACTGTAAATCTATAAGCAGGGGCAAGTTTATAGATGTAATAGAGATAGATGCCGCATCTAATAACGGTGTGGACAATATCAGAGATTTGCGGGAAAGTGTAAACTATCCACCCGGTGTGGGGAAGAAAAAGGTCTATATTATAGACGAGGTTCATATGCTGTCCCCGGGAGCATATAATGCACTGCTTAAAACTTTGGAAGAACCGCCTGAACATGTTATGTTCATTCTGGCAACAACAAATCCCGAAAAAATGCCTCAGACGGTTTTGTCAAGATGTATGAGACTTGATTTTAAGAGAGTTACGGCAAAGCAGATGATGGGGAACATGAGAACTATATGTGAGAGTATCGGTGTGAAGACAACTGATGAGGCACTTTCGCTTCTGTCTGCAAATGCAGACGGCTCTGTCAGGGATTCCCTCAGCCTTTTAGAACAATGTCTGTCCGGAGGGACGAATATCTTAGACAGGGAAACAGTTCTTGAATATTTAGGCGCAGTATCCCGGGAATTCTATTGGAAGTTGACGGAAAACGCTTTGAACAGGAATGTTTCTGAATCCCTTTTATTGCTTGATGAAGCATTGCAGGAGGGAAAGGATGTTAAGCAGATAATGAAGGACTGGATGGGGTATTACAGAAGTCTTTTGATTGCAAAATTTGTGGAAAATCCTATGGATATGCTGAATATGTCACAAGAGAACATAGAAAATCTTAAGAAGCAGAGCCATAGGATTGACATGGATGAGCTGAATAGAAGTATAATGACTTTGGCAAAGACCATAAAGGATTCAAGATACTCTACCCAGGCCAGAATTTTGATGGAGGTTGCAATCGTAACTATTTCTCAAGGTCTGGAGTTATCTGAGCATGACGATAAACCGGAAGCTGTCAATAAAAGACCGGGCAATACATGCAGAAAACCTGCAGAGAAATCGGTGTTGGCTGTAAATAATGATTCTATGGACACCGACGGAGATTTGGGATCTGAAAAAGCAAGAAATATTCTTCCTGTAAATTCTGACGAATCTGCAGAAAAAATTGAAAATAACCGGAAGGAAGATATCCCGACTGTAGCCTGTGAGCAGGTTTCAAAGTCATTAGTTTCTCAAGAGGATATGGAGAGTATCTGGGAGGATGTAATAGAAAAGGCTGTAGAAATTAAACCCAGCATGAACCTGATAAGGCAGGCAAACCTTGTAGGACTCAACGATTCGGAGTTTAAGCTGTATGTTTCAAGTGAGTTTATGGGCAAAATGATTCAGAGAGAATCAGATCTTATTTCTAAGCTGATGGAGGATAGAACAGGGAAAAAACTGAAATTAACCGTTAAGTCGGAAAATGAAGAGAAAGAAAACGAAGAAGATAAAATAGCAAAGGATGCACTGGAGGTATCCAAGCTTTTAGGAACAGAAGTTAAAATAAAATAATAGAATATTAACGGAGGAAATAAAATGGGAAGAGGCATGAAAGCGGGAAAAAAACCAAAAACAGGCGGAGGCACTGGAAGAAAGGGTCAGATGGCACAATTACAGCAGGTTCAGGCAATGCAGAGAGAAATGGAAAAAATGCAGGCAGAACTTGAAGAAAAGGAAGTTACTGCAACGGCAGGAGGTGGAGTTGTTACTGCTGTTGTAAACGGAAAGAAGGAACTGAAGAGCTTAACCGTTGATCCTGATGTTGTTGACCCCGATGATGTGGAAACTCTGCAGGATTTGGTGATGGCTGCCGTTAACGAAGGACTTAGGCAGATTGAAGAGATGACCAACGATGAGTATGGGAAATTAACCGGCGGATTGAATATTCCGGGGTTATAGAACAGGACGGCAATGGAATGAATCAGTTTCCGAGACCCCTTGCAAAGTTAGTGGGTGAGTTGTCGAAACTTCCGGGAATAGGAAATAAGACGGCACAGAGGTTGGCATTTCATCTCCTTTCTGTGAGTGATGATGAGGCAAAAGCCCTTGCGACTTCTATTTATGATGCAAAGAAAACTATGAAATACTGTTCGTGCTGCGGAAATTTAACCGATACGGATCCTTGTGGTATATGCAGTGACAAGAGCAGAATTCAAAATCTTATATGTGTCGTTGAGTCCCCTCAGGATGTTATGGCGATGGAGAGAATCAAAGAATACAACGGGCTGTATCATGTGCTTAATGGAGCCATTTCGCCTATGGAGGGAATAGGTCCGGATGATATAAATTTAAAACAATTGATTGTTAGGTTACAACAGAATCCGGACATATCAGAAGTTATTTTGGCAACGAATCCCAATATTGAGGGAGAGGCTACAGCCATGTACATTTCCAGACTGCTGCACAACACCGGAATTAGAATAACCAGGATTGCCCACGGTCTTCCCGTAGGAGGTGACCTTGAATATGCAGATGAGGTAACTCTTCTCAAGGCAATAGAGGGACGCAGGGAATTGTGAGAACAAAGCAAAAAATAATTTATCACTGTGTAGAGAAGAGGGAATTTTGATTTTAACTTTTCCCGGTATGCTGTATTCAGGGATGAAGAATTCCTCCGAGGCTTATTGAACAGTCATTATTTAAAAGGGATAAAAGTTTATGATATTACATTATGGCGGAAAATATACAGATGATTCCGTCTTGCCGAAGCGAAATCTTCCGGTTGGAAGTGTTAAATTCAGAGAGCCTGAATCTATGGAAGAATTGGGGAAGAAAGCGGCGGCTATTTCTGTGCCTATATTTATTTTACTGGCTGCAACTCCATTGCTTTTGGGTATTAACCTTAAAGAATTTCTTAGTGTGTCAGGACTTTTGGGAGTAATACTTTCTTTAGTTTTCGCACCGATACACGAAATACTTCATGCTGTATGTTTTAAGGAAGATGTTTATCTTTTTACTGATCTGAAGCGGGGCATGTTGTTTGTAATCGGAACGGAGTCAATGACAAGGGGAAGATTTATTTTTATGTCCATTTTACCAAATCTGATATTGGGTTTTTTGCCCTATCTTTTTTTCTTATATCACAAGGAGGCAGTCGTGCCGGGCGCCATGGGGATTATGGCTGTTCCAATGGGAACAGGTGATTACCTGAATATTTGGAATGCTTTGTGTCAAATGCCTAAGGGTACGAAAACCTTTCTTTCCGGAATGAATTCATATTGGTACAGAGAAGAATGACTATACTTTTAATGGAGAGTTTACCGGAAAAATTGAATAGATAGGGTTATCAGAGGCAGCTATGCCGACGGAAGAGTTTTCACTAAAGTTTCACATCGTCGTTGTTTAAATAAAATATGAAATATGTTATACTGAACGAGTTCTTAAGAAAACTTAAGAAATGTTTTTGAAAGAGAGTTGACATCTTTTACATTGATAAAACTTTTTTAAGAAGGATTTTATATGATAACTTTTACGAATGTAACTAAAAAATATGGCGATAATATAGGACTTGAGAATGCCAGTGTAAGTATTGCGAAGGGGGATTTTGTGTTTCTCGTCGGTCCCAGCGGAGCCGGCAAATCCACTTTTATTAAGCTGATACTTAAGGAAATCAATGCAGATTCAGGCAGAATCCAAGTGGGTGATTATATAGTTACCGAGATTTCCAACAGGCTGGTTCCTCAGCACAGGCGGAAGATAGGAATGGTATTCCAGGATTTTAGACTTCTGCCTAAGAAAACGGTTTTTGAAAATGTAGCCTTCGCAATGGAGATAATGCACAAAAGCAGAAGACAGATTAGAAAAAGGGTTCCACAAGTTTTGAGTCTGGTGGGAATCGAGGACAAGGCAAAAAGGTATCCACAGGAGCTTTCTGCGGGAGAGCAGCAGCGTGTAGCCATTGCAAGGGCAATAATCAACAATCCTAAGGTCCTTATTGCCGATGAACCTACAGGAAATCTGGATCCTGAAACCGCAAAGGGTATAATGGATTTACTGGATGAAGTTAATCAGACGGGAACCACCATTGTTATGGTAACCCATGCCAAAGACATTGTAGACAGAATGAATAAGCGTGTCATTGCAATAGAAGACGGTCATATCGTTCGTGATGATTACGGGCAGTACGGCTATGATGAAGGCTTGGATTACAGAGAGGGGGTCTTTACTAATGTTTAGGCTTTTCTACAATATAAAACAAGCGATTTTGCAGTTGATCAGAAACAAGGGGATGGCTCTCGCCTCAATCTTTGCAATCAGTGCGATGATGCTTATTTTGGGTCTTTTCTTCGTGATTGCCGTGAATGTAAATCTGTTCGCAGAAATCGTGAAACAGGATTACGATACAGTTGAAGTGTATTTAGAAGAAGCTACGAATAGTCAAAAAGCAAAGAATATCATGGAGAATATAGAGCAGATCAACGGTGTAAGTTCAGTTCAATTTAGAACTAAGGAGCAGGCGTTGAAAGTGCTTAAGCAGAGGTGGGGAGAAAGCGCTTACCTGCTGGATTCTCTTGGTGAAAACCCTTTGCCTAATTCGATTTTGGTAAAAGTTGAAAATCTTAATGCCGCCAATCGTGTCAATACGGCAGCAAGTAAACTTGACGGAGTTGAAAGTACCAAGTATTATAAAGAGACGGTGGACAAGCTCACCAAGGTTACAAACTTCCTTTCAATTTCGGCAATAATAATCATGATTTTTCTGATTATAGTATCGGTGGTGGTGGTATCAAACACCATCAAGTTAACGGTATTTGCCAGAGCCAAGGAGATTTCAATTATGAAATATGTCGGTGCAACGAACTGGTTTGTGAGAGGGCCTTTCTTTGTAGAAGGTATAATAATCGGGCTCATAGCCTCCGGAATATCTGCCGGAGTCACTTATGTGCTTTATGACAGAATAGTTGATGCAATCGGTGTGAAGGTTATGACGATTCTTTCATCGCCGTTGGTTCCTGCAACATACCTTGCATCTAACCTGATTATAATATTTGCTTCTATGGGGGTAGGCATAGGAGCAGTGGGAAGTATAATATCTATGCGAAAATTCCTGGATAAATAGTATTGATGAATACAGTTTTTCTTCAGGGGAAATCAAAGTGGATAAAGGAGTTTATTTATGAAACGAAAAATACTGACAATGACATTGATTGCCGCATTGGTAATCTGCTTTGTTCCAACACAGTCTACCTTTGGGGCAAAAAGTGTAAAAAAGAAAAAACAGCAGTTGAAGAGTGTTCGAAATCAGAAAGACGATGTTTCCAAGGACTTGAACGATATGAAGCTGAAGGTTTTGAAAAAGAAAAGAGAACTTTCAGATATGCGTACTTCCATAAAAGACAAGACGAAATTGATTAAGGCATCACAGAAGGCACTGGAAGAGACTAAAAAAGACATCGGAAACAGAAGAACAGGTTTGAACAAAAGACTTAGAACCATGTATAAAAGCGGTTCAATAGGGTATTTGGATGTTATTTTGGGTTCTAACAGCGTGGAGGAGCTGGTTACAAATGTTGATTTGGTGCAGAAGATTTTTACCAATGACCAGTCCATTCTTACAGAGCTGAAGGCACAAAAAAGGGAAATCGAAGAAAAAGAGACTAAACTTCTTTCTGAAAAGAAATCTCTTCAGAAAGATGTGGATAAGGCGAGTGAAACCAAAAAGGATTTGGATAAGACAAAGGCAAAACTCCAGGCGAGATTTGATGAACTTGAGAAAACTGAGAACTCATTAAGAAAAGCCATTGCAGCGGCTTCGGGCAGCGGCAGTGTTACAACGCCTACGGGCAAATGGGCATTTCCCCTCCGTTCGGGATATACTTTGACAGCACATTTCGGCGAAAAGAGAAGCTATGAGAATCATCCCGGAGTTGACCTTGCAGTTCCGACGGGAACCCCAATCTACGCAGCTCAGAGTGGGAAGGTTATTACCGCCGGTTGGTATGGAGGATATGGAAATGCCGTTGTAATTAACCACGGTGCATATACCTCGGTTTACGGACACAATTCTTCCGTAAGCGTCAGAGTAGGCCAGTTTGTTAGGAAGGGTCAACGCATTGCAAGTGCAGGCTCTACCGGCTGGAGTACAGGATCACACCTTCATTTTGAAGTCAGAAATTCTGCCGGAACACCTATAAGTCCGGCACCTTTTATCGGTGTTGCATAATTTCGATAAAATAGCTGCATATATGGGGAGTCGGGGAAATGCCGCAGTTAAAGTATTGCGTCACAGGATTTAATTAGCCTTGAAATAATCAAAGAATGAGAGAATTCAATGAATATAGAACCGAAAATCATAGAACTGCTAAAAAAAAGAGGAATAGAAACCGGGGAAGAAATTCATGAGTTTCTCTCATCTAAACCACAGAAAACATATGATCCATTCCTTCTTCACAATATGGAAGAGGGAGTGGATTTAATATTATATGCAATCGAAGAGGATAAGAAAATCTGCATATACGGAGACTACGATGCCGATGGTATAACCTCTACGGTTATTATGATGGATGTTTTGACCCATTTAACGAAAAATATCATGTATTATATACCCTCCAGGTTCGATGAAGGCTATGGACTGAATATGGATGCGATAGATAAGATACAGAGCATGGGAGGAGAACTGATTATAACGGTAGATTGTGGAAGTGTTTCAAAGGATGAGGTTGACCATGCAAAAGAGATAGGCATGGAAATCCTTGTGACTGATCATCATAGGGTATCGGACAAGATTGCGGACTGTCCGGTTATCAATCCTAATCAGCCGGACTGTAACTATCCATGTCCGCATATTGCAGGATGCGGCGTTGCATTCAAGATTTGTCAGGCAATAGTTTCCGTTACGGGATTAGAGAAAAGTATTTTGAACAGAACCCTGGATATGCTGGGAATCGGAACAATAGGCGATATAGTGCCTCTGGTAGATGAAAACAGAACCTTTGCAAAATATGGAATAAGGGCAATCAATTCAGGCGTAAGAAAAAATCTTAGAATGCTTATTGAAAGAGTAGGACTAAAGCAGGGAGAAATCACTTCCGAAAAAGTTTCTTTCGGAATTGTACCATATTTGAATGCGGCAGGGAGAATGGAGCATGCAAGCCTTGCAGTACAGATGTTTTTATCAGAGGACGAAAACGAAACCTCCGAGATGATAGAAAAACTTTGCAGCTTGAACATGGAGAGGAAGAACACACAGGATATAATATTTAAAAATTGCGTAGAAATTATTGAGGAAGATTATAAGAACAGTGATATTTTCTTGGTTTATCTGCCACATGCCCACGAAGGTGTTACAGGAATAGTTGCAGGAAAGGTAAAGGAAAGATATAACAGACCTTCAATAATTCTTACCGATTCGGATGAAGGTTTTGTAAAGGGAACAGGGCGAAGTGCAGGCGAACTTAATATTTATGATTTGCTCAAGGCATGTGATGACTTGTTTAAAAGTTTTGGGGGACACAGGGCGGCATGCGGATTTACACTGGCAAAGGAAAAGCTGGAAGAACTGAGGAGGAGAGTTTCCTTAGGGATGGAGGAAATGCTTGAGGAGAACAGCCGGCTGCTTGACAGGACTATCGAAGAGGAGCTTGAGCTTGAACCCCGTGACCTTTCCATAAAACTGGTTAGACAACTAAGTTTGCTTGAACCCTGTGGCGCAGGAAATGAAAAGCCTGTGATTGCAGCTTCCGGAACGCCCGTCAGAGTATCCCGCATGGGTAGAGATAATCAGTTCCTACGCTTTTATCAGGATTTAGGTGAGAATAAATTACTGCAATGTGTCAATTTCAATAATCCTAAATTTATCGAAAATCTTCTTGAAGATAATGCTGCCGTTAAGGTAGTGGGAAGAGTTGGAATAAATTCGTGGAATGGGAATGATTCGATTCAGATGACTGTTGAAACTGTTATTCCGGAGGTATAATTTCCGGAGTAGAATCTATAGAAAGGAAGGCTCCGTCTGAAGGTCAGAAGATGGAAAGTACATAATGGCTAACGAAACTGTTAAATTAGAAAAGAAGAAACTGGTAAGACTTTTGCTTATTGCAGCCTGTATTGGAATGATAGGTTTTGGTCTGTTTTTTACGATTTTCTGCAAGGCTACCGGCAGAACCCTTATTTCTTCAAGTCAATATAATAGACTGAATAAGATTGCCGCAAGATATGAAAAACTCGATGCATTACGGGAAAAGATGAACACAGAAGGGTATTTTAAGGTCGGCAGAGAGAAACAGATGAATGCCATCTACAAAGGTCTTGTTAAGAGTCTTAAGGATCCTTATTCAGAATATTTTACTGCCAAGGAAGCTAAAAACTGGGATGATTATGTAAACGGAACTTTTTACGGCATAGGGGTGACATTCGGTAAGGACAAAAATGGAAACTTTTCGATCAGTGAGGTTTTGGAAGACAGTCCCGCAGAAAATTCAGGTATAAAGAAAAAAGACATTATAATGAAAGTGGAAGGAAAGACATATAAGACAAGTGATGAACTGAGAAAGGCGATAATGGGAAAAGCCGGCACGAAGGTTAAACTGACGGTCAAACGCAGGGGTAGCCTGAAAGACATTGAGATAATAAGGGGAAAGGTAACAGAAAAGACTGTCAAAGGTGTAATTGTAAAGAACAATATCGGATATATAAGAATAAGATCCTTTGCAGAAAAAACCGCTGATGAGTTTAAGACAGAACTTGCATACATGGAAAAGAAGAATGTAAAAGGCTTTGTTATTGACTTAAGAGAAAATGGCGGAGGATATGCAAAGCAGGGAGTGAATATTGCAGATATGCTGCTTCCCGAGGGTACGATTATGTACATCAAGGACAATAAGGGGAAAAAAACCTATTTCAATTCTAAACCGGGAGCCACCAAACTCAAATATGTTCTTTTGGTAAACGAAAATACTGCCAGCACATCCGAGATATTAACAGCGGCCGTCAAGGATAATAAAGGCGGAAAAATTGTGGGAAGCAGGACCTACGGAAAAGGAGTGATGCAGTCGGAATTTTCATTTAAAGATGGCTCGGCACTGAAGCTTACCACAAATCAGTACTTTTCGCCTAAAGGTCATCAGATACACAAGAAGGGCATAAAGCCGGATTATGAAGTTAAATTGGGTAAAAATGATAAGACCGACAAGCAGCTTGAAAAGGCGCTGGAGCTTTTAAATTAGATGATTGTGGCAGGAAACCCTATAAAAATATTTAAGACTATAAGCAAAAATGCCCGATATAGTCAGTCAAATACGCTTATTGACGCTAAAGTGTAAAAGTGTTATACTGTCATTCCAAGATAGAGAAGGAGGGCTTTAGTTATGTCTTATGATTCAAAATACAAGCGTGATGATATTGATGAGCTTTTTGATGCCATTTTAACTTTAAACGATAGAGAAGACTGTTACAGGTTTTTCGAAGACATTTGCACCGTGAACGAAATCCATGCAATAGCTCAGCGTTTGCAGGTCGCCAAGCTTCTGTCAGCAAAGCGAACATATAATGAAATAGAGGATATTACGAAGGCGTCTACAGCAACGATCAGCAGAATCAACAAATGCTTGGTTTATGGTGCCGACGGCTATAAGCGAGTTTTGGATCGTTTAAAAAAATAAATTAGAATTTCTTCGGGGTGCTTTTCAACCTTTGTTGCAATAGCACCCTATTTAATTTAAAATGTTTACATCAGAAAATGAAGCAGGTGATGTTTACACGGAAACTCAGAGTATAGGATCGGAGGAAGCATGAATTCTATATATGTTTATGATGGGGATTTTTCCAAAGGTGATGCGGGTTTTGGACTTATAAAGCTTGCAGCACTTATGTTTTGTATGGACAAGAAACTGCCCTATGACATGAGGGCAGCTGATATTAAGCGTGGGGATAAGGGCAAGCCATATTTTGATAATGTTCCATTGAAGTTTTCCCTCAGCCATAGTGAAGGGCTTTGGATGTGTATGTTTTCAGACAAAAATTGCGGACTCGATCTGCAATATATGAAGGATTGCGATTATGAAAAAATTGCCGGGAAATATTTTTTGCCTGAGGAGATTTCCTATGTTAAAGAACATGGTATAGAAGGCTTTTATAAAATTTGGGTAAGAAAGGAAGCCTACGCAAAGATGACAGGAGAGGGGATTTTTGGCATCAGCTGTCCCAATGTGCTTTCAGAGGGGCAGGGATACAGTTTTACGGAACTTGAGATTTCAGATGAAATGAAGTGTGCTTTCTGCATGGAAGAACCCTTGAAAGAGGATGTTGAACTGAAGATTTTAAAATAGCTTATTAAGGTGAGAACAGATGAGAAGTGCAGAAGAAACAGCATTGAGAAAGCTCAGTGACAGGAGTTTGAGTGTCTTTGAGCTTAGAAACTTTTTATTGAGAAAGAATTACGACCTTGATGAAATAGAATCTGTAATTACAGAATTTCTAAAATGGGGGTATTTGGACGATGAAAGGTTCTGCAAAGAGTATTTTCGTTATGCCTTTGGGAAAAACAGGGGGAAGAGAAGAGTTTTCATGGAATTAGGTCAAAGGGGTGTGGATAGAGATGTGATTTCACAGGCGTATGAAGATTTTTTATTTGAACTTCATGAAGAAGGTGAAGAATTAGACGAAATGACCATGGCAAAGAGAGAAACGGAAAAAATTCTGAGACTTGCGGATCTGTCCCGGGAGGAACCGATACCTGAAAAAATCAGAGGAAGAATAGGCAGAAAACTCCAGAGTCTCGGATATTCTGCCGGAATTATTTACAGTATATTAGAAGAATTAAAAAGAGAGTATTAGAATGAAATGGACATTGTTATTAGGCCCTGTGGTAGGAGCGATAATAGGCTATTTTACAAATTATATTGCGGTGAAAATGCTTTTTCGACCTTTTAAGCCGGTATATATTTGGGGGAGGAGACTGCCCTTTACCCCGGGAATGATTCCCAAGAGCAAGAATAGAATCGCTAAAGCTATAGGAAATGCAGTAGCGGAAAAATTACTTACTCCCGATGCTATTGAAGAAAATCTGTTGTCTGATGAGATTAAGAATGGAATTTCAGAGAAAGTTAATCATTTGGTAGAAAGGGAGAGGCAGAGCCAAAGACTCATAGGAGAAGTTACTGAAGATTTTATAGGACGGGAACAGCTTGAAAATTTTATGGCAAAGAGCGAGGCAAAGGTTTCTTTATTCATAACGGAAAAAGTTGTTGAAATGAATGTGGGTCAAATCGTTGCAGATCAGGTATTGGAATCGATTAGAGAAAAAAAGAAATCATCGTTTTTTGCAAAATTCTTAACGGAGGATTTTATTAACTCCATGGTTTCTCCGGTAGCTGAAAAAGTAAATGCCGTAGTAATCACCAAGGGGAGCCGGTTGATAGGCAGTAAGATTGACGAGGAATTTAAAAACTTGCA
This sequence comes from Eubacterium nodatum ATCC 33099, assembly GCA_000510425.1. Classification (GTDB taxonomy): domain Bacteria; phylum Bacillota; class Clostridia; order Peptostreptococcales; family Anaerovoracaceae; genus Aminicella; species Aminicella nodata. The sequence goes on along the minus strand of AZKM01000016.1, from coordinate 18,556 downwards.
AAATAAGACGGTGGGGGAAGTAGTCGGGCTTCTTGACAACAGTGAAATGAATTACGGGGTTGCCGTATCAAAGGTATACGAGCGTGTTGTCAGAAGGAAGCTGGTATCGGTTTTGGAGACTGTGGATATTTCGGGAATAATACAGGATAAGATGGATAAAATGGAGCCACAGGAAGTTGAAGATCTGATATTATCCATTGCAAAAAAGGAGCTTAAAGCAATAATCAATTTGGGACTGTTGATAGGATTTATACTGGGGTGTATCAATCTTGTAGTGGAGCTTCTGTAAATCGCCCCGTATATGATGCTTTGCCATAACCGATGTCATAGCATGAACCTGCAGAGGTGATGGGCATACAGCCATAGATAATGTGTTTGCCCTCGCATCATCATGGGTAAAAGAAGGAATGTAAGCTATAACTTGATTTTAGATAGAAAGAGATGATAAAGATGACAAAGGTAGATATTTTTTCAGGTTTTCTCGGCGCAGGGAAAACTACACTTATAAAAAAGCTGATTGAAGATGGTGCTTACGGAGAGGAAAAAATCGTTTTAATAGAAAATGAGTTCGGTGAAATAGGAGTTGACGGAGGTTTCTTAAAGGATACAGGAATTGAAATCAATCAGATGGATTCAGGTTGTATTTGCTGCAGTCTTGTCGGTGATTTTGGAAAAGCTCTCAACAAGGTTATTGAAGAATTTTCTCCGGACAGAATTTTGATAGAGCCCTCGGGAGTCGGCAAACTGAGCGATGTAATTATAGCTGTGCGGGATCTGCATAATGAAAAAATCTGTTTAAACGGCTTTACAACTGTGGTAGATGCTAAAAAATGCAAAATGTATATGAAAAATTTCGGAGAGTTTTTCAATAATCAGGTGGAACATGCAGGTTCCATCATACTCAGCCATGTGAAAGGACTTTCTCAGGAAAAACTGGATGCCTGTGTTGAGCTTTTGAGAAGTCACAATAAAGAGGCGTCCATAGTTACTACTGACTGGAACAGTATCACAGGCGAGCAGATTTTAGAAACAATGGAGAAGAAACAGACTTTATCTGCAGAACTTGAGCATCTTAGAAAAGAAGCCTGCGAAGAGGAAGCAGAGCATAACCATGACCACCATCACCATAATCATGAAAATCACAATCATAAAGAAGAACACCATCACCATGATCATGAAGGCTGCAGCTGCGGTCACCATCATAAACATGATGACAGTTCTCATGGACATCATCACCATCACAACCACCATCACGCAGATGAGGTCTTTGATGAATTTGGAGTTGAAACAAGCCATAAGTTTACCAAAGAAATCATGGAAGATGCTCTGAAAGAATTGATGAAGGAAGAAAGAGCCGGAATGGTATTAAGAGCCAAAGGCATTGTAGAATGTGACAACGGTGAATGGATTCATTTTGACTATGTTCCGGGAGAGCCGGAGGTCAGAATCGGAGCAGCTGCCACGACAGGAATGATTTGCGTAATCGGCACGGGATTGAAAAAAGATGTTATAAAGGAAATTTTCGGTTTATAATTGTTTGAACTATTTATATTTGAAAGATTTTATAAGAAAGGGGAAATCCAATTAAATTTTGATTTGGATGATACGAACAAATCTCTGAAAAGAACACATCGCAGGGAAGTTTAGTGGAATTTTTATTTGGATTGTAAAAAATATGGAAATACCAGTATATCTTTTTACCGGATTTTTGGAATCCGGCAAGACCAAGTTTATACAGGAATCTTTGGAGGGTTCGGATTTTAATGCAGGGGAGAGAACCTTGCTTTTGCTCTGTGAAGAGGGGATAGAGGAATACGAACCTGACAAGTTCTTTGGGAAAAATGTATTCATTGAAGAAATTGAAAATGAAGAGGACATGTCGAAGGAGCTTTTTACAGAACTTGCACTCAAACACAAGGTTGAAAGGGTAATAGTTGAATACAACGGTATGTGGGGTTTGGATTCTTTTTACAGAGCTATGCCTGACGAATGGCTCACCTATCAGGAAATGCTGTTTTTTGACGCCGGAACCTTTTTAACATACAACCAAAACATGAGGCAGCAGGTTTTCGATAAGCTGAAAAGTGCGGAACTGATCGTATTTAACAGATGTGACCACGGGGTTATGGAAGAAGTCGATGAAAAGGGTGTATCCACAAAACTCAATTTTCATAAGATTTGCAGGGTAGCCAACAGAAAGAGTCAAATCATTTATGAATACAGTGCTGATGATGTGGAGCTTGATCAAATCAGAGATCCTTTACCATACGACTTGGAAAAAGATTATATAACCATAAGAGATGAGTGGTTTGCTGAGTGGTACAGAGATATTAACGAGGAACAGCGTAAATATGATGGAAAAACTCTTCATCTCAGAGGAAGAGTTGTAAATGGCGGTGAGCTTCCTGCAGATAAGTTTATATTTGGCAGGCATCTGATGACCTGCTGTGTTGAGGATATTCAGTTTGCAGGAGTAGTTTGTAAATGGAAGGATGCAAAAAGCCGGCTTGAAAACGGTCAGTGGGTTACTATTACTGCAAAAGTTAAGGTTGAGCTTGACCCGGTTTATGGAGGAGGACCGGGACCTGTGTTTTACTGTACAGAGGTCAAGAAGGCGGCTCCGGCTGTTCCGGAGGTTGCCACCTTTTAGATTTCATTCGGGAATATTCCGGAATTTGTTAAAATTGACTAACCAAACGGTTGCGTGTATAGTTTAATCGGGAGGATGGTTATGAGCAGCGATTTCAGAGATAAAAAGTATACGTTTTTTCAGCATAAGGAATGTGAATTTTTTCCTTGTCATAAGACTAACAAGCCGGAGGATTTTAACTGTCTGTTTTGTTACTGCCCTTTATACGCACTGGGTAATCAGTGTGGAGGAAATTTTAAGTATACAGAGGGAGGCTTCAAGGATTGCACCAACTGTATGTTCCCCCACGTCAGGGATAATTATCCGAAAATTTTGGAGAGGTATCAGGACATCATTAGAGTTGCAGCGGAGCAGAATAAGTAATTGACGAATTTGTATAGGTTTAGAGTGAAACAGATGTAGAACTTTTTAAGTTCGATATGTTATATTGACTGATTCAGGTATTTATTGTATTATTGAGTCATATACATCGTGTACTTCGATTTTTCGAGGTTAATAGGGAAGCAGGTGAGAATCCTGCACGGTCCCGCCACTGTGAATGGTTAGCATGATCACGATTTGCCACTGGAGCAGAATCAGAAGTTTTATATATGGTATTTCTGATTTTCCGGGAAGGTGTGATTTAGCTTCGAGCCATGAGTCAGGAGACCTGCACGAAGTTAGAATCAGGCACAGCGGAGGACTGTATGCTGAGAATTTTGAACGGTAAAAACGGACCGTGGTTTAACCGTGGTCCTATTTTTGTGCAAAGGAGAGAAGGTAATGAATGTTAATTGGTTCAAAAATCCCGACAATGTTGTTTATGCAGATGTAAATCAGTTCTGTGATAACTTTGGGAAAGAGACAGGCATCGAGCACCTGAGAGAAAAACTGGATGAATTTAGAGATAACCCGACAGCTGAAGGTATTAACATAAAAGGCAGAAAAAGAACCAGCTTAAAAGTATTTATCCCAAATAAGTACTTTGATGAACCTATAGATATGGGTGACAGTATCTGGGTATACATGGGAGAAAATTACGAGTGTTATTGCATTTACTGGCCACAGGAATAATTTAGATTAACAGTTTCGTGTAAACGAATGTTAATAAATGCCCCGGGGATCTGTTTGTGAAGAGACAGGTCCCCATTGTTTTCATTGAAATCTAAAGAAAGGGATATGAGCTGCTGTAATTTTAAAAATCTTGGCAACTCCCTTGTTCCCATTGAAATTTGAAAAGCCCTTATACAGGGATGATACCTTAAGATTAAGAGTCTGCCGTCGAAAAGGATGTATATGTTTAAGAATGGAATAGGAGAAACCTCTGAATTTTCACGGTTTCATCCATTAGTCAACTTAATATATTTCAGTTTTGTAATTGGCATCACGATGTTTTCCATGACGCCATATTTTTTAATTGCAACATTAGTAACCTCATGGATATATTCGGTACTTCTCAAGGGTAAGAAAATTCTTAAACAGAACGCATATATCAGCATATTTACAATTTTGCTTACGGCAGTTTTGAATGTTTTTTTTACTCACGAAGGTGTCACCATACTGTTTTATATAAACGATAATGCCATTACAATGGAATCGCTTATTTACGGTTTGAGTTCAGGAGTAATGCTGGCTTCTGTAATCATTTGGTTTACCGGTTTTAATGTTGTAATGAGTGCGGACAAACTTATTTTTATCTTTGGAAAAGCAGCTCCTGTGCTTGGATTGACCCTTTCTATGATATTCAGATATGTTCCCCTTTTAAAAGAGCGTTACAGTGAAATTCATATGGGGCAGGTGTGCCTTGGCAGGGGAAATGAGAAGGGATTTTTTAATAAAATTCGTCAGTTCGGAAAAGAAGTGTCGATTTTGGTATCATGGTCTCTGGAATCATCCATCGAAAGTGCGGATTCAATGGAAGCAAGAGGTTACGGTCTCAAAGGCAGAACATCCTTCAACCTATACAGAATTGAGAGAAGAGATGTGGTACTCATTTCAGTGATGACTTTGATGGGAACAGTCGTTATAATATTAAATCTTTTAGGAAAAAACAGTATTTCTTTTTATCCTGTGTATAAATATAGCATGAATGTATGGAACGGTTTGACCCTTGGTGCATATATAATTCTTGTGGGTATGCCGATAGTAATGGATATTTATGGGGAGGCAAAATGGAGACGATCAGATTTAGCAATATAAGTTTTAGATACCCCCTTGCTGAAAGCGATGCCTTAAAAAATATAAATTTATCGGTGAAGGAATCGGAGTTTATGGTTCTATGCGGAAAATCAGGCTGTGGAAAGACAACGCTCCTTCGCCATATGAAAAAGAATATGATGCCCTATGGAAACCTGAGCGGAGATATTCTATACAGAGGTTGTGACCTTGCTGAACTGGGAGATCGTGAAAGCACTTCAGAAATCGGTTATGTGCAGCAGAACCCTGACAATCAGCTGGTTACCGATAAGGTCTGGCATGAACTTGCATTTGGTCTTGAAAGCCTGGGCTGTGATAATTATACCATTAAACGCAGGGTTTCCGAGATGGCAAGTTATTTCGATATTCAGACATGGTTCAGAAAGGATGTAAGTAAACTTTCAGGAGGGCAGAAGCAGCTTTTGAATTTGGCTTCAATCATGGCGATGCAGCCGAAACTTCTGGTTTTGGACGAGCCCACCTCACAGCTTGACCCCATAGCGGCATCAGAATTTCTCAGAACCATTTACAAAATAAACCGAGATCTTGGAACTACTGTCATATTATCGGAGCATAGACTGGAGGAAGCCTTTACTATGGCAGACAGAGTGGCGGTAATGGATGAAGGCAAAATTGTCGCCTTGGATTCTCCGAGGAGGATAGGAGGATTTTTATCAGGAAGAAAAGCGGTGGGAAATCATGGCATATCTGCGGAACCTGAAAAGAATGAATCAAAGGGATATGACAATGATGAAACCCATGACAGGGCAGGATTTAAATCCTGTGACTCCGCCCAAAATTGTCATCCCATGTTTTACGGTCTTCCGACAGTTACGAAAATATTTCACAGTACCCTTAAATCGGCAGGTTGTGGAAACAATTTAACAGAAAATACTTTAAAAAGTCCATTAGAAAGTCCTTTGACAATCAGAGAAGGCAGACTTTGGATAAAGGATATGGTGGAGAAATCAGGTAGAGTGTTTAACAGCCGTTATGGGAAATATTCAGGCTTAGAAAATGTTGAGGAAGCAGAGAAAAGAAAGGAAAGAAAATATACTGAAGGTGACTGTGTAATAGACATTTCAGGACTTTGGTTCAGGTACGATCAGAGGAGTCAGGATATTCTCAGGGATTTGAACCTGAAGGTTGAGAAAGGAGAGCTTTTTTGCATCTTAGGAGGGAACGGTGTCGGAAAGAGCACTGCTCTTAAGGCGATAAGTAATGTAGTAAAGGCTCAACGGGGAAGAGTCAGGGTGTTGGGAAAACAAGCTATGCTGCCCCAAAATCCCCAGGCTCTGTTTACGGAAATATCCGTGGAAGATGAGCTTATGGAAGGTATTCACTATGAAGAGGGAAGTGATGAAGACAAGGTGGGCAAGGTTCTTGAAATGTTAGAAATAATGGAGATTTCCCATTTGAGAAAATCTCACCCGTACGATTTATCAGGTGGAGAGCAGCAGAGATTAGCCTTGGGAAAAGTTCTTTTGCTGAACCCTGATGTCATCTTGCTGGATGAACCTACCAAAGGACTGGACCCTTTCTTTAAAATTTCCCTTGCCGGAATTTTTAAAAAGCTGACTGCAAAGGGGAAGACTCTTTTGATGGTTTCCCACGATATAGAGTTCTGTGCGCAGTACGGTGACAAGTGTGCTATGTTTTTTGACGGAAATATCGTTTCCCAAGGAAGCCCGAAGGAATTTTTCAGTGGAAATAATTTTTATACCACAGCTGCAAATAAAATTTCCAGAGAGTATATTCCGGAGGCGATTACATGGGAGGAGGTGGCACGATGGGCAGAAACTTTGATGTGAGTCAATATCAGGCAGCGACGAGAAAGAGAACAGGGGTTTCGGCACTGTTGATTTTTTTGGCTATTCCTTTTAGCATGGTTGCACTGGGAAGACTTTTGGGAAGCAATATGTACCTCATTGGAAGTTTCCTCATCGTGGTATATACGCTGATTCCTTTTATTATGGTATTTGAAAACAGAAAGCCCAAGGCAAGAGAAGTGGTTCTCATTGCCACGATGTCAGCACTGACAGTGGTTATTCATATGTTTTTTCATTTGACTCTGCCCCTTCAGGCGGGTACGGCTATGGTAATCATATCGGGAATTTCTCTGGGACCTGAGGCGGGATTCTTGGTAGGAGCCCTGTCAAGGCTTGTGTGCAATTTTTACATGGGACAGGGACCATGGACTCCATGGCAGATGTTCTGCTGGGGGCTTCTGGGATTTCTTGCGGGTCTTACCTTTAACAAAATTGATTATGAGGAAGTCAGAAAAAAGGGATTTAAGGAGGAGTTAGGCTCCAGAAGTTTTAAGTTTATTATGGGACCTGTCATGTGCATTATTTTTGCGGTAATTGTGGCGTATACTGCTTACATACTTTTTCCGGGAGAGGATAAAACCTTTTTTGGCTGGCGTCTTTACGCCTTCGGTATTGCAGGGCTTATTTCCGGAGCTTTAGTGCAGAGAAAGAAGCTGACCGTTGACGGAATTACTATGGCATTATTTACTTTTTTCGTGACATTTATAATATACGGAGGAATAATGAATATCTGTGCCATGTTTATGTCAGCCGGGGTATACGGTGGAAAACCTATCAGTCTTAATGCCCTAAGACTCATTTATATTACAGGTGTTCCCTATGATGCACAGCACGCCGGTTCTGCTGCTGTTTTTATATTTTTATTCGGAAATATATTTATCAAGAAGGTGGAACGCATAAAGATAAAGTACGGAATTTACAGGTAGGGTATGAAAAAAGATTTATTTCTTTGCTCCTTTTCCAAGGATGCACTTAAGATTATAAAAAACAATAAGATAGGGATGGAAAGCAACCACTTCTGTATATCCTGCAATCTTGATGATGAGAATTTTGATGATACCATTGCTGTGGTCAGAAGGGATATGGAATTTTGCGAAATTGATGATGTAAGCAGATTGTTTATCCATGGACCTTTTACGGAAATTTACCCACAGGCGATAGATCCCAAGGCGGTCAGGATGGGACTTGACCGCCTTGAAGATGCCTATAGGGGATGTAGAGAACTTAGGGCAGCCAGAATGGTGGTTCATTCCGGATTTCTCCCGATAATGTATTTTGATGAATGGCATGTGAAGCAGTCAATAGAATTTTGGACTGAGTACATGCAGGATAAACCCGATGATTTTAATATATATATAGAGAATGTATTTGATCCGAATCCGGAGCCGCTGGTGGAAATAGTGAAGGGAATTTCTGACCCGAGGGTTAAGCTCTGCCTTGATGTAGGTCATGCCAATGCCGTTACGGAAGATAAGGATGTTTATCAGTGGATAAAAATAATGGGTGAACATATAGGACATTTTCACATACATAATAATGACGGCTCGGGAGACCAACATAATGAGATTACGAATGGCACACTTGACATGGAACTGGTCCTCAGATGCATAGATGATTATTGCAAAGAGGATGTTACCTTGACAGTTGAGAGCAGAGAATCATCAGACAGCATCCCTTGGATTTTAGAGAAGTTGTCCGGAGAAAGATAAAATAATAATTATTTATATAGTAGTGTCCGGGAGGGAATATAATGAAAAAATCAGTATATGTAATAGTTGTTATAGTTGTTCTTATAGCTGTGTCTGTCACGACTTATCTGGCAAGAGAAGCAAGACAAAATCATAGATCTGATAAGCAGGCGAAAGAGAAAACAGCAGAAAAAACGAAAAAAATTTCCAAAGAAAAAATAAGTAAAGAAGATGTAGAGAAGAAGAAACAGGAATTTAAAAAAACAGAAAAGCTCCGCCTCAAAGCAAGTCAATATAGGAAAAGGTTAGATGATAAAAGTGTTTTTCCGGATGTATATTTCTTATATTTGATAGGAAAACACAAAGGTTTAAACAAAGAAAATTTAAGAGATAAAGTTAAAGAGAATATTATATTTTCAGAAGGAAGATTTAGATATGCTTTTGATAAAGGATATGGCTTTACAAAAAAAGAAGGGGGAAAAGAAGTAGAGAGATTTTTAAGTGAGTTTAAAAAAGCGGATAATTTTAAAAAAGATTATGGGAACATATATAAGGAACTTGGAATTACTGCTCGCGAACTTTATAATATCGAAAAAATTTCTATTTTAAAGAATGAAACTATAATTAAATATGAAAAAAAAGAAATATCCGACTTAAAGGAATACAAAAAAATTAAGAAAAAAATTCTTACTGATTTTAAGAAAACAAATTATTGGAAAACCATTGAAAAAGCCATTGATAGAACCTTTGATTTGCTTCAGAAGAATCCAAAACCTACGCTTGCGGAAATAAAAGAGGCAAATTTAGATGTATATAAGTCTCCGTATAAAGATTGACTATAACTTTTAAAGGCTATCGACACAGACTGGCGCCTTATGTTATACTTTAACTAATTGAATAATATCTGCTTAACAGGGGGAAGTAAGTGAAAATCTTACACGGTCACGCCACTGTGAACCTCAATTTGGAATAGAATTTAGGTATAGTCAGGATACCGGTTTTGCAGATGCTGTTTGATACTGCGAGGGATGGGAGAAACGGCAAGTAGGATGTGTAGAGATTGTTTAAGGCGGAACGAAGTGTATGTATGACACCTCAGATGACATCCTGAACTTTTGACTTACGGTCATTGCTGTTGCATGGAACCTTCTTCGTTTAGAAGGTTTTTTTATTGCAGAACCGGATATTTTGACAAGGTCTTTGGAGCTGTATTTATGAGAGATTTATTTAAGAAAAAACTGAATATAAGCAAAGGCAACTTTATCGCAGGTCTATTGATAATGGGTCTGGTTGTGATGGGAGGAATTTTACTTACCCATCAGAACAGATATGAACCGGATAATAAGATTAAGAATTTATCCGCTTCCCGTTCTCAGGTCTATATCAAAGGAAAAGGCTATAAGCTTGACAAAAAGCAACGCTCTGAACACGAGAAAATAGAGAAAGCACGGGAAAAGCTGCTTAAAAAAAAGCCGAATAAAGCCGGGGCAGGTCAGAATAAAGAGAGTCGCAACAATAGGTCTAAGATTAAGAGACCAAGAAAAAGGGGTGCCTCAAAGCCTTCAAACGGGGGAACATTTGATCCTACCGGAAGTGGGAATGGAAATAAAGGTAAGAAGGTTAATTCCAAGGATCCTGTTATAGAGACTTCAATCAAAGACGGTATGCCATTCCATGGGAAAGAATTTGCGTTTTCAGTTCACGCAAAGGATCATGGTGAGCAGCCGATTGATGCATTTAATATCAAAGTCTATTTCAACTCTAAACAGATAACAAGCGTTGGGAGAGAGGGAACGGGATATAATTATCTGGGTTCCTTGAAAAAAGGCGAAAACATAATCATAATCAAAGCTAAAGATGAAGAGGGCAGAACTGCAACGCTGAGGAGAACCGTTTGGCGAATAAGCTCAAAACAAAAGAGAAAGTTTAGTGTAACGGTTAAAATCAGTGCAGAAGTAATCGAAAATCCTAATATATTAACCAAGGAAGTGAAGATATATTCAAAAGAATCCATGGCATCGGCTTTGACAAGATGCATGAAAGAGTCCGGAATCGGGTATAAAAAAGGGGACGGAGGAACTGTTAAGAGAGGTTTTTATCTTTCCAGAATATATAAACAGGGTATTGCAGCAGGAAAACAGATACATCCCAAAATTTTGGAACATTATAAAAAAATGGCAGGCGGTATACCGTGGACTTCATCAGAACATTATAATGACAGTCTGGGAGAGTTTGACTTTACAAAAAATTCGGGATGGGTTGCGTATTTAGACGGAGCAAGTATAAAACAAGGATTTTCATCAACAGCTTTAAGTGACGGTTCTGTTGTTCATCTGAGATTTACCGTGAACCTCGGAAATGATTTGGCAGAGGGAGATGAGCAGGGTTGGTGGTAGTTACACAGCTTTTAGATGAGAATGTATGAGAATGTCTGAAAAGATAAATATACGAAAGGAGAGATTTTCATGAGAAAAAGTATGAGTAGAAGTATTTTAAATCGCTATAAACTGTTGACGATTTCGGTTGCAGTTGCAATAGCCGTTGTGTTTTCAGGATCACCAGCGGTTTACGGTCAGGACTGGACAAGCTTCGGCGGAAATGATGACCACAATTGCGTGACCGATGTTAAGCTTCCGGATAAGGCAGACGAGACTTCACTTAAATGGGGCACACAATTATCAAAAGAGGGAGCTATGGGAAACTCCTGTACTCCGCCTATCATTGTAGGAGATAAATTGTATTCTGCGTCTAAAAATGAACTTTTGGAGTTAGACAAAGAGAATGGAGACATTCTGAGAAAAACGAGTTTATCCGGCAATGTAAGGTATGCTATGAATCCCATAGCCTATGCAAAGGACAGCCATACAAATAATGAACCCTATGTATTTATACAGTTGGATAATGGCAGGATTCAGTGTGTAAACATAAAGACTATGAAATCAGTTTGGGTAAGTTCTGCCTATAAGAATGAGCAGACCATCAGTCCTGTTGTATATAAGAATGGAAAAGTGTACACGGGAACATGGAATAATAAAAAAGGGCGTTTCCTTTGCTTTGATGTCAAGGGTAAAGACACCCAAAGTCCGAAGTGGTCACTGGATCCTTCCCAGAACGGAGACGGTGCAAGGGGCTTTTACTGGGTAGGAGCCTATGTAAGCGAAAGGTGTGCAGTGTTCGGCTCGGATGGCAGCAACGAGGAGAAAGGAAAATCTATTTTATATTCGGTTGATCCCGACACAGGAACTGTTATAGACAAGATAGATAATGTGGATAGTGCCATTCGAAGTACGGTAGTCAGAAGCGGAGATTTTCTTTATTTTACCACCTATACAGGCAGTGTATATAAGGTGGGCATGAAAGACAACGGTAAATTCAATAAAGCTTCTATAAAGCAACAGTCATTAGGGGAGAAAAAAATAGTAACCGGTTCTCCTGTTATATCTAATAACAGATTGTATATAGGTGCGGTGGATTCAGGCAACCAATTTGGAAGTACCGGAAATCACAGGATGATGGTATTGAATGCAGATACCCTTAAAATAGAAAGAGCCGTAAATACTCCGGGAGGTCCCAAGGCACAGGCATTGTTGTCCACCAATACCGGAGAAACCGGAAAAGTCAGAGTCTATTTCACCTGCAATACACCACCGGGGGGGATTTTCTTCATTGAGGATAAGCCGGGAATGAATTCGGGGGAGTGTAAGACTCTTTTCACACCGGAAAAAGAAATGCAGGAGCACTGTATAAGCCCCCTATGCTGTGATGAAGATGGGAACATCTATTACAAGAACGACAGCAATTATCTTATGGCAGTGAAAAGAAATCCTGCAAAGCTGACGGGACTGTCGGTAAAAGATAAGAAAAACGGTGTTGAGGGAAAGTGGATACCTGCGTTTTCACCAAGAAACAGTAAGTATGAAATTATTATCAAGAAAATCATCGGAAATAAAGTGAGCATAACTCCAAAGGCTCCAAAGGAGCAGAAAATTGAAATCGACGGTAAGGAAGTTAAATCCGGTGATTCAGTAGATGTAGCTGTGAAAGACACGAATAAAGTCGTGGTGACTTTAAAGGAGAATATCGGCGGAAAAACTGTAACCTATAAGAGAAAATATTCCCTGAAGATTCGGCAGTCGGGCAGTAATGCCTTTCTTTCTGACCTGAGGATATCGAAAACCAATCAGGATGCGTATACTTTGGATGAAAATTCAGATGCTCTCCTAGAATACACTCCTAAATTCAATCCGAATAATTTAACTTATCATACAAAGTTATTTGATGGAGATAATAGATTTGTCAATATCTGGCCGAAGCTTCAGCAAAAGGGTGCGAAACTGAAGGTGAAGCCGGCAGAAAATGTTGCAAATTCACAGGATCAGCTGGATGAAGAGGGTAATATTAAACCTGAAACATCAGGTGACAATCCAAGGTATCCTGTGTATTTCCAGGCAGGAAGCAAAGCTTCTACTGTAAAGCTTTTAGTAACCTCTGAAAATGGAACTGAAACTAAAGAATACTCTGTAACCATAGTTCGCTCCAAAGACATAGGGAAAAAAGTCTTAAAACTTTCCAAGACGAAACTTTCAATGTACAAGGGGCAGACTTATAAGCTGAAGGCAGAGCTCAAAGGGAAAAAAACCGGCGATATCATCAAGTGGAAATCCATCAATAAAAAGGTTGCCAAAGTTGACCAAAAGGGTAATGTTACGGCGTTGAAGCCGGGAAAGACTTTAATTTATGTTACCTGTAAAGGTGCTGATGAAGCTTTTTGCTCAGTCAAGGTTACGCCTAAGGAATTTAAACTTTCAACAAATAAAATCAGTTTAAACCCGGGTCAAAAGTACAGAATTAGTATTGCAAAGAGGAATCCTAAGGGCAAGATACACTATAAGTTTGCAGACAACAAGAGCAAAAAATATATTACTATTTATAAAGACGGAACCATAAAGGCGAAGAAGATCGGAACAGGACAGGTTATTTTTACCTGTAACGGAATCAAACAGAAGCTCACTGTAAAGGTTTGCCAGTTTCAGTTGAAAAAAACCGTTATAAAGCTGAAGAGAGGGAAGAGCTATAAGTTGGAAGTTTCCAAGAATAAGCCTAAGGGTAAGGTTAGGTACAGCCTGAAAGGAAAATCTGACGGAAGGTATTTAAGTATTTCCTCTAAAGGTGTTGTAAAGGCAAAGAAGAATAAGGGTACCGCCTATGTGGTGGCGAAGTGCAACGGAATACGCATAACGGTCAAGGTGGTTATTGTGTGAATCCCCTGAGGGATGATCATTTTTTAGTTGATGAGTATAGGAGAAAAGGAGTTATTATGAAAGGATGGTTAAAGAAGACCGCAGCAGGTCTTATGGCACTGCTTATGGTTGTAACTTTCATGCCGGCGGGCATTTTTACAGCATATGCAGACGAAGGGGCTGCACTGAAAAAGAATGAAGAAGGTTATTTTGAGATATCTAATGCAGGGGAAATGAAAGCCTTTGCAGAAAAAGTGTTTAAGGACAGCACTGCAAAAGGAAAACTGATGAAAGACATAGATATGTCTGAAATCAATGTTGCAGATTGGAAAGCTATCGGAAATGAAACGAGTAATTACCAGGGTGAGTTTGACGGTAACGGCAAAGTTATCAAGAACTTCAATGCTGACTTTTCAAAGGAAAAACTGGGATCAGGAAATCTTCAGAGTAGTCTTTATACCAATGCCGGTATTTTCGGAGTTATTGGAGATAAAGGATCTGTCAAGAATATAAAAGATATTACAGGTACGATGAAGTCTTCAGTTCAGAAAGGTACAGGCTCCGTAGCCGGAACCTGTGAAGGCGTGATAGAAAATTGCAAATCATCATTGAAGGTTGAACTTAAAGACGAAGATGATACAAAGCCGGCAGCAATCGGTGGTATTGTAGGACAGATTTCAGCTCTATCAACTGTGTCAAAATGTGGTTTTGATGGAAAACTTAAAGTAACAGATGATAATTTTCAGCTAGGTGGTGTTTGTGGTAATATTGCAACAGGTGATCTGTTTAGTTGTTATAATAAGGGAGAAATCCTAGGCATTGTTACCGGTACGAAAAGCGACTCAGGTAAAATTGGTGGAGTTATCGGCAGAGGACCGGGATTCAAAAAGAATATGAGATATTGCTACAATGTTGGTGAAGTCAAAGGAGAAGGGGATAAGGCTTCTGTTGGCAGTATTATAGGATATTCAAATGTATTGTCCGATTTGAGCAGCTCTTTCAATACCAAAACCGTCAGCGGAAACAAAGGCACTTCAGGAGATAACTTTGTTGGAAATACTAACCCTAAAAGAAGAGTGAAAATCGCTGATTCGGTTCTTCATACTGCTCCGGCGGATGAAACTGCAGTTACTATGGAAACTCTGAATTCGGATGATACCGTTGACAATAAACTGAATGTCAAAGAAGATGGACTTGACGCTGACTTTAAGTTTGTCAAGGGCAAGGTTCACCCTGTTCTTAAATGGGAAACGGGCAACGAGGTTGCACCGGAGCCTGAGAAGGTTCCTGTAACCAAGGTTGAAATCAAGCGTGTATCACAGGGAGTCCTGAAAGCTGAAGTAACAGGAAAAGACGGTAAGACTCCGACTGATGTTAAGTTTCAATGGCAGAAATGTACTGAGTGGTACCAAGGTGAATATGAGGAAGAACCGGAGGTAGAGTATGAGGATATTTCCGGTGAAACAAAAGATACTTTGAAAGTTACAAAGGATAATAAGAGCAGATATTCTCAGTATAAGGTAATCGTTACAGATTGCGATAACAAAAAGCATTATGCTGAAATAGAAAATTTCTCTGAGGTTGCTCCGGATGATACACCTGAGTCGGATGATGCCAAGTATCTGAAAGAAGCTGCAGAGAAATGCGGAGGTCTTCCTCTGTTAGATATGAAATTCGGGGAAGATAAAAATGTAAATACTGCTATGGAAAGCTTCATTAAGAAGTGTAAGGATAGCAATGGCAAGAACTTTGAAGGAATAACCACAAGTGTTGCAAAGGTTGAGGAGAGCAATTCAATTGCGCCGGGAGAAGCTAAGATTGCTGCTGACGGTGCTATAACATATTTCTTTGCAGACCCGTTCAAGATTAATGAAAAACCGTTTTATAATCGTCCGTATGCACAGTTTGAAGTCACCTTTGATTTGCACAAGGGAACAGAAGTAAAGCAGACTAAAAAGAAGTTCAATGTGCTTTGGAATATTGATAAGTTAGTTGCTTCACTGAAAGAAGATTTCTTGGATAAATTGACATTCAATGACATCAAAGGTGAGAACAGTTCAGAAAAAGAAATTGTTTCAGATCTCAATCTTATCAGGTATTTTGGCGGAAAGAACACGAAGCAGAAACTTGCATCTATACAGTGGGAGAGCAGTGACAAGAGCGTTATTGAAATTAAGGAACCACAGGGTGATTCAGATACTGTTTTTTATGAACCTCTGATAGGCAAAGTTAAAAAGGGCAAAGAGGATAAGGAAGTTACTCTGACCGCCACTGTAAAGTATGCGAAGACCAATGATCAGAATCCAAAAGAAAATGAAGCTGTTGCCAAGCTGAAAAAACAGTTCAAGTTAACTGTAAAGGGAAGCCAGAATACCTCTGAAAAACTTCAGAAAGCTCTGGAAGATGCCCTTGAAAAGAAAGGCATCAGAGATTTCGGAAGTGATGAAAAGGTTGACCTTGAACATGTAAAAGGAAGTCTCAAATTTCCCACTACGAGGGATATAGGTATTGATGGCAAGTATTGCCCGATGACAATAGACAGTGATGATCACGATGTTGCAGAACCGTGGTTCAAGAGTAACAGCACAGAGTTATTACCTAATGTGTCCAGTCTGAAAATCTACAGACCGTTACCGGAAGAAACGGCAAAGAAAGTTAATATTACAATTAAAATCAAGGATACCGAAAACGGTGCAGAAGCTAAAAAGGTAATCCCGATTACGGTAGAGCCGTTGACCGAAGCAGAAATCAAAGAAGCAAAAACTTTGATGACAAGTGCGAAATACGGATATTATAACGGGTTTAAAGGTGAAAATCAGAATAAATTTGACATTACCTCAAATTTCCGTCCTTTCCAGGAGATTGTCAAGGATGAAACCGGCATAAAATATGTATACAATCATAAAGAAAAGACCTGGTCAGGTATCGGACTTGATACCAAGGTTGAGAATCCGGGAGGAGAGGGAATTGGCTCTCCGGGTTATCAGGATTCGAACTACTCAAGATTTTTCTCATCAAAGCCGAACCTGATTGCAGATGATACTCTTCTCCTGGCAGAGGAGAAACCTGAGTACGATTCAAATGTTACCATTTCCAGCGTACTGACCCATGAGGTTTATGGCAAATACTTCGTTAAGGCTCGTGCAAAGGGTGATACAAAAGCGATGGAGCTGTTCAAAGATCTGTATCGTCAGCCTGTTAACGAAACAGTTAAGATTAGAGGCGTAAAAGGTGAAGACCCTGACCCTAACAAAAAAATTAGTGTCTATTTTACCTTAAACGGCTTTGATAAAAAAGCTCTGACCAAGAAGACATGGATTAAAAAGGTCAAGAAGGTTGTTCCAAAGGAATCCTTTGCAGGAGAAGTTCTGGAGAAGGTATTTAAAGAAAATGGATACAGCTATACAGGCAGCCTAAGTTACATAACCGGAGTCAAGACACCTGACGGCACTGTTTTAAGTCAGTTGGATTTAGGGCCGGACAGCGGATGGATGTTCAGGATCAACGGAAAACTGGCATCTACTACACTTGACAAACAAGAAGTCAAAGATGGTGATGAAATAGAGTTTTTCTTTACAAGAGATTGGCACAAAGAACTTGAGGAACCGAATAAGCCAAACCCTGATGAAAAATACAAGAAAAAGCTTGTTATCAGGAAACTTGCAGCAAAGGTCAAGTCAAAGAAAGTGTATGTTTCATTTGCTAAAGTAGGTGCTGCAAAGGATTATATCGTATACTTCAAGAAAAATAATGCCAAGATCTGGAAGTCAAAATCCACAAAGGGCAAAAATAAGATTACACTTTCAGGATTTAAGAATAAAGATTTGGTTCAGGTCAGATGTATTGCAGTAAGAGGCAAGGTAAAGGGTAAATACAGCGGAATTAAATATAGCTATATCGCTGCAACAAAGTTCTCGGTTTCAAAGGGAAAGAAGAGTGCAAAGCTGAAGATTAAAAAGTTCAGCGGAGCTACAGGATATAAGGTAATCTATTCTTTGAATAAGAATATGAAGGCTGCAAAGACTGTGAATACAAAAAAACTTAATATTGTATTGAAGAAGCTAAAATCAAAGAAAACTTACTATGTAGTGGTAACACCTTATAAGAAGAGTGGCGGCAGGATTTACTACGGAGAGCCGTGTGCAAAGAAATCTGTAAAGGTGAAATAGCATAAGATAGCGTAGGGAAGTAATCTTTGGGTGAAGGTGGTACCGCTGTGTCCGGCATGAAACCGGTTCGGGCATTATCAATATTATCGTTGAAATGCAAGGGCTTCTCACTTTTTTACAAAAATACTCAAACCTGTTTGTTTAAAAATCGTAAATTCGCAAAGTAACTTCCAGTACGAGTGGAAATTGCATTTAGCCTGAGAAATGAACGGAATTAAATCTAAGGAAAGAGGTGAATTAAGCTGTTTTATGTAGTTTAACAGCCTCTTTTTCTGATTGATTGCATGACAAAAAGACCTATTGAAGATGTTTCTCAAGGTAACTTCCGGTATAGATGATTTTAGTTTGAGAAATATTTTTGCCCGTTATGAGTAATTTTAGTGTAATATGTAATTGGTGTTTGCCACTATTTTTTTAAAAGTAGTGGGCTTTGTATTACTTCCCTAGGCGGTATCTTTTTGATTCCAAATAGGGAAGTGATTTTTTCTCCAAAAGTAAAATGAAATAATTCATACGGTGTTTTACCATTTAACTTTTTTCTGGCTACCGAATTTACATGAGAAAAAATCAAGTCGACGGTGTCTTGTGTAAAGTTATCAAAGGAAGTTCCCTTTGGACATAATAGGGCTTGTCACATGATTTCATTGGACGGCAGAAGAAAAGAGAGGTTTCTTTATCCCCATTTAAGTTTTGTTCTATTGCATCAGCATTTGAAAACTCTCCACCGTTATCAGTTAAAACCAGCGGAACAATATCCGGGAAAGCTATGTCATTCTCGTTAAAACTACTCTTGATGTCGAAAAAC
>AZKM01000015.1 GCA_000510425.1 Eubacterium nodatum ATCC 33099 | reverse complement strand
GAGTGGGAGTAACAGAAACAAATATGTTACTGTTATGAAACCATTGAAAATACAGTATTTTAGCGATTTGTGGAAACAAAAAACTCTTGAGTGATACTATTTTGATACTAAACAGATGAAAAAGTAGGTTCAAAAGGGAGTTGTTGAATTTAAGTAAATTGTTTAGAAAGCCTTCCATCATTTTGCTGGTAGGCTTTTGTGGAAGAAACAAGTTAAATCATATGAAATCATACGTATGTTAATATGCATTGCTTGTGGCAACAGGATATTTAAGATTATATTTACTGTGAAAGGAGGTTTTCAATATGTTAAATGAAAATATTAAAATAAGCAGAAAATCTAAAGGGCTTTCGCAGGATGAGCTTGCTATTAAACTTAATGTTGTAAGACAAACTGTATCAAAGTGGGAGAGAGGATTATCAGTTCCTGATTCAGAAATGCTGATTTCTTTATCAGAAATATTAGAGATTCCCGTCAGCACATTATTAGGAGAAAATATTGAAGAGTCGAAGGCAAATGATTTAGAGGTAATTTCGCAAAAATTAGAGGTGATAAATCTTCAATTAGCACAGAAGAAAGATTCAAGTAGAAAATTGTTACATAGACTCATGATATTATCATGCATTGGCGTAATACTTGTTTTTCTTGTTCTCTTGATGATAAATAGTTCATATCTGAATTGGGATTATAATAATCCTGAGTTAGCCGTTGCGGGTGTATTGGTTCATGGCTTTGAATGGATTTTCATTAGAGTGTTTCCTTTTGCTTTAATAGCATTGATTGCAGGAATTATTATTACAAGAAAAAAATCACTGTAAATGTCAAATGGGAATAGAGTTTTTAACAAATAATTGAATATTATAAAGCAAAGCACATAACTTTAA
>AZKM01000014.1 GCA_000510425.1 Eubacterium nodatum ATCC 33099 | reverse complement strand
CCCTTTACCACAAAGACCGAAGTCTTGTTTAGTTTGATCTTTGAGGCACCATAAACCTTCATTGCATCCAACGATGTAAAGGAAGCTATAACAAAAGCACACAATAATAAAACTACTACTTTTTTCAGATGTAGAAACATACTTTTCATCATCATCATCCCCCTCTTCTAACTACTCTATCCTGTAAGTGAATCGTATCACACATTAATTTGAAATACAAGAATTTTCTGTTTAATAGTGGCGGATATTTCTATGATTGTCAATATATATAAAATAGAGTGCCTTTCAGCACTCTATATAAATTTTGGGTGTACCCGGTATATATTGGTTTTGGCAGTACCCCTCAAAAAAATATGATTCAATTCTAAAGATATCTGTAAAATCCGATTGACCGCATCGAATACCCCTTCTTTTTCAGATGATGATTCCATTTGGAAAAGCTCAGCTTGATGTCTTTCAGATAAGAAGTTTTATATAGTGCGGCATCCGGACTATTCGGATCCAACTCTTGCACAACAACATTATCGTGGTCATCCTTCTTACGAATGATTAACTTGTTCAGACCGACTCCGCTTCCATCAACATCGTATCCCTTATTAATAGTTCCTTGTGCATCAAACCCCTCATCATCATAACCATAGTCATCATCAACATACAGGAC
>AZKM01000013.1 GCA_000510425.1 Eubacterium nodatum ATCC 33099 | reverse complement strand
GCGGATGGAAAAGTAACTCTTAAGTCAACCGATAAGGAAAAGACTGTAGAAGTAACCAATACCAACGGCGGAGCAGGAACAGTAGTAGAAAAGACAGTAGAAAAGGTATGGGTAAACGGACCTAAACCATCTGTTACGATTGAGCTTTGGAGAAAGAATAACGTAGAAGGCTCAGACAAAATTGACGAGAAGGTGGGTGAGTTTGTAGTACCTGCAGGTGCAAGCGGAAATGATCTCAAGAAAACCTTTACAAAGCTTGCGAAACACGATCCTAAGGGCAACGAGTTTGAGTACTATGTAAAAGAGGACAATGTACCTGCAAACTATACAAAGAGTATAGAAGGTCTGAAGGTAACCAATACCTATAAGATACCGACAGACGGCGAAGTAAATGTAACCAAGGTATGGAAGGATCCTGAAGGAAAGACTATTGCTAAGCCAAAGGTAAATCTGACGCTGTACAGAAAAGTAGAAGGCGGAGCGGAAGAGAAGGTTCCGGGAGCAGCCGTAAAGGTAGTAGACGGAACAACAACTGCTGCTAAGTGGACAGGACTGGAAACG
>AZKM01000012.1 GCA_000510425.1 Eubacterium nodatum ATCC 33099 | reverse complement strand
ACTCATTGTAAATTTCGTTGCGATGAGTCCGCTATTTTGATGCTTGCCCTTGAAAAGAAACAGCCTAAATGATATAATACAGTGACGTTAATCATAATTATTATTAAAGGAGTTGGCTTTATGGAAAAACTAATTATCAGCGCCTGTATTTGTGGTGCGGAAGTAACTAAAGAACAGAACCCGGCTGTTCCTTATACGGTGGAAGAAATTGTAAGAGAAGCAAAATCTGCTTATGATGCAGGTGCTGCACTTATTCACCTTCATGTAAGATGGGATGACGGTACACCTACACAGGACAAGGGTCGTTTCCAGGAATGTGTTGACGCTATTCGCAAGGAATGTCCGGATGCAATCATTCAGCCTTCAACGGGCGGAGCTGTAGGAATGACAGATTTAGAGAGACTTCAGTCGACAGAAATTGTTCCTACACCGGAAATGGCTACACTGGACTGCGGTACATGTAACTTTGGAGGAGATGAAGTTTTCACAAATACAAACACAACCATCGAAAACTTTGCTAAGATTCTCAAAGAAAGGGGAATCAAACCTGAACTTGAAGTATTCGATAAGGGAATGATTGATTTGGCGTTAAGGGTTGCTGATAAGAAAGGTCTTTTAGTACATCCTCTACATTGGGACTTCGTATTGGGAGTACAGATGAACGCTACAATTCGTGATCTTGCATTCATGGTTGACTCAATTCCGGCAGGTTCAACATGGACAGCTACAGGCTTAGGAAAAAACGCTTGGAGCATTGCAGCAGCGACAATTGCTATGGGTGGTCATGTAAGAGTTGGTTTTGAAGACAACCTATACTTAGAGAAGGGTGTTCTTGCAAAGAGCAACGGAGAAATGGTTGCAAAGGCAGTTAGTCTTGCTAAGATTTTGGGAAGAGAAATTGCTACACCGGCAGAAGCAAGAGAAATTCTTGGACTAGCTCCATTGAAATAGTTTTTTAAAGCTTATGGCAGCCTTTAGGCTGCCTTTTTGAATTTATGGTAAATAATCAACCGCAAGATTCTTGTTTTAGCACAGTATATTTGCGAGAGAGGAAGAAAATATGTCATTCGCTACAGAAACGAAAAATGAGCTTTCTCGAGTAGAAACGGAAAAGAAACATTGTCAGCTTGCAGAGATTGCAGGCTTTCTCAGGGTTAACGGAAGTATCGGACTGGTGGGTATGGGAAAGTTCAAAATTGTAATAACTACTGACAATCCCGCGGTTGCAAGACATTATAAGAAACTTATTAAAGAGTATTTTAATGTAGATATGGAACTTTTAATTGTTGAAGCTGCAGCATTAAAAAAAGGTCATATCTATCGTCTCACCATAGAGCCGAACATGAGAAGTGAGTCCATACTCAGAGAAACCGGAATATTACTTGTCAGAGAAGGGAATAATTTTATAAGTGATGGAATCTTTGATGGAATTATAAGAAATAAATGTTGTCGTAAGGCATATCTGCGGGGGATTTTTATGGGTGCGGGAACTGTAAGTGATCCGGATAAGAGTTATCATTTGGAGTTTGTGTGTCATAGCGAAAATCTTGCTAAAGATTTAAAAAAACTGATCAATACATTTGTGGATTTGACGGCAAAAATTGTTAAAAGGAAAGGCAGATATGTAGTTTATATGAAAAATTCCCAATACATAAGAGATACACTTGCCATTATGGGGGCACACGCTAAAGTTTTGGCATTTGAGAATGTTAAAATAAAGAAAGAGTTGTTAAATGAAACTATTAGAATTACAAACTGTGATAATGCCAATACAGATAGAGCCGTCGATGCAGCCGGTAAACAGATTGCGGCGATAAAAAAACTTAAAGAAAAGGGTTTATTTGAGGGGCTGCCTAAAAAATTGCAGGAAGTAGCAGAGCTTAGACTCGAAAATCCTGATATGAGTTTGGCGCAGCTTGGAGAGATGCTTTCACCTCCACTGAAAAAATCGGGGGTTAACAATAGAATGAAGAGAATTATTGATTTTAGTAATCGTTTTTGATATAAGAGGTCATTATTTGTTTTCTGATATATGGAAGACATAAAAGTCTTGAATTTTTAATAAATTAGTGCTTGATTATACGAGGAGGAATATGATGGAGAGAGAAGAAATTTCTCAAGAAGAATTTAAAGAACAAGTTACAGAGGTTTTGGAAGCATCCAAAAGACAGCCGGATAGAATGAATGCCAGTCTTGATATTATTCTTGAAACCTGCTCTGTCACACCGGAAATAACGGTGGAATATACATATAATGTAAAAGAACTTCATAAAAATCCATATAGCTGGGTTCATGGCGGTATCATCTCCGGATTGATGGATTATGCCATAGGTGCGGCAGCTGTTGCATATACGGGACATTTGGTGGCAACAACGGATATTGCTACAAGCTTTGTAAAGGCAATGATAGGAGACAGATACCGCATCAAAGGAGAATTTACTCATGTTGGCAGCAGCCGCCTCAACGGAAGCGTTAAAATTTTTGAATGGGAAACAGGAGAACTGTGTGCAACTTCACAAGTGGGTTTTGCGGTTTTGAAAGGGCGAGCTGAAAAAATCCTGGGATAGAAACGGTAATCACATTGTAAAAAATTAAAATATAATCATTTGGAAAAGCTTTAATATTATGTATCTGAAAGTTGGTGATAGAGATGAATGAACAGACTTTTTTTAATTCAAATAATCTTAATCGGCCATTGGCTGATAGACTTCGCCCACAGAATTTAAATGAGTTTGTGGGACAAGGACATCTTTTAGGTCAGGGAAAGATTCTAAGAAAACTTATCGAATCTGACCGGGTTCATTCTATGATTTTTTGGGGACCGCCCGGTGTAGGAAAAACTACTTTGGCTAAAATTATAGCAGGAAAAACAAAGAGCTCATTTCTTGAGTTTTCGGCTGTAACCAGTGGAATAAAGGATATAAGAACTATAATGAAGCAGGCGGATGACAACAGATTCTATGGGGAGAAGACCATAGTTTTCATAGATGAGATTCACAGATTTAACAAAGCACAGCAGGATGCTTTTTTACCCTTTGTGGAAAGGGGGAGCATAACCTTGATCGGTGCCACTACAGAAAATCCTTCATTTGAAATCAACAGCGCATTGCTTTCACGGTGCAAAGTGTTTGTTTTACAGCAGCTGAAGACAGAAGAAATATTTGATCTTTTACAGAGGGCTATTAAAGATAAAAGAGGTTTTGGAAATGAAAATATAGAAATGGCTGAAGAGTTGATAGAAGCAATCGCAAAGTTTTCCGGAGGCGATGCCAGGAATGCACTTTCTACCTTGGAAATGGTAATTTTAAACGGCGATGTACAGAGGTGTGATAATGACACAGGGGAGATGAAAATTTTAGTAACTGAGGAAACTGTTGAGCAGTGTACATCTAAAAAGTCACTGCTATATGATAAGAATGGTGAGGAACATTATAATCTTATTTCAGCTCTTCACAAGAGCATGAGGAATTCAGATGCCGATGCGGCAGTTTATTGGTTGGCGAGAATGCTTGAAGCGGGGGAAGATCCTATGTATATAGCAAGGAGGGTTACCAGATTTGCAAGTGAAGATATAGGAATAGCTGATTCAAGAGCCCTTGAAGTTGCAGTGGCGGCCTTTCATGCCTGCCATCTAATAGGCATGCCGGAGTGTTCCGTTAACCTGACCCATGCCGTAGTGTATTGCTCCCTGTCTCCAAAATCCAACGCTATGGAGATAGCTTATTTGGAAGCTGAAAGTGATGCACTGAAAACCGCTGCTGAACCTGTACCCATGCAGATTAGGAATGCACCTACAAAGCTGATGAAGGAATTGGATTACGGCAAGGGATATATGTATGCCCATGATTATGAAGAAAAGATAACAGAACTTCAGTGCCTGCCTGACAGTTTAAAGAATAAAGAATATTATCATCCTACGACACAGGGGCTGGAAGCCCGCTATAAAGAAAGGTATAATCAAATAAAAAAATGGAAGAAAAGTCATCGCAAATAGTTGCACTCTTATGATTACTTTGTGACTTTACAAAGATAAATTGTTTTGTATAATAAAAAAAACAAAAAAACTTTGTATAAAATAACAAAAAAGACTTGCATTCTTTATTGAATAATATTAGAATGTGTTTATTATCAAAAAACGAATTAAGAATGTAAGGGAGAGAAAAATTATGGATCATTTGGACAGAAAGTTGACAAAAAAAGAGTATGTCTTTTTGGCATCGATGTTATTCGGTATGTTTTTTGGAGCAGGTAATGTAATATTTCCAATTCACATGGGACAACTGGCAGGTGGGAATCTTTGGCCTGCAGCAATTGGATTTTGCCTTACCGGTGCGGGACTTCCGTTGCTGGGAGTAGCAGCTTTGGGGGTTTCACGAAGTGAAGGACTGTTTGATATGGGAAGCAAAGTAGGGAAGGGATTCAGTTATTTCTTTACAGTAGCTTTGTATCTTACGATAGGACCGCTCTTTGCAATTCCGAGAACAGCAACAGTTTCTTATCAGGTTGGGGTGGCGTCATTTGTGCCGGAAGATAAACAGAGTTTGTTTTTATTCCTATTTTCAGCAGCGTTCTTTGGTGCAGTACTGTTCTTTGCATTGAGACCATCGAACATCATGACCTGGATAGGAAAGATTCTTAATCCTATTTTCTTAATTTTCTTATTTATACTGCTTTTGGCTGTTATTATAAAGCCTATGGGTCCGGTGTCGGGTTTAACTCCGTCAGGGGCTTATGCAACAAAAAGCTTTTCGACAGGTCTTTTGGAAGGATACAATACCATGGACGGATTAGCGGCTTTGGCATTCGGTATTATTTTGATCGAACAGATAAGACGTATGGGAGTAAAGAGTCCCACCGGTTTGACTTCAACCACTGTTAAAGCAGGAATACTGAGCGTTGTTTTGATGGCTATAATCTACGGATTTTTAACATATGCAGGGGCACAGTCAATAAATCTTATGGCTCCGGCAGAAGAAGGCGGAAGTGCTTTCAATGCAATAGCTAGACACTATTTTGGAACCTTCGGTTCTGTGTTGCTTGGAATCACAATCACATTTGCGTGCCTGAAGACGGCAGTAGGTCTGGTTCAAGCTTGTGGAGAAACTTTTTCGGAAATATTTCCGAATACACTGAAGTATAAGCCTTATGCTATTGGTTTTGCACTGTTTTCATTTGGACTTGCAAATCTGGGATTGGAAAGAATTATCGCATTTGCAGTACCGGTGCTTGTGCTTCTTTATCCTATGAGTTTCGTATTGGTAATCCTTTGCTTGGCTGGTAGAGCTTTTAACTATGAGAAGAAGGTTTTTGCAACAGCGATGGGTTTCACGGCAGTTTCAGCAGTCTGCGATATGATTAGGGTACTTCCTGCAAATGTTCAAGGTGCTCTTCCCGGCTGGGAAAAAGTAAATGAACTTTATGGAATGATTCCGTTATCATCGTTTGGAATGGGCTGGATTGTGCCGGCGGCATTAGGTACTGCGGCAGGTCTTGTATGGCTTGTAACAGCAGGAGGAAGCAAAGGCAACGGAACTGTAGCAGCTTAATTTTCAACTTAATATAAAAATACAGAAGTGCAAGTAAATGTATAAAATAGAATTTAATTAAATCATGGAAAGCAGGACGGAGTTGTTGTCCTGCTTTTTTTGTGCTTGCTTATTTTTCTCTGATGGACTAGAATGTACTAAACTTTTATTTAGCGTCCGGAGGAAGGTTATGGAGAGATTATTTGAATACAGTGAAGAAAATTTACCGCTATATATTTTCGAGGAAATTTCCAGGATTCCCAGAGAATCCGGTAATGAAACGGAAATAAGGGACTTTCTGATTCAGAGAGCACAAGATAAAGGCTTTGAAGCCATATATGATGAGGCAAATAATGTGATTATAAAAAAACCTGGATCCAAAGGTTATGAAGATTATCCACCGATAATTTTACAAGCTCATATGGATATGGTTTGTGAAAAATTGATTACAAGCGAACACGATTTTAGATATGACCCCATAGAACTTGTGGTAGACGGTGACATGATCAGAGCAGAGGGAACGACTTTGGGCGCTGATGATGGCATTGGAGTTGCCCTTGGAATGTCGGTGCTTGAGTCCGATGATTTTTCTCATCCTCCTTTAGAACTTTTGTTCACAGCAGAAGAAGAAACTTCATTTCATGGTGCAGAATCAATCAATGGAAAATTATTTAAAGGTCATAGAGTAATTAACCTTGATTTTTCAGAGGACGATAAAATTGTCGTGGGAAGTTGCGGCGGTGTGGGAATGAAAGTCAAGCTTCTTGTGCAGAAAGAAAGAATAGTCAGGGAAAATGGAAAGGCGTGGGAGATTTCAATTACAGGAATGCCCGGTGGACATTCGGGAGAAGATGTAAACAAAGGCTATGGTAGTGCCATACAACTTATGACAAGAGTTTTAAGGCAGCTTTTGAGACAGTTTGATATCGGTCTTGTAAGTCTTAAAGGGGGAAGTAACAGACTTGCTTTGGCAAGAGAATGTAAGGCTGTTGTTTTGACGTATGCAGATTTGCTTCCTACACTTAAGAAAATGCAGCAGATTTTTATAAATGAATATGGTGAAGTGACATCTGATCTTGAAATCTCAGTTAAACAGGTTGAAGTCGACGGACTTAAATATTCAGGAGACGGTTTTGACAGAATAATGACTTTGCTGACCCTGTTTCCGGATGGAATAATGCAGATGAACGGTGCATTTCCCGGTGTTGTGGGAAGTTCGATAAATATGGGTATTGTAGATGAGAGAGATGGTCAGTTTTATATTGAAGCGGAAATAAGAGGCGACAGAGTAAGCACAATTTTAGATATTGCGGAAAAAGTGGCGCACTTAGTTGAAATTAAAGGCGGTACATGGGAAAAGTTCAGAAATTATGCTCCATGGCAATATAATCCCGAATCACAGTTGTGTAAAAAGGCAATGGAAGTCTATGAAGCAACTTTTGGGGAAATTATGATTCCTATGGTTCTTCACGCAGGACTTGAATGCAGTTTGTTGGGTGATAACATATCTAATATGGATGCAATTGCCATAGGACCGAATATGTGGAATTGCCATTCTCCGAATGAACGGCTTTCTATTTCATCCACGAAGAAGGTATGGAGATATTTAAAACTCTTACTTGGGGAGCTGAGGTGATTTGTATTATGAATTGTTAATACATGCATCATTTTCGGATGGAATTCTACAAAATTTGTAAGAAACGACTAAAAAAGATGAAAAATGTTGTTAAAAGCACTAGTATTTGAAAATTTCTGTGCTATAATTGATTCCATCGTGCGATAGTTATACTATGCTATGCATTATGGAATTTTTTATACAATTATTTATCAGTGGAGGGACTTGATATGCACAAGTATGCGACATTAAACAACATAGCTTCTTTGGGAATTTCGAGATTTGACGATAACTTTGCCAAAACCGATAATATTGACGAGGCTTCGGGTATTCTTGTAAGAAGTGCAAAGATGCATGATATGGATTTTTCCGATAACCTGATTGCAATAGCAAGGGCAGGTGCGGGAGTAAATAATATTCCGATGGACAGATGTACTGAAGAGGGAATAGCAGTGTTCAATACACCGGGTGCAAATGCAAATGGTGTTAAAGAACTCGTAATTGCAGGGATGCTTCTTTCATCCAGAGATATTGTGGGTGGAATTGACTGGGTTGTAGAGAATGCCGAAAATGAAGACATATCTGCAATGACGGAGAAGGAGAAAAAGAAATTTGCAGGAACTGAACTTTCAGGAAAGAAGATTGGGATTATAGGGCTTGGAGCTATCGGTGTCAGGGTTGCAAATGCTGCCCTGAATCTTGGGATGGATGTTTACGGATACGACCCTTATGTAGGAATAGACAGTGCATGGAGTTTGTCCAGCAGTGTAACCTATGTAAAGGAAATTGAAAGAATATATAAAAGATGCGATTATATTACCATACATGTTCCTGCTATGGATTCAACAAGACACTACATAGACAAAGATGCTATAAATATGATGAAACATGGGGTTGTCGTTATAAATATGGCAAGGGATATTCTTGTTGACGAGGAGGCAATGGTAAAAGCTTTAGATGCAGGGAAGGTTTCAAGATATGTTTCTGACTTTCCCAATTCAGTAGTTGCAGGTCATAAAGGCTGCATAACCATTCCCCATCTTGGTGCATCTACCAAGGAATCCGAAGCAAATTGTGCTGTAATGGCGGTAGATGAGATACAAGACTTTATTAAAAACGGTTCTATCGTAAATAGCGTCAACTTCCCTAATTGCCAGGTGGGACCATGGATTGAGGGACAGCGAGTAACAATTTATCATAAAAATACTAACAATATGATTAACTATTTTACGAATATAACCAGTGAGATGGACATCAACATAGCAGGAATGACAAATAAATCCAGAGGAGAATATGCATACACCGTTTTGGATGTTGATTCGATATTCCCTGAAGATGTGGCAAATAAGCTAAAAGAAATCGAGGGGATTATAAGAGTCAGAGTTCTTTAAAACGCTAAAGCGTGTTTGCTGAATAGCCGGAATTGTCTTTGGCATTATTAGGCTTTAGGAACTTTTTATGATGTAATGGTAGTGATATCTTGTCAATTTAAATAAAAAAGGAGTCCCTGGACTCCTTTTAAAATGCTGTTAATATTTTGTTTTGTTTATACAACACCCTGTAACATCATAGCTTCTGCAACTCTTTCGAATCCGGCAATATTGGCACCTTTAACAAGGTCGTATCCAAGTTCATATCTTTCGCATGCGTCGGCAGCGAGTTTATGGATATTAACCATGATTCCTTCAAGTTCTGCATATACTCTTTCCTCTGACCAAATCAGATGTTCAGCATTCTGAGCCATTTCCATAC
This sequence comes from Eubacterium nodatum ATCC 33099, assembly GCA_000510425.1. Classification (GTDB taxonomy): domain Bacteria; phylum Bacillota; class Clostridia; order Peptostreptococcales; family Anaerovoracaceae; genus Aminicella; species Aminicella nodata. The sequence continues at coordinate 51,989 of AZKM01000012.1, read as the reverse complement.
AAGAGCAAGCCACACCGCCGGCATTTGCAGCTTTGGCAGGTCCAACGGTTACACCGTTTTCCTGTAGATATGCAATAGCTTCATTAGTTGTAGGCATGTTGGCACCTTCGCAAAGGTATTTACATCCGTTAGAAACCATTGTTTTGGCATCTTCAATATGAATTTCGTTCTGAGTAGCACAAGGGATGTACAGGTCAGCCTTAACTTCCCAAGGTTTTCTTCCGGCAAAGAACTTTGAACCCGGGAATTTGTCTGCGTATGGCGCACAAATATTCTTTCCGCTAGCTCTCAGCTCCAGCATATAGTCTTCTTTTTCTCCGGAAATTCCTGCTTCATCGTAGATATATCCGTCAGGTCCGGAAATCGTAATGACTTTGGCACCAAGCTGGTTCAACTTCTGAACCGTTCCCCAGGAAACATTACCAAAACCCGATACGGCAACGGTCTTGCCCTTAAGTTCTTCTCCGCAATGTTTTAGCATTTCACGGGCAAAAAATACGATTCCGTATCCGGTAGCTTCAGTTCTTCCTGCAAGTCCGCCGTTGAGAGTTCCCTTTCCTGTCCATGTTCCATCGTATGCGTTAGTAATTCTTTTGTACTGACCCATCATGAAACCGATTTCTCTTCCGCCGACACCAAGATCTCCGGCAGGAACATCAGTGTTTGGTCCAATGTGACGGTATAGCTCGGTTATGAAAGACTGGCAGAATCTCATGATTTCTCCGTTTGATTTCCCGTTAGGATCAAAGTCGGCACCACCTTTGCCTCCACCGATCGGAAGTCCTGTCAAGCTGTTTTTGAAAATTTGCTCAAACCCTAAGAATTTAAGGATCCCCGGATACACACCGGGAGCAAAACGCATTCCACCTTTATAAGGTCCCAGGGCACTGTTAAACTCAATGCGATAGCCTCTGTTAACCTGTACTTTGCCGCTGTCGTCAACCCAAGGTACACGGAACATGATGCATCTTTCAGGCTCAATTAATCTTTCGATAATGCCTGCCTCAACATATTCCGGATGTGCTTCCAAAACCGGCTCAATGGAAGTTAAAACTTCTTCAATTGTCTGTAGGAATTCAGGTTCACCTGGATTCTTTTCTTTAGCAATATCAATATACTGCTGTACTAGATTTCCCATTTCGATTTCCTCTCTTTAAATAATTTTTAAAATTTGCGTATACACGCTATTGGACAATTCAAATATAACACTTTGTTTTTTTTAGTCAATATAGATAGTTTAAAGCTTTTAAGTGAAGGGATGTTTTTATTGCAATACAAGGATTTTAAGGCTTATTTTGTTGCTATATATTTTTTTTTAGAGTATAATTAATCATGTATATTTGTGCGGTTTTTGTTATCGGTCAATTTTAAAAAATATATAGTGCCGGTTCAATAAGTTCATGTCAGACTTGTTGAGCATGCATCGATTAACTTCAGCAGATTTTTATACAAAGCAAAATTGAAAATCTTGGATTTTCAATAAATCAGTACTTGATTATATGAGGAGGGAAAACATGGACGAAAAAGAACGCGAATTTGAAGAATCCCTTGAGAAAGTAATGGAATTACTTTTAGAGAAAAAATATTTCCGTGCCAGAGATGAGCTCCTTAAATTTAATGAAGCTGATATTGCAGAAATGTTTGAAGAAATTTTGGATGACAATGACATACAGATGGCGGTCATATTATTCAGACTTTTACCTAAGGATACATCTGTATTGGTTTTTTCATATTTGCCGTCAAATGATCAACTGGATATTATTAACGAGATTACTGATAAGGAAATTTCATATATTGTCAGGGAACTGGACTTTGACGATAAAATTGATGTTTTGGAAGAACTGCCGGCAAATATTGTAGATAAGATTTTAGAAAAAACACCTAAAAATGAACGCAAACAGATAAACACTTTTTTAAATTATCCGGAGCACAGCGCAGGCAGTCTCATGACTCCTTCATATATATCTCTTATGAAGGACTGGACTGTCAGTGAGGCGTTGGATTATATAAGGAAAGAAGGCCCGGATGCCGAGACAATTTACACATGCTATGTAAAGGATACAGGGAGAAAACTTATCGGTATAGTATCCCTTGCCACACTTGTGGTTTCAGATAAGGGAACTAAGATCAAGGATGTAATGATTACGGATTATGTCTATGAGCATGTGGACGATGACCAGGAAGATGTATCGGAAGATTTTAAGAAATACGGCTACCTTGCCATTCCTGTTGTGGATAAGGAACACCGTTTGGTTGGAATCATTACTTTTGACGATATTTTAGATGTCATGGAAGATGAGGCGACAGAAGATATTGAGCGTATGAACGGAGTTATTGATTTTGATGATTCGGATAGAGATTATCTGGATACTCCTGTTATACGCCATGCAATGAACAGACTGCCTTGGCTTGTGATTCTTATGGTTGCATATATTTTTACCGGAGGAATTATTAAGAACTTTGAGTCTTCTTTATCGAAGGTAATAGAACTTGTTGCTTTTATGCCTATGCTTATGGGAACGGGAGGGAACTCAGGCTCTCAGGCAGCCACCCTTATTATACGCGGTCTTGCCACAGATGAAGTCGACACAGATGATGCCTTTAAAATTCTGTGGAAAGAATTCAGGGTGGGGATTATAATCGGTGGTTTATTAAGCATTTTGAACTACCTTAGAATTTATTTTATTGATGGAATTCATAACCCGGGGATTGCCTTAACGGTATGTGTGTCCATGATTTTTATCGTAATATTTGCTAAGATAATCGGAAGCATGATTCCGATTTTAGTAAAAAAGATAAATTTAGATCCTGCTCTCATAGCAAACCCTGCTATTTCGTCAGTTTCAGATGCAGTGGCCCTCAGTATATATTTTGCCATGGCATCTATATTTTTAAACCTTTAGAAATCTATTATAGTATGCTGTAAGACACAGGAGATATTATGAATAAAATAACAGAAGAATTTGTAAAAGAAAAGATTGGGAAACGCTGTTTAAACACGCATAAGGGTGATTATGGAAAGATTCTTGTAATCGCAGGTGCAGGAGAAATGCCGGGGGCAGCTTTTTTTACTGCAAAATCGGCATTGAGAACAGGCTCCGGTCTGGTTTATGTTTGCACCGGCAGAGAAAATTTTGCTGTGTTGCAGGCTCTGGTTCCGGAAGCCATTTGCCTTGACTGCGAAAAAATTTATGCAGGTCAGAGTGATGACAGTTCTGAAGCCGGTATGGATATAAATTCTTACGATGCTGTTGCATTCGGTCCGGGAATGGGAACCTCTGATACGGCAAGCGATTTACTTCAGCAAATATTATCGGAAGGAAAGGTTCCGCTGATTATTGATGCTGACGGATTGAATATAATTTCAGACAGAAGATTCTCAGATAAGGTTAAAAAATATAAAGCAGAAGTTGTTATTACCCCTCATATAGGAGAGGCAAAGAGGCTTTTTGAAGATGATATGATCGAGGATTACAGCAGGAAGCTCATAGCCCTTAAATTGCAGAAAAAATATGGATGTAATGTAGTTCTGAAAGGGAATAGAACTTTAGTATGTGCCGGTCAGGAATGGGATGATACATGGACAAATACTACAGGAAATCCGGGAATGGCAACAGCAGGATCCGGTGACATATTGACCGGTGTGATTGCATCTTTGGCAGGTCAGGGTATTAAACTTGATGATGCGTCAAAGCTGGGGGTTTTTCTCCACGGTTTGGCAGGCAATCTGGCTTCAGAGGATAAAGGGGAGCACGGAATGATTGCAAGAGATATAATGGAAGAACTTCCTTACGCAATGAAATCAATAATTAAATAGAGGCTATTGTATGGATAAATGGGAGAATGAAATGATAAGGGAAAAAATTGATTTCTATGAGAAGATAGCAAAAAATGTGAGAAGCGATATCATTAAAGCTGTTTATAATGCAGGTTCAGGTCACCCCGGTGGTTCTCTTTCCGCAGCAGATTTGATTACAGCATTGTATTTCGGCGAGATGAATGTAGATCCGGAAGATCCTAAGATGGAGGGAAGAGATAAATTTGTACTCTCCAAAGGACATGCTGTTCCCGGACAGTATGCCGCACTTGCCGAGAGGGGATATTATCCGGCAGAAGACATGATGAGCCTGAGAAAATTAGGCAGTCCATTTCAAGGCCACGGAAATTGTCATAAGGTGCCCGGCATAGAGATGTCAACAGGTTCACTGGGACAGGGGATTTCTGTTGCTGTAGGAATGGCTATAGCAAATAAACTGGATAAGAGTGAAGCAAGAGTTTATACTCTGCTGGGAGATGGTGAACTTCAGGAAGGCTTGGTTTGGGAGGCATCTATGGCTGCATCTCATAATAAGCTCGATAATTTTTGTGCAATAGTGGACTGGAACGGACTTCAAATTGACGGAAAAAATGAAGATGTAATGAGCGTTGCACCGATTGCAGATAAATTTAAAGCCTTTGGCTTCCATACTATTGAGATTGATGGTCATGATTTTGCGGAGATTTTTGATGCTTTTGATGAAGCAAAGAGTATTAAAGAAAGACCCACAGCCATTATAGCAAAGACTGTAAAAGGAAAAGGCGTTTCCTTTATGGAGAATCAGGCAGGCTGGCACGGGAAAGCACCGAATCGGGAGCAGGCGGAGGAAGCGATAAAGGAACTCGGAGGTGAATGGTAATGGCAGATAAGGTGGCTACAAGAGAAGCCTATGGCGAATTTTTAATAGAAGAGGGTGCAGTTAATGAGAATTTGGTAGTTCTTGATGCAGACCTTTCGGGGTCAACCAAGACCAAGGGGTTTGCAACAGCATATCCGGATAGATTTTTCAATGTGGGAATAGCAGAGCAGAATTTAATAGGAATTGCAACTGGACTTGCAATGTCGGGAAAGACCGTTTGTGCATCCACATTTGCCATGTTTGCAAGTGGAAGAGCCTTTGAAATTATAAGAAATTCTGTCGGATATACAGGGGCGAATGTCAAGGTCTGCGCAACACATGCAGGGATTACGGTCGGGGAAGATGGTGCAAGCCATCAGACTTTTGAAGATTTGGCATTGATGAGGACTGTTCCGGAAATGACGGTGGTGTCACCATGTGATGGTGAAAGTGCAAAAATTCTTTTGAAACAAGTTGTAGGTATGACAGGTCCTGCTTATGTAAGGCTGGGAAGGGCCGCAGTACCTGTATTCTATGATGAAACAGCGAAATTAGAGCTTGGCAAGGGGCATGAACTGCGTCCGGGGAGAGATATTACCGTTATTGCAAATGGCATAATGGTGCCGTCTGCAATGGAGGCAGCCTCTGAAATGGCTCAACAGGGAATTGATGTAAGAGTAATTGATATGCATACGATAAAACCTTTGGACGAAGAAATAATAATCAAGGCTGCAAAAGAAACGGGGAAAATCGTCACAGCGGAAGAACACTCTGTCATAGGAGGGCTTGGCAGTGCCGTTGCAGAGGTAGTGGCAAGAGAGTGCCCTGTTAAGATGAAAATGGTAGGTCAGCATGATACCTTTGGCGAATCCGGTAAACCGGATGAGCTTCGTGAAAAATACGGAATGACCGGAAAGGATATAGTAAAGGCTATCAAAGAACTGTACTAAATTACCGCGATTTAAAGTAATAAAGTATTTCTGAATCACCCCTTACATTTTTTCTGAATATAGTGTATAATGTGTTTGGAATGTTATGACAAGGTGCTTGGAGAGGAGTAACTTAATGTATAAAGTAGACGACCTGATTATGTACGGAACGACGGGAGTCTGCAGGATTGAGGCGATTTCCAGAGAAGAGTTTAGTCCCGATAATGTTCAACTGTACTATGTGTTGCAACCACTGTATCAAAGTGGCACTATATATGCACCTGTTGATAATCAGAAGGTGTATACGAGGCCTATAATATCAAAGGATGCGGCAAATTCACTCATAGATGAGATCCCTTCCGTTGAAGCAGAGGCGGTTAAATGTAGTAGTATTCAACAGTTATCCAAGTATTATCAGGGTATTATCGATACTCATGACTGTAGAGATCTTATTAAACTTGCAAAGTCTATACATGTTAAGGAGGAGGCTGCAAACAAGCAAAATAGAAATCTTGGACAGATAGATAAGAAGTTTATGAAGAGGGCGAGAGATTTGCTGTTTGGAGAGATGGCTGCTGCTCTTGAAATCTCAATAGATGATGTTGCAGGTTATATCAATAGGAGAGTAGATGAAGATATAATTCAAGAAGTAGATTAGTTTTCTATAGAGGCGTGGTAATGCCTCTTTTTTATAGAAGAACTTGCATTGCTTCCATAAGTTGATGTGGATTATTGAGTAGTACCTTCTTATATTACAGAGTATAAATAGCTTTAACAGGTAATGAAAATGAAACTGAGATTAAGAACCAAAATTTCATACGGCATGGGAGGCGTTGCAGATGAAGCTATGTACACCCTTGCAGGAACATTTTTGTTGTTTTTCTTGACTTCTGTGGCAGGAATTACACCGGCGGCAGCAGGCACGATTGTTGCACTGGGTTCTGTTTGGGAAGCGATATGCGGACCGATAGTAGGCTTTATATCTGATAGTATAGAAACCGGTTACGGAAAGCGAAAACCTTTTTTAATTGCAGCAGCCTTTCCGGTTGCCCTTGTAACAGGGCTTTTATTTACCGTCATAAATGCAAGTTACGGCATGAAGTTAGCCTATTATTTGGTTATGACGCTTCTTTACTGGCAGTCTTTTGCTACATATTTTGTGCCGTACTTGGCATGGGGATCGGATTTAACGCAGGATTACAACGAAAGAACTGTTCTTAGAACTTTTGCGTATGTATTCAATCAGATTGGTATGGCGATGGGACTTGTTCTCCCTACAGCGTTTGTTGACTTTTTGATGAACATGGGAAGAAGCAGAGAAAGCGCTTGGATGTTAATGGGATTTACACTTGGAATTATTTGTGCATCGGCACTTTTGATTTGCGGTATTACAATACAGGACACAGATGATGAGGCTGTTTCAAAACCGAAGTCTGAAATTGACCGCAGAACAAATTTTATTACAGAGATTAAAAGAATGTTCTTAGAATACAGGGATATATTGAAACTGAAACCGATAAAGTACATTATAGGTGCAAGCCTTCTGTACTTGATTGCAAATACATTCTTTTTATCGGACAGGGTTTACTTTTTTACGTATAATCAAAAGTTAAACGGCAATGAAATAACATTTATAATGATTCTTTTGACAGTTGTAGGAATATGTTTCAGTCCCTTTATTGCAGGTATTTGTAAAAAGGTTGACAAGAAAAATGTATTTATGTGTGGAGTTTTCTTTTCCGGTATCTGTCTTATTTCGGCAAAGTTTATTTCAATAGAAAGTTTCATGGGAAGCTGTATCATTTCTTGTCTTTATTGTGTAGGAAATACTTCCTACTGGCAGCTTATGCCGTCTATGATATATGATGTTTGCGAGGCGGAGGAACTTTTTTCCGGAGAGAAACATTCAGGTCAGGTGATTTCCCTGCAGGCACTTTCCGAATCCCTTTCAATTGCAATAGGTTCACAGATTTTGGGAATAATATTGGAATTTGCAGGTTTTGATCAGAGACTTACAAAGCAAAGTGAAGTCACGCTATGGTGGATAGACAATAGTTTTTCCGTAATTCCGGGTATTTGTATGATTATTGTGGCAGCTATAGTTTATTATTATCCCATAAATGGAAAGCGCTTTAATGATATACTGGATGCTTTATCCAAAAGAAATAACGGAGGAACAGTTGATTTAGAAGAATTTAATGACATTTATAGATGATAGATGATATAATGAAAAATATGAAATTTTATTATTGGGAGTTATCACTTATTAGACTGTTGAAAATTTAACGGTTATGGTATTGACAAATAGAGAGGTATCCCCTTGAAATACTATCAAATTGATATTGAAACCACTGCTGAGGGAATAGAGATAGTTATAGGAAAACTTATGGCTGCAGGTATTGAAAATACAGCGGTCACAGATCCACATGACATAGAGCTGTTGATGAACAGGAAAGAATCCTATGCGTGGGATTATGTAGATTCGGTTGTTACAAAGAAAATGTCTGAAGACCCGAAAATAACTTTGTATTCAGAGGAGTATTCGGATGTTGAAAAGACCATGAGGGCATTACACGAACTATCCATTGAGGTAAGAGATGGAATTTACGGTGAGGGCGTGGATTTCGGACAGTTGAGACCGATTATCAATATAAGAGACGATTCAGAGTGGAAAGATAAATGGAAAGATTATTTCAAAACCTTTAGAGTTTCAAGGCACATAATAGTTAAGCCCACTTGGGAAAAAAATTTAGAAGTCAAACCGGATGATATCGTAATTGAAATCGATCCCGGTATGGCATTCGGCACGGGAACTCACGAGACTACTTCTATGTGTATTGAGCTTTTGGACAAATACATGGAAAAGGAGGATTTCGTTCTGGATGCAGGCTGTGGATCCGGAATTTTGAGTATAGCGGCAGCCAAGCTCGGTGCAAAAAAAGTTCTCGGCATTGATATTGACGAGACCGCAGTGGAGGTTGCAGACGAAAATATTATACTTAATGATGTGTCTGATATTGCAGCAGTTCAGTATGGAGATGTCACTAAAGGTATTAATATATCCACAGATTTGGTTATGGCAAATCTTGTGGCAGAGCTTATCGTTATGATTACACCGAATATTCCGGTACATCTGAAAGAAAACGGATTTTTTATAACCTCAGGCATACTCCTTGAAAAGAAGGCAATGGTGCTTGATGCACTGGAAAGCTGTAATTTTGAAATTGTGGAGATATGTGAAAAAGGTGAATGGTGTGCTATTGCAGCAAGAAAAGGCGGCGAGGAATGAAGGTGGCATTTCACACACTTGGCTGTAAAGTTAATCAATATGAAACAGAGGCAATTCGTCAGCAATTCATACGGGCAGGACATGAAATCGTAGGAGAGGATGATTTTGCTGATGTTTATATAATCAACACCTGCACAGTTACCAATCTTGCAGACAGGAAGTCAAGGCAGTTTATCAGAAAATCTAAAAAAGTAAATCCCAACGGAGTAATAGGAGTTACCGGCTGTTACGCTCAGATGAGACCTGATGAGGTTGCTGAAATTGATGGGGTGGAAATAGTAGTCGGAACAGATGAAAAAAACAATTTGCTGAAAAAAGTAGAAGAATATTTTGATACTCATGACAGAGCCTTTATAGTTAAGGAGTATAGTGAACTTACAGAGTATGAGGACCTCGGAGTTATAGAAGCCATGGAATCGAGGTCCAGAGCTTTTGTAAAGATTGAAGAGGGATGTAATAGATTTTGTTCATTTTGTATAATACCTTATGCAAGGGGTAAGGTGAGAAGCAGAGCAGGATCAGATATTATTAAAGAGGTTAATCTTCTAGTGGAGAGAGGGCACAAAGAAGTGGTCTTGACAGGGATCAATACGGCACTTTACGGTGAAGAAAAAGGCGGATTGAAAATTGTTGATTTACTTAAGGAGCTGGATAAAATTCCCGGTGATTTTCGCATTAGGCTAAGCTCACTTGAACCTACGGTAATAGATGCAGACTATGTTAAAAAACTTTTTGAATGCAAAAGACTTTGTCACCATCTGCACCTGTCAATTCAAAGCGGTTCAAATAAAGTTTTAAAAGAAATGAATAGGCGATATAGCAGAAATGACTACTTGGAAATTGTTAAAGTCCTAAGAGCATTTGATCCCCTTTATGGTATTACCACAGATATAATCGTAGGCTTTCCCGGTGAAACGGATGAGGATTTTATGGACAGCCTGGATATAGTTCAAAAAGCTGAATTCAGCAAAGTGCACGTCTTTAAGTATTCCAAAAGAACAGGAACAGTGGCGGCCTCCAGAAATGATCAAGTTTCAGGCATGGTAAAGAATGATAGAGTTCATGCACTGATGAATATGGCGGAAATCTCAAGAGAAAAGTTTAATGCGAGAAGCATAGGCACGGCTGCGAAGACACTGATAGAGCAGCAGGAGAATGAGTTTTTGACAGGGTATACAGATAATTACACGAAAGTGTATATAAGGGATTTCCAAAAAGATATTAAACTCAATGAATTTTATGATGTTAAACTTATTGGAAATTACAAAGATGGAATGATAGCGGAAATAAGAGTGTAGAAAGGAGAACACACATGGCAGATTGTATTTTTTGTGCAATAGCAGAACACCGGATTCCTTCAAATGCGGTTTATGAAGATGAGAAAATATTATGTTTTCATGATTTGGAGCCACAGGCACCGGTTCATGTTTTGGTTATTCCAAAGAAACATATTACTTCTCTTGATGAAGTGTCTGAAGATGACAGAGAACTTATGGGTCATATTATGTTTAAAATCCATGAGATTGCAAAAGACCTTGAACTTGAGAAAGGATATAGGGTGGTTGTGAATACAGGCGAAGATGCTTTTCAGACCGTTAAACATCTTCATTTTCATATCTTAGGGAAAAGAAAACTTACATGGCCACCGGGCTGATAACAGGAGAAGGAGTATAGATGAATATAATTAAGAAGTCATTTTACGGCAAAGCAAAATGGTTTGTTATACTGGGGATGCTAATTGTTATTTTTGCTGCAATTCTATTGGTTTTAACTATGATGGACGAGCCTAAGGTTAAAATTGAAGAGAAAAACATTAAACTGACTGTCGGTGAAACGAAATCAATGAATGTTAAAGTTGTAGAGAAAAACAAGACTTTGCCAAAGATAAAATATTCCTCCGGCAATGAGGCCGTTGCGACAGTGGACAAGGATGGAAATATTGCTTCTAAACGAGGCGGTAGTTGTGTTGTAACGGCACAGTCTCCACAGGGACAAAAACTGAAAGTTAATATAACTGTTAAAGCACCGGTAGAGAAAAAGGTCATGTATTTGACATTTGATGATGGTCCGAGTTCAACCGTTACTGAAGATATACTTAAAACCCTGGGCAAATACGATGCGAAGGCAACTTTCTTTGTGATAGGTGCAAATGCCGAGGAGAATTACGAAATACTGAAAGACATAGTGTCAAAGGGGCATACTATTGGAATTCACAGTTATTCGCAGGACTATAATAAAATTTATAAAACAGCAAAATCTTACTTGGATGATTTTAATAAAACTGAAAAAATAGTACGAAAGGCAGGGTATGATCCCGGCTATTGGAGGTTTCCGGGAGGTGGAAGCAATGACTTTGTTTCCGAGAAAGCACAACGGGAAATTATGAAAAAGCTGCACAAAAAAGGCTATACTGAAATGGACTGGAACTCCAATATAAACGATGGGTCAGGGATTAAATATAAGGTAGATGAGCTTTTTAAACATGGAATTCGTTCCATAAATACTACGATTCTTACAGGAGAAAGCCCCGTAGTCTTGCTTCATGATTCCAATATGCAGCCGAAAACTGCGGAAACTCTGGGTAAATTATTAAAATATTACAAGAAAAAAGGTTATAAATTTAAGGGACTGGACGAATACAGAGGACCCGAATTGAGTTTTGGCAAAAACTAATACTTGCTTTACAATGAAAACAATAGTATAATCATTTCGTTATAGGCTGGATTGTCCATGGCCACATTCATTATGTCAGGAGGTGAAATGGAATATGGCACAGGTAATCGTAAGAGAGAACGAAAGCTTGGAAAGTGCTCTTAAGAGATTTAAGAGATCATGCGCAAGAGATGGCGTTATGGCAGAAGTGAGAAAAAGAGAGCACTACGAAAAACCGAGCGTTAAGAGAAAGAAGAAGTCTGAGGCTGCAAGAAAAAAGGCTAAAAAATATTAGTTTTAGGCCGATTTCATACGAATCGAGGTGAAATAGATGGGCTTAAAAGAAAGACTGATGAACGACTTTAAAGAAGCGATGAAGGCTCGTGATGAGGTCAGCAAGAACACGATAAATTTAGCTCGTGCTGCTATTAAACAGTATGAGGTGGATAACAGGGAAGAACTGGACGATGAAGGTGTAGTTTCAATCTTACAGAAACAAGTTAAGATGAGAAAAGATGCCCTCGCTGATTTTGAAAAGGCCGGAAGGGAAGATCTGGTGGAAGCGTATAACGGAGAAATCGCTGTTCTTAAAAAATACATTCCTGAGCAATTGTCTAAGGAAGAAATTTTGAAGATTGTTGAGGAGACAGCTGCCAAACTGGGAATTGACAAGGGAAAACAGAACATGGGCAAGCTCATGGGACCTGTTATGGGAACAGTAAAAGGCAAAGCTGATGGCAGCGATGTTAGAGAAGTCGTTATGAATTATCTTTCGGAATATTAGATAGAGAACTATTGCAAGGCAGTAAGTTAAATTTTAAAAAATTAGACTGGAAAACGAGTTTCAGTCTAATTTTTTAGGCTTTACATTAGATAGGTTCTTTATTAAATCATACTGGTGAAGCAGAACTGTTTTTTGCTAAATAAGATTGAAAAGGAACCTTTTTTGCTGTAATGGGTGTATTACAGGGTACGGTGAAATTTTATAAATTTTCCGGCGTTTGTGCGCTTGGCAAATTGTAAAATAAATTGTCATAGAAACTAGACTTTACTCAGTTTCTATGTTACAATGTCCCTGACGCTGTGTAAGAGAGGGGGGTCCCTGTAAATTAGAGTGTAATTTGATTTACATAGCGTGTGAAGTGTAGTTGTAGTTAAATTAAAGTTTTAAGAAAGGGAAAAAATGAGAACCAGAGTAAAGAAAAATTTAAGTGTGATAATGGCACTTTTGGTGGTCGTTTCCATGATGTTTGCAGGAAATCTTGCATCAGTATTTGCTGATATAAATGAAGATCCTGTTAATGTAACGGTTAAGAATGTTGAAGCGGGGGCTACAGTAAAAGCCTACAAGATTGTAGAAAAGGGAGCGAATGGTAACTGGAAAGCAGTAAAAGACGGAAGTATAGCAAATGTTTCAGCTCCTACCGCCGATGAAATTATTGCTTTATCACAAAGAAATGACTTAGGAACAGGAACAGTGTTAAATCGTTCCGGTGACGTATATCAAGCAAAACTGGGGCCGGGAATGTATTTGGTTCTAGTTAGCAAAACCAATAGCGAAAAAGTATACAACCCTATGATCGTGTCAGTTAACTATGATTATGATGCGGGAAAACTTAAGGGCGGAGAAGTGGATGCCAATGGAAAATTCGGTACAGTTTATGCAAAAAGCTCCAAGCCAACACTAAAAAAGGAAGTTGTAAAAGAAAATAATCCGTCTGTAACCAACGATGGTGCGGTAGATCACGGAGATACTTTGGCTGTAGGAGACTTTGCTAAGTTTAAGATTACCACCACAATTCCTTCGTATTCAAAGCAATACACAAATGCGAAATTTGAGATTAAAGATACTGTGAGTGAAGGATTGGATCCTGCAGAAGATATTGTTGTAAAGGAAGGGGCAAATACACTTACTGCCAATACCGAATATGAGCTAGAAAAAAATGGAAGAACTTTCACCATTAAGTTTAAGAAAGACTATTTGCTATCAGGCAGTGCAGCCAAAACCATTACAGTTACCTATAAAGCAAAATTAAACGATAAGGCTAAAACGGGTTTTGATGCCAACACCAATGAAGTCGGATTGAAGTATTCAAATTCACCTTCTACTGAAGATGACTCAAAGAAAGATAAAACCTATCACTATACATTTGATATAGATGGGAATGTAGGGGGAACTAATAAACTGCAAGGTAAAGAAATCATCAAAGTTGGCGTAGATAAGATAACGGGGGACGTTATTAAAAAAGTGTTAACAAAGGATTTAGGTTCAGTTAATAAGAGATTGGCAGGGGCTAAATTTGCACTTTATAAAGCGGGACCTGACGGAAAACCTGTAGGAAATGCTATTAAGACAGCAACTACGGATTCAGACGGACTTATGAAGTTCACAGGTCTTGATGCAGGAAAGTATGTTTTGAAAGAGACTGAGGCTCCTAAAGGATATGTTCTCAATGATAAGGAAATTCCTGTTGAGATTACAGCAACATTAAATGCTGACGGTACACTGAAATCTTATACAGTGACTATCGATGGAAAAGCTACTACGACATACACGGGAACATACCAAGGTGGAACTGTAACGACTAAGGTTGAGGACAATAGTGCCAGCGGAATTTTCCAAAATGTTAAGCCGGGCGGATTACCTTCGACAGGTGGAATCGGGACATATATTTTCATGATTGTCGGAGGAGCTCTCGTTGCACTTGCAGCAGCCCTTTTTGTAAGGAATAGAAGAAAGCAGAATGCATAATCGTGAATTTAAGACAACTTGATTTTTGAGGAATAGCTAATTTGAGGAGACCCTATATGAAGTCAAAAAAAAGAGATAAAATGCAAAAGTTTTTCATAGCATTAATCTTGATTATAGGGCTCCTTATACTTTTTTATCCTGTGTACAGTAATTATATAAATAGGAGAATAGCTTTAAGTAAAATTAAGGATTATAATCATTCTCTTCAATCAAAACCTAAAGAGGAAAAACAGGAAGAACTTAAAAAAGCTTATGTGTATAACGAAAATCTTGTAGGAGAAGCAGTGCCTGAATCTTTTGCAAAGCGTGTGGGAATTAAACACGACAGAAAATATGAATCCAAATTGAATGTTTTAAACAACGGCATGATGGGGATTCTGTCAGTACCGTCAATAGATGTTAATCTTCCCATTTATCACTATACCACAGAGAGTATTTTGGAAAAAGGGGCGGGTCATTTGTTTGGCAGTAGTTTGCCCGTTGGTGGCAAAAGCACTCATGCTGTGATTACAGCACATAGAGGATTGCCCAGTGCAAAGATGTTCACCGATTTGGATCTGCTTAAGAAAGGCGATAAGTTTTTTGTTCATACTCTAGGCAAGAAAATGGCTTATGAGATAGATAGGATCAAGACGGTTAAACCGGATGAGACGAAGGGAATGGGAATAGAAAAAGGCAAGGATTATGTAACCCTCGTTACATGTACGCCCTATGGGAAAAATACTCACAGACTTTTGGTGAGAGGACATAGAGTTCCGTACCGCGATGAAGATATGAAAAATCAGATTTCTCGTCACAAAGTCTCGTGGATGCATGTTATTTCTATTGTGGCAGGTATACTTTTAGCTATAATAGGGTACTTTGGAATATCAATGGGCAGGCAGAAAAAACTGTTCAGATGGTTTCATAGTTGATGCAAGCACGGTATATATCTAAACTATCGTAGTTATGAGATGAAAATACACAAGTAATGGATAGAAGAAAAGGAAAAGATGTTCTTTTAAAGGCAATAATAGCGGTTATTTTTATAGTGGGCGTGGGATTTTTGGCATATCCTTTTGTATCTGATATTCAAAATAGAATATTAAACTATAACATGCAGCAGGGATACAATAATAAAGTTGAAAATAATTCCGATAAGAGGAACAAAGAAATTTGGTCCAAGGCTAAGGAATATAATAGAGAGCATTTACATAATACCATTGTAGATGCCTTTAAAAAGGGGAACAGAGAAGCCGACACGGAAAATCACAGGTATAAGGATGTATTATCCATAGATGAAACAGGCATGATGGGATACATAGAGATTCCAAAGGTGGAAATCAGACTATCAATTTTTCACGGAGTTTCTGAAAAGGTATTGGAAAATGGTGTAGGTCACTTGGCGGGTACCAGTTTTCCTGTCGGAGGTAAAGGTAGTCATTGTGTATTAGCAGCTCACAGAGGGCTGCCTGCAGCAAAACTGTTCACAGATCTAGATCAGCTTCAAAGGGGAGATGTTTTTTTTATCAATGTACTTGATAAAAAACTGGGTTATAAAATAGACAGTATCAAGTCTATAAAACCCGAGAAGCTTGTATCACATTTGGGGATTATTCCCAATAGGGATATTATAACCCTTTTGACATGCACTCCCTATGGTGTAAATACTCATAGATTGCTTGTCAGAGGACACAGAATCCCGATAAAAGAATATAACGAAGTTAATCCATTTAAAAAATATATCATATATGGGACTATAATTTTAGGTACCATATTAACATTGGTGATATTTTATGTCAGAAGAAAAAATAAAAAGAAAACACATAAAAACAGTTAAAATATTAATGATACTTTTGGCTATAAGTGCGTTTATGGTTTCTATGTCTTCTGAAGTGAAGGCATTAGAAAATAATGTGGTTCCCGATATTGATCCTAATAAAGAATTATCTTTAACTATTAAATATAGCTATGAGATAAAAGGTCATACAAAATATTTAAAGGGAGCTGGTTTTAAGTTGTATAGAGTGGCAGATCTTACTGCTAAAAAAGGGTCAGCTATGTATAATCCTAGAAAAGGTTTTAATTTCAGAGGGTTATCCTATGAGAAAATGAAAGCAACAGATTCTCTCAAAGCCGCACTCAAGTTTCATAAAATAGTGAAAGAAAGAGGGATTTCTCCTACGAAAAAAAAGACCGATAAATTTGGCGAAGCAACATTCACCAATTTAAAGCCGGGAATGTATTTGGTCTATCAGGACAAAACACATAAACAACTGAAGCATAAGTATGATTCAACACCGTTTTTAGTTTCCGTTCCTCAGATTGACAGAAACGGAGGGAAGAACAGGTGGGAGTATTCAGTGACAGCGATGCCTAAGGCATCATCCAGGAATAGGTTGCCGAGTCCAAAGCCACCTATACATAAGCCGGATACGGGGGATAATGTCAATCTTATGTTTTGGGGATTGATGTTGATTATAGCGGATGCGGGCTTAGTGCTTTTATATTTGAGAAGAAGGAAGGAAAGACTTTAAAGATGTCTTATTTTAAGTGTGAATTTATTTTTCCCATTTTGGTAGGGGAGCAATAACGATGAAATACAATATCAAGAAAATACAAGGTAATAAAATGAAATTTGCTAAAAGCGTTTTTATGATACTGCTTCTGGTTTTTATTTTTATGGGTTATTGTGGATTTACATTCGATAACAAGAGCTTTGCATGGGATAATAAGGACAGTAATAGCAGTAAGAAAGTAAAAACCGGAAGAAATGTGCAGATTCTGAGAAATGAAGCAAACCAAACCAGAGGAAGGAAGAAAGTTTGGCTTGATGGGACACTGGGACTAGGCGTTTCAAAATCGCTGGTTCAGGGTGCCAACGATGAAATTCGTTATACAGATGATGTAGGTAATATAACATTGCCTTTATACAGTGGAAATAATGCTAAATATAAACTTAAGGGTTGGTACAACATAAAAACCGGAGATTACTATATTCCGGGTCAGAGAGTGGTCCTCAAGGAAGACACCGTGCTTTATGCTGATTGGATGCAAGCTGATTATAATCTCAAACCTAACGGAGAGCCACTCGTAGGCAATCAGCCGGATACCGGCAGTTTTGTCAGAACGGATATGTTTGACTACAATGAAATCTTTAATGCAAAACACGGTGCCAAGGCACTTACAGGAATTGATAATCACAACGAAATTTGGGAGGATAATAAAAAGTGGAAAGGTCCAGACGGTAGAGAGTATGAGAGCTTTCTGTTTACCAACTGGTATAATTATAATAAGACTCGTCCTGACTTAAAGACTCTGGGATTTCCGAAAAATTTGACAAACAATAGAAATAGATACACAGACGACCTTGGTGGCTACACCATAACAAAAGACATTGTTGACGGTCATAATCATCAGATTATCAAGGACTTGTTTACAAAAAATTCTGTGCCGGGAAGAGAGTATCTGGGACGTGGTGACAAGCTGTTTCAGTATGATGAAAACGGAACACTTACAGGAAGCAAGTTCGGAAAGGGTTATTATTTCTATGACAGCGATAAAAACGGTGCGGACTATAATAAGGCTGAGCAGCGCTTCTATGTATATAAGAACAGGCAATTTATTCAGAATCAGGATAGTGGACAGGATAGAACTCCGGGTTTTATGCCTTTTGAGCATGGGACTGTACATGAACTTACAGGTCAGACTAATTATTGGTTCGGAATGAAGACGGATGTAGATTTTTTCCTGCCGGATGATGTGGGCAGCCATGGCGGCAAGGGGAACCAGTCCGCAGCGGGTAAGGATATGCGATTTTACTTCAGCGGTGATGACGATGTTTGGATCTTTGTCGATGGTGTAAAGGTGCTTGATCTTGGAGGTATTCACAGGAGAATGTCGGGTGATATCAACTTCTCGACCGGTGAGATACGCTATGAAAACCCGGAAACCCATGCACTTATGAATACTGATACAACGACGCTTAAAAAGATTAAGAGCGGAAATCATAAGCTGACGATCTACTATTTGGAGAGAGGTTCCTCAAAATCAAATTGTTCAATTTATTTTAATTTGGCACCACGGTACAGCCTTGAAATTGATAAATTTGATGCTGTAGACCACAGCCATAAGCTGAAAGATGCCGAGTTCTCAATTTATGCGGATAAAAACTGTACTATTCCGGCGCAACTATGGCGGAATGAAGAGGACTGCAAGGCTAACAAACCTTCGCAGAATGTTTTCAAGACAGGACCTGACGGGAAAATAAGCTGTTATGGTCTTTCTGCAAATCGGACATATTACATTAAAGAGACCAAAGCTCCGTCGTCGTATCCTTCCGTTGCTGATAAGATTATACGCTTAAAGTTGGATTCTGCGGGGAATGCTACATTGCTTGACAATGATGACATGGTTACTTTGGCATCGAGTAGCGGTAACCAGAAATTGCAGCTACATGTCATGAATAAAAAACCTGAGAAGACTTCTGTAGAGGTTCTCAAGAAATGGTATAATGAAGATGGAAGTGAGATTAACGGAGCAGTTCCGAAGTCAGTTAAGGTTGCACTGTATCGCAGCAAAACACCAAATACAGGTGGTGGCAGCGGTGCTCGCGTTCCGATCAATTTCACCACGCAGTATTTCGGAGACGGTAACGGTAGCAACACGGATACGTCACAGTTATCCCCTGGCGATTATAAATTCAGCACCACGGCAACATCCGGGGGTGGTATTGAATTCACACTGGAAACAAAAGGGCTTAATGGAAAGAAGAATATCGGTATTTACTCTGTAACGGCTAACGGACATACGATACGGCCAACTGAGATTCATGGTTGGTCTGAACAGAATTGTTATATAGGTGGCAGATGGGGTGTTTATCCATACAGTAAAGCAACCTATAAGATTGATCCTATTGTTGATGGAACGGACATTAAGATTACCCTGATTGGATATTTGAACCACAATCATACAGGAACTCCAACAGTGTCACAGTCTCTATCAATGTCTGTAAAGGAGACGGGCAATCCTCAAAACCCTACCGAAACATTACCATCCGATGCGGTTAAAGTGACAGATACAGGTGTAGAGAATCCTGTTGTGTTGAACAAAGGCAACCGCTGGTACAAAAAGTGGGATAATTTACCGGCAAAGGATAAAAACGGAAAACCTTATTACTATTATGTTAAGGAAGAGCCAGTGGACGGCTATTCAACATCCTATACAGGAAATGGAGTGTTAAACGGAATCATTAATATCAATAATGTAAGAATTCGTGATATTGGCATACGGAAGAAGTGGCTTCATGTAAACGGAACAGAGATGACACCAAATGAGCGACCTGATATCCCAATCAATGCGGTGCTTATTCAGATTGATAAGACGGATAATACTACAAGAGAAATTCCTGTTTTGTTGAACAAAGCAAATAACTGGAGCAAATCTTGGAGGCGTGACAACGAAGAACTTGCAGAAAAGAAAGGTCATAAGTACAAGTATAAAGTTAGAGAAATTTCTCAGGTCGAGGGTTATGATACAAAATATCAGAATAACGGTGAAATTGAGGAAGGTGAAATCGCTATTGTAAATCAACAGAGACTGTATAAATTACCTGCCGCTGGGGGAATTGGAACATACATATTTAATTTAGCCGGAGCGTTGTTTATTACCGTGGCTTTACTTATGTATATCACATCAAGAAGAGAAAAAGCGAGAAGTAAAAGGACGAGGTAGTGCGGTTTCTTGTAGCTATTTTCTATTGATAAAAGTATATAAGAGAAAATAGCCCTATGTTAAATATTGAGATGAAGCAAAAAATTATAGGTGGTGTGTTAGAATGAAATGTTTTCTGACACACCACCTTTTAAAATAATGTTAGGGAACCAAAATCTTTTATTTTTAAATCCGATTTTAAATTTAGTGGGAAGTAGCAAGAGATAATCATACAGAAGGATTCACCTTACGAAATAAAACTTATGATAAGATCTTATAAGAAAAAAAGAAAAGAAATAAAACACAATATCCTTGGTGTGGAAAAATCCATGAACTTGGGGTATAATACTGTCAACTGACTGATAAATCGGAGGAACGCTATTGAGAGAACAAGAATTTGTCAAAATTCCAATAGATGAAGAAATTGATATAAACCTTCTCTTTGGAAATCTTGACTGTAATTTGGACAGAATAAAAGAAGCTACAGGAGTTGATGTATTTCAAAGGGAAGGGTACCTTTTGATTAAAGGGGAAAATGCAGAAGGGGCAAAAGAAATTTTACAGGAATTCGTATCTATATTAAAGAAAGGTCAGAGCCTGGAAGAACATAAGGCCGAATACATTATATCTCTTAAACAGGACGGTATATCCTACGAGAAAGAAAATGTGGACAGCGATATTATTTGCTTTACGACGAGGGGAAAACCCATTAAAGCCAAAACCCTGGGGCAGAAAAAATATATAAACAGTATGAGAGAAAAGGATGTGGTATTTTCCATAGGTCCGGCGGGAACGGGAAAGACATATCTTGCAGTAGCAATGGCTATAACCGCATATAGGAACAAAGAAGTTCAGAAAATAATTTTAGCAAGACCTGCGGTGGAGGCGGGAGAAAATTTAGGTTTTTTGCCCGGAGATTTACAGGAAAAGGTAGATCCTTATTTGAGACCTCTCTACGATGGTTTGTTTGATATTCTTGGAAAAGAGGCTGCGACTCGCCTAAAAGAAAAGGATATTATAGAGGTAGTTCCTCTTGCATATATGAGAGGCAGAACTTTGGATGAAGCCTTTATCATATTAGATGAAGCCCAGAATACCACACAGGAACAGATGAAAATGTTTTTAACACGGATGGGCTTCGGATCTAAAGTTGTGGTCACAGGTGATGTGACTCAGGTGGATCTTCCCAAAGGGAAAAAAAGCGGGCTGATTGAAGCTTCCAGGATCCTTAAAAATGTGAAGGGTGTGGACTTTTGCAGACTTAACGATCTTGATGTTGTTCGCCATGAGATGGTTAAGCGTATTATTAAGGCTTATGATAATTATTATAAGAGGCGGTGAAAAGAATGATTATTTACTTTGCCGAGGAAGAGTTATGCTCGGAACACCTTATTGAAATCATGAAAAAATCTGCAGAGTACTGTCTTGAAGCTGAGGGGTTAGACAGTGAAGCCTGCGAGATTAGTGTAAGTTTTGTCAGTAAGAATAGAATCAGGGAATTAAATCGTGCATATAGGGGAATCGACAAGGTAACAGATGTGCTTTCATTTCCCCAGTATGAAGCAAAAGAATATATGACAGGACCCTTGATTGAACTTGGAGATGTTGTTATTTGCAGGGAACGGGCAGAAGAACAGTCTGAGACCTTTGCACATAGCTTTGAGAGGGAACTGCTTTATCTGTTTGTGCACAGTATGCTTCATCTTTTGGGATATGACCACATGGAAGATGACGACAAGAAAGAAATGAGGGTTAAAGAAGAGGAGATTATGAAGTATCTTAATTTGGGGAGATGAACTATGGAAAACAGAGAACTATTTGAAGTTGCAGAACAAGCCCTTGAGAAGGCTTATGCCCCATATTCTAATTTTAAGGTAAGTGCAGCCCTATTGACCGATGACCGAAGAATTTTTACCGGGGTAAATGTGGAAAATGCGTCTTATGGATGTACCATTTGTGCAGAACGCACAGCATGTGTGAAAGCTGTTTCAGAAGGTGCCGTAGAATTCAAGTCAATTGCGATAGTTTCAAATAAAGGCGCAGTATCAATGTGTGGAATTTGCCGGCAATTCCTTTCTGAATTTTCCCTTGAGTTGGATGTTATCACAGGAACTGATGTTGAAAATTTGCAAAGCGTAAAGCTGCGGGAGTTACTGCCGGATTCATTTGAATTATAGATTTTTTTGAGACGGAAGGATGAAAGGATGAAATCAGGTTTTATAGGGATAGTCGGAAGACCAAATGTGGGAAAATCCACGCTGTTAAATCAAATAATGGGGGAAAAGATTGCAATTACCAGTAATAAGCCTCAGACTACAAGAAATAGTATAAGGGGAATTTATACGAGAGAAGCAACAGAAACTTGTGATGGGGTGCAGATGGTATTCATAGATACTCCGGGGATACACAAAGGAAGAAATAAACTCGGAAATGCTATGACTGATATGGCTGTGAACACACTCAGAGAAGTTGATCTCATTTTATTTCTGGTAGATGGACCGCAGTCTAAAGGTTCCGGGGACAAGTACATAATGGATATGATGAAAGAAGTGGACACACCTAAGATTCTGGTTGTCAATAAGATGGACACCATGAAGCCGGAAGATTATCTGGAAATTTACAATGAGTATGATGATGCAGGAATATTTCAGGATATCTACGGAACATCTGCACTAAATGGAACTAATGTGCCGGAGCTTTTGGAATCTATTGAAGCGTACATGGAAGAGGGACCTATGTATTTTCCATCTGATATGATTACAGACTATCCTGAAAGGTTTTTAGTAAGTGAAGTAATCAGAGAAAAGATGTTGATGTATTTGGAAGAAGAGGTTCCCCACGGTGTTGCCGTTGAAATTGAATCATTTAAAGAATCCCCCGGACTTACGAAGATAGGTGCAGTTATTTACTGTGAGAAAAAATCTCATAAAGGAATAATCATAGGAAAGCAAGGGAAAAAGCTTAAAGGTATTGGGAAAGCCGCAAGACTGGAACTTGAAGCACTTCTTGGAACTAAGATTTTCTTGGAGATGTTTGTTAAAATTAGAGAGGGTTGGAGAGATAAGGATTTCGACTTGAGCAATTTCGGTTATAAGGAAAAAAACTGATGTATATAGACTCTCAAGGGATAGTTTTGCGACAGATAAAAACTCAGGAATCGAGAACTATGTTGCTTGTATTCACTGAAAAATACGGAAAACTCAGTGTCGGCACGAATTTAACCAATAGGGGCAAGAATAAATCTTCTCTTGCACTTAAACCCTTTACTTTTGGGATGTATCATATTTTCAAAGGCAGGAACTATTATAATTTGGATAGAGCTGAAACTTTGCAAAGTTTTTATGGTATCGGAGAAGATATATACAAGTATATGGCGGCATCATATGTTCTTGAATTAACGGAGAAGGTTATTCCCGAAGAAATTCCACAGCCCGGAATTTTTAAACTGCTTATGAATTTTATTGCAGAATTGGAAAAGCGAAAGGCTCATCATTTAACGCTGGAACTTGCCTATGAAATTAAACTTCTCAGGCTTTTAGGAACTTTTCCCGAGCTGAATCGTTGTACGATATGTGGAGATAGCAAAAATCCGGAATTTTTTTCCGTCGAAAATGGTGGTATAATGTGTTTAAACTGCCATGAAAAAATCAAATCTGAAGCCATAGAATCGTTGATTTTTCCCATAAATTTTGATATAGTAAAAGTGTTAAATTATTTTACCTCAAACTCATTGAGCACCTTTAAAAAGATTGCTCTGGAAGATAGAACGGCAAACTATCTTCAGAAAATAATCAGAAGCTACATTTCATATCACTTGGACATCAAGAAGTTAAAAAGTGAAAGCGTTATGGATATTGAAGTTTAGCTGAAAGGTATGGTAAGGGAGGAAGTTATGGAAATTACATTAGAAAAGATTGAATTAGTAAAGGACAGAACAGGAGTTACCTATAAGGAAGCAAAAGAAGCTTTAGAAAAGGTGAACGGCAATGTTGTGGATGCTATCATTTTACTTGAGAATGAAGTGGATGAAGCTTCCTCATCACAGAAAATCGGAGCAAGAGGAGAACACATAATTGCCAGGATTAAGGAGGTTATTAAGAGGGGCAACATTGCAAGAATTGTGGTCAAAAGAAATGATGAACTTATACTTAATATTCCTCTGAACCTGGGAGTTTTGGGAGTCGTTATCGCTCCTTGGGGAATGCTCATAGGAGTTCTTGCCGCATTTAGTTTCAAGTGTCAGATTGAACTTGTCACAGATAGTGGAGATATTATAGATATTACAGATAAAGCAGGAAATCTTTATGATGAAGCCGTTACCAGAGGAACGGAATTTTATGATGACATAAAAGAGAAAGCTCCCGGCGTATATGAGGCAGTCAAGGAGAAGAGTGAAGATGCGGTAAATAAGGCAAAGGAAGTTGCTAAATCCGGTGCGGAAATGATTATGCCTAAATCTGATTCAGAGAGCGAAGATGATGCTTTGGAGGATGATCACATTTTCCAAAGTGTAGATGATACAGAGTCTGTTACAGAGCAGTCTGATGATACAGTGAATGAATCAGCGGATTTAGAAAAAGATAGTGCAGAGATTGCAGAATCTGATTTAGATAAAGACAAAGAATAGCAGACTTTTAAAGAAGGTAAGGGAAAGCCGAAGAAAAAGAGTCTGAATAGAATGATAAAGATTAGTTGAAGAATTTTGAGATTTTCTAAGAAAGTTGGTTGACAAGTTATTATGAGTAATGAAGTTACGATGGAAAAAGTTGTTGCACTGGCAAAAGGCAGAGGTTTTGTTTATCCGGGATCGGAAATTTACGGCGGTCTGGCTAATACATGGGACTATGGTCCTCTGGGTGTAGAATTTAAAAACAATGTTAAGAAAGCTTGGTGGAAGAAATTCGTTCAGGAATCAAGATATAATGTTGGTGTTGATGCTGCAATATTGATGAACCCCAGAACATGGGAGGCTTCCGGTCATATAGGGGGGTTTTCGGATCCGTTGATTGACTGTAAAGAGTGTCATTCAAGATTTAGAGCCGATAAGCTTATAGAGGCTCACATTGCAGAAAAAGGGCAGGAACAGGTGACTGTGGACGGATGGTCAAATGAAAAAATGGAAGGGTATATTCAGGACGAAAATATTAAATGTCCTGATTGTGGAAAACATAATTTCACAGGAATTAGACAGTTCAACCTGATGTTTAAGACTTTCCAGGGGGTTACTGAGGACAGTAAGTCACAGATTTATTTAAGACCGGAAACTGCACAGGGGATTTTTGTAAATTTCAAGAATGTAGCGAGAACTTCAAGAAAGAAAATTCCTTTTGGTATTGCCCAGATAGGAAAATCATTCAGAAATGAGATTACACCGGGTAACTTCACATTCAGAACAAGGGAATTTGAACAGATGGAACTTGAGTTTTTCTGTAAACCGGGAACAGAACTGGAGTGGTTCGATTACTGGAAAGAATATTGCAGAAAGTTTTTAGAATCTCTGGGAATGAACATGGAGAATATTCGATTGAGAGACCATGAGAAAGAAGAACTTTCCCATTACAGTAATGCAACTACTGATTTTGAATATAAATTCCCATTCGGGTGGGGTGAGTTATGGGGGGTTGCATCCCGTACAGACTTTGACCTTAGAAAACATACAGAGTTTTCAGGCGAAGAAATGACCTTCACGGAGGGAGAAGGAAAAGATAAGGAAACATATATTCCTTATTGCATTGAGCCTTCATTAGGAGCAGATAGAGTTGCATTAGCATTTCTTGTAGATGCCTATGATGAAGAGACTGTAACTGATGCCAAAGGTAAGGAGGATACTCGTGTTGTTATGAGATTCCATCCTGCACTTGCACCATTTAAGGCTGCTGTCTTGCCGCTTGCAAAAAAACTTGCCGACAAAGCAGAGCCGATATATGAGGAGTTGTCCAAATATTTTAATGTGGATTACGATGTTACAGGTTCAATCGGGAAGAGATATCGCAGAGAAGACGAAATCGGTACCCCGTATTGTATTTGTGTCGACTTTGATACTGAAGTTGACGGATGTGTTACAATCAGAGACCGTGATACGATGCAGCAGGTGCGCATACCGGTGGAAGATGTAAAGGCTTATATTGAAGAACGACTAATGTTCTAGAAATGTTCTAAAAAGAAAAGAGGAAATATCAATGGAGAAAATGGAGAAGAAATTTGTTTATTCCTTTAATGAAGGATCAAAGGACATGAAAATGATGCTTGGCGGAAAAGGTGCTAACCTTGCCGAGATGACGAAAATCGGTTTACCGGTACCCTTTGGCTTTACTGTGACTACAGATGCCTGTAAAAAGTACTATGAAGACGGCGGTAAAATTGAAGACGGCATCATGGAAGAAATAAGGGAAAAACTTGTGGAACTTGAAAATGTTATGGGCAAGAAGCTGGGGGATCCGACTGATCCTCTGCTGGTTTCAGTGCGTTCAGGTGCACCGATTTCAATGCCGGGAATGATGGACACCGTACTTAATTTGGGCTTGAACGATGAAACTGTGGTTGCAATGGGTAAACTGACAGATAATGATAGATTTGCTTATGACAGCTACAGAAGATTTATACAGATGTTCGGTGATGTTGTAATGGAAGTTCCAATGAAGAAATTCAACGAAGTCTTCGATGGAAAAAAGGCTGAGGTAAATGCAGAGTTTGATGTTGATTTGACAACAGAAGATTTAAAAGCAATCATCGCAGGATATAAAGGTCTTTACGAAGAAATTCTCGGTCGCCCCTTCCCTCAGGATCCTAAGGAACAGTTAATGGAGGCTATCAAAGCTGTTTTTCGTTCATGGGGAAATGAAAGAGCTATACTATACAGAAAACTAAATGATATTTCAGAGGATCTGGGCACTGCAGTAAATGTACAGTCTATGGTATTTGGAAATAAAGGAAATGATTCCGGTACAGGCGTTGCATTTACAAGAGATCCCGCTACAGGTGAAAATTCACTTTACGGTGAGTTCCTTGTTAATGCACAGGGAGAGGATGTAGTTGCCGGTATCAGGACACCTAAGAAGATTTCAGATATGAAGGAATCTTTTCCTGAAGCATATAAATCCTTTGAGCATATTTCAGAATTGCTGGAAAAACATTATAAAGATATGCAGGATATGGAGTTTACAGTAGAAAACGGTAAATTATTCATGCTGCAGACCAGAAATGGAAAAAGAACTGCAGAGGCTGCCGTTAATATCGCTGTGGACATGGTTAATGAAGGGTTAATCGATAAGAAAACTGCAGTGCTTAGGATTGAACCTGACTTTGTTGAACATCTTTTGCATCCTCGATTTGATGAGGAGGAGGAAATGGCTGCAACACCTATTGCCCATGGACTTAACGCATCTCCGGGAGCTGCTTGCGGAAAAATTTGTTTTTCAGCCGAAGCTGCTTCAAAACTTGCAGAAGAAGGTGAAAAAGCGATACTGGTTCGTACGGAAACTTCACCTGAGGATTTGGCGGGAATGGTGGCTGCGCAGGGTATTCTGACTGCCCACGGCGGAGCGACATCTCATGCTGCGGTAGTTGCAAGAGGTATGGGAAAATGTTGTGTTACAGGTTGTACAGGTTTAAAAATCAACGAAGAAGCTAAATGCCTCGAGGTTGATGGAAAGGTGTATACCGATCAGGATTACATTTCCGTTGACGGAAGCACGGGAGATGTATTTGAAGGTATGTTAAAACTTGTTCCTGTGGATATTTCGGGTAATTTTAATACTATTATGAACTGGGCTGATGAAATCAGAACGATTAAAGTAAGAACAAATGCCGATACACCGAGAGATGCTGAACAGGCTATTGAGTTTGGCGCAGAAGGTATCGGACTTTGCAGAACTGAGCATATGTTCTTTGAGGAGGAAAGAATTCCTGCAATCAGAGAAATGATTATAGCAGATTCAGAGGAAGCGAGAAGAAAAGCTTTGGCTAAGTTATTGCCGTTCCAGAAGAGCGATTTTAAGGCTATGTATAAGACACTTGGCGAAAGACCTATGACAGTAAGACTTTTGGATCCGCCACTTCATGAATTCCTGCCTAAAACCGAAGAGGAAATGAAACAGTTATCGGAAATTTCCGGAGTTCCAATTGCTAAACTTCAGAGTGAAGCTGCAAAACTCAAGGAATTTAACCCGATGCTCGGTCACAGAGGTTGCCGCCTTGCAGTAACTTATCCGGAAATTGCCGAAATGCAGGCAGAGGCCATAATTACGGCAGCTTTAGAAACTTCGGAAGAGGAAGGTCTTGATATTGTTCCTGAAATTATGATTCCGCTTGTAGGAACCGATAAAGAACTGTTAGATGTTAAGAAAACTGTGGTTGAAACAGTTGAGAGATGTATGGAAGAAGCAGGAAGAAAGATTGAGTACATGGTAGGTACTATGATTGAAATTCCTAGAGCAGCGTTGACCGCTGACCAGATTGCAGAGGAGGCTGAATTCTTCTCATTTGGAACAAATGACCTTACACAGATGACTTACGGTTTTTCCAGAGATGATACTGCGGAAATTATTCGTCAGTATGTTGATAAGGGAATTCTGGAAGCAGATCCGTTCAAAACTCTTGATCAGGTTGGAGTTGGAAAACTTGTGGAAACTGCCGTGACTCTCGGAAAGAAGGTTCGCCCGAATATCAAGCTTGGAATTTGCGGAGAACATGGTGGAGATCCAAAATCAATTGAATTTTGTAACAAAGTGGGCTTGCAGTATGTATCCTGTTCACCATATCGTGTGCCTGTAGCAAGGCTTGCTGCTGCACAGGCTGCGATTAAACAGGGAAAATAATTAATGAGTTATCGATAAGTTTTATCTTACTTATTGAAAGGCTGCTAATTGCAAAATGTAATAATATTTGATAAAGAATTGGAGGGTGGCCGGTGCCACCCTTTATATATTTGAAACCCTTAGTTAAAATGGTGTATTGCTTGTATTATGATAATTAAATTTTCAAGACAGTAAAAGGTTGGATGGTGAAATTATGGTTAGACAACAATATCCGAAGTTAGAAGTGAATTTAAACGCTCTAAAGGAAAATGTAGAACATATGGTAAATCTTTGTAAAATGCAGGGAGTCGAAATTGCAGGTGTAACAAAGGGAACAACAGGACTTGCCAAATGTGCTGAAATGTTTGAACTGGGTGGATGTACAATGCTTGCATCATCAAGGCTGGAGCAGATTGAGGAAGCAAGAGATTATGGAATTGAACTTCCTTACATGCTTTTAAGGGTGCCCATGATTAGTGAAATCCCTGAGGTTATAAGACTAACCGATATTTCTCTTAACAGTGAATTATCGGTCTTAAAAGCCCTGAATGAAGAGGCGGGATTGCAGTCAAAAATACATGAAGTAATTCTTATGGCAGATTTAGGGGATCTGAGAGAAGGCTTTTGGGACAAGGATGAAATGCTACAGGTTGCTTTGGAAGTGGAAAACAATATGGATAACCTGATTCTTGCAGGTGTAGGAACTAACCTGGGGTGCTACGGTTCTGTTTTAGCAACAGAAGAAAAACTGGATGAATTGGTTATAATTGCTGAAAAAGTGGAAGGGGTAATAGGTCGTGAACTTAAATATATATCCGGCGGTGCAACCAGTAGTCTTATGAGAGTACTGGATGGAGATTTGCCAAAAAGAATAAATCTTTTAAGATGTGGAGAAGGTATACTGCTTGCAAGAGACCTTGATGTATTTTATGGATATAATATGGATTTCATGCATCAGGATGTTTATACCCTAAAGGCTGAGATCATAGAAGTCAAGGAAAAACCGACTCATCCTGTGGGAAAACTTGCAGTAGACGCTTTTGGAAAAACCCCAAAATATGTAGATCGGGGAATTAGAAGACGAGCACTTGCAGGAATCGGGAAAGTAGATTACGGAAGTATTGAAGAGATATTTCCCAAATTAGACGGAGTTCGTATAATAGGTGCTTCAAGCGATCACACAATCTTAGATGTTGAAGATTGTAAAGAGGATTTAAAACCGGGAGATATTTTAGATTTTGGAGTTGATTATGCATCATTAGTTTATTTAACTAATTGCAAAAATGTACAAATAGATTACATAGAAAATTAAATTGAAAATTATGTGACGGAGGGCACCTTATCTGGATGATAAGGTGCCTATAAGAATGAAAGGAATTTATTGCAATGTGGGATTTGGTCTTATATTTGGGAATTACCTTTATCGGTTATATCATAGGGACTGGAGTCAGAAAAAAAGGAGCTGAACTTTTATGGACCGGAAAGGTTCAGACGGTAGCAATTTCGGCTTTGGTTTTTACCATGGGCGTCAGGATAGGATGTAATGATGAAGTTGTAAATAAGCTTGATTTCATAGGGATTTATGCTGTCATTTTTACAATTATAGTAATGCTGTGCAGTATTTTTGCAATAACGGCTGTCAGAAAAATACTGGGTATAAATAAATACGGTCTTAGGGATAAGGAATTAAATCAGGACGCATTAGATAAGAATCAAAAAGCATGTAAGAAATCAGAAGGAAAGTCTTTCAAAATTGATATTATGACGGTTTTAATTGTGATTTTTGTTGCTCTTGGAATTACAGTAGGATACTTTGGCATTGGGAAGTATATTCCGGATCCGGATATAACCAATGAATTTCTAGCCTTTGCAATTAAAATCGGTTTGTGTACACTACTTATATTTGTCGGTATGGATATAGGAATTGAAGGCAAGGTTGTTTCTCAGTTTAAGAGTGTAGGAATCAGAATTTTAGCGATTCCTGCGGCAATTATAATCGGAACCCTTGTGGGTTCCGTAGTTTGCAGCTTTATTTTACCTATTTCCGTGAAAGAATCCATGGCAATAGGCGCAGGCTTCGGATGGTATTCACTTGCACCCGGCATAATAATGGATAAAGGCTTGGTAATAGCAGGAGCGATTTCATTTATGCATAATGTAATGAGAGAACTGTTTGCAATAGTCCTCATACCACTGGTAGCTCATCACATCGGTTATGTTGAAACCGTAGGTATGCCGGGTGCCGCTGCTATGGATGTATGTCTTCCTATCGTCGAAAGATCAACTTCAAGCTCCACCGCCATCTATTCTTTTGTA
Organism: Eubacterium nodatum ATCC 33099; assembly: GCA_000510425.1. GTDB lineage: Bacteria > Bacillota > Clostridia > Peptostreptococcales > Anaerovoracaceae > Aminicella > Aminicella nodata. Next base: position 20,910 of record AZKM01000012.1, on the reverse strand, counting down.
AGTGGTGTGATTTTATCAATTGCAGTACCTATATTGGTTCCTTTTATTTTAAATATATTCTGAAGATGTTACAAGATATGCTTGAAGTTACAGAGCCTTAGCTAGATACCCCCTCAAAGTCAGACTTAAGAATCTGATGTTGAGGGGGATTTATTTACAGGTTTTGAGCATGCAAAGAGAAATAATAACAGGAATGATGATTTAATTAAAATATCTGAAAACACCTTTAACCTTACCTTGAACACTTACATCTCGGACTATTATAGGGCTCATATTATCATTTTCCGGTTGAAGTCTTATATAGTCTTTTTCTCTATAAAAGGTTTTCACCGTTGCTTCGCTTTCAAAGCCATCTATCATTGCGACTACAATATCACCGTTTTTAGCTGTATTCTGTTGTTCTACGAGTATTAAATCGCCATCCATTATACCGACATTTATCATGGACTCTCCTTTTACCTTCAGCATAAAGCATCGACCTTTAACATACTCGGCGGGTACAGGAAAGGTTCCTTCCATATTTTCATCTGCGGTAATAGGTGTTCCCGCCGCTACTCTGCCAACGATGGGAATATCGATAACATTATTGTCGGATTCTGATTGTGGAGATGACTTTGGAATTACAGTTGTTTTTTTGGATTCTTCTTCGGATTTTTCATCTTGAGGCACAAGCATAAGTGCACGAGGCTTGGCAGGATCTTTTCTCAAAAATCCTTCTTTGACTAAAAGGGCAATGGACTTGTGTGCTGTGGATGTAGATTTAATACCGACAGCAGAGCAAATTTCCCTTACCGTAGGCGGATACCCTTTGCTTTCCACTTCACTGCACATGAAATCCAATATCTTCTGTTCTCTTTCTTTTAAATTACTCATAGAATCCTCCAAAATCTTATTAAAAAAGATTGTATTATACTCGTTTGAGTATACCACAATCTTTTTTTAATGTAAACACTTGTTCGCAAACATATCATCGATCTAAAATAATTGCAATTATCCCATTCTATGAACTAACCGTTGGAATTTTATTGATTATAGGTACACTTATTTACAGGAATATAATTCTTCCTAAGACCTTTCTCTGTCAAATAATATTGAAATTACCACAAAAACCAGCAATAGAAATTGGTAGAAAAGGAATGGTATGATAGAGACACTTGTTATTTTTGCAATCCCGGAAGCTATCAGAAGCTGTGCTCCGTAAGGAATGATTCCTTGACAGATACATGAGAATACATCCATAAGTGATGCTGTTTTTTTAGGCGATATGTTATATTCTTCACTGATTTCCTTTGCTATTGGTCCTGCCATAACGATGGCAACCGTATTGTTTGCAGTTGCTACATCCATCATGGATGTTAAAAGTCCTATGCCTAGCATGCCACCGCGTCTGCTGCGGAATCCTTTTTTTATAGTTTGAAGGATCCATTCGAAGCCGCCATATTCTTTCATCAATGCACCCATTGATGCTACTAAAATTGTAACTACCATGGTCTCAAACATTCCTTTTACACCCTCTCCCATGGAACTGAATGCTGAAGAGACTGTGAGTGAATGTGTTGCAATACCTACGATTCCTGACAGCATACTGCCACATCCCAAAACTATGAAAACATTGATTCCGCAAATTGAGGCTACAAGCACCAGGAAGTATGGAATTGCCTGTAAAACATTATAATCATTATTGACAAATTCAGCAGAGCTGCCCTTGATTGCTGTGAAAAATAAAATTGTCAAAGTTACTATAGCTGCGGGAAATGCAATCTTGAAGTTTACCTTAAACTTATCCTTCATTTCCACGCCTTGGGTCTTGGTTGCCGCAATAGTCGTATCCGAAATAAATGAGAGATTATCTCCAAACATGGCACCGCCGACAATAGTTCCTATACAGAACGGCAAACTGAGATGTGCACTTGCAGCCACTTGAACTGCAATGGGAACCAGAACTGTAATGGTTCCTACACTCGTTCCCATCGCCATTGAAATAAGACATGCTATCAGAAACAGGCAGGGAATGGCATAGTTAGCAGGTATAATATCAAGAAGCAGGTACGCAGTACTCGTCGCACCGCCTGATGCTTTGGCTATTCCGCTGAAAGCACCCGCCATAAGAAAGATAAATAACATTATAGTGATGTTGTCATCGCCGATTCCATTTGCACACACATGGATTTTCTGTTCAAATGGCAGAGATGGATTTTGTAGGAATGCAACAACGAGGGCAAACATAAATGCCACAACCACGGACATTACATAGAACCCCATCTGACCTTCCTTTGGATTAATATACTCGAAATAAATGCCGCTTCCCAAATAAAATAACAGAAAGACAATAATAGGTGCCAAGGCTTTGGCATTAGGTTTTTTCTCAATCATAATAACTTAATAACTCCTTTAATATTTATTTTGTTTCATATAGAGATGCAAATGTTGCTTCTATGCCTTTAGCAATAGCTGCTGCATATTTATCGGTCTTCTCATCGAATAATTTGTTGTCCTCTTTATTACTTATAAATCCGAGTTCAATCAAAACAGAAGGCATTTCGGTGTATTTATTTTCATCATAATCATTTTTGGGTTTGTAAAGAACACCGGAATGGACTCCGCGATCTTGACTGATTCCAACTTTTTTCAATTCGGACATCATATTGTTTGCTAAAAGCTCATCATTTATATTATTTTTTGAGCTGTTTGATGATGGAATCCACATTTCTATCCCTTTTCCATCGCCGGCCTTGTTTCTATGCAGCGATACGAAAAGTTTTGCTTTTGATTCATTTGCCATAAGTGCCCGCTCTTTTCTCTCAAAAGATTCATCAGCGGTTCTGGACATCACTACTTTGAATCCTTTCTTTTCCAGGTGCTTTTTTATAAGAAGACCTATACGAAGAGTATCGTCTTTTTCTTTTCTGTTTAAAGATTCTGCTCCGGGGTCATTTCCGCCGTGACCCGGGTCCACAAATACTGTTCCTCGCTTTTTCACGTTGTAATTATTTGAAGAGAATAATTTATTTATACCAAATATCGCCAGGGAAATTAGTAATACAAGGGATAAAAAAATAATGCCCAAACGGGTTAGAATCCTGATATTGTGTTTCCTTCTTTTTCTTTGGCGCAGCATTCGTCTAATCTGTAAATCGGTTAGTTCAGAGTAGTCGTAATCTTTTTTTGCCATATAGTTTTCTCCAATACACATAAACATAAGGGTTATGATAAATGACATTAGAATTATGCCTTTAGAATAGCATAGATATATTGTATTTTCAATGATATCAAGTAAAAAGTCGGAATTTAAAAATTAAAAGTTAAAAATTTATCAACTGTAAGTATTGATTATGCTTTATTATAAGTAAATGTAATGGTGGATATTACAAAAAGTTGTACACTTTCTCCTCTAAAGTGGGTTATAATGTGTTCGGAGTTTTATTGTACCTGAATTAAATGAAAGAGGAGTTATTATGAAAGGTATTATTAAATTTTTACCTGTATTTGTTCTCGCTTTTTTGATGGCGTGGATGAAGCAGGACGCTCTGGTTGCAGCACCTGTTGCTACGATCACTGCAGTTGTAATCGCCCGTTTGACTGAAGGAATTAAATTCCAGGAATGTATCGAGGCGTCTGTAGAGAGCGTAAAAAATATTCTTATCGCACTATTTATTCTTATGTTTGCCTATGCTATGGCAAGTGCATTTATGACAACAGGTGTTGGTGCATCTGTAATTAATTTGGCTCTGAAGGCAGGAATCACGGCTAAGAGTGTTGCTGTTGTAGGTATAGCTGTTACTGCTGTGCTTTCAGTTGCAACAGGTACATCATGGGGAACTTTCGCCGCTTGTGCACCTATTTTCCTATGGTTATGCCACATTGTTGACCCTAATGCCGCTCAAGATGGTTGTCTTCTATTGACTACATGTGCTATCGCAGGAGGTGCATGCTTTGGAGATAATATTGGACTTATTTCAGACACAACTATCGTATCATCAGGTATTCAGGGTGTAGAAGTAGTGGACAGAGTTAGAACACAGGGTCTTTGGTCACTTTCTTGCTTAGTTTTGGCTATTATTGCATTCGTTATAGCAGGTATTGTTATGGGGCTTCCTTCAAACCATGTTGATACATCCGGAGTTTTAGAAACTATTCCAAAGAGTGCTATCGACTATCTGACAAAGGAAAGACCTCAGGCTGTTGACTTGCTGAACCAGGTAGGTTCAAACGCTAAGGTGGATGTACCTACTTACATGATTTTACCGTTGATTATTGTAATCGGACTGGCAGTTTCAGGAGTCAGCACCTTTGCTTGTATCGGATCCGGAATTGTATCCGCTTATCTTCTGGGTCTTGTTGCAGGAACAACATCATTCTCAGGCGGCGGATTCCAGAAATATGTGGATCTGGTTATGCAGGGATTCGCAGATGCAGGTTCATGGGTAATCGTAATGATGATGTGGGTTGCAGCTTTCGGTGGTATCATGGGTAGAATGAAAGCATTCCATCCGCTGGCAAAGGCAATTGTTTCGATTTCCAGAAATGTTAGACAGCTGATGTTCTGGAACGGTGTTCTCTGCATCGGAGGTAATGCCGTACTGTCTGATGAAATGGCTCAGATCGTTACAATCGGACCTATCATCAAGGATATTGCAGAAGAAAACATTGAAGCCAGCGAAGAGGATATGTACAAGATTAAACTTAGAAATGCTACATTCGGAGATGCTATGGGAGTATTCGGTTCCCAGCTGATTCCTTGGCATGTATATCTTGGATTCTACGTAGGTATTGCTGCGAATGTATATCCACTGTACAAGTTTGCCAATACAGACTTCATCAAGTATAACTTCATGGCAATGATTGCAGTGGCATCACTGTTGATTCTGACATTCACGGGATTGGATCGCTTTATTCCAATGTTCCGTCTACCGGCAGAGCCTGATGTTCGCCTAAAGAAAACGAACTAAAAAAAGATTTTACAATATAAGCTCCATAACCCCGAGAAATCGGGGTTATTTTCTTGTGAAAAATATATTATAAATATCTGTAGAATGCATAAGAGAAACAGTAAGTATAGTGCAAAGCATATGATGTTTAATGAAGTGAATAAAAAAAACGAGGTGAAAGAATTATTTTATACGATAAAAAATACGAAATGAAAAACACCCCGTCAAAATGTTGTTTTTAACGATTTTGCAGGGTGTAGGAGTTGGTATCGCCTAGGGGAGTCGAACCCCTGATTCAGCCGTGAGAGGGCTACGTCTTGACCACTTGACCAAGGCGACATACCTAAATTGTGTATTGAAAACTTACGACTTATATTATATACTGATGTTTAAATAATGTCTAGTAAAAATTTATGGATAGGAGCATTTTCTTATGATGAAATATGTAAGTACACGAGGATATGAAGAAGAACTAACGGGAGCACAGGCTATCATTCAGGGAATTGCTCCGGATAAAGGGCTTTATGTCCCAAAAAAAATTCCTGAATTGCCTTTTGATTTAAAAGATATGGTGGGCAAAACCTATAAAGAAATTGCAAAACCTGTTATAGGAGCTTTTTTTGATGATTTTACAGAAGAAGAGTTGACATATTGTGTTGACGGTGCTTACGATGATAAGTTCGAGGCAAGTAATGTGGTGCCGATTAAAAAAGCATCAGGAGTATTTTTTTTAGAATTATTTCACGGTAAAACTGCCGCATTTAAGGATATGGCACTCTCAATACTGCCTTATCTACTTACGACATCTGTAAAAAAAGAGAATGAAGAAAAGAAAATTTGTATTCTTACTGCAACATCAGGAGATACCGGAAAGGCAGCCCTGGAGGGTTTTGCCGATGTGGAGGGTACAGAAATCATAGTTTTTTATCCACAGCAGGGTGTCAGCCGGGTTCAGGAGCGTCAGATGATAACTCAAGAAGGAAAAAACACTCATGTGTTCGCTATTAAAGGGAATTTTGATGATGCACAAAATGGGGTCAAAAAAATCTTTAATGATCCGGATTTTGCTAAAGAACTTGAAGCAGGGGGAATTAAGCTCTCATCAGCAAATTCAATCAACATCGGCAGATTGGTTCCACAGGTTGCGTATTATGTATATGGATATATTAAGCTTTTGGAAAAAGAGGAAATCAAATTAGGGGAAGAAATAAATGTAGTGGTCCCTACGGGAAACTTTGGAAATATCCTGGCGGCTTTTTATGCCAAGACGATGGGAATCCCTATTGGTAAATTTATCTGTGCATCAAATGAGAATAAAGTGCTGACAGACTTCTTTAATGAAGGAGTGTATGATATAAACAGGGATTTCTATCTGACGAATTCACCTTCGATGGATATATTGATTTCAAGTAACCTGGAGAGATTTCTGTATGAAATTTATGGAGGAGATACCGAAGCTGTCAAGGATCTTATGGAGTCTTTGGAAACCAAGGGAAAGTACAGCATCAGTGAAGATGCAAAAATGCGCATAGAAAATTTTTATGGTGGCTATGCGGATACGGAAACAACGGTTGAAACCATTGGCAAAATGTACAAAGATAATAAATATTTAATGGATACGCATACTGCAGTTGCATATAAGGTATATGATGAATATATGAAGCAAACAAGGGATAAAAATATTACTCTGATTGCTTCAACTGCAAGTGCATATAAGTTTGCAGAAAGCGTTGCAAAGGCAATTGGGATAGGTAGAGAAGGAAGCGGTTTTGAGTATATTAAAAAAGTAAGTGAAAAGACAGAAGTTCCGATTCCAAAGGGTCTGCAGAATTTGGAGAAGAAAGAAATTTGCCATAGAAGGGTAATAGAAATTTCAGAAATGAAGAAAACTGTAAGTGAGGCGTTGCAGTGAAAAACTGATAAATAGGTGATTTAAATAGTGACTGCTCAATAAGTACGAAAGGTATTTATTGAGCAGTCATTATAATTTGCGGGAACGGGACTTGACAATGATATATGACAATGATATATAGTAATGATAATATAACAGTATTATATCATATTGTTATGTGGAATGTTATAAAATACTTTATCGATATGCTATTAGAAATTACAGATTTTTCATATATAACAGATTTCAGACAAATCCCTAAATCGAAGTGTTAGGAGGTTTAAGTGATAACTGAAAATAGTGGAACCCAAAGTAGAATAATAAGTGCAGCTCTTGATGAATTTGGTGTAAAGGGATATCAAGGTGCTTCTTTGAGAAAAATCGTAAAGGCAGCAGGTGTGACAACAGGAGCTTTTTACGGATATTATGATAGTAAACTCAATTTGTTCGGTGAACTCATCGGAGTACATTATAAGAATATAACAGAGTATTTTCAAAATACAGTAGACACATTTGAGAAATTGCCTGCAGAGAAACAAATACAGCTGATGGAAGAGATTTCGGCAGACTCTTTAGATTATATGTTAAGTTATGCCTATCAAAATATAAGGGAATTTCGTATTTTACTAACTAAATCTGAAGGCACGCCTTATTGCAATCTCATAGATAAATTGATTGACATAGAGGAAGTATCGACTGAGAGATTTATGGTATTGATAGGAAAAGCGGAATACGAAATTTCTAAAAGTGATAAGCGATTTTTTCATACGGTTAGTACGGGGATGTTCAATGCCTTTGCCGAGCTTATACTTCATGACATGAGTTTTGGGGAAGCAAAAAGACAGATGGACTTGTTGCGCAGGTTTTATACAGCAGGTTGGAGAGAAATAACAGATGATGCTTTTTAGGTAAAGTCTGATGAACTGTCAGCGGAAGCAGAATACTGCTTCTATATTTTTACAATGGGGTTAGAGGCGACTAATAACGTGGATAGAAATGAAAAGATGTTAGGGTGTTCAGTTATGCCGAACAGATATCGCAGTGGGAGCATTTCAAGGTTATAAAAATATTATGTTGAATTATGATAGGAGGTTAATAGAAAATGAATGGGAAAAAAATCAAACAAAAGTCCATAATAGGTTGGATTATGGAGTACTCAAAGACTAAGCGAAAATCATATATTGCAAGTGTTATATTTGCTGTATTGGGGGTCATATGTGCTATGATGCCATATTATTTCATCAGTCAAATTATAGTTAAACTGTTATCGGAAGAAAAGCATTTTGATGCTTACGCAACATATTTTCTGTTGATCGGAGTGTTTTGGACTCTTAGGGTGATTTTTCACTCTGTATCAACAGGGATGTCTCATAAAGCCACTTTTAACGTACTTGCTAATATAAGACTTGCAATGTGTCGCAAACTAACAAGGATTCCTCTGGGAGATGTAAAATCAATGCCTTCTGGAGCACTGAAAAGCATCATGGTTGAGAGAGTTGACAGCATGGAGACTACCCTTGCCCATATTTTGCCGGAATTTACTGCAAACTTGCTTGCACCTGTTATGGTATTTGCGTATATATGTACATTTAGCTGGAAATTGGCACTAGCAATGTTGATAACGCTTCCGGCAGGAATGATATGCATGATGTTTATGATGAAAGATACCGAATGGAGATGGGAAGACTGTATCAAAAAGACGAAAATATTAAATGATACGGCAGTTGAATATATAAATGGAATTGAGGTAATTAAGGTTTTTGGAAAAACCGACAGTTCATATGCAAAATTTGAAAAAGCAACTCATGATGGTGCGTATTGTTATATAGATTGGATGAGGGCAACCATAGCTCCATTTACGGCAGGATTGAGTATTACACCTGCAACCATCTTAAGCATACTTCCTATAGGATCTTTTATGTTTATGTCAGGAGGAATCAGTGCTGCTGATTTTATAACCATAATAATACTTTCAATAGGAATGCTTCTTCCGCTCATAACGGTAATGTCATATTTTGACGATATAAGTAAAATAAATGTTATTTTCGGAGAGGTAGCAGATATATTGGGAATGAAAGAAATGAAGCGTCCCGAGACCACATTAAAACAATCTGAAAACAACGATATTTCACTGAAAGATGTAAGCTTTGGTTATGAGGATGAAAAGGAAGTCCTTCATGGAATTGATTTGGAAATGAAAGAAGGAACGGTAACTGCCCTTGTAGGTCCGTCAGGCTCGGGAAAATCTACCGTAGCACGACTCATTTCTGCTTTATGGGATGTGGATGACGGAACTATAACAATTGGTGGTGTGGATATAAGGAATATAAGTTATGAGGATTATGTAAAAAGGATTGCATATGTATCTCAGGATAACTACCTTTTTAATACTACAGTTATGGAAAATATCAGAATGGGCAGAAAAAGTGCAACAGATAGTGAAGTGATAGAAGCCGCAAAAAGTTGCGGTTGCCATGAATTTATAGAGAGCCTGGAAAATGGTTATAATACAGTTACAGGAGATTCCGGGGGACATCTGTCAGGTGGTGAAAGGCAGAGAATTTCAATTGTGAGAGCAATGCTCAAGGATGCACCTGTTGTTATTCTTGATGAAGCAACTGCATACACTGATCCTGAGAGTGAAGCACTAATACAAAAGTCAATAGGAAAGATGATTCAAAATAAGACTCTGATTGTAATTGCTCACAGACTTTCTACCATCGTTGATGCAGATAAAATTGTGGTTATAGATGACGGTAAAATCAACTCTCAGGGAACCCATCAGAAGCTTCTGGCAGAGGGGGGATTGTATACGAAGATGTGGAATGCTCATATTTCCGCAAGAGATACTGTAAACGGAGGTGAGATGAATGTTTAGAGTACTGATAAGATTTATTAACTTTTCAGGAGAAAAGAATAAAAAAAGATATATAATTTCCATTTTGCTGGGGATTGTGGAAGCTTTTGGACAGGCACTTAGAATTCCTGCTATATATCTTGTTATAAGAGGAGTAGTGAACAATAGGCTTACGGGAGATACCGTGGCTTTTGCAATGGCAATTCTCATATCAGGACTTTTGCTGCAGATTATATCGGCAAGAACGGGAAAAACCCTTCAGACTGAAGCAGGATATACGACCTGTGCCGGTAAAAGAATGGAGATTGCGGAACATTTGCGTTACATTCCGATGGGATATTTTAATGAAAATTCTTTAGGAACGATAACCAGTATAACCACTAATACTATGGAGGCACTTGCAGATGTGGCGACAAGAGTTGTAATGATGACCTTAAACGGTCTTTTGGAATCTCTTTTAATTACCGTAATGCTTTTGACATTTGACTGGAGAATAGGATTAACAGCAATTGCCGGAATCATAGTATTTTTTATAATAAATGCATATATGCAGAGCAAATCTGTTGACATATCTGAGACGAAGAATAAAGCTGATACTGCAATGATTGGAGAGATTCTGGAATTTATTCAGGGTATAAGCGAAGCAAAATCATATAATCTCATAGGAGAAAACAATAAAAAGCTGGAAAAATCTATAGAAGATTGTAAAAATGCCACAGTGGACATGGAAATGAAATTCGTTCCTCTGATGGGATTGCAGACATGGATTATAAAGATGACAGGTATAGCCATGTGCGTATTATCACTGAAACTTTATTTCAATGACCAAATGGATTTGGCTACATGCATAGTAATGCTTTTGGCGTCATTTATGATATATGGTGCTCTGGAGACGGCAGGAAATTTCTCCGCACTTTTAAGAACTGTTGATATATGTGTAAATAAGGCTAATGAGGTGCTGGCAATACAGCAGATGGATATTGAAGGGGAAGAAGTGGTTCCCGAAACACATAATATAGAAATGGAGAATGTAGACTTTGCATACGATAGAAGGAAAGTAGTGGATAATGTGAATCTATCAATTAAGGAGAGAACTTCAGCAGCATTTGTAGGACCTTCAGGAAGTGGAAAAACCACCATATGCCATTTAATTGCAAGATTTTGGGATGTAGAAAAAGGAAGAATAAAATTTGATGGACGAAATGTTAAGAACTACAGCATAGATTCTCTGATGAGGAATTTCAGTTTTGTATTTCAAAATGTATATTTATTCCATGATACTGTAGCTAACAATATAAGATTCGGTCAACCTGATGCATCTATGGAAAAGGTGATTGAAGCTGCAAAGAAGGCTTGTTGTCATGAATTTATAGAAGAACTGCCGGAGGGCTATGATACCATATTAGGAGAAGGAGGAGCCAGCCTTTCAGGAGGACAAAAGCAGAGAATTTCAATAGCAAGGGCAATGATGAAAGATTCTCCTGTTATTATTCTTGATGAGGCTACGGCAAATGTGGATCCGGAAAATGAGAAGGAACTCATGGAAGCTATAGATGAGTTGACAAGAGAAAAAACCGTACTTATGATTGCTCATAGACTTAATACGGTGAGAAATGCAGACAAAATATATGTCGTTGACCGAGGAAAAATAGTACAGCAAGGCAGACATGCAGAACTTGTAGAACAAGAGGGAATTTATAAAAATTTCATTGCTTCAAGGGCTGAGGCAGTTGGATGGAAGATAAGCAAGTAAAAAGTCGATAGCTGCAATTTCCTAGTAAGGTCGAGTTGCTTTCAATCGTGTGCAAGATAAGAAAATATTTTGACTAAATTGATCTTTTTCAGTATAGTAATAGTATATAATAACCAATTCAAGATCGCTTACGGAGGAATTATGGCAGCAAAAATAGTGGCAGCAATTTTGTTCATATCTATGTTCGGATTCATGGTAAACGGGAGATTTGAAAGGCACAAGATTACCCTTGTAACAGGAGGAATAATGCTCGTCCTTGTTCAGGGAATAATCATGGGAAGCGGTAAAGCAGTTATGGAGGTTCTTGCAATAAAAGATTTATTTCTTCCCGGCTTTTGGTTTAGCAAAGCAGGTCCATCAGGTGGAGAAATGGGAATAAATTGGGCTACAATAATATTTATCGCAGGGATGATGATAATGGTTGAAGGACTTGGTAAATCCGGATTTTTCAGGTGGCTATGCCAAAATATCGCAAAGTGGGCAAACTTCGATCCAAAGAAAATTCTCATTTTATTTATGATAATGTCAGCAGCACTTGCCATGTTTATAGACAGTATAACGGTAATACTCTTTTTGGCTACAGCTACCCTGGAGCTTGCAAAACTTCTAAAGTTCAATCCGATTCCAATGCTGATTACAGAGATATTTTGTGCGAATTTAGGCGGTTCTGCCACCATGTGCGGAGATCCACCTAACATAATTGTCGGAACGGCTCTGAACTACTCTTTCTTTGACTTTCTAAAGAATACGGGAGTAATTGCTCTTGTAGGGATGTTTGTTGCAGTGGTATTTCTATACTGGAGGTGCAGAAAGAAGCTGAATACAGAGGGGGTTGATGTGGAAGAAATTAAGAAATCCATAAATCCTAAAGATGCAATAAAGGACAAGAAAGCTTTTTTTATAAGTAGTTTTATATTCGGTCTTGCAATTTTACTCCTTGTAAGCCATGAGCAGACGGGGCTTACGGTGGCGTCTATAGGGGTGTTAATTGGTTTTTTGTCACTGTTATTGTCAAAAGAAAGAAATCAGCTTCTTAAAGATGTGGATGGTGAGACACTGCTGTTTTTTATAGGGCTTTTTGTAGTTGTAGGTGGACTTGAAAGCACTCATATGCTCGAGGTCATAGCAGAATCGGTTGCAAAGCTCGGTGCAGGAAGTGATTACTTATGTGTTGCTTTAATTATGCTGGTTTCTGCCGGTGCAAGTGCTATCATCGACAATATTCCCTTTGCTGCGGTGATGATACCTATAATAAAGCATATAAGCATTGCAAGAGGTATTCCGTTAGATGTTCTTGCATGGTCATTATCTATAGGAACTGATATAGGAGGAAGTGCAACTCCAATAGGAGCATCTGCAAATGTTGTAGGAATTTCTGTGGCGGGAAAACACGGTAAGTATATTGGCTGGGGTCGTTACTGCAGGGACGCAGTGCCTGCAACGGTTTTAGTACTGGCCTCTGCAGCCGTTGTAATTTATATAAGATATTTTGCAATGTGAATTTGAATAAAATCAGTTACATCCATGTAGTGAAAACTTTTTAATAAGGTATTATCTTTTGAAAGTATTTTTGAAAGGGGTGCAATTAGATGAAAAAAAGAGTTTTAGTGAGCATAAGCAGAGAATTTGGCAGCGGAGGTCATGATATAGGGAAAATAGTAGGGAGAAAGCTTGGAATTCCCGTTTATGATGCGGATCTTCTTAAAAAAGTTTGTGAAGAATATGGATATGAATACAGTGATTGGAAAGCATTTGAGGAAACACCCAGAAGCCTGTTCTTGACGAGAACTTTCGGGGAGTTTTCAAGTGCTCCGCAAGATCATGTAGCTGAAATGGAGTTCAGATATATAGAGGAAAAAATCAATGAAGGAAATTCCTTTGTAATAGTAGGACGATGCGGCTCAAAAATGATTAAGGATCATAATCCTTGCGTCAGAGCTTTTGTTTGGGCAGATGAGAATTTTAAAATTAACCGAATCATGAGAAGGCATAATGTTGATAATGAGGAGGCCTTTCAGATGATGAAAAAGAAAGATAGAGGCAGAAGAATGTATACGGAGAGGTTTACCAAGGGCAAATGGGATGATCCCAAGCACTATGATTTATACATGAACAGCAGCAAATTGGGAATAGAAGCAACGGCAGAACTTTTGATAAGATATATCGAACTTGAACAAGCGTGAACTGTTTAAATCGGATGAACATTGAATTTTTATGAAGTTGTCTGAATAAGCATTGAGATTTTCTTGAATCCTTATTATGGAGGTGATTTTATGAATCAAAAAGAGTTTAGAGTGTACAATATGATTTTGCCTATTTGGCTTTTACTGTGGTTTCCATCACCGCTTTGGCTGCTTTTGATACCGGCTAATTTTCTGTTGGACTTGCTTGTTATGTGGTTGTCCATCAGAAAGGAAGAGAACGGATTTGCAGTAGCCTGGAAGAATTCGGGTAAAATTTGTATAGCAGGATTTGTTTCGGACTTCATCGGTATGTTAATTCTATTCGGTACATATTTTTGGTCGGGCAATGTTGAAGCCTTTGAAAAATTTAATTATGCCCTTGTCTTTAATCCATTTAAACACGCAGGGGTAGTGGTTGTGATTTTGATTTCTATTATAGTTTCGGGAATATGTATTTATAAATTAGATAAGAGGATATTGAGAAAAAGCGGTGAGTTAAGTGAAGAACTTATCCATAAGACTGCACTGAGACTTGCAATTTTTACAGCTCCGTATCTGTACTTTTTGCCGGTAGGATGGTTTTATAATTGATGGCAGGACTGTATACTGCAATTAAAATAATTTTAAAGTATAAAAAGAAACCGACAATGTTGATACAATGTATCAACATTGTCGGTCTATTTGGCGGAGGACCTATTAAGATTACCCGCTACCGTTACGATTTCAACGTTTTCAGCATTTACAGTGCTGTGTTTATGCGCTTTTTCAATCATAATACATCTCCTGAAACCTCAAGCTTCTTCAGTCATTGTACATCTCTGAAATGTGCTTATCAAGCTTTTCAATCGCATCATGATGCATCCGGTCATATACGTCTGCGTAGATGTCCATTGTAACATGAATATCGGAATGCCCCAGCCATTTCTTCAATACCACCGCAGGCACACCGGCCTCAATGCAGCGGGTAGCAAATGTATGCCGGAGTGCATGTGAACCCCGCAGATTGATTCCGCACCGTTTACACATTCTGGTGAATGAAGATGATGCCGACGAAGTGCCGATTACCTTGTCAGCCTTGTGATCGTAGAACACTAAGTGACAGGGATTATCCTTCATCTTTTCCAGAGCTTCCTGCAAGACCGGCTTTAGTTTTTTGCAGATCGGAACATCTCTCACACCATTGTATGTTTTCGCAGTATCGCCGAGTTCTGATTTTCCGTTGAGCAGAATAACCGTGTTCCGGACGTGGATCAGGTTGCGTCCAAAATCGATATCTTCCGGCGTCAGAGCATTAACTTCTCCCATCCGGAGTCCGCTGTATAACTGCACAAGGAATTGCAGTTTATACGACATGGACCCATAAGGCGGTTTATATGTTTTGAGTGCTCTGAGAAACCGTATCTGTTCTTCTTCTGTAAATCCACGGACACTTTGTGCTGATTTCTTCGATTTCGGTTTTCGAATATCAAAAGCTCTCATTGGATTCTTTGCTACCACGTTATCCTGAACAGCGATGTCGAAAGCAGTAGAGAGGAACCGATAGAGTGCATCGATCGTGCAATCTGAATATCTGCCGGTGATATACTCCAGATAGTTTTCAATCATTTTTGTTGATATGCCTGCGACTGGAAGCTGACCGATCAAGTGGTTTTCAATATTCGATACAAGAGTCAGGTAGTTTCCATGCGTCTGAGGCTTTATGAAATGTAGGGCTAAATCATTTGCAAGTTTCACACGGAGGATTTCCGGAATCGTCGATCTGTTGTTGCTGATCAGGCCTTTGCTGTCCGCAGCAAATTGATTCGCTCTCTCATAACATTCACCTATATTCCTTCCGACAAAAACTTTCCGGCGCTTCCTTCCGTAATCATCGACATAGTATAAATCCAAGCGCAGCTTCCCGTTGGGAATGTATCGAAGTGTTCCTCCCCGGCCTCTGTAAAATTTCCGGGCAAGTTCATCCAGTCTGTAAATTATTCATCCGTTTTCTCCTCTTCGTGATTAACTATGACCATTATGCCTCTTCTTCACTCTCAAGGGAATCCAGATAGGTGTCCAAAGTGTTGATTGCGGTATCGTTCATTCTGTCGAAAACATCTGCATAGGTATCCAGCGTAACATGGATATCAGTATGGCCCAGCCACTTCTTCAGGACGATGGCAGGAACGCCGGATTCAATACATCTTGTGGCAAAGGTATGCCGGAGCGCATGCTGTCCGTTGCATTCAATGCCGCACTTGTCGCAGGTTCTTTTGTAATAGGAATTCACATTGCTTGTGGTGATGACGCGATTGTTTCCGTGATCATAGAATATCAGGCCCGGATCATTGGGCAGCATCTCCGCAAGGGCTCTTTCCAGTACAGGCCGGAGGGCGTTGCTGATGGGGACATCTCTGAGTCCGGCATAGGTCTTGGTTGTATCACCGAGGAAGCCTTTACCGCGGGTGCCCATGGAGATAGTCTTTCTTACATGAACGACATTCTGTTTGAAATCAATATCATCCGGTGACAAAGCGTTGATTTCTCCCATCCTCATGCCGCTGTAAAGGGCAATAAGAATCTGTGTGCGGTAATCATTTCTTCCTTTCGGAACTTTGTCATTGAGAATGCATTCGGTCAGTTTCTTCTGCTCTTCCTCAGTAAGTGCCCGGATTTTTTTATCTGCCTTCGAGGATCTGGGCCTTCTGATATCGTGAGCCAGCATGGGATTTTTCGTCATGACATCTGCTTCTACTGCAGTTTTGAAAGCCAGCTTCAGCTGAAGAAACAGTTTCTCAATGGTGCTGTTGGAATAACCGGTGATTTCCTTCAAAAACCGGTTGATGTGATGCTTCTGAATCTTCCGGATGGGGATCTGTCCAATCGCATCATTTTCGATGATCTTCAGTGTTTCGATCTTCCTGTAATAGCTTTGCTTCTTAATATAATTGAACTTCAGATCCTTATCGAAACGCTTTCTGAGGATCTCCGGAATGGTGGAATCATCAGCGTTCAGATTTCCGGTGTACTCTTCGGCAAAATCCATTGCCGCCTGAAGGCATTCCTCCTCAGTATCCCGGGTAAATGATTTGTATCGCAGGTTGCCGCTTTCATCCCGGTAACGGAGAACAAGTTCCCGTTTTCCTGATTTCGTGTCTCTGTATGAACCCTTTCCCATATAAAAATCTTCCAGTCTCATCGTTGTTTCCTCCAGTATCTGTCTTTCGATTTTTCATGTCTTGTTGAAAAATAGTTTCTTAATGCATCAGCCTCAATGACTTTGTTCCGCCCGAAATCTGCTGAAGGGAACTTCGGATCATTGAACATCTTCAGCACGGTTTTTTCGCTCCATCCGGTCATTCTGGCAACATCTTTCGGTGTATAGAATCTGATTTCAGTGGAAACTGCCGCCTGACCGCTGATCGGTATTTCAATATTCATGTTTCTTCCTCACCTGGCCATGTGATGAGGTCAGCGTATCATCACATGGCGAATCTGTTAATTATGCGTTCTGCTTAACTTGCAGTCTTGCTTTTTTAATAGCAGGTTTTGTCGGCACTCTCACAATGCCGAAGTGCACGGTGGATATTACGGAATGTTAACCAGCTGACTTTGCAGCGGTAATTCAGGAGTTGCTTCTGATCCACCGTCTGACGCTGTTCTGCCATGACCATGGACCGCTTCGGAAGTCCTTTCAGTTTCGGAAGCAGTACATGCTCCGGCAGATCCAGTCGTTTGAGCTGACTGGTAACCAGGGCACAGACATATGTAGTTGAGTTCCTGTTCAGATAATTATTCTGCGTGATTACCACCGGCCGTATTCCTTTCTGCACACTGCCCACTGTCTCCGGAAAATCCGCATAGTAGATTTCCCCCTGGCGTACGTTGAAATTCTGATCAGACATAAAGCGACAACCTCACTTTCATGGATTTCATGTGGCCGGCTAGAAGCTCGACCGGTAAATCCAGATCATTTGCGATATCGAGAAGGGACTTGCCATCCAGAAAATACAGCTTGATGATCTGTTGCTCTACAGAGGGAAGTTGCCGTATGCCTTCTTCCATTTCGCTGTTTCCGATTTGAATCACCCAATCCGTTTCTCTGTTTTCTGCATATGCTTTTACAAATCCCGGAGCTGTCAGGATGGAATCGATCATCGGTGAAAGATCGTCATTCGTATCGAATGAAAAATTTGGGTTGGTGCTAATTGGTGTCATATTGATTGGCCTCCTTTGCAGAAAAAGGATACACATTCATTTACCAGGCTCATCGGGGTAGGGTAGAGTAGAGTAGGGTAGATCAGGGGAATTCCTTTATCTGATTTGGATTCGACATTCCCTGATTCTCTCGGTGTGATGGACCGCGCATGTACTGACCGGAAATGCAGAATTCAGATTTTCACATTTGAAATGCATCATCATTCTGCATTCCGGATTATTACACGATCCATTTTGTCCACGACGCCCCGGATCCCAGGAAACAATCAGGCGAAGGGTGGCTGCTTCCTTCTCATGAGCTGCCGGCTCCTCCGAGGTTCTCCCGGAGCCGCCCTCATTGCGTGATCCCGCATTCCTGCGGGGCTGTGACTGGGCGGAAGTATCATTGTCCTCCCCGGCTGTCATCGCACACTGACGGCCGCCATGCCGCCTTTTGAAGTGAGACATTATCGCTATCCCGAAGGGTCCCGGCGCATCACTTCACATGCTCTCGGTGTTACCCGATATACCAGAGAGAAAGTACCTGATGAATGTGTATTCCGTTTTCAAAGTGCAGTTTGTTATCTCGAGAGGTCACCGGCTGCCATGATTTTTTTACGAAAGTCCTGCCCGATTTTGCCTCTCACCCTATAGACAAAAAAGCGAAAAACTTGAGGCTCATCTCAAAATTTTTTTAATTTTTTTCTTGATGGTTTCAAGCTGGTGTGATATTGCTGAAGGAGACACGCCGATTGCATCTGCATATTCCTGCTTCGACATTCCATCCTCATAGAGAGTTTTCAGCAGCTCCCGCTGGCTTACGCTGAGTTCGGAAAAGGCTTTTGCGATTCGTCTTTCATGGTCCGCTTTGTAATCTCTGTACTTTTCTTCTTCGATCATTGCAAAGGGATCATCATCTGAATCTGCAAAGTATTCTTCCTTGTCATCCAGATCGGCGAAGTTTACGCTGTGACGCTCCTCCCGTTTGTCCAGCTTCCAACTGCTCCCGTTTTACTGATTTCAACTTCTCTCCCCATTCATCGCTGATTTCGATCTCGACAATTTCTTCCGTGATGAACTCATACCTGATCTTTTTCATTTCTTCCTCCTGAATTTCGAAAAGATGTAATTTGCTGTTTTCGAAATCAGGAGGTTACGGACCTCTGATGAAACGCAGAGACTGCTTCTGTATCCGCACTGTCTTTCTCCTTTCGGGCATGAAAAAAGGCCGGGAGAATTTCTCCCGGCCGAAGCCAATTGTCTGAAAGACAGGCATAAAAAGAGCCCCACATCTGTTTGGATATGAGGCTTCATCAATTATTCATTTGTATATGCTGCTATCTCCCAGCATATATAGTGTAACGTCCTGCGGGTCTCAGGTCAGTACCGGACGTGTTCCATTGAGGCCGGTTTCATGTGTCATTGGGGTTTCAGTGAAATATCAATGAGGTTCCATCCGACTCTTACCAGCTGGGCCTCCCGGTCGTTGTTTGCAGGATCGATGGTAATGTGATCATAGGCTTTCCTGCATTCCAGTCCTTTTCCGTCCTCCGAAAACGGGGCGAACTCCAGAAGGTCACCATTGGGCTTATAGAATTTCACTCCTAGAATTTCTTCGTCATTCCTCCGTATCTCAAGGTCAAGCCCCGGACTCATCCGGATAATGGAGATCAATTCAACATCTTAATCACCACGATTCATTGGGTCACTCCAGAGCCAGCATTCCAGCAATCCTTTTCTAAGCATGACCGGTGACTGGAATATCGTACGCTCGCCAAATACCGCGATTCCTCCCTCCTTGTATACAGGGATCTTCTGCATTCCGTCCCGTGGCGGCCACAATTCTTTTAATTTGATCGACATTTCTCTCCTCATACTTTCTGATATCTCTGCGCAATTCCATCAAAGGTCATTTGCTTCGGTTCGTTTCCCAGCATAATCTGCCGCAAATCATCGATGCTTCCTCCCCAGATCGCCAGTCCGAAAACAATAACAGCTTCCTTCTTACGACGGTAATAGGAGCTTCTTTCAAGATTCAGTTCTTCCATCATCTCCGCTTCGGTGTACTGGAATTTGCCAAGATAATACATGGACAGAATATGAGCATACAGCTCACCGTTCAGTGGGAACTCTCTGACTTTGATGATTGCAGAATCGACAATCTCAACCATCCATTTGACACTGAACAGAGCCCGTATCTTCGCAGCAAATTTCTCCTTCTGTTCATCCGGAGCGAAATTTTCCAAGTAGAGCAGGGCGGTATCAAGATCACTGCTGGCATATCCGTATTCATAGGCGAGGTCCTCTCTGACAAGATTCGCATATTCACTTGTCTCCCAACAGACATCACGGTAGATTTCCAGCAACTTCTTCGCTTTGTCATAAACTTCAGTTTCACTGATTTCCCGGCTCGAACATATTGTTGCTATTCTCTGTCTGGAGCCGTTTCTGTTGTTACCCATCTCGTCTCCCTTCGATTCGTTCTTTCACACTCTGCATACCGGTGGAACTCCTGATTCCGGCGTGTGCATCCCCGGCAGCTGCTTCAGTGATAGGGAAACGAATCACTGAAGAACTCCGGCACTCCGGTAATGTATTAAGTCTGCAGCACTTCTGATTTTGTAACAAAGAAAGTGCTGCCTTCACCAGCAACAAAGCTCACACTGATCACGGCATTCTGCCGGATCTCTTGGGGGTAATTGTTCTGCATCAGCTGATATCAATATTATATGGCCGGTCCGGCAAAAAGTAAACATATGTTCGTTTGCAAAAGGAACATCGGTCGATTTATAGACCGATGTTGTATTAAGATGGATTAATATTTAATACGATGGAAAAGTGCCTCTAAAAAAAGCGAAGCATTACCTGGTTTACAGTGACAAATGATTCAAAGCGGTTTCCAGCATTTTGCGATATTCATCTAATACCGGCTCTGGTGACAACGGCCGCATCTTTCCGGAAAACTGGAACAGCCATCCGTAAAATGTCGGGCTGATGCTCACCATGGTCCGTAGCTGGAAGTGGGTCTGTGAGATCCTCCAGGTCTCCACATCCTCGCCAAAGTGATCAATGACGGATTTCATAGTCTCTGCAGCACACTCCAGCACTACTTCCTGCTGATT
>AZKM01000011.1 GCA_000510425.1 Eubacterium nodatum ATCC 33099 | reverse complement strand
AAGGAGAGGAAAAGTTTACTTCCATTACTATTTTAGGCGAGAAGATTACCGATAAGAAATTAGCAGGAGAAAAGCTGCTTGAAGCCATTTCAAAAATAAAAATCAACGAAAGTAAGATGATAGGAAAGTATAGAAATATGGATTTAGAGGTCAGTTATAACTTCTTTACCAATGAGCATAACTTCAGCTTAAACGGTGCTGCAAAGCATTCCGGAGAACTTGGCACAAGTGCGGATGGTAATATTACAAGACTGGATAACGCTCTTGAGAAAATGCCCGAAAAACTGAAAAGATTAGAGGAAAAGCTCATCAGCACAAAAGAACAGCTTGAAAATGCCAAAGAAGAACTTAAAAAGCCGTTTGAAAAGGCAGATGAACTGAAAACTAAAGTATTAAGGCTTGCCGAACTGAATAAGCTGCTCGATATGGGAGAAGTGGAAGAAAAGAGAAATGATAATCCCCTTGTAGAAGATGTAAAAAGAGCGATTATTAACTTCTGCAACAGAGAGTATGAAGAAAACCACAGCTATGATGAGTTTGACACGCTGTATCCTGATTTAAAGCATATCGGGCTTGCCTATACCAATACTCCTGATGAAAGACATGGGATTCAGTACGAACTGAATTTAGAGGATTACACATGGACACAGTACATTGATGATACTCCAATCAAAACAGAGAGCTTTGATTATGAGAACAAAGGAGAAAATGAAGCTCTAAGGAATATGAAAAATGAGATTGAGCTATCCTCTTTTGAAGATTTGGTCTATGTGGATTCCGAAGATTTAAGAGCAGCAACGGGACTTGAGATTGATGATGAAGGAAACTTCTATGATCCGCTTGCAAAAGACCTCGATAATGACGGTATCATCGACAGATATGACAATGATTTCAGGGACAGTGATTACTTTGAATCAACCTATGATGTGGAAGATAATCTTCATACGAAAGAGGAAACTTCTCAAAGAACGGAAGATAAACCGTCTATTTTAGGACAGATAAGAGCTTATCAAAGTGAAAGCAAAACGGAAGAAAAACAAACTACAAAAGAACAGGAATATGCAAGGTAAGGGAGCGAACAGCTCCCTTTTACCATGAAAGGAGATATAAAAACATGGATTACAAAACAATAAGGGATAGGATTGAAGATATGGTAAATGATAACCATAAGGACTTTGTTAAGGCAATTATAAGTATGGAAAAGGGCATTAACGATGAAAGTGCATTAGATAAGCTATATGATGCCTATATGGCAAATGACACCATCAATCTGCTTCATGAAGATTTCGATTACATGATTGAAGATTTAAGAGAACAGGGACAGATAAAAGACCTGCCCTATGTTCAGCAGGAGAAAGATGACCTTGTAAATATTGTCGGAAATGTTGTAGGCAATGTAGATGTAATCGAAAGAGAAAATAAGAACGGAGAAGCCTTTAAGGTGGCAAATTTCTCCGTAGTTTCCAAAGATGATGACGGGAATAAGGTATATCATAATTGCTCCGCTTATGGAGAAAAGAGTGATATTCCAAAGGACTTTAAACAGGGAGATTTTGTGAAACTTTTTGGTCAAATCAGAACCTCTATTGATGATAACGGCAAGGAACACAGCAATGTAAGAATATTATCCTCAAAGCTCTTAAAGGCAAAAGAACAGATGAAAGGACAGGATAAGAGTCAAGAGATTGCTAAATTGAAAAGCGAGATAGAAGAAAGAGAAAAAGACTTATTTTATGCTGATTCTTGGGAACAATCAGGACAGATTAGAGCAGATCTTGAAAAAATGAAAGCTAAGTTAAATACCTTGCTCAATTCTGAAAAAGGTCAAGAAAACGGTAAAAAATCCATACTTGGTGCTATCAAAGAATATCAGGCGGAAGATAAGGAAAAGCCTAAAGAAAGTAAAGAAAAAGCAAAGGAAACGGAGAGATAAATTTATGTCGGTGCGGTCTTCGGATTGCACCGGCTCTTTTTTTATGGATTTTAGCACACAATTAAGTTCGATGTGTTTTATTAAGCTCGGCAATATAATCCAATCCAAAGATTTCTATCTCATCTAACACTCTTTGAAATTTAGTGCCTAATGTACTCAAAGAATATTCAACATGGGGAGGAACTTCCGGAAAAACTTTTCTAATGATTAGTTTGTCTTGTTCTAATTGACGAAGCTGTCTTGTTAAAACAGTTCGAGTAACATCAGGAATTAACCGTTCAAGTTCACTAAACCTTTTCGTGCCTGTACTTAGATGATATAAAACTACAATTGCTCATTTTCCTTGTAAAACTTTTTGAGTCGTAACATAGGGACACTTATCATAAACATTTGACATTGTAACCTCCTTAGAAAACTAATAGTATCGTATTAGATACTATGTATTATAAATGTTCGTACTTCTAAAATCAAGACTTAAAAAGTATAATGATAGTAAGAGAAAATCATTTCTCAAAAAATGAAAGGAGATCAGCTATGAAAAATGAAGTTATGAAAGTGTTTCATGCTTACACAGAAGCATTATCAAAAGGAGATTTTGGAGCGGTTTTTGAAACGATGTCGGACAATATTGTATGGCATATGGGAGGAGAGAGTTCACTTTCCGGTGTGATAGTGGGAAAACAGGCATTAGGAGAGCGTTTGGGAGAATTTTCAAAAAGAAGTAACGGAACATTTAGGGTGATAACAAATTGGGCTGCAAGCAATGACTGTTTTGTGGCTGCCAGTGTTGTTTCTTTAGCAGAAAGAGGAGAAGAAAAACTAAATGATCCGGGGATTGACCTATTCAGGATAGAGAATGGTAAGATACAGGAAGTTTGGACTTTCGCAGAAAAACAAGAGGAAGAAGATAAGTTTTGGGAACAATAAAAAGAGGAGAGAACACTATCTCTCCATCTCCTTACCCATGTAAATTCCATAGTTTTTGCGTATCTTGTAAAGTTCGTCCATTGTAGCTTTTGAGGAAGAATACTCTTGCATAAGGGTATTCTTTTTTTCTTGCAGATTATCAAGCCTATCCAAAATGTTCTTTGAATTTGGCAGCTTGGAATAGGACTTTTTAAGCTCGGAAAGAGCATTTTCATAGAGGGTAATCTGAGTTTTGTATTCCTCAAAAAATGCCTTATCAGATGGATTAGAGCGATATTCTTTGTAGTGTACTCGATATTTTTTGACGGTATGGACTTGCTCCATCGTAGCGGATAACTGTTCCATTTCCTTATCAATGGATTTGATTTTATCTTGTAAATTTTGCCTTTCATCAGCACTTTTTTGAATAAATTCGTCAAGCTGCTTAACAGATTTAATCCCATGTTCTCTGATAAAGATAACGGATTCCGCCATCGTATTCAGATTATGTTTCGTTGCCCAGAATTCATAACCTTTGCTCTCTTTGACCTTGGCATTGGTGTTCATGTCAATGATATTTCCAATGCGTTTTTTAACAGGAGGAGTCTTAATCGTTTCCCTTTCCGCTATGCGTTCTTTTAACCGTTCTTCCGTATAATCTTCGCCAATCGTCTTCGATCTTGTAAATCTCGGCTTATCTTTCGGCTTAAAAGCGATGTGTTTACCATGCTTGATTTCATAGCCAAGCTCAGCCATTTTCTTTAGAAATTCGTCCCAATCCTGTGATTGCTTTATTATGCGATCAATGTCAAATTGTAGCATACTTTTCCAAGAAGTACCACGCTTCGCATGTTCATTCTCATACCAAGATTTACCGTTAGTCTTATATTTTTTCTTATAGCTTTCGTAGTGTTCATCGATGACGGAAAGGTTATTTTCCTTGCACAGCTTATCACTCTGGTAACGGATCTTATGATAGCTTTTCTTGTTCGACTGATAGCATTTGCCGGTAACCATATTCACATTGTTGAAGATGATATGATTATGGATATGCCCTTTATCTATGTGCGTCGATAGGACAAATTCATATTCATCTTTTAGGATCTTCTTACATAACTCAAGACCGATTCGATGTGCCATTTCAGGTGTAGCTTCTCCCGGTAGAAAAGATTGAATCAGATGTCTTGCAAGGACAGTTCCCTTTGTTCCCGCCTCCTCTCTTGTTCGTAAAAACTGAGTATGAGCAGAAGATTCGTGGCATTTATGCGTGCTGACCAAAAGCTGTTCATCTGTTTTATCTCCATTAACAATATAGTTGATGGCAAGATGAAGGGTTGATTTTATAGGGTGTATTTTTGTAATCGCCATTGTTATTCCCCTTCCGTTTCAGAAGTTCTTTTCAGAAGCAGGGAGTGAATTTGCCACAACTCTTTAGAAAAATATTCAATTTCTTTCTTCATATCTCGGATGTCATCTTTATAGATGATACCTGTCTGATTTACTCTCTTTGCAATCTGATTGATATTATTTGTAGCATTGGAAAGTAAGCCTTGTAGCTCTCGAAACGGCTCTAAATCTACCTGATAAATCTCCTTTTCTAAAACACATTTGCGGATAAAGTGGCTCATATTTCTGCACTTTGCAAGTTTCATTTTCTCCTCAAAAAGAGCCTTTTCTTCTTTGGTCAATTTAATTTCAAGTCGTTCATTTCGTAATCTGTTTGCCATAGGTATTTCCTCCTTTGTATGATTTTCGGGGTCTTAGGGTCTCCCTAACAAGCTAAAAATTGATAAAAAAAGAAGCAGTTCCCAAAGGGCTGCTTCATCAATTTTTCCGTAAGTGTCCGTACACTTACTGTGCTTGCTCTTATACTATTAGTATATGAACAGCGTTAAGCAAGTTTTGAATTTGTAACTATATTATAACAAATAATCGTGGGCTATTCTATATAAAGATTGCCAAAATACAGATAATGATTGAGGTTACAGAACTGTTAATATCATAAATGGTTTTTAGAAGTTGAAATTGTAGAACTAATGCTGTGAAAATTAGAATTATCTTTTCTATATTCACGTGGCGTGCATCCCACATGTTGTTTGAAAATATAGGTAAAACTGCTTTGATGAGAATAGCCTACGGTTGTAGCAATCTGTTGAATAGATAAATCATTTTCTAATAATAATCTTTTTGCTTTATCTATCCTGTAGTTCATAATAAATTCTACAATGGTGCATCCATATATAGAATGAAACATTTCCGACAGTTTAGATTTGCTCATATTGCACATGCGTGCATACATTTGAATGTTCGTTGGATTGGAAAAGTTTTGTTCTAAATAGTGACCAAGACGATGAAGTGCTTCTGAATCTTCTTTGTCTATAACATTGTGAACAGCATTGCTTTTCCAAGATAAAAATGCTGCGATTATTTCTAATATTTTAGCCTCATAGAATAGTTCCGAGATTTCTGATGTTGGTGTGTATGTGGCAATATCATCAAGTATTGTTGAGATTTTTGGTATAAATAGGTCTGTACCAATTCGAGGGACTATTTCTGAAAGTGAAGAAAAGTCTTGATGAAATATTTTTGGAAGGTATTCTTCGTAATATTCAGGAAAAATTGAAACTCCAACACTGTCTAACCAAATCCCAGCAGGAATTGTATATTCATGCTCGCCATTATCAAGGTAATAACCAATAAGTTGATTTTTTTGATTACAAGAATTATTTTTTATTGCTCTTGCAACATAAAATGAACTTTGGGAAAGTACCAACATTTTAGGGTGATAATATCTGTAATGCATTTCATTATAAAAACGAAGATGGTAAATATTTATAGAACAAAATGCATTTACAGGGTATGTCCATAGATATCCTTCGCCAGTACTATCTTTTGGCACCATGGTAAAACCGCCACTGGGTTTGATACCAGATTTATCAGGATTTAGATTTAGTTGAGAAAATAAACCGGAATAAAATTTATCAGCATACATTTGCGACGCTCCTTTTTATAAAATGTCCAAAATTTTTAGTATAATGTCCAAACAAAATTTGGAGATATTGCAAAGGATAACTTTGAATATTATACTAAATATGTTAGTTAGTGAGGTCTAACCTTTTGTATATATTATATGCTGAACCACAAGGGAAATCAAGTAAAATGAGTTTATAAATTAATAATATGTATTAGATAAAATACTAAATGATGTTTCTTGAGTATCAAGCGTAAATATAAACGTAAATATAAAAAATTAAGGAGAATGTATTACATGACAGATAAGAAAGGTTCGAATCCAAACAGATTAAATGGTAAAGATTTAATCAATGCTGGGATTTTTTCAGCGATTTATGTGGTTATTATTATTGCAGTCGCATGCACTTTGGGACTGATTCCAATTGGTTTTTTACTTCTCACTTTTGTTGTCCCATTTATAGAAGGTATTCCAATGATGCTTTATTTTACAAAAATAAGAAAATTTGGAATGCTGATGATTTTGCAGACTGTAATTGGAATAGCCATGATTTTAACGGGAATGGGATATGATCTCTTGATTTGGGCAATCATAACAGGAGCTATTGGGGAACTTATTTTAAAAGTTTCTAAATATCAAAAGAGTATGGGTTGCGTTCTTGCGTATGCAGTATCGAGTATATGTATTGCAGGAAATTATGTACATTGGCTCACAGCGAGTCAGGAATGGTTAAAGAATAAGGCAGCTAGCTATGGAGAAACATTTATGTATTCTGTTTATGGATGGTTTCATAGTAACTGGTGGTTATTCCCTCTTTTAATTGTCTTATGCTTTGTTGGTGGTTTTCTTGGCGGGCTGATTGGTCGTAAAGTTTTGAGGAAACATTTTGAAAGAAGTGGGTTGATATAATGATTTCTGAATTATATCAGAAAAATGCGACAGCAGATAAACTATATCTTGATCCACGTACAAAGATATTAATGTGCCTTCTTGTATCGACTACTTTGCTTAGTGGTTCCCCCATTGGCTATTTAAAAATTTTTCACACAATACTTTCTCTTTTGCCATTTGTTTTTTTGGTTGTTTTAAAGAAGTTACGGGCAGTAGTATATTTTTTTGTTTTGTACCTTTTTGCACTATTTGTTCCCAACCTTCTTGCACCGTATTTACCAACTTGGTTTAATATCTTATTTACTGGGA
Source organism: Eubacterium nodatum ATCC 33099 (assembly GCA_000510425.1). Lineage (GTDB taxonomy): Bacteria > Bacillota > Clostridia > Peptostreptococcales > Anaerovoracaceae > Aminicella > Aminicella nodata. The sequence continues at coordinate 14,293 of AZKM01000011.1, read as the reverse complement.
TAATTGCATTTTCCGTAGAAATTATTCCGGGATATATGATGGCATATTTTATGTTTTCTACAACGTCTGTAGGGGAGTTTATTGCAGCTATGGATAGAATGCACATTACGAAAAAACTAACAGTTCCCATTTCGGTAACATTTCGCTTTTTTCCTACTATTAGAGAAGAATATATCAATGTGCGAGATGCTATGAAATTGCGAGGGATAAATTCTTTTCGCAATCCTCTTATGATGTTAGAGTTTAGGATGGTTCCATTTTTAACAAGTATCGTATCTATAGGAAATGATTTGGCTGCCTCTGCACTTACAAGGGGACTTGCAGCACCTAATGAAAGAACCAATGTAAGTAATATTGGGTTTAAGTGGAGAGATTATCTTGTTTTCGGCAGTTTGATTATCTTTTATACTCTTTATTTTATTGTGATGTATAAACAAAAGGTGGCTATATGATTAAATTCAAAAATGCAAGTTTTTTATATAAAAATGGGCAGAGAGATGCTGGTATGCGGGATGTGAGTTTAAATATTCCAGAAGGTCAAGTTGTCGTGCTTTGTGGTGAATCTGGTTGTGGGAAAACAACTCTTACAAGAATGATAAATGGTCTAGTTCCGCATTTTTATGAAGGGGAAATGTCAGGTGAAATTTTTGTTTGTGGAAACAATGTAGCTGAATGTGAACTGTATCAGTTAGCATATTATGTAGGATCAGTATTTCAGAATCCCAAAGCCCAGTTTTATACAGTTAAAACAGATACAGAAGTAGTATTCACATGTGAAAATCTTGGAATGGAAAAACAACTTATTTTTGAACGTTTTGAAAATATTGTTGAAGCTCTTGATATTACTACATTGTTAGGGAAAAGTCTTTTTTCTCTATCTGGAGGGGAAAAACAGAGGGTTGCTTGTGCCTCCGCTACAGCACCTAATCCTCCAATAGTCGTTATGGACGAGCCTACTTCCAATTTAGACACACATATTATCGCACAGTTGCGAAAGATTATTAAAAAATGGAAGCAGGATAGAAAAACGGTGATAATTGCGGAACATCGTTTGGAATGGCTGATGGATTTGGCTGATCGTGTAATATATATAAAAAATGGACGAATTATAAATGATTACACAATAGAACAATTTAAGAAAATCAGTAAAGAACAATTAAAAATTATGGGGCTTAGAAGTAAGCCTGAATTTCAAAAAGAGAATAGAGAAACGGATAATGCTGGAAAAATAGAGTTCGTTGATTTTAGTTATACTTACAAAGGAGAAGATAAACCTGCATTTTCTATTCCTTATATAAACCTTCCGGAAAAGTCTATTATCGGCATTGTTGGAAACAATGGAGCAGGTAAATCTACTTTCGGACGTGCTTTCTGTGGTTTGGAAAAGAGGTCGAAAGGGGATATCTTTCTAAATGGAGAAAGTTTTAAAAGAAAAAATCGAATCGAAAGTACTTATATTGTTATGCAGGATGTAAATCAGCAGCTTTTTACCGAAAGTGTATTTGAAGAAGTCAGATTATCTATGGAGAGGTTAGGATTGTCCCATGAAGAACAGGAGAAAAAAACAAATATAATTCTGAAAGAGTTAGGGCTGGAAGAATTTAAAGACTCTCACCCCATGTCTTTGTCTGGAGGGCAAAAACAACGTGTTGCAATGGCTAGTGCGCTTGCATCTGATAAAAGATTTCTCATATATGATGAACCGACTAGTGGACTTGATTATATTCATATGATTGAGGTGGCAGATGCTATAAAGCGTATGAAGGCGGCGGGACGAACGCAATTTGTGATTACGCATGATTCGGAGCTTGTTTCAAGATGCTGTGATTATATTCTATTTCTTGAATGTGGAGAAGTAAAATGTATTGGAAATATAGATGATATGGCAATACAGGAGACACTTCAAGAATTTTGGAATCAGGTTTACATGTAGATGAAATGATGGATTAAGCTTTAGCTTCTTTTTTAAAATAATGGACAAAATAAATCAGCAACTTTATTGTTTGTTTTGATTTTGCTTATGCAAGAGGTACTAAGATGCCTCTTGCAAAAAAATAACATAATTGATAGTACTATTATCAATGTATGAGGGAGGATTTTATGGCAAATCAAGATATTAGCATTACGCCTAAATTACTGGAAAATGCTAAAAAAGAATTTAAAAAGAATGGTTTTGAAAAAGCTTCTCTAAATGTAATTTGTAAAAATGCAGGCATAACTACTGGAGCGTTATACAAGAGATTTAGTACTAAAGAAGATTTATTTAATAGCTTAGTTGAAAAACCTGCAAATAGACTCAAAGAATTTCTTGACAAAGAACATAGAGCTTACAAAAAATTACCCAAAGAAGAACAAATAAATTGTGTCTTTAGAAATTGGGAGAATGAAGATGGATTCATTGGATTGATATATGAATACAAGGAAGAATTTTTAATGATTTTGAATTTATCAGGTGGAACAAAATATGAGTTCTATTTTGATGAGATTTCTAAAATAATTACGGATGCAACAATGCAATTTATTAGAACTAACAATAAAAGTGATGTAGATGAATTTATTTTGTATGAACTTGTTCATATATTAGTTAGTTCATATATAAAGGGAATTTTAGTACCTCTTTCCCAAAATATGAATTTAAATGAAGCTAATATTTACATTCAACACGTTAAAAAATTCTTCTATGCTGGATGGAAAGATTTGCTGAGAATATAAGATTTGGAGAAGAAAAATGTTTAAATTATACAAAAAATTATTTAAGTATGTTCCTGAAAGAAAAACATTCGCATATGGTTCAATGCTATTAGCTGCTATTTCCACAATATGTTTAATGGCTTCTTACTGGTATTTGTGGGATTTGTTTTGCGAATTATTAGTTACCAAAGATTATAGTGCGGCTCTAAAAGATAGTAAATTGATTGTAATCTATATGGTATCGTATGGAGTTATTTACTTTGTGGCATTGATGGTATCACATATGCTTGGTTTTAGATTAGAAACAAATATCAGAAAAACTGGGTTAAAAAATCTAATCAATGCTTCTTTTGCTTTCTTTGATACGAATCCGTCAGGGAAAGTAAGAAAGATTATTGACGATAATGCTGGAGAAACACATTCTACAGTGGCACATTTGATTCCTGATAATGTTGTTGCAGGAATGTTGCCAATTTTAATGTTTATTATGACCTTTGCTGTTGATTATAGACTTGGTATTTTGTTGGCTATAACAATTGTAGTAGGTATTTTTCAATACAAATCAATGTATGGTGGAGAAGAATTTATGATGGCATATTCTAATTCTCTGGAGAAAATGAGTTCAGAGATAATTGAATATGTTAGAGGTATGCAAGTATTGAAGATTTTTGGGATAACCGTTCGTTCCTATAAAAGTTTATTGGATGCAATTCTCCAATACTCAAAAAACACTTATGAATATTCCTTAAGTTGCAGAAAGCCGTATGTGTCATTTCAAACGTTATTTAATACCTATTATTTGATATGTATTCCTTGCAGTATGTATTTTATAACAAAAGGAGAACAAGCTGGGATGATTCTTGCAAAAGTAATCTTCTTTACTTGTTTTTCTGGGGTTATTTTTTCATCATTTATGAAAGTTATGTTTGCTTCACAAAATAACTTTAATGCCGGACAGGTAATAGATCGTTTAGAGAATTTGATAGATGGAATGAAGAATGAAAAATTAGAACATGGTGAAAGAAAAGAATTTAAACATTATGATATTGAGTTTGATAGGGTTTTCTTTAAATATGATGAAAAATATATTATAGAAAATTTGAGCTTTAAGTTAGATGAGGGAAAAACTTTTGCTTTAGTTGGACCATCTGGGTCAGGGAAGTCAACGATAGCGAAATTGATATCAGGTTTTTATTCTTTAAATAGTGGCAGTATAAAAATTGGTGGTTATGATATACGAGAATATAGCGAGGAAACATTACTTCAAAATATTTCATTTGTATTTCAAAACTCAAAATTATTTAAAACCTCTATTTATGAAAATGTAAAAATGGGTGACCAAAATGCGACAAGAGAAGAAATTATGAATGCTCTGCATTTGGCAAAGTGCGAAAGTATTTTGGCAAAATTTCCTGAAAAGGAGAATACCATTATAGGCTCAAAGGGAGTGCATTTATCAGGTGGTGAAGTACAAAGGGTTGCCATTGCAAGAGCTATTTTGAAAAAATCTAAGATTATTATACTCGATGAAGCTTCAGCTGCCGCAGATCCCGAAAACGAGTATGAACTTCAACAAGCTTTTTCAAATTTAATGAAAGGGAAAACAACCATTATGATTGCTCACAGATTATCTTCAATTAGAAATGTTGATGAGATATTGTTCATTGAAAATGGCAAAGTTATTGAGCGAGGTAATGATACAAATCTAATGAATTTAAATGGAAGATATAGAGAACTTCAAAACTTGTATGAAAAAGCAAATGATTGGAGGGTAATGTAATGAGAAAATATTTACAAAAGAAATTTCAATTAACTGAAGCCGGAGCAAAAGGTCTGGAAAAATCCGTATGGTCTTCATTTGCATATTATGCTATTTATATGCTTCCAATGATTTTAATGATGTTTTTTGTGCAATCTATTTTAGAAAATAAAGGGCATGGACTTGAAACTTATGTTTTAGGAATTGGGATAATCATAATACTTGTTTATGTGGCAACAAATATGAATTATAAAACCACATACAACGAAACTTATAAAGAATCTGCCAATTTAAGAATCGAAATAGCGGATATACTAAAAAAATTGCCATTAGATTATTTTTCAAAACATGATATCTCTGATCTTTCACAGACAGTTATGGCAGATGTTGCGGCAATTGAACATGCTTTAGCTCACGCAATAGGTCATACAATTGGCTATGTTTACTTTTTCATTGTGATAGGCGTGATGATGTTAATAGGAGATTTTAAACTTGGAATTTGTGTGTTACTTCCACTGATTATTTCAGCAGGTATTTTATATTTATCAAAAAAAAGCCAAATAAAGGTGAGAGGAAATCATTACGAAAAATTAAGAGGGATTTCAGAAGAATTTCAATCATCAATTGAAATGAGTCAAGAAATAAAGAGTTATGGATTAAAGGAAAATACAATAGAAAACATTTCTAAAAAACTTGAAGAATCTGAAAAAATTCAAATGAGTGCAGAAATTGTTCAAGCTTTCCCAGTAAGCTTGGCTGGATGGATCACAAAGTTATCTATAGGTATTACAAGCGTTGTTGGACTCCATATGTTTATAAGTAATGAGGTGCCTTTGTTATATTTAGTTGGATATATTATTGCAGCAACTAAAATCTCTGAAGGTTTAGAAGGTATTTATATGTATCTTGGAGAAATTTTTTATCTTGATGCAAGAATTAATAGAATTAAAGAGTTAAGAAATACTAAAGTCCAAATTGGAAATAATGTAGATTTTGATAATTATGATATTAGTTTTCAAAATGTGGATTTCTCATATTCAGGGAAAAATAAGAAAGTTATCAATAATGTTACTTTTACAGCAAAACAGAACCAAATTACTGCACTTATTGGACCATCAGGTTGTGGAAAATCAACATTATTAAAATTGATGTCAAGACTTTACGATTATGATAGCGGTCGGATTTTAATTGGGGGTCATGATATTAAAACAGTAGATACTGAGTGCTTATTTAAAAAAATTTCAGTCGTATTTCAAGATGTTGTGCTGTTTAACACTTCTATTATGGAAAATATACGCATAGGAAATACGAATGCAACGGACGATGAAGTGAGAGAAGTAGCTCGAATTGCCGGTTGTCAAGAAATTATAGACAGGCTTCCTGAGGGCATACAAACAATTGTGGGAGAAAATGGGGCAAAATTATCAGGAGGTGAAAGACAGAGAATTTCAATTGCAAGAGCCATTTTGAAAGATGCACCAATTATTCTTCTTGACGAAATTGCAGCTTCATTGGATGTAGAAAATGAAGCAAAAATTCAAGAAGGATTAAATAAACTTATAAAGAATAAAACGGTTGTCATTATTTCACATAGATTAAAATCTATTCAAAATGTAAACCAGATAATTTTGCTTGATGATGGCAAAGTTGTGTCAAATGGTACACATGATGAAATTTATAATGAATCACAGTTATATAGAAATATGATTGAAAAATCTGATTTGACTGAAATGTATTCGTATTAGGAGAAATAGTTAAATATGAAAGAACAATTAATAGCAAAAGACCGATAGATTTATTCTTTCAGTTATCTATTCCGGCAGTAATAACAATGATAGTTATTGGTCTTTATCCACTTATTTATGGAGTGCTTATGATGCTTATATTTATCTATAATGAACGGAGGGAAAGGGAGATGAACAAGTGTATAAGTTTCCTTGTAGAATTGAAATGGAATAAAAATACTCCTTTTTTCTATAATCCTTGTAGTTCTCTGTGCTTACGCATACTCTCTTAAACAATTAAATACATTTCAAAAAAGAACGAAATTTGTTCATTTTAGAGGACTTCTTATGCCCGGATGCAGAAGTCCTCCTTTTTTTGTCTGAAAAACAGTCAGTCAAAAGAAACGGAGGACTTCGAAATGAAAAAAGAATTTTATCTATATGTAAACGGACAAAAGGTAAAAGTCAGTGAGGAGATATACAAAGTCTACTGGCGGGAAAGAGAACATGAAAAGTATTTAGAGCAGGTGGACAGAAAAAACCACTTGCTCTTTTTTTCGTCCTTGGATCAGGATGGACATTTTGCAGAGAACATCATTGATGAAAGTGTTGATGTCGAAAAGATTGTGGAAACACAGATGATGATTGAAGCAGTCAGAAATGCCATATCAAGACTCAATGCAGAAGAAAGGGACATCATAGAGCGTTTGTACTTTCAGGACGAAACCGTTCGCTCGGTAGCAAGGCTAAAAAGTATCACACACCCAGCTTTGATTAAGAAAAGAAATAAAATCTTAGAGAAGCTGAAGAAATTTATCGAAGAAATTTAGAATTTCGGTAACCAAAGGGGTCAAATTTTCCTTATATAAAGTGAAGGGGAGTTTGACCTCTTTTACTTTCTTTTATAAGAGATAGGTTGCTATGGCAAATTGGAAAATAGAAAGAAAAATCCCTTTCAAATATTTTGTTCTTTGACAACTGAATAGACCAAGGTAGGACTTTATCTGCTTGTGGAGAATTATGACTTACGCCAAGACCTTTCTGCTGAGAGATTTCGGTTTTATGAATACTGGGTAAACCAAGGGAATAAGAAAGCGAGCGAGAAATAAGAAAACATAAAAAACAGAGGTGGCAATCTGTTCGTTGAAATAAGCAGTGATAATGATACTTCAATAGTTTATGCCGGCTCGTCTGGAATAAGAGGCGGAGGTGAGATTCCTATGTTGTCAGCCAAGACACCTACCAATGTCAAAAAACTTAAAGAAAGAAAATAACGGTGGAAGGAGCTTTTTTATGGACACAGAAGAATTAACAAGATATAAAAATATGTCAGTGAATGAGATTGATCAAAGACTCGTTCCGGACATTGAAGATATAAAGAACAAGAAAAAAATGGATCCGCTTTCCATGTATTTTATGAAAGTCGGAAATGTTATCGTCAAATGCAGTTATGCAGGGAACGGAAGAAGCTTAGCGGATTGCTTTTTGTCCTATTTAGAAAAGAAAGTGATGCTGCTTGATTAAAAATATGATAAAAGGGGCAGACTTTTTTACGAATTTATGGTATAATACGAATCAAATAGGGATACAACTTAAATAAGTGCTTGAAAAGACTCCAAGTTATCATATTTCTCTTGAAAAAGAATATGAAAGTTTGGAGGTTTTGTTATGTCTAAAAGAATTTCGGATACCTATCGGGTAGCCATGTATCTTCGGTTATCTCAGGATGACGAAAAATACGATAAAGATTTCAAAGCGGAAAGCAACAGTATTTCCAATCAAAGACTTCAAATCCAAGATTACATTGATAAAAATGAGGAGATGGAGCTTGCAAGCGAATATGTAGATGACGGATATTCAGGAATCAATTTTGAGCGACCGGCATTTAAAGAAATGATGGAGGATGTCATCACAGGCAGTATCAACTGCATTGTGGTAAAAGATTTATCCCGTTTCGGCAGAGATTATATTGATAGCGGAAGATATTTGCAAAGAGTGTTTCCCTCTCTTGACATCAGGTTCATTGCCTTAAATGACAATTATGACAGCTTCACAGCCAGTGAAACGGAAAAGAATCTGGTGATTCCTTTTAAGAATTTCATCAACGACAACTATTGCAGGGATACCTCCGCAAAGGTCAGAAGTGTTTGTAAAGTAAAGAGAAAACAAGGACAGTTTATATCAAACTATGCTCCTTACGGTTATGAAAAAGATGAAGAAGATAAGCACAAAATAGTAATTGATAAAGAAGTGGAATATGTGGTGCGAAAAATCTTCTCCATGAAACTGGAAGGATACAGCTCCTATTCAATTGCCAAACACTTAAACGATAATGGAATCCCCTCACCGATGGAGCATAAAAAGGCAAAGGGAATAAGGTATAAGACAGGCTTCAGCACAAAGGCGGTTGCCAAGTGGGATACGCCTGCGGTCAATCGCATTTTAACCAATGAGGTCTATATTGGAACACTTCAACAGGGAAAACGAGAAAAAATCAATTATAAGCTGGATAAAGTGGTTTCCAAAGATAAAAGCGATTGGATTGAAATTGAAGATAACCATGAGGCAATTATTGATCCCCATGACTTTGAAATCGTCCAAAAACTTTTGAAATGTGATATAAAGGCAAAAAATGTCGGAGAAAAAGCGGATTTGTTTTCCGGACTTCTCTTTTGCAAAGACTGTAACGCACAGATGACAAAGAAAGTCGATAAACGAGGGAAAACACCGACTATCTATTATATTTGCTCCTCATACAATAAGGGACAAGATTGCAGCAGGCATTCCATAAAGCAGGAAGAATTACAAAGAACAGTGCTTGAAATGATTCGGCACTATATTCAATGCCTCGGAGAGTATGAAACCATTTCAGAGAAAATCAAAGAGATGGAAGTATCCTATGAACTGTTTCAAAGAATAGATAAAAGACAGGAATATACCAAGAAAAGCAAGGCGAAATTTGAGCTTCTAAAATCTTCCCTTTACCAAGATTTGAAAGAAGGCATTATTGTGGAAGAAGAATTCTATGATATGAGAGAGTTTTACACGAATCGTATCGTAGAAAGTGAGCTGATTTTAGAAAAGCAGAGCAAAGAAATTGCAAGGCTCTATAAAAAGAGTTTGGGCAATCAGAATTTCCTTGCAGATATCAAAAAGTATCAAAACATCGGTACTTTAGAAAGAGGACTCCTTGTTCGACTTGTTGATAAAATCTATGTTTTAGAAGATAAGAAAATTGAAATTCAGTTTAACTATGACGAAACGATAGAGATTCTGGATAAGTTAAGCAGCTATACCTCTCAAACTCCTGAAATCAGGGAGGTGGTATAGATGGCAAGAACAGCAAGCAGAAGAATGAAGTCGGAAGAAATACTGCTAAACAAAGAAAGTATAAACAGCTTTCAAACGGCAATCTATGCAAGAATCTCAAGAGATAAAAAAGAAAAACCGAGCGACTCCATTGAAAATCAGATTGCTCTTTGCGAGAGCTTTATTCAAAAAAGTGAGGATTTCAGTTTGGCAGGGATCTATAAAGATATTGCAAAGACGGGAACGGATTTCGAGCGACCGGACTTTGAAAACTTGATGGATGAAGTACGAATGGGGAAAGTTAACTGCATTGTTGTAAAAGACCTATCAAGGTTTGGAAGAAACTATACGGAACTTGGCAATTTCATTGAAAAGATCTTCCCGTTTCTTGGGGTGAGATTTGTGGCGGTCAATGACAATTTAGATACCTTCCACATGGACGATCCTAATAAATCACTGGAGGTCATTCTAAAAAATATCGTCAATGAAACCTATGCAACGGATATTTCAAAGAAAGTATCAAGCTCTCATCAGATGAGAATTAAGCAGGGTGGATTTATTTGTGGTGCAGCTCCTTATGGCTATACAGCAAGAAAAGATGAAGATGGAGTAAGACGGTTATATGTTGACGAAAATACAGCTTCCATCGTAAAAGAAATCTTTGATGCGTATTTGAAGGGATTTAGTACACTTGATATTTCAAAGTTACTGCTTGAAAAGAAAGTATATATAGCAACTGATTATAGGAAGTTTGGAAAAGCTAAAGCTGATGAAAATGAACTTATAAGAGCTTGGATGCCAACAACAATATTACAAGTGCTTAAAAATCGTGTATATACAGGAACACTCATTCAAGGCAGAAATCAAAAGCATTTATTTGAAGGCAAAAAGAGAGAAAGGCTTGACGAAGAACATTGGACAATAACAGAAGATGCCCATGAAGCAATTATCTCGCTTGATACATTTGAAAAGGTACAGGAGAAAATTTCCTCAAAATCTAATTCCATTAAAAATAGCAGAAAAGAAAATAAGAATGCTAAGGATGATACAGTATTTAGAGGAAAACTCTATTGTGGGATTTGTAAGAGAAAAATGAGCGTACACAGGCAAAAAAGCGGTAATAAAACTGTATTTTATTTTAGCTGTAATCGGTTCAGAGAATTTACAACAGAAAAATGCGGAACATCTATTACAGAGGCTACTCTTGAAAAAACTGTTAAAGCAGCCTTTGATGCTATTCTTTTAAATAACAGTAAAAGTTATAAGGCTTATCTGAATGCTTATGACAATCTTAAAATAGAGATGGATAAGAAAAAGGAAAAAGAACTGACAGAAATCGGCAGAAGAATTTCAGGACTGAGCAGGCTTCAAAGTGAGTATTACGAAAAGTATGTCTTGGGAGATTGGAGAAAGGAAGATTTTGAAAGAGAAAAGGAACATCTTCATCAGAAGAAAAAAGAACTGGAACACCTAAAAGAAAAGCAAATTGCCATCTTTGAAGAAGAAAAACGAAGGCTCGAAGAAAAGCACAAGTATCTGAAAGCTCTCTTTAAGGGCAAGACGAAGAAATGGGACAAAGAGTTTGTGAGGGCTATCATTGACAAGATATTCATCGGAAAAGACCATACGGTAGAAATCCAATTCAACTTTGAAGAAACACCGGTCATTACCGAAAAACTCGGAAGAAAGGTAAAAAGGTGATGATATGAATACCGTAGATTTTTATCTAAGACTTTCATTGGAAGATGGCGATCAGCAAGACGAAAGCAACAGTATCACTTCCCAAAGAGAAATCTTAAAAGACTATATCCGCTCAAGTGAAGAATTTACAGGTGTTCAGATCAGGGAACACATTGATGACGGTTATACCGGAACAAACTTTAATCGCCCCGCATTTCAAAAGATGATTGCTCTTGTAAAGAAAAATGAAGTAAAGACCATACTCGTAAAAGACTTATCTCGTTTTGCCAGAGATTATATCGAATCCGGAGCCTATATAGAGCAGATTTTTCCCTTTATGCAAGTTCGGTTTATTTCTGTGAATGACAATTATGACAGTAAGAACAACGAAAACGGAATCAGCAGTTTGGAAATTCCTTTTAAGAATCTTGTCTATGACTACTATTCCAAGGACATCTCACAGAAAATTCGTTCCTCCGTTAAAATCAGACAAGATAAAGGCTATTACTTTGGATCAAAAGCACCCTATGGATATGTAAAAGACGAAAATGACCATCATCAGCTCATTGTCGATGAAGCAGTAAGACCGATCGTGAAAGAAGTGTTTGCAAGATATTTAAGCGGAGAAAGTATGCTTGCGATTGCCAAAGACTTGAATGAGAGAAAAGTCTTAACACCCGGAAAGCACATAGGACTGAAAAGAGGAAGCGGAATTTGGACAGGACAGATTGTTCGCTATCTCTTAACCCAACGAGTTTATACCGGAGCAATTGTCGGCGGAAAGACCAGAGTGTATGAAGTCGGCTCGGATCATCGACAATGGACGGATAGCGAGGACTGGATTATACGGGAAAATATGCACGAAGCCATCATATCCCAAGAGGATTTTGCGGAAGTTCAAAACCGATTAAGCAGCAATGCAAAACATATCAGCCGAGAACGGAAGCATTTTCATATTCTTCAGGATAAGGTCTATTGCGGGAAATGCCATCATAAGATGAGCTATACCGTTTACTCCGGAAAAAGTGACGGATATTATTGTCCATATCGGTATAAGGCAAAAGACTGTGGCTGCATGAAAGGAAAGATACAAGCCTCGGTACTGGAAGAAATCGTGTCAAAAGAAATTCAGCTTTATACCGAGCATTTTCTTGAGGAAGAACAGACGAGAAGGATTGAGTATAGAGTCAGGGAAAGTATTTGTGAAAGCCTGCTTGAGCGAAAGAAAAGACTGGAAGCGGAACAGCAAAAGAATCAAATTTCCAAAATGCAGTGTTATGAAAGGCATAAACAAGGTATCATAGAGAAAGATGAGTATTTCGCAAAACGAGAAACCCTGACACAAAGAACGAGGGATATCGAACAGGAAATATCGGTCATAGAGGATAAGATACAAGAAAATGCAGCTTTAAGGCATCATATGAATGTCGATAAGCTAAGAGAAGCGGTAGCAGAAGGAGAACTTGTTTTAGACTGGATCAACGAAGTGATAGACAGAATCCATGTTTATGACAAGGACAAGGTAGAGATTGTTTGGAAATTTGAGGAAGGTGGTCGACTTGAGGTGTAATAATTTCACCTCAAACTTCGGGAAATACTTTTTGTGCCAGTCTTATTTTAATAACTTGGGTGTTGTAAAAAAACGAATCATATGCTATAATTTAGGCAAGCAAATGTTAGCCGTTTCTCATAGGACGGGATATAAAATTATGAGGTGTAATTTAGCCACTTGCCGATGGTGTGGGATATAAATAATTCGGTGCGTAAATGTAGCCACTTACTATATGGGTGGGGTATAAATAATATAGTGCGTAAATCCCTCTAATCAAAATGATAGAGGGATTTTTTTGGAGGTTTGTATGGAGGTAAAACAAGGATATTCTTATCATATAAAGGATCGTTTCTTTTCTGATGTGTCAGATTCCTCTCTAATGAGCAACAAGGAAAATGGAAATTATCGACCGCATTACTATGCAATTGAGGATTCAAAGAATAAAGATATTTTTTGGATGATACCGATTAGCTCGAAAGTAGAAAAATACAAAAAGATTGTTGCTTCTAAAATAAAGAGAAACGGAAAGTGTAGCACGATTGTAATTGGGACATTTGCCGGGGAAGAAAATGCGTTTTTGATACAAAATGCCTTTCCGGTTAAAGCGGTTTATTTGGATCATGTGCATACGATTCAAGGGAATCCGATTACGGTACACAAAAAATTGGATAAAGAACTTCGGACAAAGCTGAAGGAAGTCATCGCTATGAAGAAAAGAGGAATCAATCTGTTTTTTACAGATGTAGATATGATTTTAGAGCTTATGAACAGGTTGAAATAGGTAGTAAATTTTAGAACTTGATTGCTATGCTAAGTTTCAAGGTGCAAAAATTTCACCATGAATAAGTGTAAAGCAAGTGCGATCAAAAATCTTGACCTTAAAAAAGCAATTTCTGAAAGAAAAAATGTATCCAATACTTGACACAAGGGTGAAATGTAAATCAGTAGAACCTGTTGCTAGGTGCAACCTATCTTTCGTAGTTTTAATAGAAGCATAATGAAATGTAAATCCTCTCCAAATCATGTATGCCGTTAGTAGCTCCCTATGTTTTAATAGAAGCATAATGAAATGTAAATTTGTATGTGCTTTATTATTAAGCTGAAGATAAAAGGGTTTTAATAGAAGCATAATGAAATGTAAATTCTGCGATGAGTGGTAGGCAATAATTGAGCTTGGTTGTTTTAATAGAAGCATAATGAAATGTAGATATGCCCTCAGTCGTTGGGTCAATAACAATCCCTAAAAGTTTTAATAGAAGCATAATGAAATGTAAATCTTTTCGATTTTAAGGTCTTTGCTCTTTGCTAATCTGTTTTAATAGAAGCATAATGAAATGTAAATTAGACTTCTGCGAGATCACATATAAGTGCCTGCTCGGTTTTAATAGAAGCATAATGAAATGTAAATTTTCCATCATTTCATAGAGAGTCTTTATTACAGCTGGGTTTTAATAGAAGCATAATGAAATGTAAATTAAAATTACTTGCTGCGGCTTTCATAGAAGCAAAAGAGTTTTAATAGAAGCATAATGAAATGTAAATAGATATATTGTTTGTGGATTTTTACTTGCAGAAATT
>AZKM01000010.1 GCA_000510425.1 Eubacterium nodatum ATCC 33099 | reverse complement strand
CCCATAAAACTCATAGACAGAGAACAAGTCTCCCTAGAAAGGAGGTGATCCAGCCGCACCTTCCGATACGGCTACCTTGTTACGACTTCACCCCAGTCATTGGTTTTGCCTTAGGCGACCTCTTCTTGACCGACTTTGGGCACCCCCAACTTCCATGGTGTGACGGGCGGTGTGTACAAGACCCGGGAACGCATTCACCGCGACATTCTGATCCGCGATTACTAGCAACTCCGGCTTCGTGCAGGCGAGTTGCAGCCTGCAGTCCGAACTGGGACCGCCTTTTTGGTTTCGCTTAAGATCGCTCTCTCGCTTCCCTCTGTGACGGCCATTGTAGCACGTGTGTAGCCCAGAACATAAGGGGCATGATGATTTGACGTCATCCCCGCCTTCCTCCGGGTTCTCCCCGGCAGTCCCATTAGAGTGCCCAACTTAATGATGGCAACTAACGGCAAGGGTTGCGCTCGTTGCGGGACTTAACCCAACATCTCACGACACGAGCTGACGACAACCATGCACCACCTGTCTCCACTGTTCCGAAGAAGGGCTCAGTTTTAACCGAGCTTTCAGTGGGATGTCAAGTCCTGGTAAGGTTCTTCGCGTTGCTTCGAATTAAACCACATGCTCCGCTGCTTGTGCGGGTCCCCGTCAATTCCTTTGAGTTTCACACTTGCGTGCGTACTCCCCAGGCGGAGCACTTAATGCGTTTGCTCCGGCACCGAACTCTTGCGAGCCCGACACCTAGTGCTCATCGTTTACGGCGTGGACTACCAGGGTATCTAATCCTGTTTGCTACCCACGCTTTCGTATCTCAGTGTCAGTTACAGTCCAGAAGGCCGCCTTCGCCACTGGTGTTCCTCCTAATATCTACGCATTTCACCGCTACACTAGGAATTCCGCCTTCCCCTCCTGTACTCAAGTTAAACAGTTCGCGGGGCATACGACAGTTGGGCTGTCGCCTTAAACCCTACGCTTACTTAACCACCTACATACTCTTTACGCCCAGTAATTCCGGATAACGCTCGCCCCCTACGTATTACCGCGGCTGCTGGCACGTAGTTAGCCGGGGCTTTCTTCAAAGGTACCGTCATTATTCTTCCCTTTGGACAGAAGTTTACGACTCGAAAGCCTTCTTCCTTCACGCGGCGTTGCTGCATCAGGCTTTCGCCCATTGTGCAATATTCCCCACTGCTGCCTCCCGTAGGAGTCTGGACCGTGTCTCAGTTCCAATGTGGCCGTTCACCCTCTCAGGCCGGCTACTGATCGTCGCCTTGGTAAGCCGCTACCTTACCAACCAGCTAATCAGACGCGGGACCATCCTTGACCGATAATTCTTTGGCAGTTCATCCATGCGAATGCTCTGCTTTATGAAGTATTAATCGAAATTTCTCTCGGCTATCCTCCTGTCAAGGGCAGGTTTCCCACGCGTTACTCACCCGTCCGCTGCTCTCCATCTCTTAAGTCTACCGAAGCTTCTTTAAGTGATTTCTCGCTCAACTTGCATGTGTTAGGCACGCCGCCAGCGTTCATCCTGAGCCAGGATCAAACTCTTGTTAAAATTGTATACTAACACTATCGTGTTACTATCTCTTCTAATTAGTGATCCGGTCAGACGCTTAGCATCTTCTTTTCATTTCTGTTACCGTATTACTGTTTTAGGAAATTTTTGGGGTTCATGTATTTTATACTTGACCCTAGGTTTTTTCAAACCTTTTTCTCTTTATGTCTTGTTTGACTTTTGTTTCCTGTCTATGAAGTTTTCAATGTTCTTGGCACTTTCTCAGTGCCATGCCGCTTATCGCGAACATCTAACATCTTATCACTGCCCATCTCCCTTGTCAACACTTTTTTTACTTTTTTAAAAGTTTTTTAAGGTCTCTTCTTGGAATTTT
>AZKM01000009.1 GCA_000510425.1 Eubacterium nodatum ATCC 33099 | reverse complement strand
ATGCTTTCTGTCTATATTTTTTATCATGACAAATCCTTTCCGGCAGAAACATTTCTCATAGTAAAGTCTACCACAAAAAGCTTCTTAGACTAAAATCACTTGCTCCTTTGAAAATGGAAGTTACTTTGCGAATTTACTCGAATTTACTTTTGTTTAAAAATATTCAAATCCCCCTTGACGATAAGGGGGATTTTTTGATAAAATGAGGTTGCAATTGAAAATGCGTTTTATGTTCTTCCTTTAACAGGAAGCTAAGAGGGAATCAGGTTTAAACCCTGAGCGGTCCCGCCACTGTGATTGGGGAGCGAACTGCGGTATACCACTGGGAAACCGGGAAGGTGCAGCGAGCTGTGATCCATAAGCCAGGAGACCTGCATAAAATTGTTTTTAATCGGCGGTGAACCGATTGTGAAAACACTGCATCAGCGAATACGGGCTGTGGGCATGCCACAGTCCTTTTTGTATGACTATAGAATATAGATTTAGTAAAATCTGTGGAGCCCCAATTGCTTTTCATTCTTTTTTCATTTTGAGGCAGGCCCCGTCACCCTGCCTCATTTGCTTTTTTGAGAAGACGATGAATTCCGGCTTTATATCCATGATATTTACTTGCTGCCATACATAATAATATGTCAAATGTGATACATTAAAGATGCAGGAAGACGATGGAGAAAAGATGTGGTATTAGAAAAAAATAATATTAGATTGACGAAAGTATATAGGTTACCGCAGGCAACCTGAATAGATTATATGGAGAATATGGAGAGTTAGAATGCAGGACGAACTGTTTAAGAAAACCAAGAGGAAAAAATACAAATTTATAGCGACGGCTGTTATTTTGGTGCTTTTCGGACTTATGGCATTTTTCACAATGCGTATTATTGCACCTGACCATTCAGAAAACAAGGTAAAGAAAGCTGTAAAGGGAAATGATATTTCAGTTACCCTTGAAATCAACTGTAAATCCCTTTCAAAGGATATGACTCAATTAAAAAACAGGGATATAAAAGAATATATACCGAAAAACGGCTATTTTTTAAAGAAGAAGGAATACAAAATCAAGAAAAACAGTACGGTATATGATATTTTCAAGGCTGCATGCAGAGAGAAAAAAATTCCTTTCATAAAGGAGCAGAAGACAGGATATTCGGGAGTATATGTAAGCTCAATAGGTCATCTGGCAGAGTTTGATGCAGGCAGAAACAGCGGCTGGATGTACTCTGTAAACGGTGAAATTCCAAACCTTTCCGCTTCTGAATACAAACTGAAAAATA
This sequence comes from Eubacterium nodatum ATCC 33099, assembly GCA_000510425.1. GTDB lineage: Bacteria > Bacillota > Clostridia > Peptostreptococcales > Anaerovoracaceae > Aminicella > Aminicella nodata. The sequence goes on along the minus strand of AZKM01000009.1, from coordinate 8,438 downwards.
AGGATAAGATAGTCTGGTATTATGTGATAAATTACAAGAATGAGATGTAATTCATCTGTATACACTTGTTCAGAGGACTTCTTTTTTTTCTGTTTATATAGCCGCAAATATGTTAAAATAAGTGCGACATTATTTTTTATATAGTGATATTATTTTTTATGTAATGGAGATAAAATTAGCAGATGAGTTTAGATAATTTAAATCAAAAGCAGAGAGAGGCCGTTGAGCAGATATCCGGTCCCCTGTTGGTGCTTGCAGGAGCGGGTTCGGGAAAGACCAGTACAATGACCCACAGAATTGCATATATGATAGAGCAGGGAATTTCCCCGTACAGCATTTTGGCAGTGACATTTACAAATAAAGCAGCTTCTGAGATGAGGGGAAGAGTGGAGGAACTTGTAGGTGGCGTAGCAAGGGATATGTGGATTATGACCTTTCATTCCATGTGCCTTAGAATACTGAGAATATATCCGGAAACAATAGGATATGAGAAGAATTTTTTAATTTATGATACCACAGACCAAAGGACATTGATTAAGAGCATTATCAAAGAAAAGGGTATGAATGAGAAGGAATTCCCACCCAGATATTTGCTTGCTGCAATAAGTGACTGCAAGGAGAAAGGCATTTCCGCAGAAAAGTATACAGAAACCGTTGAAGATAACTATAAAACAAAGGCAATCAGTCTTGTATACAGAGAATATTCCCAAAGGCTGAAGAAAAATAATGCCATGGACTTTGATGACATACTGCTTAATTGCGTTAAACTTTTTGAAAATAATGAGGAAATTCTCAGCAAATATCAGAATCGCTTCAAATATATAATGGTGGACGAGTATCAGGACACGAATCATATTCAGTACAGTTTAATATCTATGATGGCAGAGGCTCATCATAATCTTTGCGTTGTAGGTGATGACGATCAGTGTATCTATCAGTGGCGTGGTGCTGACATCAGAAACATACTGGATTTTGAAAAAGACTTTCCCGAGACAAAGGTTATTAAGCTTGAACAGAATTACAGATCGAAAGCCAATATTTTAGCGGCAGCACACTCCGTTATCAGAAATAACAGAAGCAGAAAGGACAAGAAGCTCTGGACAGAGGCGGATAAAGGAGAAAAGCTGAGATATTTCAGAGCCGATAACGACAAGGAAGAAGCCGGCTCCATTGCCAGACAGATTGCCCTTATGGAGCGTAACGGCAGGGCTTTGACGGACTTTGCAATATTATACAGAACCAATGCACAGTCAAGGCTTTTTGAAGCAAGCCTGACTGCTCAGGGGATTCCGTACAGAGTGCTGTCGGGAATGAGGTATTATGACCGAAAAGAAATTAAGGATATGATGGCATATATGCGGCTTGTGGTGAATCCCGCCGATGATTTGTCCCTGAGAAGAATTATCAATGAACCTAAGCGTGGAATGGGAGACAAGACCGTTGAAAAAATACAGACATTCGCCGCCGTTAGAGAAGAAAGCCTGCTGGATGCCTTGGAGGATTCAGAGGTTCAGGAAACATTGCCCGGCAGAGCCTATGACAGAGTTAAGGAGATGGTTGAGTGTATAAGTTTATGCAGGGCTGAAAGAGAAAATTTAAGAGTTTCCGACATTTACGATATGCTTCTTGTTAAAACGGGGTACCTGAAAGCGCTTGAGGAAGCGAAAACTGTTGAGGCAGAAGGCAGAATAGAGAATTTGATGGAATTTAAATCGGAAATATACGATTATGAAAACGGAACGGAAGCACCCTCAATAGAAGAGTTTATGGAAAAGCTTACTTTGGCTGCTGAAGTGGACAATTATGATGAAACTCAGGATACGGTCACACTTATGACAATGCACAGTGCAAAGGGACTGGAATTTCCTGTTGTGTTCCTTCCCGGTCTTGAAGACGGTTTATTTCCGGGGAATAAAGCCTTTGACAGTATTTCCGGAATGGAAGAGGAGAGAAGACTTTGTTATGTGGGTATGACCAGAGCAAAAGAACTTTTGTGTTTGTCCAGTGCGGCTGAAAGGGTGCGTTTCGGCAGGACTGAATATACCAGAGAATCGCAGTTTCTGCGGGAACTGGACAAGAGCCTCGTACAAGGGGACGCAGTTTATGAGAAGAAGTCTCGGAGTTTCGGAAGCAGCTTGGGGGTTGACACGGGAAGTGCGGACGGTTATGCAGGGAAGGCATTTAAACCTTACGACTCCCTTAGATATGCAACTATGGAAACTGCCGGAAAGGTCGCCTTTGCAGATACGGATTTTTCTCCCGGCGACAGAGTAAGACATGGAAAGTTTGGTGAAGGAATGGTTGTGGAAGCCTTGGAAAAGACAGTATCTGTTATGTTTGATGAGGGAGGGCTGAAAAAACTTGCAAAGGGTGTTGCACCTCTGAAAAAAATATAGCGTGAGAGAGGCTTTACAGAGATATTATTATGGATAAACAGAAAAGAATTAAAGAATTAGTGGCAGAGTTAAATGAGGCTGCTTTTTCATACTACCAAAAGTCAGAGGAAGTAATGTCAAACCTCAAATACGATGAACTCTACGATGAACTTTTGAGGCTGGAAAAGGAAACGGGCATGGTTCTTTCCGGAAGTCCGACCCGTAATGTAGGTTACGAGGTATTATCAGAACTGCCTAAAGAAGTTCATTCAAGTCCTATGCTATCCCTTGATAAAACCAAGGACAGAGAGGGACTTGTGACATGGCTGGGAGATAAGAAGGGAATCCTTTCATGGAAACTCGATGGGCTTACAATAGTTTTGACCTATGAAGACGGAAAACTGACAAAGGCACTTACCAGGGGGAACGGAACCACCGGAGAGGTAATAACAAATAATGCCAGGGTATTTTCTAATGTGCCTTTAGGAATTTCCCATAAAGGAAGAACGGTTTTGCGTGGTGAGGCGGTGATTACTTATTCTGAATTTGCCAGAATCAATGAAACCATAGATGATGTGGAAGCAAAATATAAAAATCCTAGAAACCTTTGCAGCGGCTCGGTGAGACAGCTGGATCCGAGAATTACCAAGTCGAGAAATGTTGAATTTTTTGCCTTTTCTCTGGTCGAAGCAGAGGGAGTTGATTTTGCCGGCAGCCGGCAGAACCAGTTTATATGGCTCACAAATCAAGGTTTTGATGTAGTAGAATATGCTGTGGTGAATCATGCAAACATTGTAGATGAGATCGGTAAATTCGAAAGCAGAGTAGGAGAAAACGATTTTCCTTCTGACGGGCTTGTGCTTCTTTACGATGATATGGAATATGGGAGAGCCCTTGGAAGCACCTCTAAGTTTCCAAGAGATTCCATAGCGTTTAAGTGGGCTGACCAAAGGGAAGATACAGTGTTAAGGGGAATTAAATGGAGTACTTCAAGAACAGGATTGATTAACCCTATTGCAGTTTTTGATTCGGTGGAGCTTGAGGGAACCACCGTTTCCAGAGCATCGGTACATAATTTGAGCATGGTACAGGATTTAAAGCTGGGAATAGGTGACAGAATCTCAGTATATAAAGCTAATATGATAATTCCGCAGATTGCGGAAAATCTGACGAAAAGTAATTCTGTAGAAATTCCCAAGTTTTGTCCCGTATGTCAGGGGGAAGCTGTCGTTTCTGAAGAAAATGGAGTGAAAACCCTTCACTGCGCCAATCCAAAGTGCCCTGCAAAACATATTAAGAGTTTTGGGCTGTTTGTTTCCAGAGACGCTATGAATATAGACGGATTGAGTGAAGCCACATTGGAGAAATTTATTTCAAATGGGATTATCAAGGAGTTTGCAGACTTATTTAAACTGGATGCACACAGGAAAGAAATAACATCTATGGAGGGGTTTGCTGAGAAGTCTTTTGATAATCTGATTTCAGCTATAAAAAAGGCGTCCCACACAACACCGGAAAGATTGCTGTACGGGCTTGGAATTTCCGGAATAGGTTCGGCAAATGCAAAGATAATAGTTGACTACTGCAACGGAAGTTTTGAAAGAGTGATGAATCTTTCGGAAGCTGAGCTTAAGGAGATAAAGGGCATAGGTGAGATTATGGCAAATTCCTTTGTGGAATACTTTAAAAATGAAGAAAAACTGGCAGAGGTAAGAAATCTTTTGGAAGTTTTGGAACTTGATGAAACAGGAAAAGCAAAAAAGGACTTTTTCGGAGGACTGACCTTTGTTATAACAGGTTCTTTAGTGGAATATGAAAATAGAGGAGCCTTAAAGGCTGCCATTGAAGGTGCCGGAGGCAAGGTTTCAAGTTCGGTTAGTTCAAAAACCGATTATCTGGTAAATAATGACATTAATTCAACATCGGGAAAGAATAAAAAAGCCTTAGAATTAGGCATAAAAATAATAGATGAAGCTACTGTTACAAGGTGGATTTCTCAAGGAGAGATTGGAGTATGACAAAATTAGCAGAGGGGAATATGCGAAAATTAGCAGTTGGAAAACTTGACAGTGATATGCTGGAAAAAATAGTTTTGGAGAGGATTAAGTACAGACGACCTGAGGTTAAGATTAGGGCAGGTATAGGAGAAGACTGTGCGGTGATGGATTTTGGTGCATATGACTGTGTGGTTTCTACAGATCCTATAACGGCATCGGTGAAGGAAATAGGAAAACTTGCAATTCATATTTCCTGTAATGACGTTGCAAGTAACGGAATTCAGCCTGTCGGAATAACCCTTGCGGTAATGCTTCCGGAAGGAACCACTGAAGAGGATGTGGCTACAATCATGGATCAGGCGGCAAAGGCGGCAGAAGAAGCCGAGGTGGAAATTATCGGAGGTCACACTGAAGTCACCACGGCAGTTAATCAGCCGGTGATTGTTTCCACGGCAATAGGCAGAGCAATGAGTTCAGAATCATCAGATGCAAAGGATATGAAGGCGGGTGATTGGATTTTACTTACCAAAAATGCGGGACTTGAGGGAACCGGAATAATTGCAACAGATTGCAGGGAATCACTTAAGGAAATCCTCACAGAAGAAGAACTTGCAGAAGCCGCATCAATGCTTGAAAGGGTAAGCGTGGTTAAGGAGGGGGTTATTGCAGGAAACATAGGAACCTCGGGAATGCACGATGTTACCGAGGGTGGCATTTACGGAGCTGTATGGGAAATGTGCCGTTTATCCGGAAAAGGAGCTTTAATTGATGAAGATTCTATCTTTGTTGATCCTGTGACTGAGAAAATCTGCAAACATTTCAGGATTGATCCCTTTCGGCTTATTTCCAGCGGATGTATGTTGATAGCCGCACCTAAAGAAAAAGCCGAGAAGATTATAGAAAAGTGCAGCATGGAAAATATTCGGGTCAGCGTAATAGGTGAAGTGAAGCCGGCGGGTGAAGGTGTAAAGGTGGTAGGTAAAGACGGAGCTGTAACAGACATTATGCCCCCTGAAGCAGATGAACTTTATAAAGTGATTTGATATTGGAGATTATTTATGAGCTCATATGAGGTGGAAAATTTAAGGGATTTTAATTTGCAGCATATTTTTGAGTGTGGTCAGTGCTTCAGATGGAACAAAATCTCTGATAGTAAATTTGAGGGAGTGGCACTTGGCAAATCTGTGACTATGGAAACCTTCGAAACGGGCACAGGTAAGGTTACACTTAGAATTACACCCTGCACAAAGGAAGACTTTGAAAATATCTGGTACAATTATTTAGACCTGGGAAGAGATTACGGTGAAATTAAGAAAAAACTTTCAGAAAATGACGAAATCCTTATGAAAGCTGCGGAATACGGATGCGGAATTAGAATTTTAAACCAGGATTTGTGGGAGACGATTATATCCTTTATAATTTCTCAAAATAATAATATTCCGAGGATTAAAGGGTGCATAGAAAAATTCTGTGAGCTTTTCGGAGAAAAAGTCTCCGAAGGCAAGTTCGCCTTTCCTGGCATTGAAGATATTGCAAGGCTTAAAACCGAAGATTTGGAAGAAGTAAGGCTTGGCTACAGGGCAAAGTATATAACAGCTACGGCAAAATATATAGCAGAACGGGGGCTTCCCCAAAATGAGGATGAACTCTTGAATCTCATGGGGGTCGGTCCTAAAGTTGCCAATTGTATTACACTTTTCGGCATGGCAAAGTACGATAGTTTTCCCATTGATGTCTGGGTTAAACGTGTTATGAATGAACTTTACGGGATACCTCTTTCCGATGTCAAGGAGATGAAAAAATATGCAGAGAAGAACTTCGGAAATCTGGGAGGTTTTGCTCAGCAGTATTTGTTTTACTATATGAGAGAGCAAAAGTAAGCAAAAGTAAGCATAATAATGTGTGATTTTAATGAAAAAAATTAAAATGTGGTTGACATTGAATGTGCAAGGTAGTAAATTATATATAGTGTTTAGCACTCGAAGATAATGAGTGCTAACAAAAGGGCTAAAAATATTTTATCGGATAAATGGAGGTAACTATTATGAGTTTTGGTATCAAACCGCTTGGAAGCAGAGTTGCATTGAAAAAATTGGAAGCTGAAGAAAAAACTTCGGGAGGAATTATCCTTACCAGCTCTGCCAAGGAAGCACCGCAGATTGCGGAAGTTGTGGCAGTGGGTCCTGGAACTAAGGATGAAGAGATGGAACTTAAAGTCGGTGACAAGGTGGTATTTTCTAAATATGCCGGAACTGATATTAAGTTCGAAGGTGAAGAATATACAATCATGGGTCAGAATGATATTTTGGCAGTTGTTGAATAATAAGGGGGATTAGAATGGCTAAAGATGTATTTTACGGAGAAGATGCGAGAAGAAAATTACAGACAGGTGTTGATAAGCTTGCAGACACAGTGAAGATTACACTGGGACCTAAGGGAAGAAATGTTCTTATAGACAAGGCTTTCGGTTCACCTTTGATTACCAATGACGGTGTTACAATTGCAAGAGAAATTGAGCTTGAAGATGCAGTAGAAAACATGGGAGCGCAGCTGGTTAAAGAAGTTGCAACCAAGACCAATGATGTTGCAGGCGATGGGACTACAACTGCGACGCTTCTTGCCCAGGCGATTATCAGAGAAGGATTTAAGAACCTTGCGGCAGGAGCAAACCCTATGGTACTTAAAAGAGGTATTCAGGGTGCAGTTGATATAACTGTAGAACAGATTAGGAAGATGTCAAAGTCGGTTGAAACAAAGGAAAGCATCGCACAGGTTGCAGCGGTTTCCGCATCTGATGACACAATAGGAGAGCTTATTGCCGAAGCCATGGAAAAGGTAGGTAAGGACGGGGTTATAACCGTTGAAGAGTCAAAATCCTTGGGAACTACCCTTGATGTTGTTGAAGGTATGCAGTTTGACAGAGGATACCTGTCTCCATACATGGTGAACGATCCTGACAAGATGGAGGCGGTTTTAGAGAATCCGTATATTCTTTTGACAGATAAGAAAATAGCTAATATACAGGAATTACTTCCTCTGCTGGAGCAGATTGTCAAGCAGGGCAGGAAGCTTTTAATCATAGCTGATGATGTTGAAGGGGAAGCTCTTGCAACACTGGTTGTGAACAAACTTCGCGGCACTATCGATGCAGTTGCGGTAAAATCACCGGGATTCGGTGACAGAAGAAAAGCAATGATGGAAGATATTGCGGTTCTGACAGGTGGTACTGTAATCAGTGAAGAAGTGGGATATGACCTCAAGGAGGCTACTGTTGACCTTTTGGGTCAGGCAGGAACGGTTAAAGTTGATAAAGACAGCACAACTATCGTAAACGGTGCAGGAGAAAAAACGGAAATCGAATCGAGAATAAAGGCAATCAAACTTCAGGTTGAAGAAACGGAATCGGAGTTTGACAGAGAAAAGCTTCAGGAAAGACTTGCAAAACTTTCCGGAGGAGTTGCGGTAATCAGGGTTGGTGCCGCAACAGAAACAGAGCTGAAGGAAAGAAAGCTTAGAATTGAGGACGCTCTTAATGCAACGAAAGCGGCAGTAGAAGAAGGTATCGTTGCAGGGGGAGGAGTTGCTCTTTGTGCAGCAATTCCGGCAGTTTCCGAATATGTTGAAAATCTTGCAGGTGATGAAAAAACCGGCGGAAAGATTATTGAAAGAGCATTGGAGGAGCCTGTTCGTCAGATTGCCGAGAATGCCGGTTATGAAGGAAGCGTAGTGGTTGCTGAAGTCAAGCAACAGAAAACAGGTTATGGATTCAATGCTGCTACAGAAGAGTATGTAGATATGATCGGGGCAGGAATCGTTGACCCTGCAAAGGTTACAAGATCAGCTATTCAGAATGCTTCATCGGCATCATCAATGCTGCTCACAACAGAAGTGGGTATTGTTGATATTAAGGAAGATGAACCTGCTGCACCGGCAATGCCGGGCGGAGGCATGGGAGGAATGGGCGGCATGATGTAATTGCCTTTCCTTTACAGAAACAGAACTTTACTTAAATAGGACAAGAAAATAAGGTAAACCGTGGAATTTTGCCGACCCCCGAAAATTATAT
>AZKM01000008.1 GCA_000510425.1 Eubacterium nodatum ATCC 33099 | reverse complement strand
CCGGACGGAAAAGTAACTCTTAAGTCAACCGATAAGGAAAAGACTGTAGAAGTAACCAATACCAAGGGCGGAGCAGGAACAGTAGTAGATGTTGAAGCAGCTAAGATCTGGAAGGGTGGTCCTAAAAAAGACCATAGAGCGATAGATTTGACATTGAAGAGAAAATCAAAAAAACCGGGCAGCAAAGAAGAGGTTGTTCATGCATCTGTAGAGAAAAAAGGAACTGATCCGAAGTTTACATACAAGTGGAAAAATCTTGCAAAACATGACACAGAGGGCTATGAGTATGTATACAGTGTAGAGGAACCGAATGTAAAGGATAATAAGGTTAAGATTAATGGTAATACTTACAAGGTGACTCAGTCCGGAAACACAATCACAAATACTTATGTGAAAGCGAAAGTTCAAAACAAGAAGAAAATTAGAAAAGTTAAGACAGGTGATGATTTGAATCCGGGACTGTATGGCGGAATCAGCATAGCGGCAACACTGCTTATGGCATTGATGCTGGCAGTCGGAATCAGACGCAGAAAAAAACATGAGTAGATGAATGTGTAAATCTTTTGTCTTAAATTTAAAAAATTAAATTTTTGGGTGTAGCAGTTTGACTGCTGTACCCTTTTTTAGTTAAACGATGCTAATGAAGCCCTTTTTTGTTCAAGAAGCTGCAAACAGTTTCGACAAAAAGGTCTGAGCTATTGACTTTATCACTGACAGTAGTAAAATATGGGTGTAATATTCTTTTGGGATACCGGACAATATTTGTAAGTTCCCATTTTCCAAGATGATTTTATGACAAATGGATATGGCAGATAAGCTGTTAAAGCGTATTTTTTATTATGAAAAAGAGGAGTTTATGGCAAAAAAAAAGGAAGTTAGCGACGTTAAAATTGAGGACAGACCTCATAAAGTCGTGGAATTTGCAGCTGAAAACGATGATATAGCTGAAGAAACTATTGAAAAAGTAGAAGTTATCACTCAGAGAGATAAAGTGGAAGATAGTGAAGATACAGAGAGTCAAGGGAAAGAAGATGCCGAAATAGAAGAAAGGGCTGAAAAAAAGGGGCAAGGTCAGAACAGACCCAGGGTTACGGGAATTTTGGAGATTGCCGATGGAGGCTTTGGGTTTCTGAGATTTGACAACTTTCTTACCAGTGATAAGGATATTTATGTATCGCCGGTACAGATCAGAAGATTTAATCTTAAAACAGGTGATGAAATACAGGGGATTTCAAGGCTGCCTAACGAGGGAGAGCGTTTTGGCGCCCTGCTTTTTGTAGAAACGGTCAACGGAGAAGAGCCGGGGGCAGCTATAAGAAGACCTAATTTCAGTGATTTGACACCGATTTATCCCAGAGAAAGGCTGACTCTTGAAGACAGCTCCGTTGAATTATCCACGAGGCTTATTGATTTAATTGCACCTATAGGTAAAGGACAGCGTGGGATAATTGTAGCACCGCCAAAGGCAGGAAAGACCACCCTTCTTAAAAATATCGCACATAGCATAGAAAAGAAACACCCCGAAGTAGAGCTAATAGTGTTGCTTGTAGATGAAAGACCTGAGGAAGTGACAGATATGAAAAGGTCTCTTTCCAGAGGAAAAGTTATTTTTTCCACCTTCGATGAGCAGCCCCAACACCATGCAAAGGTTGCAGAGATGGTACTGGAAAGGGCCAGAAGACTTGCAGAACACGGCAAGGATGTTGTAATTTTACTGGACAGCCTAACAAGACTTGCTAGAGCATATAACCTTGTGATTCCGGCATCGGGAAGGAGCCTGTCCGGAGGACTGGATCCGGGAGCACTGTATAAACCCAAGCAATTTTTCGGCGCAGCCAGAAATCTTGAAGAAGGCGGCAGTGTGACTATTTTGGCAACAGCCCTTGTGGATACGGGAAGCAGAATGGATGATGTAATTTTTGAGGAATTCAAGGGAACGGGAAATATGGAACTGCACCTTGACAGGAAGCTTCAGGAAAAGAGAATTTTCCCTGCCCTTGATTTGCCAAAATCCGGGACTAGAAGAGAAGAACTTCTAATGACTCAAGATGAGATGGAGGCTGTTCTTATAATGCGCAGAGCGCTTTCGGGTCAAAATATTCAGGATGCGGGGGAGGAGATTATTGATAATCTATCCCATACAAAGACCAATAAGGACTTCATCGAAATCATAAAAAGGATTTTTCAAAAATAACAAGTAGGTAATTTATATGGACATGAGCAAAATTTTTCTTAAAGATGCTTGCCCTACGCCGGTGGGCGGGCAGGCAATTCTGGAAGGTGTTATGATGAGAGGGATGGAGAGGACAGCTATTGCCGTGAGGATTCCTGATGGTCGAATTCATATCAAAACCCGGAAAAATGGAAATGCAAGCAAATGGATGAAAGTTCCGATTGTAAGGGGAGTCTTTTCCTTCATCACATCCCTTGTCGAAGGGACGAAAACCTTGACCTATTCTGCAGATGTTCTTGAATATTATGACAGAAAACTAAAAGATGATAAGGCAGATGGAGAAAGTGAAAAAATGGGAAAAATCGAAAGCCTGCTGTCTGAAAAACTGGGTTCCCAAAAACTATGGAGTTTGATGCTGGCAGCTTCTGTAATATTTGCATTAGTTTTTTCCGTTGGAATATTTGTCCTGCTTCCGACTGCGGCAGTAGGCTGGATTAAGGCATATGTTTCAAGCCCGATTTTATTGAATTTAACAGAGGGTATTTTAAGAATAGTAATGTTTTTACTTTATCTGTCAGCTATATCCAAAATGGAGGACATCAAAAGAGTTTTTCAGTACCATGGTGCGGAACACAAGACGATACATTGTTTTGAAAATAATCTGGAACTGACGCCGGAAAACGCTCAGACCTTCTATACGCTGCATCCCAGATGCGGAACGAGTTTTTTGATGTTTGTGATGATAATAAGTCTGATATTGTTTTCTCTTTTAGGGTGGCCAAACCTTTTGTGGAGATTGGTATCGAGAATTATACTTATTCCGGTGGTTGCAGGGACCTCTTATGAGCTTTTAAAGTGGGCAGGCAGAAGCGACAATATAGTGGTTAGAATCTTAAGCCTGCCGGGGCTGTATTTACAGAAAATCACCACCAATGAACCTGATGAGAAGCAGCTTGAGGTTGCAATCGCATCTCTTAAGGCGGTTATGGTGGATCCGGAGGCACCATGTATAGAGGGTATCATTGACGAAGATATGAATTTAACGGAAGAAATCAAAATTAGCGAAGCAAAATAGGAAAAAATGAATGATTAAAGTGATTGATTTGTTGAAAGAAGGTGAAAGACTTTTAGCCCGGGCTGAAATAATGAATCCCAAGGTAGACAGCGAACTTCTTTACTGCTATATTGCGAATATAAACCGCAGCGAGATTTTTCTTCGAGGAAAGGATGAAGTTTCAGAAAATGTACAATCAAGATTCTTTGAACTCATAGGGAAAAGGACAAAGCATATTCCATTACAGCATATTACGGGCAGACAAAATTTTATGGGATTAGACTTTAAGGTGAGTTCCGATGTTCTTATTCCCCGTCCTGAAACGGAGCTTCTTGTAGAAATGGCAATTTCAGAAATCAACTCATTACAACAAGGGAAAAAATCTGTAAAAAAAGAAAGATTTTTCGTTTTGGATTTATGTACCGGAAGCGGTGCCATCGGAATTTCTGTAGCCAAACTTGCAGACTGTGAAAAAATTGAAGTGACATGCACCGATATAAGCGAAAAAGCGCTGGAGGTTGCAAAATTAAATGCAGCTAGTATTGGCGTTGAGGTTGAATTTGCTCAGGGAAATCTCTTTGAAGCTGTTGCAGAGAAGAGAACAACCTTTGATATGATACTTTCAAATCCTCCGTATATAGAGAGCCGCGTTATTCCCCATCTTCAGGAAGAAGTTTTATATCATGAACCTATCTTGGCACTGGATGGAGGTGATGACGGACTGGATTTATATAGAAAAATTGTTGCAGAAGCCCCAAAATTCTTAAACCCGAATGGGATTTTAATTATGGAGATCGGTTACAATCAGAAAGAAGCGCTGATTTCCCTTATAAAAAATAACGGAAACTATGAGGAAAGTCGCAGTATTCAAGATCTTGCAGGAAAAGACAGAATTATATTTGCAAAAAGAATATGAATTTATCGTATTTTAACAGTAATATTTGTAAAAAGAATTGACTAAATTATTATTTATATGATATTATGAACAAGCTACATGGAAATTCGTGTAGACTATATGCAAGGGTGAATACCTGAGCAGGAAAGAAAGAGGTACAAGCATGAAGGAAGGAATCCATCCTGAATACACGGAATGTAAAGTAACTTGCGCATGCGGAAATTCTTTTGTTACGAGATCTACCAAGCCTGAACTGAGGCTTGATATTTGCTCAGCATGTCATCCGTTCTTTACAGGTCAGCAGAAGTTCGTCAACCGTGGCGGACGAGTTGAAAAGTTCAAGCAGAGATACAACATGGACTAAATCTTTGGAGCTTTTCGAGGGAACTTTGCTGTATATTCAGAAGAGAGACCATGTCGCCTGCCATAAGGTGGGCGATATTTTTGTGTTTTGCAGGAGATAATTGACAAGGGAAATTATGAGGGAATAATGCCGATAAGGTCTTGGGGAAAGTCAACTGAAATACCTCAAAAATATGGAAGAAAGTGCTTTGCAGATGCAGGAAAGTATGTAAAGTTTGTGAACTTATAGTATAAATCTATCAAAACGAATTGACATACTCTTTGAAAATAAGTAAACTGAAAGATGTAGTTTTACAATAAACGGAAATTAGGAATTAAGAGGAGTTTATGGACACATCTATTTTAATGATGCTTGAGAGAGCAAGTAAAAACTATTCTGATAAAGTAGTATATCGAAACGGCGATGAGAGTATTACTTTTGGAGAGCTGCAAAAGAGTACACAGGCTGTGGGCTCATGGATAGCGAGGGAACTGTCACCGGGGAATCCGGTATCAGTTTTGACGGGAAGAGATATTATAACGCCTGTTTGCTATATGGGAGCCGTTCAGGCAGGCTGCTTTTATGCTCCGATGGATTCGACAATGCCTGTTGCCAGACTGAATCAGATTCTTGGAGTTATAAATTCTCAGGTAATGCTGGTATCTGAAGAAAATCTTGAACTTGCCAACTCCCTAGACTATAAAGGAAAGATCGTTGCTATAGAAGAAATTTTAGACACAGAAATAGATGAGGACTTATTAGAGTCTGCAAGGAATAATCTGACGGAATATTCTCCTCTGTATGTCATATTTACATCAGGCTCCAGCGGTGTTCCAAAGGGAGTGATTACATCACATAATTCCCTCATGTGCTATCTTGATGGACTTAATGAGGTATTGAAGCTAAAAGAGGATGATATATTGGCAAATCAATCACCCCTTGATTATATTGCGGCAGTAAGGGATATCTATTTACCCCTTATTACCGGTGCGGAAACCGTAATCGTTCCTAAAAATGAATTTGCTATGGGAGGTCAGCTTTTTGATACTTTGAATAAGTACAAGGTAACGACTATATGTTGGAGTGCTGCGGGAATGGAAGTTCCGGCAAAACTGGGTGCCTTTGAAGAGGTTGTACCTCAATACTTGGATAAGATAGTATTTTCCGGCTCGGTGTTTCCCGGAAAATATCTCAAGATATGGCAGGAGAATTTGCCGAATGCCAGATTTATAAACCAATATGGCCCCACTGAAGCTACAGCATCTTGCACCTATTATGAGATAAAAGAAAAAGCAACAGAAGAAACTGTATTGTCTATAGGAAAGCCATATAAACATTACGGAGTTTTGTTGCTTGATGAAGACAATAATGCCGCAGCCGTTGGCAAAGAAGGTGAAATCTGTGTTACAGGACCTTGCCTTGCTCTAGGATATTATGGAGATTCAGAAAGAACTGACGAGTCTTTCATTCAGAATCCTCTCAATAAAAATTACAGAGAACTTATTTACAGGACAGGAGATTTAGGCAAAATGGAAGCTGACGGAAACTTGACTTTTATAGGAAGAAAAGACAGACAGATAAAACACATGGGACATAGAGTTGAGCTTGCGGAACTGGAATTGACGGCACTTAAACTGGAAGGTGTTGAAGAATGCTGCGTCCTATATAATTCCGAAAAGAAACAGCTTTATATGTTTATTATCGGTGAAACCGAATCCAGAGATGTAATTTTGCACTTCAGAAAAGTGATGCCTCCTTTCATGGTTCCACGCAAAGTTGTGAAATTGGAGGAAATGCCGAGACTTCCTAACAGTAAAGTCGATATGCAGAAGTTAAAAAGTTATTTCAAATAACATAGAATAAATACAATTTGAATACAAATTGCAAAAGATTGAAGTATGTATGAAATCAGGAGAGTAATATTATGAATGAAGTATTAGAAATTTTAGAGGACTTGCGCCCGGATGTTGATTTTAAAGAAGAAAAGGCATTGGTTAGCGATGGGATTTTAGATTCTATTGACATTATCTCTTTAGTACAGGAGTTAGATGAGGAATTTGACATCACAATTAAACCGGCTGACTTGATTCCGGAGAATTTTAATTCTGTTGAAGCAATTTCAAAACTTGTAGAAAAACTTATGGAGGATTGATGGCTGTAGATATAAATAAATTGTGTACTGATATCTGTTCCCCTGCGTATATCTTCTCGGAGGATGATTTTGATGCCAGGGCGACTTTGGTCAAGAATACTTTTGGAGAAAATGTT
The DNA here is from genome assembly GCA_000510425.1 of Eubacterium nodatum ATCC 33099. Lineage (GTDB taxonomy): Bacteria > Bacillota > Clostridia > Peptostreptococcales > Anaerovoracaceae > Aminicella > Aminicella nodata. The sequence continues at coordinate 208,778 of AZKM01000008.1, read as the reverse complement.
GACCTTTGCTTTTCCATTAAGGCAAATCCATTTCTTCTCAATGTCATGCCGAAGTCATTTTCTAAAGTGGAAGTTTGCAGTCCCGGTGAGCTGGATGTCTGCAAAAGCCTTGGAGTGCCTCCGGAGATGATTATTTTTTCCGGAGTGAACAAGTCCGAGGAAGAGGTTAGGCTTGCACTGCAATACGGCGTGAGAAATATAACCGCAGAGAGCAGAAGACATGTTGAATACATTAATTCATGTGCACTTGAAATGAATATAAAATGTGATTTGCTCCTAAGACTTTCCGAAGAAAGCCAGTTCGGTATAGATGGTCGGGAGCTTTTGGAATATATTAAAAACAGAGATAAATACGAAGGTTTTAGAATAGTCGGCATACATTATTTTACCGGAACTCAAAAGAGAAGACCCTCTGCAATAGTTAAAGAAATCGACAAATTTATGGCGTACATTGACAAAGTAGAGTCGGAAACAGATTACAAAATAGAGAAAATAGAGTATGGGACAGGACTTGCGGTTGACTATTTCAGAGAAGATGCCTTGCAGGAGGAAAAGTCGAGAATTGAGGAAATTGCCCCTAAAATTCAGGAGCTTGCCAAAAAAGCAGAGCTCACCGTGGAGATGGGAAGATTTTTTGCCGCACCTTGTGGATACTATGTGACAGAAGTAATGGATACAAAGATAAATAATGGTGTTCATTATGCTATTCTCGATGGAGGCATACATCAGGTAAAGTATGACGGACAGACTCAGGGAATGCAAATTCCTGAAATAACCCATGTGAAAAGGAATCTTTCCAAAGATGAAACAGGAAAAGGCAGTAACAAATGGACACTGTGCGGAAGTCTTTGTACAACGGCAGATGTGATTGCAAGAAGTGCTGAATTTATCGATTTACAGTGTGGAGATGTTCTCATTTTTCATAGAACGGGTGCATATTCGATGGATGAAGGGATTTCATTGCTTCTAAGCAGGGATATGCCGTCTGTATATATCTTAGATAAAACAAATGAGTTGAGAAAAGTTAGAAGTAGGGTGGATACCTATAAGTATCATGTTCCTGACAATATTTAAGTTACCACAAAGTGAGAGAGGAAGAAAAATATGACATATACATCGTTCATGTTTGCGGTGTTTGCCTTACTGACAATTTTGGTATATTATTTGATGCCGTCAAAGAAATATCAGTGGGTAGTGCTTCTTATAGCCAGCTTTATTTTTTACATGTACAACAGCTACAGATTTGCGTTTTACATAGCTTGTACCACTGCCTCGATATATTTTGCAGCAAAGCATATAGAAGATTATGCCCGCAGTACGAAGGACTTGGCAAAGAAGAAAAAGACCGAGCTGAGCCGCAGTGAAATTAAAGCATTTAAAAAGGAGAGGAAAAAGAGAGAACAGCTTATTCTTGCCATTGCTTTGATTCTGAACTTCGGTATTCTTTTTATTCTTAAATACTATAATTTTATGGTGGGTGGGCTTTTTGAGCTGTTAGGTTTTTCAAAAGGCGAAACACCTTTTATAAAACTTTTTTTACCTTTGGGAATATCATTTTACACTTTTCAGGCTACAGGTTATTTGATCGATGTATACAGAGGGCTGGTGGATGCAGAAAGAAATTTCTTCAAATTTGCCCTGTTTGTTTCATTTTTTCCACAGACTATTCAAGGTCCTATCAGTGAATTTGAGCAGCTTGGCAATCAGCTGACACAGGAACATAAGCCGGAGTGGATAAGGTTTAAACTGGGTTGCCAGTTGATTCTCTGGGGACTTTTTAAAAAATTGGTGATTGCAGACAGAGCAATTTATTTCATCCAAAAATGTACCAATCATTATACACAATATAACGGACTTGTAATATTTTTGGTAGGACTTACATACGCATTGCAGCTGTATACTGATTTTTCAGGAGGAATAGATATCTCCAGAGGTATTGCCAAAATTCTCGGAATAGATATGATTGATAACTTCAAAAGGCCGTATTTTTCCCAGTCGCTGGGAGAATATTGGAGGAGATGGCACATAAGCTTAGGGGCATGGATGAAGAAGTATGTCTTTTATAGTTTGGCTATGTCCAATACTTTTATGAAACTGAGCAATAGGATTAAAAAGGGAGAGAAAAAGCCTTCTGCTGTTAGGATGCATCTGGCGAAGACACTTCCTTCAGCACTTGCGATTTTTGTGGTGTTTATGTTTGTAGGACTTTGGCACGGTGCAAATTCAAAGTATGTTGCTTTCGGTGTCTGGAACGGTGCTATCCTGATGTTATCCATGCTTTTTAAACCGGTATTTTTAAGAATGAATGAAATTTTCCATGTAAAGGACACTTCGTTTTTTTGGAAACTATTCCGTATTATACGAACATTCATACTTGTTTTGGTTGGATACTATTTTGACATAGCAAAGGATTTTAAATCTGCCGTGGATATGATGTCAAGGTCTGTTTTTGATTGGAATATTTCACTGGCTATGCAGCAGCTTCCTAAAATGCTGCCACAGATTCAAGACCATATAATACTGTTTGTTGCAAGTATAATATTGTTTGTTTGTAGTATTTTGCAGGAGAGAAAAGATGCGGAATCTCCCGGGGAATTGACTCATTCACACAGTGCTGTGCTACAATGGATAGTTATTTTTATAGAGATTCTGTTGGTTGCAATATTCGGAGTTTATGGGACAGGTGCTGATCCGGCGGACTTTGTATATATGCAGTTCTAGAATTGTTTATAGAGTTAGGTGTAATTAAGTATGAATAGAACATATAGAAAAAGGATAATTGGGATAATTTTACTGGTGGCAGTACTGGTGGCACTGTTTTTCCCGCTTCAAGAATATTTTGCAAATAGGATAACCCACAATCATTTAAGGCTTAAAGGTTTTTATTTGGAGAAACCCAATACTTTAGATGTTGTTGTTATGGGTTCAAGCGAGGTATATTACGGATATTTTGCAAATGAAGCTTATCGTAATACCGGGGTTACGAGTTATCCTTATGCATTTGCGCATAATCCGGTTACTTTTTGGAAGTATGAACTCAAAGAAATACTTAGAAAGCAAAAGCCAAAGGTTCTTGTGGTTGAAGTAAACGGTGCAGGATATGGAAATCCGCCTAAACCTAATTCAAAAAACATCGGAAAAATAGGAAAGAAAAAGAATAAAAGTGGAGGAAAGTATAAATTATATTCTGAATTGGCAATGAGCATTTTACGGGATAGCATGCCTGAATCTGATAATAAGAGACAAATGCTAAAGGATTTATCTCGGTTTCGTAAGGAAAATGAGTTGGATCGTCATTTGCCGTTTTTAAAATTCCATGGACAGTTTTATGACAATATGAGTTCGGACTTATCAAAAATGGAAAAAAGAGGGTATTCATCCATGAAAGGTATTTTTTCAAGGATAAGTCGGCGCACGCAAAAGAAAGAAATTTCAATTCCTATAAACATAAAATCTGAATCCGTGGATCCGTTGGCAGAAAAATACCTAAGAGAATTTATTAAAATTTCTAAACAAATGGGTGTGAAAAATATTCTATTTGTCAGATTTCCCCATAAAATTACGGATAAGAAAGGAGTACAGCGGTATCAGCGGTATTTGAGAGTTAAGGAGATAGTAGAAGATTCCGGTTGCGAATATAAAGATTTTACAACACTTAGAAATGAGATAGGTATTTCTTCAAATAAAGATTTTGTGGATAGAGAACATTTGAATGCCAACGGTGCAAGAAAATTTACAAAATTTTTAAGTAAATATATAAAAGATAAATACAAACTGAAAAAATCCGTGTTGCCGAAGACTGAGGAAATTAAATGGAACAGGGGCGTCAAGTATATTGATGCTTATTACAAATATTATAATGATTATCCCGGCAAACATACCAGATTAAATATGCTCTTTAAAACTTTTCCGGAGAGTACATCGGTCTTAAAAGGATTGAGAGAATATATGCAGAAATAAATTTATCATCAATGCATTGGATGGAATAAACAAAGAAAGGGTTGTATTTCAAAAAGTGCAATAAAGTTAAATTTTTAACTAGCCTCTTAAAATTATATATGTTATAATTTTAACGATTCAAAAAGATATGATGCTGATTTGAGAGGAGTTAAAAATGAGAAGAATGAAGCTTGTTGTAGCCGTACTTGCACTTGTACTGGCTGCAACTACCGCAGGAGCCTTTGCTTGTACAGGTATGTATGTGGGAAGAGATGTGAGCAAAGAGGGAACAAGTATTATTGCCAGAAGTGAGGATCAGGGTCAAGGTGCTTACAACAAGATGTTTAAAGTAAGACCTAGAATTAAGAAAGCAGGTCGTTTTTATAGAGATTCTGCAAACGGGTTCAAATATCCTCTTCCAACTGTAACTTATAAATATTCATATGTGCCGGATGCATCCGATGCCGGTGACGGAGAATATCCTGCAACTTGTACTAATGAGTACGGAGTTGCAGTAGTAGGAACAGTATCGACGGAAGTAACCGAAGCCTATGAGAAAGCGGATCCGACAATAAAAGGAACCCTTAGAGAAGCCACACTTGCAGGTATTATTGCAGGCCAGGTTAAAACCGCAAGGGAAGCAGCGAAGCTTTGTTGTAAACTGCATGATAAATATGGCTCTGAAGAATGGAACACATTATTTTTCATGGATAAAAAAGAAGCATGGGTGTTTGAGAACTACGGAGGTCACACATATTGTGCCATGAAACTTCCTCCTGATAAGGTTGCTGTTTTCGGAAATCAGTGCATGATTGAATGGGTAGATCCTGCAGATAAATCCGGAGATTATATTTACTCAAAGGGCGACTGGGATTTATTCAAGAAAATCGAGGAAGCAGGACATCCTGTAAAAGACGATAACGGTAAATATCATATAGCAAAATCAGTGTCAGGTACGAAGAGACATGAATACTCGAACATGAGAAACTGGATTGGAGTAAAAACACTCGCACCAAGTAATGAAACTGTAAAGGGTGACAAAGACTATAGTGATGAAACTTTTTACCCGTTCTTGTATTCCCCTGATAAGAAGGTTTCTGTATTAGAAATTATGCAGCTCTTCAGGAACAGGTACGAAGGTACAAAATATGATATGAACTTACCGGAAAATGCAAGAAGAAGACCTATAGGAACAGTGAGATCTTCAGATGTTCATATCATACAGAACTATGTAGACCTTCCTCAGGATTCTTCAAATTTACAGTGGCTTTGTATGGGTAATGCTGAACATTCCGTATTCGTACCGACATTCAGCGGAATCACAGATACTCACAAGGCGTACCATGTAGACGGAACAGCTTATGATGCAAAAAGTGCATATTGGATATTTAAGGATAATGCCACCTTGGCACAGGCAAAGCGTGCAAAACTAAGTGCGGGCACAAAGGCTTTCTGGAGTGGAAAAGAAGCTGCTGAGCAGAGAGCAATGGAAAAAGAATTTGCTAAAGTTAGAAAGGCTTACAAGAAGGGCACCAAAACAGGCAGAAAATATGTTACGAAACTGGGCATTAGAACTGCACAGGAGCAGCTTGATAATGCAATTGCACTTAATGCAGCATTAAAATATATCGCAACAAGCAACGATAACGATAAGATTCTCAGCAAGCAGGCAGACTTTGTCAAGCCTATTACACTGAAGGAAGCGGCAGAGGAAGGGCACTTTAAATTAAAAGAGCTTAAAGTTTATAAGAAGAAAACTTTCACCAAGAAAGTAACTAAGTATAAGAAGGTTAAAAAGGGCAAGAAGTATGTGAAAGTTAAGTATACCAAGAAAGTTAAGTATACTAAGAAAGTTGCGGTACCTCAGAGTAGACCTTTCTTTGAACTGAGAAAAGGAAATAGAATTTTTAAGTTACAGCTGAAATCAAGACAAATCTTCAAGAACGGTGAATATGTAGATGACTTGGCAGGTTATGGACTCTACAAATCAGGAAAGACTGTATATGTGCCGGGAGATTTGGTTGAGCAATTAGATTCCATAAAATAAATAGCATAAAAATATCATATCTTTCAGGAGCCGCAAGGCTCCTTTTTTGTATAGTATATATAGTGACATAATCAATAAAATGTGCTAGAATCAATAGTTGAGAATAGCAAGGAGAGAAAGAAATCGATGTTTGAAAAATTAGATGCGGTAGTTGATAAATACAATGAGCTGACAGAAATTGTTGCAGATCCCGATGTAATTTCCAATCAGAGTGTTTGGCAGAAGCACATGAAAGAAATGGGGGAGATGGAGCCAATTGTAAAGAAATATATTGAATATAAAGAAGCAAGGGAAGCTCTTGAATTTGCTAAAGAACTTGTGGAAAATGAAAGTGACGAAGAGCTTCGTGACATGGCAAAACTGGAGGTTTCAGAGCAGGAAGAGAATATTGAAACCATTTCTTCTGAGTTAAGAGTTCTCCTTATTCCTAAGGATCCTAATGATGAACGAAATGTAATTTTAGAAATTCGTGCGGGAACAGGGGGAGATGAAGCAGCACTTTTTGGCGCGGATCTTTTGCGTATGTATATGAGATATGCAGAACGCCGTCATTGGAAGGTGGAGCTTATGGATGTAAACGATACGGGTATCGGAGGAATTAAGGAGGCAGAAGTTCTCATAAAGGGCAAAGGTGCTTATTCCAGACTCAAGTATGAAAGTGGTGTTCACAGAGTTCAGAGGGTTCCGGAAACAGAGACTTCAGGAAGAATTCATACTTCTGCCGCAACAGTTGCGGTTTTGCCGGAGGTTGATGATGTCGAGGTGCATATAGACCCTAATGATGTAAAAGTAGATGTTTACCGTGCGTCCGGAAATGGTGGGCAGTGTGTAAATACTACGGACTCTGCTGTACGACTGACACATCTTCCTACAGGGCTTGTTGTAACATGTCAGGACGAAAAATCTCAGATTAAAAACAGAGAAAAGGCAATGAAGGTCCTCAAAGCAAGGATTTATGACAAGATGCAGAGAGAGCAGGCGGACAAGATTGCAGCAGAGAGAAAAGACCAGATTGGCACAGGGGACAGAAGTGAAAGAATTCGCACATACAACTTCCCCCAGGGGAGATGTACCGATCACAGAATCGGACTGACGCTATATAAACTTGAAGCAATTTTAGATGGGGAAATCGAAGAAATCATAGATGCACTTACAACCGATGATCAAGCAAAGAAGATGAATGATTTTTAATGGAAACGAAGATACTTACAGATAAAATTGAAGATATTGAAATTGCAGCGAAGATAATTGCAGAAGGTGGACTTGTGGCTTTTCCCACGGAGACGGTTTATGGTCTGGGGGCAGATGCCATGAATCCTGATGCAGTGAGAAAAATTTACAAGGCGAAGGGGCGTCCGGCAGACAACCCTACAATCGTACATATAGCTGCAAATTCAGATATGAATAGAGCGACCGATAATATAACGAAGGATATGAAAATCCTTATGGAAAAATTTTGGCCGGGACCTATGACAATGGTAGTTCCCAAAAAGGAAGAAGTTCCTTATGTGACCACAGGAAACCTTGAAACGGTAGGCATAAGAATGCCGGCAAATGAAGTGGCAAGAAAGCTGATTGAGCTAAGTGGCTGTATAATAGCAGCTCCCAGTGCAAATCTTTCAGGAAAACCGAGCCCGACCACCTATCAGCATGTGATAGATGATTTGGAAGGCCGTATAGATGCCGTAATATGCAGTAAACAGTGTGAAATAGGAATTGAATCAACGGTTATAGATTTAACTGAAGAAAATCCTATGATTTTACGACCGGGATTTTTTACAAGGGAGAACATTCAATGGGCGCTAAAAAAACAAGTTGTAATGGATAAAACCTTAAACAAAGATCCAAGAGAAGAGTGGGATTTCCATCCGAAAGCTCCCGGAATGAAGTATAAACACTACGCTCCTTCAGCAGAAATGATTATTTTTCAGGGAGAGCAGAATGAAGTTTTGGATGCAATGGATCTTGAGAAAAGAGAGAGAGAAAGTTTGGGTCAACAGGTTTGTATAATTTCCTATGAGGGAAATGAAGAAATGGCGGCACATGATTTTTTCGCTCAGCTGAGACAGGCAGACAAAGACGGATATGATATTATATTAGCAGCAGCATTGCCGGAAAAAGGCATTGGATTTTCTGTGATGAACAGGATGCTTAAATCGGCGGGTTTTAATGTCAGAAAAGTAGAGGTGAGTGACGATGATTGTAGCAATAGCCGGTGATCATGGGGGCTTTGCCCTAAAACAGAGGATAAGAGAGCATTTAATTGAGCGAGGGATTAAGATTGCAGATCTTGGGACAGATTCAGAAGAATCTGTGGATTATCCTGAGTTTGGAAAGGCTTGTGCTCAGGCTGTGGCAAGCGGAAAGGCAGATAGAGGTATTGTGATTTGCGGTACAGGAATAGGAATTTCCATCGCCGCAAACAGGATACGGGGTATTAGGTGTGGACTGTGTACTTCAGTTGAGATGGCAGAGCTTTCTCGTAAACACAATAATGCCAATATGCTTGCTATGGGTGGCAGAATTACGAGTGTGGAAGATGCAATAAGAATTACCGATGCGTGGCTTGATACCGAGTTTGAAGGCGGCAGGCACAGCAGAAGAGTGGATATGCTGGATTCCATTTGATTTTCAGCACATAAGTAAATAATTCGCAGTATGTAAGAATGTATGGAGTAAATAAAAATTTGATAACTAAGATATGAAATGGGAGCAGAAAAATGGGAAAAATATTTGTATTTGATCATCCGTTAATTCAGCATAAGGTTTCTCTCATGAGAAAAAAGGAGACAAGCGTAAAAGAATTTCGTGAATTGGCAACAGAGGTTGCCCTTTTAATGGGATTTGAAGCAACAAGGAATCTTCCTTTGGAGGAGGTTGAGATTGAAACTCCAATCTGTAAGGCGAAGGTTAATATGCTCAAGGGTGAAGATCTGGCGATTATTCCTATTTTGAGAGCAGGACTTGGTTTTGTTGACGGAATGCTTAAACTTGTCCCAAATGCAAAGGTGGGGCATATTGGTCTTTATCGTGATCCGGAGACACATAAACCCGTTGAATATTATTGTAAACTTCCTACAGATATAGAAAAAAGGCAGAGCTTTGTGGTTGATCCTATGCTTGCCACAGGTGGAAGTGCTATTGCAGCCATTCAGATGTTGAAAGAATACGGGGTGAAAAACATCACTTTCATGTGTTTGATTGCTTCTCCCGAGGGCATTGAAGCACTTCAGAAAGCTCATCCCGATATTGATATTTTCATTGCAGCAAAGGATGACTGCCTGAATGAAAATGCCTATATCGTTCCGGGTCTTGGCGATGCAGGCGATAGACTGTACGGAACAAAATAGTTTTCATAAATAATGATAGAATGAAAAAAGACTCGCAGATTTTTCGGAATGAAAATACGAAAATTGCAAGGTCGATAAATTTTACGAAAAAACAATTGGAAAACCTGATTCTACAAAGTGCTTTTACAAAAAGATTCAAGAGATAGTCAAGTTGGAATTTGAAGAGGAGTTATATTGATGAAAAATTTCATCCCTGATAATGTCAGTAAACATGATAATGTTTTTGATGTTCTAAAAGAGCGTGGTTTTATTGAACAGACCACCGATGAAGAAAAGGTGCGAAAGTTACTTTCTGAGGAAAAAATAAAGTTTTATATAGGCTTTGACCCTACGGCGGATTGTCTGCATGTTGGGCATTTTATGCAGGTAATCATAATGATGTATATGCAGAAGTACGGTCACACGCCTGTGGTTTTGCTTGGCGGCGGAACAGGCATGGTTGGAGATCCATCAGGAAGAACCGATATGCGAAAGCTGATGAATGTTGATGTCATAGATGAAAACTGCCGTAAGTTTAAGAAACTTTTTGACAGATTCCTGGAATTTGATGAAGAGTGGAAGTATGAAGGAAATAAAGGCGTTTTCGAGCCGGGCAGAGCAAATAAAATCCCTGAACCGGGCAAAGCAATCAGCGTTAACAATGCAGAATGGCTTCGTCCTCTTAACTACATTGAATTTGTTCGTACCGTAGGAACTCATTTCAATGTCAATCAGATGCTCAGAGCTGAAGCATTCAAACAGCGTATGGCAAGGGATACGGGTCTTTCATTCTTTGAATTCAATTATATGCTTATGCAGTCGTATGACTTCAGCGTAATGGCGAGAGACTTTGATGTTAAAATGCAGTTCGGTGGAAATGATCAGTGGTCAAATATCATCGGAGGAGTTGAATTAACAAGAAAGATGTATGGAAAAGAAGTCTACGGTATGACTTTTGCTCTTCTTACAAATAGTGAAGGAAACAAGATGGGTAAAACTGCAAAAGGAGCACTTTGGCTTTCACCTGAGAGAACCTCTCCTTTTGAATTTTATCAGTACTGGCGAAATGTCGGAGATAAGGATGTTGAAAAATGCCTGAGAATGCTTACTTTCTTGCCTATGGAGGAGGTGTATTCTTTATCTTCTCTCGAAGGTGCTGAGATTAACAAAGCAAAGGAAATTCTGGCATTTGAAGTTACAAAGCTGGTTCACGGAGAAGAAGAGGCTGTAAAGGCACAAGAGGGTGCAAGAGCTGCCTTTGCCGGTGGTTCTTCCAGAGAAAACATTCCTACAAAGGAATTTGCAGTGAGTGATTTTGCAGGAGAAGGGAAAGGCGTTTTAAATTTACTCAAGGAACTTGGACTTGCATCGTCTAACGGGGATGCAAGAAGGACTGTTGAACAGGGAGGATTGTCGGTCAATGGAGAGAAGGTAACTGACCCTAGAGCGAAGATTACCGAAGATTTATTTGAGGCAGGTGAGATTCTTGTACAAAAAGGTAAGAAAAAGTTTATCAAAGTTGTAATAAAATGATTTTGTACGCCGGAGCCTATAAAAGCATGTAGGACTTGGCGGATTTATAAAAAGACTAGAAAGTGTGACAAAATTTGGTGTATTAAAAAATACTTTGAGAAGGGATGAAAGGAAGGAAACTTTATGCCTGAAGGAAGAGGAAAACGCGCAAGGAGTAGAATGTTGATTCTCAAAGCTGCAGGGGAGCTGTTTGAAGAAAAGGGACTGAAACATGTAACTTTCAATGATGTTGCTGAGAGAGCAGATATGTGCAGAACCACGATTTTTAATTATTTCAGTAGCATCAGCGAGCTGCTTTTGGCATTGATGAATGAGGAAATAAATAGTATTTTGGATTTTGCTGAAACCTCCAGAAGTGAGGGGAATGAATTGATTGTAGATGTTTTCGGAAAAATAATAGAAGATAGTGCCGAAAGTCCTATACTGGCAACTAAGATGATTTCAATCAATATAATAAACAGTAATCAAAGATTGGTACTACGCAAAATCGAAGAGTTTGTTTATAACAATCTTGAGGATGATTTGCCGGAGAAGAAAGAACGCAAAACTGTGGTTATAATGGGGCTATATTATGGTCTGATCAATCACTACCTGATTGCCGAAGAACCTATGAATGCGAGAAAAATGAAGAGAGAGTTTAGAGAGTATGTTACTCCGCTCTTTGAGATGTAAAACTGTGAATTAACATTATAGTTTTTATTGAAGTAAAGCAGAGTTTACTATGGGTACAGGTTTTTTAGATAATGCAAAAGGAAATAATTGTGTACTTGTGGTAGAGAACGAATACATTGACACATTTGTTGAAAGGGGTCAGAAGCTGGAGGCATCTTTAGATGATGTGGCTCAAATTGTAGGAAGCCCGGTAGAGATTCTTTCCGTGACAACTTCGGAAATGAAATTACAAGTACTGAAAATACAATCTGCACCGGAGGTAGTTGGTGCAGTTTTTTGCGTTGAAAGAAATAAAGATAAAAGCAGAAAATTTGCTTTAGTTCGAGGCAGAAATTTCGGTGAAGCAGAAATCTGTGCAGAAGTTTTAAAAAAGGCGGTTGAGGTGGAATTAAGGGCTGATGTCATCGGAGGAACAAAGGCGATTTCTTCTTCAAATTGTAAATTTATGCGTGAAAAATATTTAAATTCATACTCTAAAATGGAATCTTTGTATGAGAGAGAACAGAGTATTGAAAATAAGTTTTTATCATCTCATAAGAGGGCAGCTTTAAACCAATGGGAAAATCGTGAAACTTCGGAGAAAATGAAAGATGGAGTTTCAAGGCAGATAAGTCATAAATCCTCAGAGCATATGAATGAGAAAACTTCGAAAAGGCAGAGCTATGGATGCTTTATTGAGGAGAATTTTATTCAGGAACGGAATAACTTAGTTGAGTTGGGGTTGAAATTACAGAAAAAAAGTTTGGTTCAAGGGACATGGGGGAATCTGTCTGTCAGAGTGTGCGGAGACCTTATGCTATGTACTCCGTCGGGAATAAGTTATGATAAACTTCGTGCAGAGGATATGGTACTTGTAAATATTCTGACGGATAGAAGCCTTATGACAAGGGAATCTTCGGAGGGTGTAAAAGCAACATCTGAGAGCGTGTTGCATACAGAAATCTATCGACGGAGGAAGGATGTCAATGCGATAATTCATACCCACTCAAAGTATGCCTGTGTATTTGCTGCGGCTGAAAAGGGATTTCCGGACGGAAAAATAAATGTCTCGGACTATGCACCGGCGGGGAGCAGGCAGCTTGCGAATAATGTTGCAGATGCTTTGGATGATTCAGAGGGAGCAATCATGGCTCACCACGGAATGGTAGCAGTGGGTACAGATCTTTTCGATGCCTTTGAAAAGGCTGTAGAAGTGGAAAAGGAGGCTGAGAAAATATTGGGTGAGCTTGGGAATGATTGACTGCTTGCTTCGGCTGCTACATATTTCTGCGTGGAAGCAATTTTAGAGAAAATAGTTTTAGCAGATAGCCGGTGTAATCTTGTTCTAAAAGAAATAATTTTTTTTGAAAATTCTCATTCGATTATGATCACACAATTATAATTACTATTGATAAAAGAATCCCTTATTGATATAATACAGACAAGTTTTCAAGGTCTGTGGTTGAAAATCCAAGCCAGGTGCGGGCAAAAGGATCCACGTAAACCGTAAGCGTATCGCTGCGACTATCATGGCGCACTCTAGAAGTAAGTCCTCGGGGAAATCTCGGTAAAGGCAGGTGTGGGGGCAAAAACCAGGTCAGCTTGAAAATCCGCCTAGAGCAACTAAGTGTTCTAGGTTTTTTATTAAGAAAATAATTATGAGATGATTTTATGAGAATTCAGGTGATAAATAGGTGAAAGAGTTTGACTTTAGCGTGATGATGTGTTAGAGTATAGTCTATCGAAATTATTTACTTTTATCATGAGTTAGGAGGAAGCGATGGAGAAAAGACAAGTAAAAATACCTAATTTTTTCGTAGCTCTGATTCCTGTCATTGTGATGATGGGGCTTATGCTATACGGTTTAGTTGGGAAAAAGGACTATCATGATGCACACATGCCGCTTATAATTGCTATTGTTGTAGCGTGTATAGTCGGGTATCTCCACGGACATAGCTTCAGCGATATGCTGGCAGGAATGCTTGAGAGGCTGAATGCTACAATGGAAGCTATTTTGATTTTATGTACGGTGGGTCTTCTGGTATCATCATTTATGATATCCGGTACTATTCCGACATTGATTTACTACGGTTTGGACATTCTAACACCTAAACTGTTTCTGCCTGTTGGTTGTGTACTTTGTGCAATCGTAGGTCTTGCCTGTGGTTCTTCTTGGACTACAACGGCAACGGTAGGTATAGCATTTTTGGCTATCGGACAAGGTCTTGGAATTTCACCGGCAATTACTGCGGGTATGATTATTTCAGGTGCATATGTAGGAGATAAGTTCTCACCTTTGTCAGATACAACAAACCTGGCAGCAGCAGTTTCAGAAACCGGTTTATTTGACCATGTAATCGCAATGACATCAACAACCGGTCCAACCTTTCTGATTGCAATGGTTATATATACTATAATCGGTATCAATGTTGACCCAAGTTCATATGATGCAAGTATTGCCGCGGAAATGAGAAATACAATTGCAAAGACTTTCAATACGAATCCGTTGGTTATGCTGCCTATTCTGGTGGTTATAGTTGCCTGCGTTATGAAGCTGCCGGGGCTTGTAGGAATTGCAGTTTCCGTATTTACAGGGGTTGTGTTTGCTGTAATTTTTCAAAAAGGTTTGGGTCTTACCGACATATTCGCTATGCTGCACTATGGACCAAGCTTTGAAACAGGAAATCAGTACCTGGACGGCATCTTGAAAAAGGGTGGTATGGATCACCAGATGTGGACGATTAACCTGATTCTTCTTGCAGTTGCCTACGGCGGAGCTTTAGAACGCTGCGGATGTGTCGAAGCATTATTTGGGAAGCTGAAAAATAAACTACACAATGTAGGAAGTTTGGTTCTTGCAACATTGCTTACATCTCTTTTCTGCGATGCGGCAATGGGAGATCAGTTCCTGGGAATTGGAGTTCCGGCACCGCTATATGTTGACAAGTACGATGAGATGGGGCTTGGACGCAATATGATGTCTCGTACGTTGGAGGATGCAGGTACTCTTTGGGCAGTTATGTTCCCATGGACAGGTTGTGGTGCTTATCAGTATGCAACACTTGGAATTCACCCATTTACATATTTCCCATTTGCATTTGTAAATCTGGTTAACCCTATTTACGCTGCAATTACAGCATTCATGGGAAGAAATATTTTCTGGGCAGACGGTTCATACACTAATCTTTTAGGAAGAACAAAGGCAGGGAAGCCTGCAGGTTGTCCTGAAGAAGCTCACAAAATTGCAGTTGCAAATCTTGAACGCCTAAGAGCTGAAGGGAAAGCACCTCAGATTAGTGCATAAGGAATTTTGATGGAATATAAAGCACTTAATTTAGATACTCACAAGAAAGAGGTAAAGATAGGAACTGTTATCGTGGGTCTGCTCCTGGTATTTCTGGGAACGGGTCTGACGGGATATATCAAGTTCAATATTGTAGCAGTTATATTTGGAACACTTCTGGTGCTGAGTGCATTATTGAGGAAAACGGTGACAGTATCTTCTGACGGGCTTCTCGTTCACTACGATATGAGAATTGCCAAGCACCAAGAACTTTGGGGCTGGAAAGATATGTTTTCTCTAACTTGGCAGAAGGATGAAAATACGCCTGATCTTTGGAGAATCTACTTTACGAAGGACGATAGAACCAGGAAATTTCTTTTTACTGAGGATGATATGGAGAATATTTTGAAGCTGGGGAAAGAAAAAAATCCTTCCATTAAAATTTACGAAGCCGTTCAGAGGAATAAATAGCTTGCATTTGCAGGCATAAGAGAGTATAATAAACCTTGCACTGTTAAGCGGTGCAAGGTTTTTTCGTGGGCAGGTTCGACCGGTAGCCTAACGAGCTAAAAATTATTTTAGTGATGCCGACCAGGATTGAAACTTCAGACAAGACAATCTCAGTAGGCAGAACCGAAAAAGAATTCGCTGTGAGTTTACAAGTCAAAAAACTGTTTACAAGCGGAGAATTCCCAGTAGGTAGAAAGGAAAGAAAATGAAATCTTATGTTGCAAAACCTGCAGAAGTACAGCGTAAATGGTATGTTGTAGATGCAGAAGGCAAAACCCTAGGAAGGATGGCTTCAGAAATTGCCACAGTCCTAAGAGGAAAAAACAAACCGACTTACACGCCACATGTTGACTGCGGAGATAATGTAATTGTTGTCAATGCCGAAAAGGTCAGCGTAACGGGAAAGAAGAGAAAAGAAAAGACTTATGTTTCTTATTCGGGATTTCCGGGTGGAAGAAAAGAAGTAACATTTGAAGAATTGCTGGCAAAGAAGCCGGAGGAAATCGTTCGTCACGCAGTGAAGGGAATGCTTCCTGATGGAAAGCTGGGCAGACAGATGTTCAAGAAGTTGCACGTTTATACAGGTCCTGAGCACAAGCACGCTGCACAGAAACCTGAAGCATTGGAATTTTAAGGAAAGGGAGGAATAGAACATGGCTACACAGTATCGTGGTACAGGTAGAAGAAAATCTTCCGTTGCTAGAGTCAGGCTGCTCCCTGGTACCGGAAAAGTAATTATCAATAAAAAGGAACTTAACGATTATTTCCCGGCAGATCTACTGAGACGGGAGGTTATGAGACCTCTTACAGTGGTCGGAGCTGAAGGTCAGTATGACGTAATTGCTTTGGTTCACGGTGGCGGACTTACAGGACAGGCGGGTGCACTGAGACACGGAATTTCAAGAGCACTTGTTGCAACAGAAACAGAGGGCTATAAGAAAGCTCTTAAACTTGCAGGTTTCCTGACGAGGGACCCGAGAATGAAGGAAAGAAAGAAATACGGTCTTAAGAAAGCTCGTAAAGCATCCCAGTTCTCAAAACGTTAAGCGTAAGTTATACCGACATATTGAAGCACTCAGGAGTTTATCTCATGGGTGCTTTTTTATGGTTTTTTGATATGTTACCTTAGAATACGCCTTATTTTCACCTTGTCTTTCCTATTAAAGCGGCAGTTTCATTGTGTTATACATTGTGTTATAATCTGTAAGAGTAAGAGTGGAAAGATTATTAGTAGAGAAGAGATGCTGAAGCTTAGCAGAAAAACGACAGACAGAAAAGTTGAGGTATTGTATGAAATTGATGATAGCATCTGATATACATGGAAGTGAGTATTATTGCCGGCTTATGGTTAAGGCTTTTGAGAAGTCCGGTGCTGATAAACTGTTACTTTTAGGAGATTTGCTTTACCATGGTCCCAGAAATGATTTGCCTGAGGAATACGACCCCAAAGCTGTTATTTACATGCTTAATTCCCTTGCAGACAGAATTTTGGCTGTACGGGGAAATTGCGAGGCGGAGGTGGACCAGATGGTTTTGGATTTTCCGGTTCTCGCAGATTATGCTTTGCTGGAAATTAACGGAAATACGCTCTTTGCTACACATGGACATGTTTATCATCAAGGTAATTTGCCGCCAATGGCTGAAGGAACCATCTTACTCAACGGGCACACTCACATTCCGGAGTGCATAGAGCATGAGAAGTACATTTATATGAATCCGGGATCTGTTTCAATTCCAAAAGAAGAGAGCTGCCACAGTTATATGATTACAGAAAAAGGGGATTTCCGGTGGATTGATTTGGAAAGCGGAAGGGCATATAAAACTTATTCAAAGACATGAAATCACAAGGATTATAGAGTAATAAAGGATAGAAAGCAGGTAGAATGGAACACTTTGGCAGAAAAGTAGAAGGAATTATTTTTGATGTTGATGGAACACTGTTAGATACTATGCCTGTTTGGCATGATGCAGGAGCGAGATTTTTGGCAACGCTGGGCATTGAAGCTGAAGAAGGCTTGGGAGATAAGCTTTTTTCAGAAACCGTGGAGGCGGGGGCAGAATATCTTATAAAGGAGTATGGACTTGATATGACGGTAAAAGAAGTGGCAGATGGGATAGATGAACAGGTTGCCCATGCATATCAGGAAGAAGCCGGATTTAAACCCGGAGCGAAGACCCTTTTGGATATTGCGAAGGCAAAGGGTATTCCCATGACCGTAGCTACATCTACACATAGACCTTTTATTGAGAGTGCATTTAAGAGATTGGGAATTTTAGATTATTTTCTGGGAATCTACACGGCATCAGAGGTAGGAAAGAGCAAGGAAGAGCCGGATATGTTTTTTATTGCTACGGAGAAGATGGGAACGAAAATTAGGAATACATGGGTATTTGAGGATGGACTTTACGCTGTTAAAACAGCTCAAAAGTTTGGATTTGGAACGGTGGGAGTCTATGATGAAGTAAGTGCGAAGGACGAAAGTGAAATTAAAGAAATCGTTGACTATTACCTTTACACTTTGGAGAATTTTGATTTTATTTAGGGCAAAAGAATCGGGATAAAACGGAGAAAAGAATAAAAAATTATTAAATATTGAATATACAGAGATACACGGATTTTATTGGATGATTTGTGAGATTATCACCGGTTTTGTGTCCGTGTATTTGCTTTACATGGATCAAGCAAATTTAGAGATTGAAATTCTTAATTATTCTTAATTCTGCATGATATTGTTGTGAAAGTGACTATTTTCAGTATAGAATAAAGAAAAGATAGAATTGAGGTATGAAAATGGCTTTAGATAGAATTTTAATAGTCGATGATAATCCGGATATAAGAGAAGTTCTTTCCGTTCTTTTGAGCAGTGAAAATTATGAAATCGAAGAAGCCGAAAATGGCAGGGCGGCAATAAAAAAACTCTTTGATAGCAAGAATAATTTCGACCTGATTATTTTGGATATAATGATGCCCGGTATGAATGGCATAGAAGTCTGCAGCAGAGTAAGAGAAAAGTCACAGATTCCTATCTTATTTCTTACAGCGAAATCTCAAGATAATGATATGATTGAGGCATATAGCAACGGCGGAGATGACTTCTTAGTTAAACCTTTTTCCCGTACGGAACTGGTTTTGAAAGTAAAATCTTTAATTCGCAGGCGCAAACAGTACAATGAACCACAGAGCAAAGAAGAAGGAAACATAAAGAAACTTTCGGATAATGTGGTTGTTGATACTAAGAAAAGGCTGGTTCATAAAGGCGATGAGAGGATCAACTTAACCGATAAAGAATTCGACATTTTACAGTACTTTATGGATCATAAGGGAGATATCGTCAGGAACAGAGATCTTTATGAAGATGTGTGGGGTGAAAAATATCTTCCTTCGGCAAGCAACACCATTATGGTTCATGTTTTGAACCTGAGAAAAAAACTGGAGGAGGATATTAATAAACCTAAGATAATTCAAACTGTTTGGGGAAAGGGTTACAGAATTGAGTAGAAAAAGTTTTGTAAATTCAATAATCGAAAGGTATTTCTCCGCACTTAATATTAAACTCATGTTTGTGGTGTTCATAGCCGCCATTATATCTGTAATCACATTCTGGGGCATGGTGATATTTGAAGATTATATAGCTAACAAGTTTTTTTTGTCTGATATAGCCAAGAAAAAGGTTGTGGATACCAGATACAAGGAACTGCAGGCATATATAAAGGAAAATTCTGTGAAGGGAACAGATAATCAAAAGCTTCAGAAGTGGCTGGATAAAAGGCGTTACACTCAGCTCTTGGTTTGGGACAACAGACGAGATGTTTTTTCCGGAGGCTGGATTGTAAACTACGGAGATGAGAAGGACGATCAGAATATAGATACTACCGTACAGGAAAATAAACAGGAGATTATCATAAACAAAAAAAATAATACAAAACGGGTGGGGTCAAAGGATTTTATAGAAGATATTTATAATAGATATGTGACCTTCGACGATGGAAAGTATTATGTATATATCAATGTCAACAAGGAAAAATATTGGTATAAGGTTATGGGAATTGCCACATTAAGTATTTCTTTTTTAGTATTCATGCTCATCATCATGGTATACAACGGTATGGTTTTAAACCGTGTAAAAAAGCTTTCCGGCGAGGTTTCGCGAATAAGCGAGGGTAATCTTGACGGAGAAATTTATAAGGGCAAAATGGACGAAATAGGGACTTTGGCAGCAAGCGTTGACAGTATGAGAAATTCTATTGTGGAAACCATGAGAAGCGAAAAAGCCGCTTGGAATTCCAACACCGCTCTTATTACCGCAATGTCTCATGATATACGAACACCGCTGACTTCCCTTGTCGGATATCTGGATATTATTGAAGGTGGCAAATATAAGTCCGAGGAAGAGCTGGTTCACTATATTAAGTCAAGCAGAGAAAAAGCCATTCAGCTAAAGGATTTATCTGATAAACTCTTTAACTATTTTCTGTTTTTCGGAAATGCCAGTCAAGACAAGAATTTGGAAAATATGGATGCAGGTATTCTTTTTTCCCAGATTCTGATGGAACATGTGACGGAAATAGTATCTAAAGAGCTAGAGGTCGATTTGGATTTTGATATTCCGGAGGGGGTGACTGCAGCTGTTGAGGTTTCCGCTATAAGAAGATTGTTTGACAATTTATTTTCTAATATATTAAAGTACGCAAGTAAAGATTTCCCTGTGAAGGTCATGGGCGAAGCTGCGAATAATGAGATAAGGATAATTTTATCAAATCATACCACAGAAGAAGCAAAGAAGGTCGAGAGCACAAAGATCGGTGTGAAAACCTGCAGGAAGATTTGTCAGGATATGGGAGGGGATTTTCTTGTGACTGACAGAGATAAAATATACACTACAGAGGTTATTTTTCCCGTAGTGGGTACTGAGGAGGAAGGAAATGTCGATAAAGGATATTCCGAGAATCAACGGAACGCTTAGAGCCAAGTCGATTCAGGTGCCGGAGTCTATCTGGGAAGCAAAGGGTATGGTGGTTTTAGGAAGGAGAATAAAGTCCTGTATTTTTACTACAGATCTTGCCATAATAAGAAACTGCAATGCGGATGCCGTCTTGGCAGTATATCCGTTTACCCCACAGCAGATTATAAATACCGCAATCATAAATGCTGCTTCTATTCCTGTCTTTTGCGGTGTCGGCGGAGGTACAACCCAGGGTCTTAGGACAGCTTTAATTTCCAAGGATGCAGAGGGAGATGGAGCTTATGGAGTTGTGGTTAATTCTCCCATGAAAAATGAAAATATAAAGATGATAAAAAGTGTAATAGATATTCCTGTAATTGCAACGGTAGTAAACTCCAGCACCGATATTGATGCAAGACTTAGCGCCGGTGCATCAATTTTGAATGTTTCTAATGCGGCAAAGACGCCGGAATTGGTTAAGCATATAAGAAAAGACTATCCGAAGGTTCCGATTATCGCTACAGGAGGTCCAAGTGAGGATTCCATACGGGAAACCATAGCCGCCGGGGCCAATACCATAAGCTATACCCCGCCTGATATTGCAGATATTTTCAGTGCCATGATGGTGGAATATCGCAAAGAAGCCCAAATGGTCAGCAGTCCTCAGGAGAAGGAAGCAATACTGGAGGAGATGCTGGAACTTCTCTGAAGGACTGGTGAATTGATGTTTGCTTAGGAGAGTTATGGATTGAAAAGAGCGGTAATAACATTTTTGAAAATATTAATTTTTTTATGGGATGGGCTATTTTATCGGGAATAATAAATATACCATGTGACAATCCTGCAATTTGGAGGTTTTTTGCAGAATTAATCCCGTTTGCTGTTATGGTTGCATTCTCTATTATATTCCTGATAATTGAAAAAGGCGAAGTGAAAATACCAATAATGAAGAATTGTCTCAAGGGAACAATAGTTGGAATTTTTGTGGGAATCATCTGGATAGGTCTCTCAGTGATAATTCTTTTTTCATCTCGCCAACTGGAGATTATAGAGAAAAATAATGTAACATTACTATGGCTCTGGATCTTGTCCGCTTTTATCAATGTAATTATGCAGGAATTTCTGATTAGAGGATATTTGTATCAATTGTTAAAGAAAAAATACAATCTGAAATTAGCCATAGTCGTTACAACAATAATTTTCACATTTTTACATGGCGGAGCATTTGAAGCAGGCGTAATACCTGTAATTAACGTAATCACTATGTGTTTGTTTACAACTGCGTTATATGAATCTGAACAAACGATTCTCGCACCAATATTGGCTCATACAATCTGGAATATTGTTGGAGCGATAATACTTGGTGGTGTCAGTTTAGCTGATGATTACCCAAGCTTATATTCGATGGCATCATCAGGAAATGAGATTTTATCTGGGGGTAATTATAAGATTGAAGCTAGTGTTGTTGTTATGGTGATAAACATAGCATTGACGATTTTCTTCTATGTACAGTATAGAAAGACAGCTGAATTAGCAAAATCATAACTCTTGGTTTTGGGTATAACTAATAAACAAAGCACATGACTTTAAGATCGTAAAAGCTTTCAGCCAGGTGCTTTTTCTGTGCTTTCTTTATATCCTGTGGAATTTTAGTATTTATTCTATTTCCACATATTCTAGTTTATGTCGCTTAATATTTTTGATCTTGTACCACTTTTATACTATATATTACAACCTCAGATCTTGACCTGCTTGATAAATTGTCTATGATTGTCAATGTTTGACAATCATAGAATGAAAAAGGCATTCTAGTGCATGCATTTTGAAAAAATGAATATGATGTGATAAAATAATATCCGTATAATTGTAACCAAGAATGAGTTAAAACTATGAAGTGAGGTAGTGGATATGGAAAAAGACCCGTTTAAGGAATATTTGAGGGAATCTGAACCGGATAAAGCTCATAAGAGTTATGCGTGGAGTACAGCAATCGGACTTCAGGCGGTGGACGGACTTAAACCATCTAAATATTTGATTGATACTGCTATTCAGAATATTGAAGGCAAAATCACGATGAAAGAAGCACAGGGTCTTATTGACAGCTACTATAAAGAAAGCTCGGTGCATTTGTCTGATGACGAACGTACTGAAGAAGCAGATAAGGTTTCTTCCCGTATTGCGGGAATTCTTTCAGAAACAGCGTTTTCATTTTCTCCGAATGAGTATATCTCTATTCATCGCAAATTATTTCAGGGCATTTATAAACACGCCGGAAAGATTAGAGATTATAATATCACAAAGAAAGAATGGGTGCTTGATGGGGCAACGGTTATGTACGGTAGTGCTTCTGAATTGAGAGCAACCATTGAATATGATTTTTCTCAGGAGAAAGAATTTAGTTATAAAGGTCTTTCGATGGACGAGATTATTCATCATCTTGCAGTATTCATTTCAAGGTTATGGCAAATCCATATTTTCGGAGAAGGCAATACGAGAACAACAGCAGTGTTCTTTATTAAATATTTGAGAACACTTGGTTTCTCTGCAACCAATGATATTTTTGCTGAAAATGCGTGGTATTTTAGAAACGCACTTGTCCGTGCAAATTATACGAACCTGCAAAAAGGTATTCACGAAACTACAAAATATCTGGAAGAGTTTCTTAGGAACCTGCTTTTGAACGAGAAAAATGAACTCTACAATCGAAAGCTTCACATAAGTGGGCTTTTGAATGAAGAAAAAATGGACATTGAAGATATAAAAGGGGATATTCAGAGTGAGAAAGTGGACATTCAAGATACAAAAATGGACATTGAAAGTGTATTTACTGAAAAATGCAGCGGTTTCTCAGTAAAAACGACTGTTCATATTCACAGACTTTTTGAGAAGTTTGGCTTTGATGGAATATTTGGAAGAAGTGCAGTTATGGAACTCCTTGAACTGAAGGGTTCAGGTTCTTCAAAACTTCTTTCCAATCTGGTACAGGCAGATATCATTGAACCGGTATCCGGTCACGGAAAAGGAAAATATAAGTTCAAGAAATAATTAAAAGCAGAATCGCAAGGATCGATGGCAATGGAGAATAAATTAGAAAATATCGGGCAAAATAATTTTATGGATAATTTTGTTAAAATCGAAGACATCTTAAAAAAAATATATATGTGGAATTATTGGGTCCTTTTCAATTTGCATAAGTCCTTGATGAAACTTGATAAAGGATATGCTTTTGTGGCAAGGCAGCAACATATTCACAGGGACTAAAAACAGAGAAGATAACACATAAAAATGTAGAACAGATATAGTGGATAAACAAATAATATATTGAGAAGAGTGTTAGGATTTAAAACATCAAATGAAATAGTAGAGGAATATTTCATTGATGTGGCTTAGATTTTAACCGGATGGCTTTTGTCACATATGTTTGACAATCATAGAAGAATAACAACAATGTAAGAGTTTATGTATTGACTTTTTAATTATAGAGTGGTATCATAACAACTGTGTCAAAACACTGGTAAGTAGTTTTGACGCAGCTTCATGAATATGCACCATTAGCTCAGCTGGCAGAGCACCTGACTCTTAATCAGGGTGTCCAGGGTTCGAACCCCTGATGGTGTACCAATTCAAAACCCTTGTAATCTTAATGATTACAAGGGTTATTTTATATTTTCAATATTTTGCTTTCTCAAAATTCTCTTCGGTAAAATAGAATATTCTGCTGTAATAGTTTCTGCGAACATCATCGGTATCATTAAAAAGTTCATGCTTTGCATTTTCAAAATGAATGTGTTCAACACTTGCAGCTTTTTTCTTAAACTTTGTGCAGCCGTCCATTGTGACTAAGGAGTCATTTCCTGCGGTTAAAAGAAGGATAGGAATACTTATTTTGTGAGCATTTTTTAGAGCTTTGCTCGTAGCCTTGAAGCTGGCACAGCCCCATCCGTTTGACAGCATGTAGGTGTGGTAATGGGTATCGGCAAGCCTTTGCTCAAATATATATTTATATCTTACGGCAGATTTTGTGCTGCTTGTGGCAAATGCCGGTATTCCATCGAAACGCTTGCCCCCCGGAAATGGCTGAAGTTCCCGGTGAAGAATTTTAATTTTGGCACGCAGGAGATAAACTGTGGCTTTCGAAATGTTTCCTGTATTTATGCTGAGCATTGGAGAACTTAGTATCGCTGCACTGAAATAATCAGGATAATCTTCCAGAAATAAAGTGGCTACAGCACCGCCCATGGAATGAGCAAATAGAATGTGGGGAGTGCTTAATGTTTTGGGAAGAACTATGTTATCCATAAACATTTTTAAATCTTTAATATAATCTGTGTAATCATTGACATGAACCATATCCTTGTCATCTGTCTGTCTTCCCGAATAACCGTGACCACGCTGTTCCAGAAAGAAAACATCATATCCGGCTTGCCAGTAGTATTCTGCCATTTCGTGAAACTTCCCCCAAAATCCGCAGTATCCGTGGAGTATCACGATACAGCCCTTTGCATTGTGCACTTTCGATGAAGCCCTTGAAGACAATAGGTTATCTGAGGACTTTTCACATAATAAATCATTTGTAATTGCAGGTTCCGGCTGCATAGCGTAATAATATCGCAGGGATAGACCGTCAAAGCTGGTCAAATCTCCTTGCATAACATGATGTCTACGCCAATCGGCATTCTGTGAATTGATATACTCTGTATAGTTGTTATCGTCTATCAGCCTCACCCCGATTTTTTCTAAGCTGCGATATGTATTTGTTAGAGGCTTTTTTTTGTTTTCAGTTTTTAAACTAATGCTCAATTCTCAAATCCTCCCTTATTTAAAGAGCCCTTTCAAAAGCTTATTAAAGTGAAACAGATATACTTATTCTATAACTTTATCTATTTCAGCATTTCGGCACAGGTTTCATAGGTTTCTTCATTACGGCACGGTTTTGCCAAAGTATCTATTACAGCACGGGTTTTATCGGGATAATCTGTGATAATGGCATTGACTCCGACTTTACAGCAAAAAATAATGTGTTCTTCTGAATTTGCTGTCCACACATTCACCTCAAGTCCCTTCTCTCTGCAATCTTTCATAAAATCCGGAAATTGAAGGTTGTACAGGGCAGGATGCAAAGCTTCAACTCCATGGAATTTTCCGTACCCGGGCATATCGATGGGACCGTCCATGTATAGAAAACCACACTTTGCTTCCGGTCTCAGTTCTTTTACCCTTTTTACGGTGTAGTGATTGAAGGAAGAAAAAATAACCCGCTTCATAAATCCATATTCTTCTACAAGATCGATGACCTTTTTCTCAATACCGTTATAGAAAACGATTCCGGTTTTAAGTTCAATGTTTATGATGAGTTCAGTATGTTTCAGTAGTTCAAATACTTCCTGCAATGTGGGTATTTTTGCTCCTTTGAACTTCTTATTTCCACAAGAAAAATCCAAAGCTCTAATTTCATCAAAGGTCATATCTTTGATCCAGCCTTTGCCGTTTGAAGTTCTATCTACTTTTTCATCGTGGCAGATTACTATTTTTCCATCAGAAGTTAGCTGAACGTCCAGTTCAACCCCGTCGGATTTAAGCTCAACAGCTTTCTCAAATGCAGCAAGTGTGTTTTCAGGGCAGTAACCGCTGGCACCACGGTGTGACCATACAAACGGTTTCTTGTTTTCCATTTCAGTTCTCCTCGTCAGTTTTTATCCGGATTTTCTTCAGGGATATTTTATGGACCTTTTACTTAATTTTCTTTGTTCCACAACTTATCGTAGTCAAAGCCGGTAATGCGTTTCAGTATTTTCTTTTCCTCGCCTGTAGCAGCTGATTTCTCCTGTCCTTTTCTTCTGGCAATATCTTTTTGGACGATGGCAAATTCCTTTTTGCTAATAGGAAAAATATAGCCGAAAAAAAGAAGAAGTCCGACTAAAATGGCAGGAAGGAATATGAATATCATTGCAATACCGTGCTGTGTATGGAGAGTTTGTCTCATTCCCGCCTGTGCAATATCGGTATCATAACCGACCATAGCAATGAGAATACCGATGAACCATGCGGATAGCCCTGCGGAGATTTTTCTTGCAAAGGTAGCCATGCCGGATACAATTCCGGGTCTGCTGACAGAAGTGATAAGCTCGTCAACCTCCGCCATATCGGCAAGGATTGCAAAAATACTGGTCAGAGTTGCGGCATTTCCGATGCCGACACCTGCTGCAAGGGCAAGTATTGGGTAGATGGAGGCACCTTCATAGGAAAAGGCAAGAAGACCTAGAGTGCAGACAATCCTTATGGGCGCACCGATTAAAATAGTTGTTCGTTTTGAGGTTCTTGTCATTATAGGTCCGAAAATCAGCATTCCTACAAGTTGAGATACAAGAAGAACGCCTATCAGCATTGTCAGGTAGCCCTTGGAATATCCATGGAGAACATCGTCAACATAGTAGATTGCCATACCTGATACGAAGTCCATACCGCACTGACCGGTTAAATATATTCCTATAAAAATTCTAAATGCCCGGCTTTTGAATACAGAAGCGGCCTGTGTAAAACTTTCACTGAGATTGGTTTTTACAGGTTTTTTAATTTTTTCCCATGTGCCTGCAAATGTAAGGAGTGAAGTTATGCAAAACAGTACTCCGAACAAAGCAGCAGTTTTGAAATAGAGTCCGGTGTTAAGCGTATCCTTGATTATGAGGGTTGGAAGGATTCCCGCTGCAATGGCCCCTAAAGTGGACCAGATCATACGCATTGTAGAAAACTTGGACCTGACGGCATAATCGTCAATCATGTCCGGCAAAAGTCCGTTATAAGGTACCATGATTATAGTAAATCCTGTGGAAAACAGGCAGTAAATAATTATATAGTATATGAATAAAAATGTTTTATTGTTTGTTGGAATCGTCGTCCAAAGCATCACGAAAGTCGCTGCAGATACAACGCCCCCTATGAGAAGATAAAGTCTCTTCGGTCCAAGTCTTGAAGTCGTTCGGTCTGTAATATTTCCCATAATGGGATCGGTTACAGCATCCCAGACTTTACCTGCAAGGGGAATTGCTCCTGCCCATGCCGCAGGAATTCCCAAAGCCTTAGTTAAAAATACCATAAAAAAAGTGTTTATAATTACAAAGGCACCGCCTCCATAAAATTCTGCCATTCCATACACAAGACCGGCACCTATACCCGTTCCGCGGTATTTTCCTGCGATTTCTGAAATCGTTTTTTTCATTTAAAAGTTCTCCCTAATATATTTGTGGTGCTTGCATAATCAATATCATATTCATATGATACCTTATTGCCGGGCATACAACAATCATTATTTTTGAGTATAATCTGAGGTTGGCTCTTGGATTGTTTTATATCGGATATAAAAAAAGACTCGACCGAGATTTTCTCAGTCGAGCCTTTACCTGCAGTTTGAAGCCGCATCGTATGGACACAGCTTTTCATATATTTTTATGTGTGAGTTTACTGATATTTAATGCTGTAGACGCCGGATGATTTTCCCACTCTCTTTACTTGAATTGTTCCGGAAAAGTTTTTTGCATAGCCGCGCAGTCTCAGGGTGATTACTTTGACATTATAGCCGCCTCTTACAGTTTGGTCAAAGCGAGTGTATTTTTTGATTCCTCTAGCCTTACCTTTGATTGTAATTTGCAGGCGATCATTGGCGTCTGCTGTAAAGGTAATTTTAATCTTTCTACCCTTTTTGCTCAGCCTATAATATTTTGCCTTTCCGTTTGGTGCGATGTAGCCTTTGCGCAATTTCTTTCTTGAAAGTTTAGCAGCCTTTTTCGCGGATTTTCCAAACTTTCCATCGAAGCTTTTTGTTTCAAACCCCACTTTATTGAGGTGTCCGTCCTCGGTATAAATACCGGCAGATTTCACGGTTACAGTATATGTCTTTCCCTTTTTTACTCCGAAAGTAATGTATCTGAACTGAGGGTTGGAGCTGTTAAAATTAACATAACCTGCCTTAGCACCTTTAATGGACACATCAGACCCTGCATATGTAGAGATTGTTAGTGCTCCTGAGGTTTTAGGCTTGATTTTAAAATAAGTTTTAATGTTACCAGGGGTTTTTTCATGGTTTACAATCACAATAGACTTATTGTAGACAGTGGATGTGCTGCCGGCATTCACTATCTTTGGTGCTTTAGCCTGGGCTTTGATGTTAGCTGCAAGCCTTGCAGAAGGAATTGCAGCCTGTGGAGGTGCAGTAATTCTGCTTACGCTGCTTGAAGTGTTATCGTCGATATTTTTTGTTGTTGCTGATGCGGCTTCCACTCCCATGAAAGAAAATGTAACAGCCATAATCAGAGATAGTGTGATTGAACATATTTTTTTCAAATTCATTTCTTTCTCCTTTCGAATCCTTGAATTAACTATCGGAACTATTATATATGATTATTTCCGGAAAATAAAGCGATATTTATACATTCGGCGTCATTGCAATTTAAATTTATATGTTTCAAAGGGAGTTTTAAAGAGAAAAGGAGCAGAAAAAATAGTCTTTTTCCTGTTTTCATGATAAAATATTCTTAAATTTAAGGAGGTGCAAATAATGAGTAATCCGGTGTTAGTGATAATGGCAGCGGGTATGGGCAGCCGCTATGGGGGACTTAAGCAAATAGATCCTGTCAGTGACAAAGGAGAGATTATACTTGATTTTTCAATGTATGATGCAATGAAGGCGGGATTTAACGATGTTATTTTTATAATAAAAAAAGAGCACGAGGAAGCCTTTAGAAACCTTATGAAAAAAGGCGCCGGGAGATACCTGAATATTCAGTATGCATTCCAAGAACTTTCTGATCTGCCGGAGGGGTACAGTGTTCCAAAGGGAAGAGAAAAGCCCTGGGGAACTTGTCATGCGGTGCTCAGTGCCAGGAATATTATCAAAGATTCTTTTGCAGTTATCAATGCGGATGATTATTATGGCCCCGGAGCATTTCGGCAGATTTATGATTTTTTGGTCGACGCAAAGGATGATGAAAAATATAGGTATGCCATGGTTGGGTATCGGTTATCAAATACTTTAACGGAGAATGGATATGTTTCCAGAGGGGTTTGTGATGTTGACAGTTTCGGGAATCTTTCCGGCATTGTAGAACGGACGAAGATAAAATGGCAGGGAGATAAAGTAGTATTTACCGAGGATGAGGGAGAAAGCTGGAAGGCACTTGCCAAAGATACAACGGTTTCTATGAATTTTTGGGGTTTTACGAAATCCATGATGAATGAAATGGAGAGGAGGTTTCCGGAATTTTTAGACAAAGCTTTGGTTGAAAATCCTTTAAAAAGTGAATACTATCTGCCAACAGCGGTAAAATCTCTAATAGATGATGGTAAGGCGGTGATAAAGGTTTTAACTTCCGGAGATCGTTGGTACGGAGTTACATATAAAGATGATAAACCCGGGGTAGTCGCAGCACTTCAAGTCATGAAGGATAAAGGAATTTACCCGGAAAAACTTTGGAAATAGACTTGCTTTTTACAGTTAAGAAGTATATAATTATGAGGCGTGTTTACAGACGCAAATCTCTGCACCGTGCACGGATACGGTGCCATTAGTCCACAGGGAGGTGAAAAGATGACTAAGTATGAATTGATGTACATTATCGACCCTACATTAGAACAGGATAAGAAAGATGCTGCGGTTGAAACAGTTAAAGAAATCGTTACAACTAACAGTGGTGAAGTATCTGAAGTTGATGTTTGGGGAATGAGAAAACTCGCATATCCTATCGAAAAGAAAGAAGAAGGATATTATGTAGTAATGGAATTTAAAGCCGGTACAGATGTTCCTAAGGAACTGGACAGAAGACTTAAGATTTCTGACGCTATAATCAGACACCAGATCATTAACAAAGATGCAAAATAGTAGATTTGAGGTACAA
Organism: Eubacterium nodatum ATCC 33099; assembly: GCA_000510425.1. Lineage (GTDB taxonomy): Bacteria > Bacillota > Clostridia > Peptostreptococcales > Anaerovoracaceae > Aminicella > Aminicella nodata. Next base: position 178,656 of record AZKM01000008.1, on the reverse strand, counting down.
GTATGAATAGCGTTCAATTAATCGGAAGACTGACAAGAGATCCTGAAGTTCGTTATACTGCAAGCCAGATGGCAGTTGCAACTTTTTCTGTTGCAATTGATCGTCCAACCAGGGCAGGCAGCGAAAGACAGACAGACTTTCCAAGAGTTACGGTATTTGGTAAGCAGGCGGAGAACTGCGAGAAGTATCTGGCAAAGGGGAGACGGGTTGCTGTCGAAGGAAGGATTCAGACAGGAAGTTACCAGAACAAAAACGGAGATACCATCTATACAACTGATGTAGTTGCAAACCGCGTTGAATTCTTGGATTGGGGAGATCGTTCGCAAGGTGAGTCGCAGGGCTTCAGACAGCAGACAGCAGAGTCTGAAAAGCAGAAAGAACCTGTGTTTGATGAGATGCCGGATTCTTTCCAGGCCATTGAAGAAGACGTTCCATTCTAAAGAGAGGAGATGCCGATAATGGAAAACAGAAGACACGGTGGCATGAGAAGAAAAAAAGTATGCCAGTTCTGCGCAGATAACGCAGAAGCCATGGATTATAAAGATGTAGATAAACTTAAGAAGTATATTACCGAAAGAGGTAAGATTCTTCCTAAGAGAGTTACAGGGACATGTGCAAAGCACCAGAGAGAGCTGACAGTGGCAATTAAGCGTGCTAGAATCATGGCACTGCTGCCGTATGTAGCAGATTAGTTTTAAATTTATCTTATAAAGTCGCAAAAACAACCCCTTGGTGAATTCCAAGGGGTGTTTTAATGTTTTCAATTTTGTGGAACCCATGGGATCCGACCAAAGGTATATTCCGGAAAGTACCATGTCAACGCTCTAAAGTAAAACGGCTCCGTCACCTCTATCGAAAAAGGGGCTTTTCGATGAAACTGAAAGGGGAATCCCATAACAGACACGGACATCACAGGGGAAAACATCCATTTGGCTAATGGCTTTTCCTATTGAATACATGACACGGTTGTCAATTCTGTTATCTGCAGCGATGGAAACAGCTGAACCTATGGCTATCCCTAAATCAGTTATATTGAGTGCACAGTTTCCATCGGCCCTTGTCATTTCAGTGCAGTTTTTGAATCCGCACATTGAGCAATTGTTTAAACCGAAGGGAGTTGAGCGAATGCCGATTAAAACGGCATATTCATGGGTTTCAAGGCAAATGGCATCACGACCTATGAAAGGCTCGTCATATTCTTTGCAAAGAGATTTCATTTTTTTTACGATATTATCTTTCTCTTTTCCACAGACTATGGCAGCGACAACTTTATCCTTGCCACTTGCTTTCGGTGCAGTGACAGCGGCTGCCACCATTTTTTTCGCTACATCGTATATAACATCCTCTTTAATGTCATCCGAGTATTCAATCATAATGATCCCTTTGGTTTATCCACATCACCCGGGTTCTGAGGCAAAGGTTTTGACTGTTCTTCTTTGCCTTCGGAATCCTGCTCATTACCGTTACCATTGTTATTTTCCTCATCCGGCTTAACCTCTTCAACAGGGGTAACCGTAATATTTATGGTTTTGGTCACAGTTTTCTTAGGATAAGGATTGGTTACACGATATGTCACCTTATAAGTTCCGGCTTGAATAAATTTGAATTTGACAGCATTCGCATAGCTCATAGTTGTCTTAGTATTATCCGGAGCGATAACGGTAACTTTTGCAGATTTAGTCAGGTTCTTTGAGCGAGCCTTTGCCGACATTCCTTTGACTGCATTGGATTCATTCTGATTCACTGTATAGTCTTTTGCACTGAAGGATACTTTATCGAATACGATGAATTTGAAAGTTTTCTCACTGCCTCTGTGACCGTTTTGAACCATATAAGGATCACGAACATAGTATGTGATTTTGTATTTTCCAAGTTTCCTGGTGCTGAACTTTTTGGCTGAAATTTTCTTTCCGTTTCTCGTCAGTTTTGCAACCTTCAGCCTGTATGTAATAATCTGATTGGCATTAGGATTTATGACCTTTACACCGCTTTTCAGCTTGTATTTTTTCCCGTAGAGAACCTTCTTGCTTTTCTTGAACTTAAACACCGGTTTATGCATTTTGAAGATAGGATTGCTGCGAAGAGGATCGGTCGGATCCCAATTCATCCTTCTTTTTGTGCTGACATATATTTTACGAGGTCTCCCCAAAGGACCGTCTTTTTTGCTGGAGTAAACGGTTATTTTGGTGCCATAGGCACAATTATCATAAATCCATTTTGCATCCATTGTAGAAAATCTTACACAACCCTGAGAACCGTGTTTGCCCAGTCTGTTGAAGGAGTTTGTGGATTGGGTTGCGTGATTGAACCTATAGTCATAGTACCAGACAGAGTGAAGATAGTATTCACCGACTATTCGGCATGTATACTGCTCATTACTCCTTGAGCCTGTGGGGCTGGTCATGGTAACCCATCTGAACTTTTTCCCCAGATAGAAGGTTCCCGATGGTGTTCCGTTGTTCTTTCCTGTGGTGCAGATCATCGCTCTTATCGGCTTCCATTTGCTGCCATAACGCTTATACACAGTTGTGATATTTTTCTTTTTATTGATTTTAATCCAGTATTTAGATGCTTTTGCACTGGAGTCCTCGGTGGCTATGCCCAGGGCTAAAATCAACACAAGCATGCTTGCAATGACTAGAATAAAACTCTTTTTTCTTGTCTCCATATTTACTTCCTTTCTTTTATCGACAATATTCTAACTGCCATTATACGATATTGATGGATAAAAATCTAGTAAAAAAGGAGGGAATTTCTTTTATTGGAATATGTGCAAAGGAAGCATTTAAAGAATATAAAAATTCAAACTTTAAAGCCTGGAATATTCCTTTAGAATCTGAAGAAAAACACAATCGAGCAGTGTGATATGGCAGAAGAATAAGTGTTGTAATTTGAATAATAATAATATTTGATATATAATTAGGAACAAGGCTTTTTAACGAAGGGTGAGGTTTATGTTATACATTACAATATTGCTGGGACTTGCTTTTGCATATATGAATGGTATGCATGATGGAGGAACAGTCATCGCCACCACAATTACATCCAGAATAATTAAACCCCACAGGGCCATTCAGTTTGCAGGCACCGCAAATTTTGCAGGTGGTGTGGTTATGGGAACTGCAGTTGCATATACCATATCTGAAAATATAGTGGATGCAAACCCTATTCTCAATGGCTCGGATTCGCTTGCATATCTGTTCGTGAGTATGAGTTTTCTGTGTGGTATATTGTGGAATCTTTTGACTTGGGCGGTTAAACTCCCTTCAAGTGCTTCCCATGCTCTCATCGGAGCCATGATGGGATGTGGAATGTCTGCATACGGATGGGAGTGTATTCAATGGAATCATATTATGGTCAAAGTCATTCTTGCCATGTTGATTTCCCCAATGGTGGGGTTTTCGGCAGGGTATGTTTTTTATAGGCTGGAAAAAAACTTGCTTGAAAAGGCCACCGTTGCAGTAAGCAGGACGGTTATAGTTTTACATAAGCTGAACAGCTTTTTTCTCGCATTTACCTATGGGAGTAATGATGCACAGAAAGTTATGGGACTTGCGGCAATAGGACTTGCTCCTGTGATGGGGCACAAAGTTATAATTCCGGTTTGGCTTATTGTTGCCTCTGCAGCTATGCTTGCTTTGGGAACTGTGACCGGAGGGTATAATATGGTGAAAACTGTGGGCCTTGATATATGCAGGATAAATATGAAAAACTCATTTGCATCACAGCTTGCAAGTAATTTTGTAATAACTTTTGCCAATCTGACGGGACTTCCGATAAGTGCAACTCAGGTGGTAACTTCTTCTGTTATGGGTGTAGGTTCCGGAAACACTCCGAGAAGCGTGAATTGGGAAGTTACGAAGAAAATAGTGTTTGCATGGATAATTACTATTCCGGCAACAATGTTTTTGGGGTATGTTACCGTGCAAATGGTTATGTTTCTGGAAAATACATTTATGTAGGTTTAGGATACATGGAGAGGAGCTTGGAATGAAAAAATATTTTTTTGGAAAAAAAGATCAGCCGGATTTCTACTCGATGTTGAAGGAGCAATGTAGAATTACCCTTGAGAGCATAGAACTTTTTTTAGAATTTGTTGTAAAGAAGGACTTTAAACTGACCGGAGAAATAGAGCTTAACGAGAAAAGGGCAGACAGAGTAAGACAAAGGCTGATTGAATATGTGGAGAAATCGTTTATAACACCACTGGATAGACATGATATCTTTGGTATCTCAAGGGTGATTGATGATATAACAGATAGAATAAAAGACCTTAAAGACTTTATTATATTTTTTAGCTATGAACCTTCACATAATGATATACAGATAATAAATTTATTGGCTGAATCTATAACATATCTCTATCATTCTATGAGCGAATGGGAGAATGATGATGTTGAAATTTTTTGGGAAAATTTAGTTAAGGCAAAGAAAAATGAAAACCAGGTCAAAAGAATTTACTGGCAAAATATTATAGAACTAAGAAAAAGTGATGAGCATTTTGGTGATATAATAATACGGAGGGAATTTTCGAGGGATTTAAACAGTCTTGCAAATAAAATCGGAAGGACGGCAGACAGGATAGGTGAAGTGAAAATCAAATCCATCAAATAGACTGTGGAAAATATAAAAACATTGGGATAAAACGGAAGCGAGAGCTTCTGTTTTTTGTGTAGTATGACGGGCATGCCGTCAATCTGTGATGAACTACAATGTAGACAGCTTTTACAAAGACGAAGATTTTACTCCATTTCGAAACATTATGAACGAGTGGTATGCGAGAGATACCTCAAGGAAAATTAAGTCCACCCCTTGTGTACTTCCCAAAAGAAATCGGATAAAAAGTAATCCGATTTTTTTAGGAAAGCCTATATCAAATTAAAGAAAAGTAAACAAGAAGATTTTTATAGCGAGCATACCGCAGAGATTATTTTATTTGAGAGTTCAAGAAAATATCTAAAAGAGCATTTAGGAGAAAGTAAGACCTTAAATATATCCCAATTGAAATCAGAAGTTGCCAATATGAAGAAAGAAAAAAATAGCCTATACAATCAAATATTAGAAATACGAGAAGAAGTAGAACAGGCAGAAAAAGTTAAGACCTGTATGGAACAGTTACAGGAACAAGAAAAGCGACTAACACAGGTAAAGAGGAACGAGTTAGACCTATAAAAATAGTCAGAAATATGATATAATTATCAAATAAATGAAGTATTAGGGGGAGTTTAATAATGTTTACCTATAAAGACTTGATAGAAGATAAAATTGATTGTGTAAAAGATTTATGGGAGAAAAATAGACTTTTTCATAAAGAAAATTCTAACGGTTTTTCAACTGACTATGACGGGCTGAGTTTTAAAGAAAGAATGAAAGTCTTATTTAATAAATCGGCAATGAGAAAGATAACAATTGTAGAAAACGAAGAAAAACAAATTATAGCTTATTGTATGTCAATAATAACCGAAGCAAAATTAGGTGAGATTGCAACATTATATGTAGAGGATAACTGTAGAAGAGTAGGGATAGGTAAAAAACTCCTGCAACTTCATATTAAATGGTTTGTAGAAAATAATATTAACAATGTTGGAGTAGAAGTTTTACACAATAATTTTTCTGCAATAAGTTTATATGAAAGTGTTGGCTTAAGGAAAGATACTTTGAAAATGAGAATTCCAATCGATGAGTTAGCGACTGTAAAGTTAAAATGAATAACTTATACAGAAACAGTAAATCAAAAAAGGTTTACTGTTTTTCTTTGCATAAAAGTCAAAATGCCTTACATAAAAAGCATCCATAAATATAAAAAGGTACTTGACAAAACGCTCTCTGACGAACAGAAACCTGATATTAAGGCGTATATGGCGGATAAGCTGGCTATAGGCAGCGAAGTCCAAAAGGTAGTCGTAACCCATATGCGTAAATCAGGCAGGTAGACGAGGAAAGATTGACGACTTATTCCGTGAGATCTCACAGGCGGCTCCATTAGCCGTAGTAACAACGAACTGTGAGAAGTCAGCAGAATCGCCGTATGCCGAACGGCACATACGGTGGTGTGAGAGGGGAGAGAAAATCTCCCCTACTCGATTGAAGACCTTTGATTTTGCCTATAAAAACTAGTGGTAAAACCCATAAAAAAATAGTATAATATAGCTTGGATTGGCGGATTGCTATGACAGTCCGGATAAGTGGGATTTGGATATAATTTTTTAGTTTAATTTGAATAAGGAGTTATCATTATGGCAGTAGTAATCAATGGAAAAGACCTTACCATCGAAGAGGTTATACGAGTTTGTCGAGGAATGGAAAAAGTTGAGATTTCAGAAGAAGCACAAGCAGCTGTGAATAAGGCAAGAGGATATATTGACAGTAAGCTGGAGGAAGGTGCTATTATCTATGGGCTTACAACGGGATTCGGCAAGTTTGCAAATGTTTTTATCGATATGGATCAGACTGCGGAGTTGCAGCACAACCTGATTATAAGTCATACTTGTGGAATGGGAGAGCCATACGAGCAGAAATATGTCAGAGCGGCAATGCTTTTAAGATGCAATGCTCTTTCCAGAGGAAACTCGGGAATCAGACTTTCCACAATTCAGACTATGGTTGACATGCTGAATGCCGGAGTCCATCCGCAGGTTCCATGTAAGGGCAGCCTCGGGGCTTCAGGAGACCTTGCACCTTTGTCTTTCATTGCTCTTGGACTGATCGGTCTTGGAGAGGTTGAATACAAAGGAAAAATTATGCCGGCAGCGGATGCTATGGAAAAGGCGGGGATTAGCCCGGTTAAACTCGTAGCCAAAGAAGGACTTGCACTTAATAATGGAACCCAGATGATGACGGCAGTTGGTGTTAATGTGCTCTGGGATGCTATGAACCTTGCCAAAATTGCAGATATCGCAGGAGCAATGACCTCGGAAGCCCTTCATGGAATCACCAAGGCGTATGACCATAAGGTTCATGAGCTGAGAGGACATCAGGGACAGATTGACGTGGCATCTAATCTTATGACACTTCTGGAAGGCAGCAAAAATGCCAAGAGAATTCAGGAAACCAAGGTTCAGGATCCCTACACATTGAGATGTATTCCTCAGATTCACGGTGCAAGCAGAGATGCCTTTAAATATGTATTTGATGCAGTTTCAAGAGAAATCAATGCTGTGACGGATAATCCAATTGTTTTTCCGGATGATGATGATGTGATTTCAGGAGGAAATTTCCACGGACAGCCAATGGCACTTGCATTTGACTTTCTGAAAATTGCTGTTTCAGAACTTGCAAATGTCTCGGAGCGCAGAGCGGAAAGACTGATCAATCCGGCTCTTGCAGAAGGACTTCCGGGATTTCTGACCAAGCATGCGGGAGTATGCTCCGGATTTATGATTGCTCAATATGCAGCAGCTTCAATGGTTTCAGAAAACAAGATATACGACCATCCGGCTTGCGTGGATTCGATACCGTCGTCAGGAAATCAGGAAGATCATGTATCCATGGGAACAACATCTGCAAGAACGGCCGCTATGGTTCTTGATAACGCACAGAAGGTAATCGGAATCGAAATTGCATCTGCAGCACAGGGAATCTGGCTTCGTGAGGAAATAGGTGAAAGCAAAATCAACAATCTTGCACCGGCAACAAAAGCAGCCTATGATTTTATTCGTACAAAGTCAGAGCCAATCGACAGCGATATAATCATGCATAAGGAACTGATTAAATTCGATGAGATGATAAAGGATGGAAGTCTCTTGGAAGCTGTGGAAAAAGTAGTTGAATTAAGATAATTTGATGTGTGATCAATAAGACTGAAAATAACCTGTTCAGAAGTTACTATTTATTGTCACATTTTGAATCAATACTAAAGCCTATTTTAAAATAGGCTTTAGACATATAAGAAAGTAATATTTGCGAAATGGAGGTAAAGAATGCTTAATAACAATGAAATTAAAAGTGCAATGACTATTAAGCTTGATGAAATTTATCCGGAATATCCAAAATTTGAAGAGGGTATTCGTCGTGCACCTGATAGAGGCTTTAGATTGACCAAGGCTCAGACAAAGATTGCTCTAAAAAACGCACTGCGCTATGTTCCGGAAGAACTTCACGAGAAGTTGGCTCCTGAATTCATGGAGGAGCTTAAGACATATGGTCGTGTTTATGCCTATCGTTACAGGCCGGAAGGAAGGCTTTATGGAAAACCAATCGGCGAGTATAAGGGTAAATGTCTTGCAGGCAAAGCTTTCCAGGTTATGATTGACAATAACTTGGATTTTGAGGTTGCCCTCTATCCTTATGAATTGGTTACTTACGGAGAAACAGGCTCTGTTTGCCAAAACTGGCTTCAATATAGACTGATTATGAAATACTTGGAAGAATTAACAGAGTACCAGACTTTAGTCGTTGAATCAGGGAATCCTCTGGGACTTTTCCCATCTAAGCCTGATGCTCCTCGTGTTATTATTACAAACGCAATGATGATAGGTGAATACGATAATCTGGAGGACTGGGAAATTGCAGAAGAAATGGGTGTAGCAAACTATGGTCAGATGACTGCCGGCGGCTGGATGTATATCGGACCTCAGGGAATCGTTCACGGAACTTTTAACACAATATTGAATGCAGGAAGAAAATATCTCGGTGTTTCCCGGCAGGACGACCTTGCAGGTCATACCTTTGTTTCATCAGGTCTTGGTGGAATGAGTGGTGCTCAGCCAAAAGCTGCAAATATTGCAAATGCAGTTGGAATTTTTGCTGAAGTCGATCTTTCAAGAATTAAAACTCGTCACGATCAGGGATGGGTAGATGTAATCATGGACGATCTCACAGAAATATTTGCTCTTGCAAAAGAAAAACTCGAAAAGAAGGAGAGTATTTCCATAGCATATCATGGTAACATCGTAGATTTGCTGGAAGCTGCCGTTAAGGAGAATTTCCACATCGATCTTCTTTCAGACCAAACATCCTGTCACAATGTTTATAACGGGGGATACTGTCCGGTAGGTATGTCTTTTGAGGAAAGAACGGAGCTTCTTGCAAAGGACAGAGACGAATTCTGCAAACAGGTGGATTTGACTCTCAAGAGACATTACGATGCAATTAAGGCACTTGCTGAAAAAGGCAGTTACTTTTTTGACTACGGCAATTCCTTTATGAAGGCTATGTACGACTCCGGAATTAAAGAAATTTCAAAGAACGGTGTTGACGATAAGGATGGATTTATTTGGCCTTCTTATGTTGAAGATATCATGGGTCCGGTTCTATTTGACTATGGATACGGTCCATTCCGCTGGGTTTGTCTGTCAGGAAAGCCTGAAGACCTTGAGGCTACCGATAAAGCAGCAATGGATACCATTGATCCGGAAAGGCGTGCTCAGGATCGAGATAACTGGGTTTGGATTCGTGATGCAAAGAAAAATAAGATGGTTGTCGGAACACAGGCAAGAATTCTTTATCAGGATGCAGAAGGAAGAAGGGATATTGCCCTTGCCTTCAATAAATTGGTTAGGGAAGGAAAATGCGGTCCTATTATGATGGGTCGTGATCATCACGATGTATCGGGTACAGATTCACCTTTCAGAGAAACCTCAAATATCAAGGACGGTTCAAATGTAATGGCTGATATGGCAATTCAGTGTTATGCAGGTAACGCCGCTCGAGGAATGTCACTTTGTGCTCTTCATAATGGCGGTGGTGTAGGAATAGGAAAAGCGATAAACGGTGGCTTCGGTCTGCTTCTCGATGGTTCAGAAAGAACAGACGAAATTATTAAATCTGCTATTATGTGGGATGTAATGGGGGGCGTAGCCAGAAGAAGCTGGGCTCGCAATGAAAATGCTCTTTCAACTGCGGCAGAATACAACAAGAACTATGAAGGAAAGGGACATATTACGCTTCCGTATATTCCGGAAGATTCTCTGATAAATAGCGTTGTTGATAAATTTATGGAGTAGGTTATGGGCACACTTTTAGTTAAAAATATCGGAATCTTACAGACTCCGACAGGTAGTTACAGCCATAGGGGAAGTCAGCAGGGAGAGAATCTGAAACTGCATAATGCAGCGATTTTCGTTGAAGACGGAGTTGTGGCAGAGATCACATCTGAAGGGGAACTTCCTAAGGGGTCGGGAAATGCCGATGAAGTAATTGATGCCAATTATGCTCTCGTTACACCGGGACTTGTAGACGGTCACACTCATCTAGTTTTCGGAGGGTATCGTCAGCATGAAATTCCTATGAAACTTAAGGGGGCAACCTACTTAGATATTTTGAGAGCAGGTGGAGGAATTCTTGATACGGTTAGGAAAACAAGAGAAGCCTCAGAGCAGGATTTGATCTTTAAGACGAAGAAGTTCTTAGACGAAATGATGGCATACGGGGTTACTTCCTGTGAGGCAAAAAGTGGATATGGACTTGACTTTGACAATGAAGTTAAGATTCTGAATGTTATTAAAACCCTTGATGAACAGCACGCTATGGATGTGGTGGCGACTTTCATGGGTCCCCATGCAATTCCTGAAGAATATAAGGGCAAAGGTAACGAATTCATAGACATGATCTGCGAAAAAATACTTCCTTATGTAAAAGAACATGATTTGGCGGATTTTGCTGACATTTTTACTGAAGACTCGGTTTTCAATTATGAACAGAGCAAAAGATACCTTGAGCGTGCTAAAGAACTTGGCTTTGGTCTCAAAATTCATGCTGACGAAATTGAAGCAATCGGAGGCTCCGTATTGGCAGGAGAAATGGGTGCAGTTAGTGCAGAACACCTGATTTCAATTGACAAAGAAGGATTGGATTCAATGGCAAAGGGTGGAACTACGGCAATGTGTCTTCCTGCAACATCATTTTATTTAGGAGCAAATTTTGCCCCGGCAAGAAAAATGATTGAGATGGAGATTCCTGTTGCTGCAGCCAGTGATTTTAATCCGGGTTCCTGCCCTTCCATGAATTTGCAGTTTGTAATGAATTTGGCATGTATTAAGTACAGATTGCTTCCTGAAGAAGTTTTGACGGCTGTTACAATTAACCCGGCTTGTGCCATAGGAATAGGTGAGCGGGTTGGCAGTCTGGAAGTCGGCAAGCAGGCGGACATGGTTATCTGGAATGCTCCGGATATGGAAATGCTTTGCTATCGCTTTGGCTCAAATATGGCAAAAATGGTTATAAAGAAAGGAAAGATTATATAATGAAATTAGTGGATATGAAAGTTACAGAATTTCTGGATGTACTGAAATCAGATGCTCCGGCACCGGGCGGAGGTTCAGTTAGTGCTCTTTCGGGGGCACAGGGCTGCGGGCTTTTCATGATGGTTGCCGACCTTACTTTGGGTAAGGAAAAGTACAAGGATTTGGAGGATATTTGTCTGAATGCAAAGAAAAGAGGAGTTGCTCTTTATGAAGAACTGACAGCAGCTGTTGACAAGGATACAGATGCCTTCAACCTTATATCTGCAGCATTCAAAATGCCTAAATCTACAGATGAAGAAAAGGCTGCCAGAAGACAGGCTATCGCAGAGGGAACACTGGTTGCAACGGAAGTTCCTTTCAGAACCATGGAATTGGGATATGAAGGACTTAAACTTGCAGAAAGTCTGGTTGGCAATTCAAATCCGAACTGTGCAAGTGACCTTGGAGTCGGAATTTTGCAGCTAAAGGCTTGCATCTACGGTGCTTGGCTCAATGTTAAAATCAACCTGCCGGGAGTTAAAGATGAAGCAAAGGCGAAGGCTTTTGCAGAAGAAGGACATAGGATGTATGAAGAAGCGGAAGAAATTGCAAGGAAATGCTTTGAGGAGATTCTGGCATCTTTATAAATATATATGAAACGAGAACTTTTGAATGATAACCCTTTGGGAATAAAAATTATAAGTATATGTTTTAGTTGGATAATATGAGATGATAACCGGATTAAAGTTTCCTAATTTGACTTTTGATGGGAGGTCACTCATGACAGGAGGTAAAAATGGCACAAATTATTGAAAGTATTCCAAATATCAGCGAAGGAAGAAGACCTGAAGTTATTGAGGCTTGTATTGATGAGATTAGAAACACGGCAGGCTGTACGCTGCTTGACTATTCTTCAGACGAAAGTCACAACCGTACAGTTATCACATATATCGGAGATGCAAAATCAGTTGAGGAGGCCAGTGTTAAGCTTGTTAAGAAAGCGGCTGAGCTTATTGATCTTACAAAACATGAGGGCGAACATCCGAGAATGGGGGCAGTTGATGTAATGCCTTTCCTTCCTATTAAGGACTGTACAACGGAAGATTGCGTTGAGCTGTCAAAGGTTGTGGGAAACAGAATCTCAGAAGAAGCCGGCGTTCCGGTTTTCCTCTATGAAAGTTCTGCAACACGACCTGAGAGACAGAATCTGGTTAAGATTCGCAAAGGTCAGTTTGAAGGCATGGCTGAGAAGGTTAAGGAAGAAATCTGGGAACCGGATTTTGGCGGAAGGAAAATCCATCCGACGGCAGGAGTTATGGCAGTGGGTGCAAGACCCCCTCTAGTGGCATTCAATCTTGATTTAGACACAGAGGATGTTGAAGTAGCAAAGAATATCGCAAAAATTATTCGTGAAAAGGATGGGGGCTTTAAATGTGTCAAGTCAATGGGCTTTGAAATCATTGAGGAAGATACAGGAAAGAAATATGCTCAGGTTTCCTGCAATATGACTAACTATGAACAGACTCCTTTATATAGAGTAGTTGAAACCGTTAAGTTTGAAGCGGCAAGATACGGAGTTCATGTGACAAAAACGGAAATTATAGGTCTTTGCCCAATGAAAGCCCTTGTAGACTGCGCACAGTACTATATGCAGACTAATGACTTTGACTTCAAAACACAGATTTTGGAGAACCATATTTTATAGTCAATTCAGGCTTTATGGCAAATGTTGAGAGCTGTGGCTTTAACATTGATTTGATAATTAAAAGGATACTGACCGAAATAGGTGTGTATCCTTTTTTAGTGTTCAAAAGGAAGAATTTTCGTGCTATACTACTGGAAGGAGGCTGATATGCTATCAACACCATGGCAAAAAGAATGGAATAGAATGCAGCGGAGAGAATACGCATTTTTACAGAAGGGAAGGTTTCAAAAACCGTCCAGATTAACGGGGTTTTTGGAGTCAAAAGTACCTGCTTCTATGCAGGATAAGCTCAATAAAGGCTTTGCCAAAGCCTTTGAACTTATATTCAACAAAGGAACCGGTATAATTGAAAAAACATACGATAAAGAAAGTATCCGAGAGAGATTTGAGGATTACAAAGAAACTGCTGAAATTAAGAATGACTACAGTTCCCTTAAGCGTTTTTCAAAAAATGCCAGCAGCAGCGGAAATGCCAACTTGCTTTTTTCAGGCAGTGCAGGAATAGGAATGGGTCTTGCGGGAATAGGTATTCCTGATATTGTGATATTTACGGGCTCTATGTTAAAGGGAATATACCAGGTGGCACTGAACTTCGGTTATGACTACGACAGCCCTGAAGAGAAATTTTTTATACTTAAAATCATAGAAACTTCTCTATCACACGGAAAAAGACTGGATGAAGGCAATAATTTCTTAAATGAGTTTATTGAAAAGGGTTTGCAAATACCCGAGCATTATCAGCAGGAGGAACAAATTGCAATCTCTTCGGAAGCGATTTCCTCCGAACTTCTTTACACTAAGTTTTTACAGACAATACCTATTGTAGGTGCTGTGGGTGGGGCATACGATGCAATATATATGAAAAAAATTCTAAAATACGCTGAAATCAAATATCATCGCCGCTTTCTTACAGAACATGCGACTTAATTGAGGAATATGATGAGTACATTATTTTATAATGCAAATTTACTGATGACCGGAGAAGAATACAGCCAAGGGAATGCCTTAGAAATCGAAGACGGTATTATTACTTGGATTGGAACGATAAATCCCTTTCAAAAGGTTAACGACAACATGGAAAATATAAATCTCAACGGTGCATATGTCCTTCCCGGCTTTCTTGATTTTGAAAGTCATTCTTATTTTGCAGAATTTTTTAATGCTGTTGAAAATAAAGGATACGAATGTTTTCAGGATGATTGGCTGGATGACAGTGTTGAAGTGTTGAAGGATAAAGGGATAACGTCACTTTTATTACCGGTATCTGTCTTTGAAAAAGTTCAAGAAGCGGGCAATGAATTTCTTACGGTAATTGCCGAAAGAACCGAGAATACATTGCTTAACGAGTTGGAACCTTGCACTTCCGGTTTCTGTGAACCTTTTTCAAATTTTTATGACAGATTTGAAAGCGTTCCCGAAGCCATACGAAGTCTTACAACAGATGTTATGGGAATACAGCGTAAAATAACAGTAGGTGCTGTTGCAGATTTTTCTGTTTTTGAAAAAAATCCTTTTCAGTACAGCATGAAGTTCTTTGCAAATATGCACTGCATCAGAATTATAAAAGAAGGAAAAACTATTTACGATATGGACGAAGAAGGAGAGAATGAGCTGTTTAATCTGTTGATGAACCAGACATTTTAAAAACCGAATGATAATATCTGCTTTGCGGAAAATGACAATGCCTGCTTTGTGTGAACGGTTTTATCATATTACAAAAAATAAACTTAAGAGGTAAAGAGATGAAAAGATTGATAAGTATAACTATAATTTTAATAATTTCCCTTTCGGGGGGAATAATACTGACAGGTTGTGGAAAAGAAAAATCAAAGCCTGAGGTGACAAATCCTATAGAAATTTTTATTTCCATAGACTATCCTAAAAAAGCAAAGACCCCTGATATGGAAAATTTTAAATTTAAGGTAGAAAAGAAATCCAATGTACTGGAAGCAACCGAGCTTTATGCAAGTATGTCTGAGATTCCCCTTTTGGTAGATACAACCAGCAATACTATAACTTCCATCAATAAAATTGCGAATAACGACCCTAAATACAATAAAAAGGCGACATGGCAGTTTAAAGTCAACGGTAAGTTAATACAGGGAACACCCGATTCTAAAAGATTGCACGATGGGGATTCCATAGAATGGATATACATGAAATAAATTGTTTCCATGAGAAAAGTTCTATTGTATGAGTCGTATAAAGAATCTGATAAGTTTTATGTATTGACAATGTTTTTTGAATATATATCGTTTTCTTCACACAACCATCACATAAATATATTATACTGAGTTTGTAAAAGAGTTTGGTATTGAATATACCAACTTTCCTTCTTTTATTGAATACACACACTTTCAGAAAAATCCCTTCATCTTGAGATGAAGGGATTTTTCTTTAAAAATTTTCTTTTTAGGTGAACTTTTTCGTTTTTAGAAAACGAAGTTTTAGTTTGTTTTAGAAATTACTATTTTATGAAGACCTTTGGAAGTCTTTGACCAAAAGCACATGTGATTTCGTAGTTAATAGTTCCGGTTGCAACTGCAATATCATCTGCCGTTATTGTATTTACACCATCTGTTCCCATGACAATAACTTCATCATAAACTTTTACGCCGGGAACATCTGTAACATCAACCATAAACTGATCCATGCAGATATTTCCTGCAACAGGGCAAACCCTTCCGTTGACGATAACCTTGGCGTTTGCGGAGAATGGACGAGGATAGCCGTCAGCGTAACCAAGACCTATCGTTGCGATGGTTGAGGGTCTTTCTGCAATGAATTTTCTGCCATAGCCACAGGAGAAACCGACGGGTACGAATTTTAGATGAATGATATTCGCCTTAATCTGCATCACAGGTTTGATGTCCAGCTTATTCCTGTCAACCTCTTGTGAAGGATATTGTCCGTAAAGAATGATTCCGGGGCGACATCCGTCAAACAGCATTGTGGGAAGCTCCATTATTGCGGCACTATTTGCTAAAGTTCTGAATGGAAGTGGAATACCTGCAGCGGTAACCGTTTCATAGAACCTTTTGTATTTCATTTCCTGTTCGTGTGAGAAGGATTTATCGTAGGTGTCTGCAGTTGCAAGATGGGAGAAGAGACCGAGAATTCTCACATTCGGTAAAACGGAAATGCGTTTGATGTCTTCAATTGCAAAGTTCAGGTCATCGGCAAGATACCCGATTCGCCCCATACCTGTATCTATTGCGATTAAGCAGTCGATAAATTTGCCCTTTGCAGCGGCAGCTTCGCTTATTGCCTTTGCGTTTAATGAATCGCAAACCACAGGTATCAGATCATAGTCGATAAGGGTATCAACATAAATATCAGGAGTTATACCAAGGCAGATAATCCTTTCTGTAGCCCCTGAATTTCTGAGAATTATGGCTTCCTGAAGAGTTGCAACAGCAAATGTTTTTACTCCGTTTTCTCTTAGAATCTGTGCACATTGAACTGCACCGTGTCCGTAAGCATCTGCTTTGATAACGCCGATGAATTCCCTGTCGTTACCCATTTTTGCTCTAATTTGTTTAACATTGTAATCAAAGTTTTTTAAATTGATTTCTGCCCAAGCGGCTCTAAGTGCTTCTTTGTACATAATTTACCTTCCTTTTTTAACAACTAAATCAACGGGGTACGCGGAATAATGTCTTCTCGTGCAGGGCCGTTAGAGACCATAGTGATTGGAACCCCAAGCCGGCGCTCAATTTCGTTTACATATTCCTGACATTCCTTTGGGAGCTTATCCCATTCTCTAATGCCGGTGACGTCTGATTTCCAGCCTTTCATCTTTTTATAAATTGGTTTTGCTTTATATAGATAGGTGGTGTTAGGGAAATCTTCATGGATTTCACCACCCACATCATAGCCTATACAAATAGGAATTTCATCTAAGTATCCTAGTGGATCCACAACAGTCAGTGCTACCTGCGTAGCACCTTGGACTCTGCAGCCGTAACGAGATGCCACGCAGTCATACCAGCCGACTCTTCTTGGGCGACCTGTTGTAGCACCGTATTCGCCGCCGTCGCCACCGCGTTTTCTAAGCTCTTCAGCTTCTTCCCCGAAAATTTCACTTACGAAAGCTCCGGCACCTACTGACGATGAATAAGCCTTAGTTACTGCAATAACTTCTTTTACGGCATAAGGAGGAACTCCGGCTCCGGCAGAACCACCGCCGGCTATGGTGTTAGAGGAAGTAACCATTGGATATATACCGTGGTCTATATCTTTCATTGAGCCCAACTGTCCCTCTAAAAGAATGTTTTTACCTTCTGAAAGCGCATTGTACAGAAACGCTGAAGTATTTCCTGCATAAGGTTTGATCATTTCCTTGTATTCCATCATTGTCTGAAAAAGCTCATCTGCATCAAGCTCAGGTTTTTGATAAAGGTGTTTTATGAGTGTGTTTTTAATTGTACAGA
Organism: Eubacterium nodatum ATCC 33099; assembly: GCA_000510425.1. Classification (GTDB taxonomy): domain Bacteria; phylum Bacillota; class Clostridia; order Peptostreptococcales; family Anaerovoracaceae; genus Aminicella; species Aminicella nodata. The sequence goes on along the minus strand of AZKM01000008.1, from coordinate 161,356 downwards.
CATTTTCTATGCGTTCTCTAAGTTCTTTTTCCGGCATGAAAAGTTCATTAACCTGAAACCCTATCTTTGCATATTTGTCGGAATAACAGGGTGCAATTCCGGATTTAGTTGAACCGAAGGATTTTCCTGCAAGTCTTTCCTCTTCATATGCATCGAGTAAAATATGGTAGGGCATAACTATGTGTGCTCTGTCGGAAACCATAATGTTAGGAGTGGGAACTCCCTTGCTTACGATTCCGTCAATTTCTTCAATCAACTTCGGGATATTAAGGGCAACGCCGTTTCCCAAAACACAGGTTGTGTGCTGATAGAAAACTCCTGATGGAAGCATATGCAAAGGGAATTTACCGTATTCGTTTTTTATGGTGTGTCCCGCATTGCTTCCCCCTTGGAAACGAACGACTATATCCGCTTCGCCTGCAAGGGTATCTGTAATTTTTCCTTTTCCTTCATCGCCCCAGTTGACTCCAACGATTGCTTTGATCATAAAATCTCCTCCTATACGCTAATTTCCGCTTCCAGACCCAGTGCATCTTTGTTTGCGGATAGAATAGGCTTTATGACCCCGTCAAGAAACTCAGATGTCTGCTGTGCAGATCTTCCGATATAATTCTCTGGCTTCATAACCTTCTGTAAAGCCTCTTTACTTGTATTAAAGGCAGGATCCGCTGCGATTCTGTCCAGTAAATCGTTCGGTTTCCCTTCTTCCTTTACGGTTTTTCCGGCTTCCATCGAAAGTTCTCTGATTCTTTCATGAAGCTCCTGCCTGTCTCCACCTGCCTTAACGGCATCCATCATAATATTTTCCGTTGCCATGAATGGAAGTTCTGCCATTAAATGAGCCTCGATTACCTTAGGGTAAACCACAAGACCTGTGGAAATATTTATATATAATTCAAGAATACTGTCGGTGGCAAGGAATGCCTCCGAAATGCTTATTCTCTTATTTGCTGAATCATCCAGAGTTCTTTCGAACCACTGGGTTGCCGCAGTTAACTGCGGGTTCATCACATCGCTCATAACATAGTTTGCAAGGGCTGCCATACGCTCTGAACGCATAGGATTTCTCTTGTATGCCATGGCGGATGAACCGATTTGATTTTTTTCAAAGGGTTCTTCCACTTCTTTCATGTGCTGAAGAAGGCGAATGTCGTTGCTGAATTTATGCGCTGACTGAGCAATTCCCGCAAGAACATTTAAGATTCTGCTGTCAATTTTTCGTGAATAAGTTTGTCCGGAAACAGCATAACAACCTTCAAATCCCATTTTTTGCGCAATTTTTTTATCTAAAGCTTTGCATTTCTCGTGGTCACCAGCAAAAAGTTCCATGAAAGATGCCTGAGTTCCGGTTGTACCTTTGCAGCCAAGTAATTTGATGGTGCTGAGCAGGTAATTCAAGTCTTCAAGGTCTATTACCAGATCATTTAGCCAGAGAGTTGCGCGCTTACCGACACTTGTCGGTTGTGCCGCCTGATAATGTGTAAATGCAAGGCAAGGCAGACTCTTGTACTCGTCGGCAAATTTTGACAGCTGTGCAATTGCATTGATAATTTTCCTGCGGATTAGTTGAAGACCTTCATACATGAGGATTAAATCTGTATTATCTCCTACATAGCATGAGGTAGCACCAAGATGAATAATGCCCTTTGCCTTCGGACACTGAGTTCCATAGGCGTAGACATGGGACATGACATCGTGCCTTACAATTTTTTCTCGTTTCTCGGCAACTTCATAGTTGATGTCATCTTTCTTTGCAATCAACTCATCAATTTGCTCCTGTTTGATGTCCAAACCAAGTTCTTTTTCCGCTTCTGCAAGGGCGATCCATAATTTCCTCCAAGTCTTGAATTTCTTTTCCGGAGAGAAAATATATTTCATTTCGTTGCTGGGATAACGCCGTGATAAGGGACTTGTGTAACCTTGATAATCTGCCATCTATATTCCTCCTAAAATTACGCTCCAAACCATGCTTAATTATAGCAATAATGCAATTAGGTTGCAAGGATAAAAACCATAAGAGAGTGTCAATAGAAATTTCTGTGGTGTAAAGAGTACATTTCAAAATATGTGTAAGAGGAAAAAGAAGTTCAGATAGAATGACAAGTATACAATAAATATATAAATGCCGGAATACATAGAAAAAGGGACTAAGTTTGATCTGTCCCTTTTCCTAAAAAATATATAGATGTTTGTTTGGATATTTTCCAAGCATTCCAATAAGCTGGGACTAATTCTGCCCAAAATAATCTGTAATAGACCCCGACAAAAGATGTCTTCTATCCGATTTAGTCGGTTTTAGAAAGTTGCTTTGCTCGTAGTACTCCAAATACCCATTTTTTCAGCTTCTTTAATCAAGTCATCTCGGAAATCCGGATGTGCAATTTCAATTAAGCTTTCGGCTCTTTCCCAAGTGGAGCGTCCTTTCATATCTGCAACGCCATACTCCGTCACGATATAGTGGGTAGCGGTTCTTGGAGTGGTAACAACTGCACCCGGTCTGAGTGTCGGTGATATATTGGAGACCAATGTGCCGTCCGGTTGAGTTCTGGTTGACGGTGTACAGATGAAGCTCTTTCCGCCTTTTGAACGATATGCACCCATTACAAAGTCCAGTTGACCGCCAGTACCCGATACCTGTCTGGCACCTACGGTTTCAGAACATACCTGAGAAAGAAGATCTACCTGAACACAACTGTTTATAGAGATAAAATTATCCATGCTTGAAATTACATGTGGGTCGTTTATATAGTCCACAGGTGCATTGCAGCACATCGGGTTGTTGTCTATAAAGTCGTACAGTTTCTTGGTTCCGCCGGCAAAGGTGTAAAGGACAGTTCCTCTGTCTGTGGATTTTTCAGTGCTGAGTTTTCCTGCTTCAAAGAGATCCACATAGGCGTTTACCAGCATTTCTGTATGTGCACTTATGTTGGTCAGGTCAGATTCGGCGAGCATTTTACCGATTGTACATGGAAGTGCTCCGATGCCCAGTTGCAGGGTGCAGTTTGACTGCATTCTGTCAACCACATATTCGGCAATCTTTGTTTCTACATCCCCACCGACTTTATCCGGTATTTCAGCAAGTTCGTTTCCGGGACCTTCTACAACAAAATCCACATCCTGAATGTTTATATTGTTTTCAGGGCCAAGAGCGACAGGCATCAATGGATTTACTTCTACAATTACCTTTTTGGCAACCTTCAACACTCCCCAGTAATCAGAAAGCTGAGGTCCCATATTAAAGTTTCCGTACTTATCCATTGGAGCAACCTGAAACATTGCAATATCTATACCTTTTGGGTTTTGACTCCAAAGAGACGGAAGTTCTGCGAATGTCATAGGCATATACCAACATCTTCCGTCCTTGCAGATAGTTCTGTCCGTACCACTGAAGTGTGCGGAGATGAATCGCACATTGTCATTGCTTTCTGTTGCAGAATATAATGCAAAGGGCTTCTTTCTAATGGTTACGGTACTGAGAACATCAATGTTTTTTAACTCATCGGCTCTTTTGGCTAAAGCTTCATCAATTTCTACAACTGATCCGCATCCAAGTCCAAAGTGCAAGCGATCTCCTGATTTTACCATTGCCGCAGCTTCATCTGCTGTAATCACTTTGCGAGCGTATGCCTCGCCGATTTCTGAAACCTTATACATAATTACTTCCTCTTCATTCTTTTGCGATATTTTATTGTGAAGATGATTGAAACTTTTTTAATGCATGTCCAATAAGTTTGTAAAGGACTGATTGAACATACATTTTTACAAAAAATTTTTAAAAAATTTCCTGAGCTAATGCCCCGTCTTTCAGCTCAAGACTCGGTATATGTGGTGTTTTCCAAAGAACCGATATCTTGTTATAAAGTTAACAATCTTGACTGTATTGTACTATATAAGACTCATAGTTGCAACTGTATTTTTAATACTTAAGTATAATATAAGGTTCTTTTTTCAGTACAATATTGAAAATATGAGGTATGCGAAAATTTTGAGAGGTTTATTAAAAACTTTGAAATTAAGTCATCACTCAAATTTGCTACTTAAAGATTTTAGATACTTAAAAAAGATATAAATTGCAATTTAAAATTGAACACTAAAGCTCAATTAAGCTACCTGAACTTTGACAATTGAATGTACTTTATTAAGAACTTTATCAAAGAGTCCCTCTGGAGTAGTATATTCTAACAGTTTTCGTGAAAGCTCATTAATCTCATCGGCAAACCATAGAATTTGCTCAGCAGAATAATGCTTAATGGATACTCCCTTACTTGAGCTCGGAATTCGTTTGTTTTTTCTATGATGTTCCTTCCGTGGCTTTCTGCTGAGGGCTTCAGGGAAAAGGATTACGACCTCTAGTAACCTTTCGTTTCCCCACGCCTTTTCTGAGTTCATACATAACGGTCAATGGTCAATCTATCACTTCTTCATTCTGACGGAATGAGTAGCTATATTACAGCTTTTAGTGATTTATTGCTAAGATAATATACATAAACATCACCATATATGACAAATTAATAGTACATAAATGGAAAGCATATAGTGAAAGTTTGTTTGAATGGGAACTAATATTTGACCAAATCTGATAGTTTGATATGCAAATAGATAAAAATATTAAACCCAATATTGATGTTAAGACAAAATAAGGTATTGGTTTACTGATCAGGAATATTCTTATAATCAGTAAGAACGATAATAGAGTTAATTGTAGATAATTTATTAATTTAGTCATTTCATGTACCTCGTGGATATTAATATTTTGTTAGCCTTTTGTATGGGGTATATGTATAGAAAGTGTGCTTCTTCCTTTGCTTAGTATAAGTTCTTTTTATTCGTTTTAGATGTATAATTAAACCATGTTTAGAGTTACTTTCTTTTATGCTCGCCCATGTGGTTGCAATCCCGATTCCACTTAATGTTATTCCTATTATTGTTGCAATTGTTACTCCAACTACTTCTTTGAAGGCTAAAATTGTTACAATTATCCCTGCTAATCCGGTAACTGTACCAAAGTCAGCCAAACTATATGTTTTCAAAGTTTTATATGATATTTTTATATGTTTATACTTAGGTAATTTAGTTGATTTAGAATATGATAAACTTTTTATTTTGAAAAAAAAGACTTTTTATTTTACTAAAAATATGATAGCCTGTAGTATCATTACAGTTTACTTATGATGTCTTAGTATCACATAGAGTTTTTTTATTCAATAAAATATAATGATTATCTCCATAATGTTTTAGAGCAAAAAACCTTGCAACCACTGAAAACACAGTAATTGCAAGGCTTTTTCAATTGGTGTCCCAGAGGCGATTCGAACACCCGACGCACGGTTTAGGAAACCGACGCTCTATCCACTGAGCTACTGAGACATACTTTTTATCTTCTTTATAACGATTGGATTAAGCCGAAAACTTTTTGCCAAGTCGTTGAAATAAATTACATATCAATGATACCATTCATTGAGCACTATTTCAAATACTTTATTTACATTTATGTATAAAAGTGTGGTACAATCTAGTTATTATGTGAGTTTGACAAGTTATTGCCGCATTTGACATAAGAAATAGGCATTTATGTACAGGTTTAGCTTCAATAATATAAACTTGGTAAAAGCGGTTTGGAGACTGTGATGAAAAAGAAAATTATCATATTTATTATAGTGATAGCGGTATTATTTCCTACAGCGTGGTCAATATTTGGCCCCGGACGCATATGGACAAAATCTATGGCAGATGCCATTGCAGATAACGACCTTAAAAAGGTAGAGGAGCTGGCAAAGGATAATACATACATAAATACCCCCGGGGGAGTCATTTTTCCGCTTAATTTGTTGCCTGAATGGAACAATGAAACCCCCTTGGAATTTGCTATTTCCTGTGGGAATTACAAGGCTGTTAAGATTTTGACAGATAATGGAGCAGTACCTGTAAACGATAGAGTCAATACGGTAGGACTTGTTGCAAGTTCCGGAACATATTCTGATGAAATGTTTGATACTATAACTTTACTGCTAAAGAACGGGGCTAAGCCGGATGGAACCCCGGAAGATGCCAATGTTAATTCAGCGCTGCTTGAAATTGCACTGCTTGATTGTAATAGGGGCAGCGAAAGAGAGAAGCTGGAAAAGAAAATTTTGGAGATGTATAAATTCGTTGAGAAATACTGTACAAACAAAGCCCCTATCCATCCTGCCGATAGAAACTCTGCACTCAGTTACGCATGTTACAGGGGAAACTACCGATTGGTTAAGTACCTTTTGGATAAAAAGCGATATTATGTTAATTTGAGGGATGAAGAGGGGCATACACCGTTAGCATCGGTTTTTCTGTTTAATGAGGATGAACAGAACTTGAGCAAGGATAATATTGTGCCGCTTGTAAAACTTTTATTGAAACATGGAGCGAATAAGAATATTGCAGATTCTGAAGGGAATACACCTGTGGATTATGCAAAAAGAATCGGCATGGGGCAGGCATTGCAGTAGTTAGGCTTTGGGAAAAGGTGGAGTTGAATTTTTAAAATCGGAGTGATATACTGGTATCCCACTCGTGTGAAAGACGATTTGTGTACCGTTTTGAATGAGGTTCATGGGGAAATCGTTTTGAGGATTTTTTAGAAAATTATATTTTACATATACATAGAGGTATGAGCATGAAAATAATCATTGCCGGTATCGGTAATATAGGAGCAGGACTTGCAGGCAGACTTTTAAAGGAAGGTCATGATATTGTTTTGGTTGACCGGAATATAGATAGACTTGAGTACAACGAAGAGACCCAGGATGTTTTGACTGTCAAGGGGACTTGTGCTGCGATGGAAACCCTTAGAAAAGCCGGGGTTGAAGATGCAGATTTGTTAATTACTGCAACTTATTCTGACGAAAAGAACCTGCTTAGCTGTATGACAGCTCACAGCATGAATCCGAACATTAAAACAGTTGCAAGGGTTAGAAGTCAGGAGTATCTTGAAACCACAAGTGTATTTCGCGAACAGTTCGGATTGTCTATGATAATAGATCCGGGAACCTATGCGGCGAAAGATATAGAAGCAATTTTGACATATCCGGGATTTTTACATAGAGAGAGATTTACAAAGGGCATGACAGATGTGGTTGAGGCGGAACTTCACCCGGAGAGTGAACTTTGCGGTAGACCTGTCAGTGCAGTTCAGGAGATTACTCATTCCAGAGCCCTTGTTTGCGTGGTAAAGCGTGATGGAATGGCGATTACACCGGAGAGAGATTTTATTCTAAAGGAAAACGATAGAATTTATGTGACGGCTGAAGAAGATGATCTCAGCAAGCTGTTGAGGGTATTTGGCAAGAAGCGTGAAAAAGTAAAGAAGGTTATGATTGTAGGTGGGGGAAGAACCGCTAAAGCACTCATCACAAGCCTTCAAAGGCAGAAGATGGACATAACTGTTATTGATACGGACAGAGAAATTTGTGAAGAATTGGCGTTGGAATTTCCTAATGCAAGTATAATCCATGGGGACGGAAGAAAACTTGCACTTTTGGAGAGGAAAAATGTCAGGGAACAGGATGCACTTATCTGCTTGACTAATGATGACGAGAGCAATGCTGTGCTGGCAACTTTTGCAAACTTAGTCAAAATTCCATTGAGTATAATCAAACTCAAAGATATAAACTATGCAGCTTTATTGAATAAGATCGATAATGTCAGTGTGATTAACCCAAATCAGTTGTGTGGTGATGTTATCGTAAGATTTGTCAGAGCCTTGATAGGCAGGAATTCCGCAGCGGTTTCCATCCGTTCCATTGCTGATGGAAATGCCCAAATTGCAGAATTTGTTGTGGGCAGCGGAATGGGGCACTGTGGTGAGGAGCTTAAAAATATTAAATTCAAGAAGAATGTAGTGTTGGCATCTATCAATAGAAAAGGAAAGAATATACTGCCTGACGGTGAATCTATGTTTTTACAGGGAGATAGAGTCCTTGCGGTATTTTCCAGAGATGACATAAAGAAATTTGATGATTTGTTTCGTTAAGGAGACCTTTTAATGAATAGAAAACGATTGATAAGAATCTTAGGGACAATCATTTTAGTCGAATTTGCGGCGATGTTGCCACCTCTTGGAATTTCAATGTATACAAGAGATCAATCCGGAGTTAGAGGATTCTTGCTTACCCTGCTTATCATGCTTATATTATCAGGGATTATGTTGTTGTATTCCCGTAATGCAGGGCGAAAAATGAGCACCTGGGAAGATGTTATATGCACAGGACTTTGCTGGGTCGCACTTAGTGTTTTGGGAGCCTTACCACTTTTTTTGTCAGGTCAGGTGCCTGATTTTGTGGATAGTCTGTTTGAAATTACTTCGGGCTTTACAACTACCGGAGCCTCGGTAATCTCCGATATAGAAAAGCTCGGTAAAGGGGTAATCTTTTGGAGAAGTTTTAGCCACTGGCTGGGCGGTATGGGAGTTTTGGCATTTTTCCTTGCAATTCTGCCGGCAAAGGGAAATGACAATGGCTATGCCATGAACCTTTTGCGCTCGGAAAGCCCCGGGCCTATGGTGAGCAAAATCGTTCCAAGACTTAAGGAATCTACAGAAATTTTATATATGATTTATATAGGACTTACAGTTCTGGATATTATATTCTTACTCATAGCAAAGATGCCGGTATTTGATGCCTTTTGCATAGCTTTCGGAACGGCGGGGACGGGCGGCTTTGCAGTTTTAAATAGCGGATTTGCAACCTATACGGTACTTGCACAGAATGTAACCACAGTATTTATGATTTTGTTTGGAATAAACTTCAGCCTTTTCTATTTGTTGCTTATAAGAAGATTCAGAAATGTATTCAGAGATGAAGAAGTGAGATTGTATTTTGGGATAATCTTTGTAAGCATTATAGTGATTACGATTAACATGATTGGGAAAACACAGGATACCGCCACTTTGGGGGAAACGGTCAAGAATGTTGCCTTCACTGTGGGCAGTATAATTACGACTACAGGATTTTCCACAGCAGACTTCGACGGATGGAATAGTTTGTCAAAGGCAATTTTGTTTTTACTCATGATTGTGGGAGCAACCGCAGGAAGCACCGGCGGCGGACTGAAAGTTTCACGATTACTTGTTCTTTACAAAGCCCACAAGAGAACTACACATAATAGACTTTATCCGGATGAGGTTAAGGTGATAAAATTGAATGGGGAGATGTTGAGCGAAAGAACAATTGTAAGCGTGGAATCATATCTTGTAATTTACTTTATAATAATTGCGATATCGTTTATACTGGTGTCAGCGGACCCGGTGAATTACTCTTTTGAGACGAATTTATCTGCTGTTATTGCAACTTTCAACAATATCGGACCGGGTTTCGGAAAAGTCGGTCCTACTGCAAACTTCAGCGGTTATAGCATGTTTTCAAAGATTGTGATGACAGTGGATATGCTGCTTGGACGATTGGAAATTTATCCGATTCTCGCACTTTTTGCTTTTAACTCTCTAAGGAGAAAATATTAGAAGATAGTGGAAACATTAGTGAAATAACAGAAAATAGAAGAATGTTAGTAAAAATGGAGGACTTATGAATCTGAAAGAGAAAAAGCCCGGAATTCTAAAAGGCAGCAGTGCGTTTTTAAACAGATGCATGGATTCTTTAACTGTAGTAGTGGCAGTTATCCTTGTACCTATGATGCTTTTAGGGATTATCTGTTTTAACAGTGTAAAGGTAAATGCACAAGCAAGCGAATATGTGAAAAATGACTTATCTGCACAGCAGTCAAAGGGGCTTGTAAAAGTTGATGAAGGAGCATCACTTCCAGGAGTAAATGAAGCGAGAACTGTTGTGGCCAAAGTGGAAGAAAAGAAAAAAGCCATTGCCTTAAAGAAACAACAGAAATGGTTAAAAGCTCAGGAAAAGCGTGTTGCAGCTGCCAAGAAAAAGAAAGATGCGAAAAGCGAGAAAACCCGAAGAGAAAAAGAGGCAGAAGCAAATTCCAAGAAAACCTATAAAGGTTCTTGGAACGGATTACCGCTAACAAGGGGCAGGGGAACGATTATGGGACCTTCAGGGAAAGAGACATATTATAATTTGGACATGAGTACCTGTGTGAGTATTATGAGAGGAATGGGCTTCTCAGCACGAAAATATCCCTATGCAGTTAGAGCTGATGGAGTAAAGACCTTGGGCGGGTATGTTATGGTTGCGGCAAATTTGAGAATCAGACCGAAAGGTTCCTTTATAAAAACTTCTCTGGGAACGGGGATTGTGGTAGATACAGGCGGCTTTGCGGCACATAATCCTACACAGCTTGACATTGCAACGAATTGGTAAAAAAATTTAAAATGTTTATAAAAAAGCAGCTAACCATATTATCGGTTAGCTGCTTTGGATTTTTCTAAAATTTCTCTATGAACTTTTCGTGTGATGGGATATTTGTAAATAGCATAAGTACTTATGAGGATAAAAAAGACAGGGAGGAGAGTGGTGCAGGTGAAAATGCCGTTTAATGCATCGCTGCTTTGAACTGCTGCACCGCCCTTGAATCCGGAAATTTCTAAAATTATACCGAGAAGCTGTGCACCTATTCCCCAGGCGGCAGCCTCGATCAAGCCTTGGAATGAAAGGATTGCACCCTGACGATTTTTCTTGTTTTCCACATAATCGTAGTCACATAGATCATAATAAATCGAAGGTATCAGCTGCCAGTAAATTGATGTACAAAGTCCGGCAAAGAAAATATAAAGACCAATTTCAAAGATGTTATCTATTCCTACAATTCTTAGGAAGATCAGTCCTAAAATTACAATCGTGTAAAATAATATGATTGTATTTTTTTTATCAAATTTTTCTGCACATATGCTGACGATGGGAATAGTTACAACTCCGACCATGGCTCTTGCCAGCAAAGCTGTTGAAATTCCAATAGGACTGAGGCGTAAGTTGTATGTTAGAAAATATACTATGTCACTCATCAAAATAGCGTATGTAATTAAGGCGGCGGTGCTGGCAAGTATCAGATATTTCATAGGTCCTAATTTTGCAATATCAAGGTATTCTCTGAAAATCTCCTTGATTTTTATATCTGCAATACGAGGAAGTTCGGTTTCTTTGCAAGGAGGATCCTTTTCCCCGGAAAAAAGGAATGTGATTATTATACTCACCATAGCCAGCAGACCGGTTACTGCACTTGCAATGGACCAAGAAGCACTAAGAGAAAAATCTAAGGTTTTGAAATATTTTATCAAAAGGGTCGGAAGTGTCATGGTTGTTGCTACGCCCAAGGTACTGAAGGCAGAGGCATATAGTCTGAGCTTTGTCCTTTCATTATAGTCATCTGTATATATTACGCCCAGGGCAAGGTAGGGAACGAAAAAACCTGTGTAGCTTGTCCACAGCACCATCAGGATTAGTCCGTAGTAGCAGGGTTTAAATGTCGTAGGTATGGGAAGATTTGAGAATATCAAAAACATTGAAAGTGCCAGAGGTATTGAAAATAAAAGCACCATAGGTCGTCTGCTGCCCAGCTTTGTGCTTACCTTATCTGAGCAGAAGCCTATGATGGGATTTATGAATGCGTTCCAAACAGCACCGAATGCCATGATGCTTCCCGCTGTACCCGGCTTGATTTCTGCAACGGTCGTCAAGAAAAACATCAAAAACGAGCCTACCATACTGTAAGCCAAAGCATCTCCTATAGAGGCACTCCCGTATACAAAGTAATCCTTTGCGGTCAGATGATTATTGCCTTTTAATTCGTCTGTTCTTATAAATTGCTTGTCTGATATCAAAGTTTCTTTTTTCATAATCTCTGCCGGTATATTATTTTATTGAACTGATAAATACAGCAAGAGAAGGACTTCCGTTTACACGCACTCTTGACAAAAGCCAAGGGTTATCTCCGGGATGAATTTTACCGTATTGGGTGGTTACACCACAGAGGAATCCGGATTTTTTCAAAGCCTCAACGCATTTATCGTTATAATCTCCAAATGGGTATGCAAAGGCATCTTTGTTGCATCCCAGGACTTTTGCAGAGGTTTTTAGGTCTTTGACGGCATCTTTCAGTGAAAGAGCGGTAAATATTCCGCCATGTCCTATTTTGCCTCCGGGTCTGTGCATATTGTAGGAATGGGATTGGAGAGTTAATCCCGGATAATTTTTCTTTCTCCAGTGTTTTCCGTTATATTTTGCAATTATAAATGCAGTTGCAGGAACCTTATATTTTTTGAGCAGAGGTACACCGTTTTTTTCAAATAACCGGGTTCCGTCATCAAAGGTAAGTACAACACTTTTTTCCGGAAGGTCAACCTTGCCTTCAACATAGCTTTTTGCTTCTTTCCACGTAGGAAAATAGTATTTGTTCTTTATAAGATATTTAAGTTCTTCTTCGAGAGCTTTGGTGGAAATACAGTTGGCATCAATTTTTTTTGGTGGCTTTTTTTCATTGTACACATTATGGTACATGAGTATTGCAAGTCCACGCTTTTTTCCTGCCTTGGTTTGAGGAGGAAGCACTGCTTTGATCGTACGCTGAATGCGGGCTGTTTTGCCATTCTTTGCAGTTACGGTGTAAGTTACTTTGTATGTTCCTGAATTTTTTATTACCGGAAGCTGCATTTTCACTTCTCCCGTAATATCATTGCCTTCGCCATCTTGTGCGGTGCAGCCCGGGTCTTTATATTTTTCATTTACCGGAAGAGTCACTACCTTTTTGCCGGAAAGGGTTATAGTGGGAAAGGCATTTTCTTGTTTCTTTTTCTTGTCAAGGAATGAAAGAAGAATTACTGAAGCCAGTATCAAAAAAACGAGTATAAGTAAAACTGAAATGATTATTTTTTTCTTTGTCATAATGTTTCCTCTCCTAAATTACGGGTGAAAATTATATCGTTGTTTATGGTTCGATAAAATTCGTTTTTTAGTTTTGAGTATTTCATCTTGGGTCTTCCCATCAGCCACATGAGTTTTGTGATCGTGGATTCAAGTGTCATATCGTAGGCTTCTATCAGATTAAAGTCGCTCTTTACCTTTTTACCTACTTCGTAGACGGTCATATCACTTCCTTCATTTACAACTTGAGTTGCCATAACGACAATCTTTCCCTGATTTTCGATGGCTTCCTGCATTACCTGATAAAATTCATTTGCAAGTTCCTGAGGGAGACCTCCCACACCAAAACTTTCTATTACTATGCAGTCGTAGTGGTTGAATAGGTATCGTAAAATTTCCGGTTTTGCACCGGGTATCAGCTTAAAGAGGAAGATGCTTTCACTCATCTCATGGTAAAATGCTGTTTTTTCGATTATTTTCTCTTGATTTAAGTAACGGATTACTCGGTTATCTTGGATTATTGCAGGTGAGGGAAAGTTAATACTTGTGAAGGCATTGAAACTTTTGGCTCTCTCCTTCTTTGCACGAGTTCCTGCGATCACCTTGCCGCCGAATACTATAGAAATATTTTGCGATTCTTCATCGGAGGCATAGATGAAACTGTCAAGCAGATTTGTCTTTGCATCTGTTATATCGCTGCTGATTGGACGCTGAGAGCCTGTGATTACGATGGGTTTTTGCGAATTTTGTATCATGTAGGATAAGGCTGCTGCAGTATATGCCATTGTGTCTGTCCCATGGCAAATGACGAAGCCGTCGTAGGCATTATAATTATCTTCTATGGTTCTTACGATCATTTTCCAGTACTTTGGAGACATATTGGTGCTGTCTATGGAGCAGACCTGTATGCAGTTGACATTGCAGACTTTCCTTATATCCGGAACATAAGATAAAAGTTCATCTGTAGTAAGCCCCGGGGTAAGTCCGTTTTCATAGGTTTTTGATGCAATGGTACCGCCTGTTCCTATCATTAAAATGTTTTTTAGAGATTTTTCCATAGATTGTCCTTTGTAGTTATAGCAGTATGGATGTAGTTTTATGAATTTGATTTTTATGCTTGTTGTTTTGGCTTTATTTGAATATGTGATAATATTGCCATATATTCCTATTTCTGTACACATTATAATTTACCAAGCTGCAAATATCAATATATTTAGCTTAGTAACAATATGGAGAGTTCCTTACCGGCTGTAAGGAATATTAACCATAAACATATTTTTCAGGCTATAAAAATGACTTGAAAGTGGTATAATATTAGCAGATATTTCCAAAGATAGATTATTGCTTAAAGTATGAATAGATTGAAAGGAATTGTAGGAATGAATGAAAAAAATTTACTGAACGGAGTAGAGGACACCTTGTATATTCCCCTTGCTGCAAGAATATACGCATCTGAGAAATTCCCGGAATTTTTCTATGATGAAAAAGCCTTATCATTAAAACAATACATACCGACAGACAGCATAGAAAATAATACCACGGAATATTTTTATATGGCAAGTGTTTGTAGACAACAGACCATAGACAGAAAAATAAGAGGATTTCTGAAAGAAAATAATCGAAGCAATGTGGTGTTTTTGGGTGCCGGCTTAGAAACAGCCTATAACCGCATTGGAAACGCTGAGTCCGATTTTTTTCAAGTCGATTTACCAAATGTGATGGATATTAGGAAAAAGGTGTTGGGAAATGAGGATAATGAGAAGTTGATATCAGGAGATATGTTTACCCTTGACTGGATAAAAGAAATAGACACTTCGCAGCCGACCATGATTGTAGTTTCAGGTGTGTATCAGTATTTTGCCGAAAGTAAAATCATAGATATGATCAAGAAAATGAAATCACGAATTGCTAAAGGTGAAGTGATATTTGATGCAACGAATTCTAAAGGTCTGGAGCTTGCCAATAAATATGTGAGAAAGACCGGAAACACAGATGCACAGATGTATTTCAGTGTAGATAATCCAAAAGATTTTGCAAACCGTACGGATACAGAACTTATGGCAGTTGATGGATTTTTTAGAGACGCCCTTAAAGAGTGCCGTGGCTTGAAGTTGATAACCAGAATCTATATGTATTTTGCAGATAAATTGCATAGAACGCTGGTTATTCATTTAAAGTTGAATTAAGAACTAATAGTATTAAGAACGATTTAACTCGTTATTGGGAATTTATGCTGATAAAAAAATTAAGTAATAAAAATTAAGTAATGTAATATGGTATCCTAGGGCAGCTTGGAGACAATATTGCAGATAATGAAGACGAATCAAAAGAGGCAGAGGTGACAAATGTTAAAATGATGCGAATTTAAGGGATGTATATTTGTTGCAGGAAAATAGTGATAGTGATGAGCAGAATAGAAAATCTATTCTGCTCATCACCGTTTTTCTGGTTAGGGACTTTTGCGGCAGCCCTTTTTTTCCACCACATTGAATCACACTTGCAACTTGCCTATTTGCAGAAAACCTTGTAGAAACCGTAGCCCTTGGCATCCATTTCATCATAAGGGATGAATCTTAGAGAAGCTCCGTTGATGCAGTATCTTAAACCGCCTTTTTCTGCAGGACCATCATCAAATACATGCCCCAGGTGAGAATCCGAACCTTTAGTGCGGACTTCAGTACGCTTCATACCGTAGCTTGTATCGTTCTTTTCAATCACTTTGCCGGAAAGAATGGGTTTGGAGAAGCTGGGCCAGCCACAGCCGCTTTTGAATTTATCACTGGAAGAAAATAAAGGCTCGCCGGTTATCTTATCCACATAAATCCCCCTTCTGTATTCATCATTCAGAGGACTGGAAAATGCCCGCTCCGTATCATTTTTCTTCATTACATCGTATGCCTTTGAGTCCAGCTTACTTTTTAGTTTATCCTTATTTGGAACCGGATAATGCTCATCGGTAAGAGGTTTGTCCGCCAGATTTAAATTGATATGACAGTATCCATTTGGATTTTTATCTAAGTAATCCTGATGATAATCTTCAGCTTTTACGAAATTATTTAACTTACCGGATTCCACTGCAAGTTTGCCGTGTTTCTTTGACTCGTATTCCAAAAGACTCTTAATGGAAGTCTTTGTATCTGTCACATGTGCCGCAGACAGTTTGTCGGAATCATCAAAGGTTTTATTGCTTTTTTCACCGTCTGAAGTAGGATAGTAGATTCCCGTACGATACTGACGCCCCTCGTCATTTCCCTGTTTATTAACAGACTTCGGATCGATTATCCTGAAATAGTGAAGCAAAAGCTCCTCAAGAGAAATTTTAGACATATCATACTCTATTTTAACCGTTTCGGCATGGTCCGATTTCTTTAGACTGGCGTAATCCGTATCAGAGGATTTGCCGTTGGCATAGCCTGTTTCTGTATTATAAACGCCGTGGAGCTTTTTGAAATATCCTTCAACTCCCCAGAAGCAACCTCCGGCAAGATAAATTGATCTGCGATTTGATTTCATTACATCTTCTTTGCGTAGCATTTTGCTGTCTCCTTTCGTATTATTTTTATCGTTGAAAGCACAGGCGGAAAGTCCTACCATAAGTGCCGTAATCAGTATAAAAATTATTATTTGTCTAATCATATTCACCCCCTATATAGTTCGTAGTTGTTCAATTAACCCTGAAAGACTTACCGAGCACCAATTAACCGAGTGTCAATTTATTGAAACTTCAAGGATTCTAAACACTGACAAAATATTTGCCGATTTAGACCGTTAAGATACTCTACTAGATGATACCCATTTTACATACTGCATACCAACAAATTATGGAGAATTTGAGGTATTTTGTGGTATTATATATGTGATTTGCCTGTAATTTAAAAATTAAAAATAACTAAGATGGTGAATTTATCCTATAATGTTAACTGAATTATGAAGGAATTGATATAATGTATGAACTGTGAAAATATCAATTGCCGTGGAGGGAATTTATGAGAAAAGGAAACAGAGAGATAACTGCCATAGATGAAATTATTTCTGTTATGGAAAAATGCGATGTTTGTCGTATTGCGTTGAATAATGGGGATTACCCCTATATACTGCCGCTTAGTTTTGGAATGGATTATAAAGGGGAGAAACTTACTCTTTATTTTCACAGTGCCCTTGAGGGAATGAAGCTTGACTTAATTAAAAAGGATAATAGAGCAGCATTTGAGATGGACTGTGAGGGAGAATTGGAATATCATAGAGAAAAAGGCTACTGTACATATAATTATGCAAGCGTTATCGGAATGGGAAAGATAACTTTTGTAGAGAAAGATGAGGAGAAAATATATTGTCTTGAAAAACTGATGGAGCACTATCATAGCGGAGAAAAGGCACCTTTCAGCAAGGCTGCATTGCCGAGAACTACTGTATACAAACTTGAGGTAGAAACGATAACCGGCAAAAGAAAGGTAAGCCCAAAGTCTGTAAAGTAGATTTAAGCTCAAGGTTTATAAAAAATTATCAGAGCTTTTTACAGATGATGAAGTTTTTGGAACATAATAGTATAAATGTGGTTTTATAGAGGCGTCAGCCTTTGTACAGAATAGTATAGATACGATTTTATAGCGGTGGGAGGGAATTTTCCATCGCTGTTTTAGAATTTAAAGCTGCCGGGAGTATCTTATATGCAAATGAAATTCATATTAAATTCATACCACGATAGTAATGTATGATTAAAGAAGAGAAAGGATCTAAGAGGCATGGCTAAAATATTTTTTTTAGAAGATGAAAAAATAATAAGAGAAGTTCTTGCGGAATATATGGCAGTTGCGGGACACGAGGTGATTCCTTGCGAAAGAGGCGATGACGCTGTTGAGATGATTGAAGGCGGAGTGGAATTTGATATTGCAGTCTTGGATATAAGAGTCCCGGGAAAAAATGGGCTTGAGGTTCTGAAATATATAAAAACGCAAATTGGCGATGATGTAGGTACAATAATGCTTACAGCCTATGATGACATCAATACACAGCTGGAGGCTTTCAATTTCTTTGCCGATGACTATATCACAAAGCCGGCATCTCCTATAATTTTAATCAAGAGGATTGAGGCTGTTTTAAGAAGAACCGGAAGAAAATCCGCAAAGACTATGACAAAAGGATTTATTGTGGATGAGGAGGAATACAGAGCATACTACGATAATGAAAATTTGGGACTGACAGTAAGCGAGTTTGTTTTGATGAAGACCCTCAGGGACAACCCCGGACGAGTTTTCAGCAGAGATCAACTTATAAATAAAATATTTGACGAAGAATATATTGCAAACGATAGAATCATAGATGCCCATGTAAAAAACCTTAGAAAAAAGCTTCCCCTGGATTATATAGAAACGGTTATAGGATTGGGGTATAGATGGAGGAAAGAAGATGAAATTAGGGAGTAAAACATTTTTATACAGTGTGATAATTGCCTTGATTATAGGTATAGTAATATTTTCTTATATGATTTTCCTAATGCCCGGAATGTATATGGACTATAAGGAAAAACAAAATTTGGAGAATGCCAGATCCTCAATGGAATATTTTAATAACAATAAATCCCTTAAAAATCTTGAGAGCAGGGATGTCAACATATTTGGAATACTTATTCCGCAGAAAGGGAATAAAATTAAAATTACAGGAGCAGGATTTGACGGAGAAATTGAATTTATCAGCCCTGCTATGAGAAAACTTTTAAAAAAGGTTAGAAATATAAAGAAGAAAGACGCAGAAAAGGGAGAGGCTTTAGCTAAAGATTTTAAACCTATTTTTGCATCAATCATGAAAGAAAATACAGGTTTCATAAAAAAGAATTTTAGAATCAACATAGACAGTAAGAAAACAGTTTCTCAGTTTGAGGCAAAAAAGCAGAGGATGCACACATTTGGCAACATAAAAATGGGAGAGTTCAATGTGAAAAGTAAGTATTCAGGTTCCAGTTACACGACTTTTATCGGATTTTCCAAGAAAGGTACTGACACCATGATAATGATGAACAGCGTAATCACACCTACTGCCGAAGAGATTCTGCCGGTACTTTACACTTCAACGCCAATGTTGATTTTGCTGATGATTTTAGTCGCATTTGGGGTTTCGGCACTATATTCCAAGAAAATTGTCGATCCTATAAAAAAATTGTCTATGGATGCTGAAAGAAGAATGTATCTGTCTTTAAGTGACCTTAAACCCATGACTGTATGCGGAAAAGATGAGATTGCAGATCTTACGATGACTCTTAATCTTCTCTATGAAAAACAGGCGCAAGCTTTCAGAAATCTTGAGGAAGAAATTCAGCGAAAAGAAGTTTATATGCGTGCCACCTCACATCAATTAAAAACACCGATTGCCGCATCGATGCTGCTTGTCGACGGTATGACAGCAAATATAGGAAAATTTGCTGATAGAAATGTTTATTTGCCGGAGGTCAAGAAACAGCTTAAAGAAATGATGTCCATAGTTGAGGAGGCTTCCAGTATAAGTGGTATGGCTGACAGCATTGAGTTTGAGCGAGTTGACATTGCAGAGCTTTGCCGGGAAACCATAGGCAAAAATCGAATAAATGCAGATTCTAAGGGTATTAAGCTGGAATTAGAAACACGAGAAACAGAAATCCGGTGGGAAAGCAATCAGGGCATGCTCGGCAAAATACTGGAAAACTTAGTTTCAAATGGAATAAAACACACCGAAGAGAATGGAAGCGTAAAGGTTATCGTAGAAAAAAGGAAGATTACCGTTGGGAATAAGCCCGGTCATATTGATGAAAGTATTTCAGGAAGCATATTTGATCCCTTTGTTATAGGTGTTGATAATGGAAGCTCAGAGGATAGAAAAGGGCATGGGCTTGGTCTTTACATAGCAAAATATTTTGCCGGAAAGCTTGACCTGAAACTTAGAGGAGAAAACTTGCAGGACGGAGTTCAGTTTGTACTGGAGAAAAGAGGCAGAGATGATTAGATTGGATAATGTTAAGGTCAGCTTCAAAGAAAAGGTGGCTGTTGATCTTGGAAGAACAATAGAAATTGAGAAAGGCGAGAGAGTTGGAATTATAGGAAGCAATGGTGCCGGGAAGAGTACACTTCTTAAAAGCATACTTGGACTTGTACCGCATCAAGGTAATATAACCCTCGGGATTCCATCAAATGAAATTGCTGTGCACATGCAACAGAATGAGTATATAGAAACCGTTCCCATCAGAATTATAATTGAAATGATAATGGGATGCAAAATTCGTGACAATCCAAAGCTTGTTGAGATGATCGAGTTTTTTGAGTTTGAGGATTGCCTGAAAAAGAGATGGAAGCATCTTTCCGGCGGTCAAAAGCAGAGACTTACGCTTATTCTGGTAATGTGCAAAGACAGTGAAATTGTGATGTTCGATGAGGTGACATCAGGTCTTGATTTTGAAACTCGCCAGCGTCTGATGGATAAACTGGTGGAATGGTATAAGGACAAGAACACAACACTTTTGATAACATCACATTATTATACGGAATTAGAGAACTTAGCAACGAAAATTCTTTACTTGAAGTCAGGCAAAGTTGTGGATTACGGTTCAAAGGAAGAACTTTTTCATAAATATTGCGGGAATTCTGTGCTTATATTCAGGAACACAAAAAAAGCGGAAAACATTGCAAAAATGCACAGACAGCTTATAGCACCGGGGGGATTTGTAGTGTTGTCATGTAGAGATATAGACGAAGAATTTGAAATTACAGAGAAGTTGGTTAGGAATCATATAAACTACAGAAGAAGTGATAACGATATTGAGATTATGACTATTAATGCAGGGGGAAACAATGAATAAGTATACTATCAAATACGAATTTCTTAATACGATGTACAACGGATATGCGTTTTTCTTTGGAGCGATATTCCCTGTGCTTTTAATCCACTTAATCAGCAGAAGTGCACTTAAGGATGTGCCTGCAGATGTAAAGCCGGAGGTGGTAACTACAATATTTATCGGAATGGCAATGCTCGTTCCGCTTGCCAGTATCTTTTTGAGTCATGCAGCTACATATTCAAATGAACTGGATAAGAATGTGCCCGAGAGGATTCTGCTGTTTGGATTTTCGGAAAAAGACATTTTATTTAACAAAATGGCTTCCAATTTCATATTTTTAACATTCTGCATGATGATTTATTTTGCAGGAACTGTGCCCTTCATGGAATTGGAAAAACCTACTTTAGCAGCGGGAACTCTTTGGCTTTTCGGAATATATTTACTCTCGGGGATACTTATGACATTGTCCCACGGTATTTCGACTTTGATAAGAAAGTTCGGACCGACATACGGGGTTGTAATGGCTTTATACTTTGCAATGATGATTTTGAGCGGATATATGGGAATCTCCGTGTCAGATTTACCAAAGTCCCTTAAGTGGATTTCAGACCTGCTGCCTACTACTCAGTTGGGAAACAATTATATAGATTTCTGGCTTGGAAAGGATTATAACTTTGGACCTCTTGTTCAATCTATGATTTTTATGGCGGCATTGAGTCTTGTAGTGCTGCTGAGTGCATTTAAGATAAGGGGGAGAAGAAACTAAGTTCAAAATCAGGAAGAAAAGGTCGTCCCATTAGCAAATCAATGAGTTTGCCGGTGAGATGACCTTTTCTTTTTAACAATTATTCATTTTAGGGCATTATATGTGAAAGCTTTCGGGGTTGCAGCAAGCTATACTGCTTAAAATTTTCGCTTTCTTGACTTATCATAATATGATTTGTATAATAAGTAAAATGATAAAATATAATGTTTGATATTAGCAAAGATAATGGAAAAAAGTTTGTCATATTGTGTTTTGCCTTGATGTAAATCGGTATAATTGACGAGTATAGAATGAAAGTGAAAACCGGTGGAATTTTGTTACAGTGTAACTTGCGATTATGTGATAGTATGGACAATATAAGGCACGAAAGAAAATATGAAACCGAGATTTGTGGAGCGGTATGTATTTAATTAGAGAGGGATAATATGGATAACAGAAAGTACGAAGCACTTATAAACATAGCGGAAACAGGAAGTATTACCAATGCAGCTGAGCGGATGGGATACACACAGTCAGGGATAACTCAGATGATAAACAGTCTGGAAAAGGAGCTTGGTGTCAAACTCTTGACCAGAACCAATAAAGGTGCGATTTTGACTCCTAACGGTGAGGAATTACTACCTTTGATGAGAGAGGAATTTCGCTGGGAAAGAACTATACAGCAGGAGTGTGACAGAATGACAGGAAAAGAAACAGGTAGCGTAACTGTAGGATGTCTGTCCAGCATCAGTACTGCGTGGATGCCCGGCATTTTAGAAACCTTTGCAAAGAAGTACCCGAACATAAAGATAAAAATGGTAGAAAATGAGGCTCCGAGTTTAGAAAGGAAGCTGCTTAACGGTAGAATCGATGTGGCAATTATGGAGGTAGATAAGAAGAAAGCTTATGTATCAAAGGTGCTGCTGAAGGATGAAATTTTCGCTATATTACCACAGCACCATGAGCTTGCAGGAGAAAAGAGAATTTCACTGGAGGAACTGATAAAATATCCGTTTATATCATATGCGACAGGTGATACTGCCTCAATTCAGGGCTGGCCCGAAAACAGAGTTCCACAGGCAAAGCTCAATGTCATGTATGCCTGCAAGAATGATTTGACTGCTATACAGATGGTAAAGCACAATCTGGGTGTTTCCATTGCAGGTCATTTGATGCTGAGCAGTTATGAAGCCGGAACGGTTAATATTCCTTTAGATCCTCCAATGTATAGATTTCTTGGGGTTGCAACTCGTGCAGGGGAAAAAGCTCTGCCGGCAACACAATCCTTTATAAATACGGTATTTGATGTTATAGGCAAGACTTATTGAGTGTTTCCCGGGTGTCAAGAAAGGCAGATTAAGGAAGGTTCATGAAAAAAAATTTTTTGAGAAACAGCTTTAACATATTCGTGATATATTATATCGTTTTTGTAAATATATACTTGTATAACAGGGTTTTTCCATCAATCTTTTTAAAAAAGTTTTTGTTGGCAAATGCGGTAATAATGTTTGTATTGTTGTTTTATAGCTATATTAAATATCTTAAAACCGCCAAAAGTGTCAGCCTGGCTAATAAAGAGCGAGGAGGTTATTACCTGCTGTTTTTCATTACTTTGTCAGCTTTGAGTTTTAACCTTATTGATTTTTGAAGCGTTATATACTAAAGGCACATATAAAAAAATGAGACCGTAGCTTAGTCGTTACGGTCTTTTTGCGTCTCCTTTGAAAGAGGATGTTCCATGTAAAGATTATTTAGACAAGGCTTCCATATGCAGGGGTTTTTGCTGATGTAAAGAGAACTTGTGGGATATACATTCATTGTTGCTGAAGAGGAAGTCATTTCTTGGATATAGAAAGAAAGACTTTCAAAATTTGCCTCTTACAAAATTCTTACAAAATAATGATAAAAATGTTACAATATACAGGATAAATATAGGATAACTTCATACTACCGGCAATTTAAATAAAGATGTTGATACGACTAACAATCGTTTGGGTGGAACAGTAGCAGAAAAAAATAAAAGATTGATGGACATCCTGACCGGTATAGCAGGAATCAATTTTGGAGATTTTAAGAATAACGATATTGACGCTTTTGGTGATGCTTATGAATATTTAATTTCAAATTATGCTAGTAATGCAGGCAAGTCCGGTGGAGAGTTTTTCACTCCTCAGACGGTTTCAAAACTTTTGGCAAGACTTGTCATGGATGGGAAAACAAATATTAACAAGGTGTATGATCCAACCTGTGGGTCTCGTGTCATAATAATGACAGAGGCAAATAGTTCGGTAAAATCAAAGGTTTTGAAGCTTCTACCAAAGTTAAAAACTGAAGAAACTGATAGTTTATGTGTTGCTTAGAGCCACTATTGACTAAAATAATGGTTGTAAGCAGCACATAAGCCGAAGAGAAAAGAGGTAGTGTATGCGATGGATATTAAAAATTATCTTATTTCCGATTAGTCTTGTCTTATCAATTTTGACAGCTTTTCTGACATTCCTGCTTGGAGTTGGAACGGCATTACTTTATATTGTAACGACAATCTGTGTGTTTGTAGCATTTGGTTCATTCTTTATGCTACACAATCCAAAAGCAGCAATATAAGCACTCATCATCGGATTTTTTCTAATTCCCTATGGACTTCCAATGATAGGAGCGACTGTGATAGCGTTTATTGAATTGATAAATGAGAAGATTAAAGCAGTGTAGACAAATGCAAATTTACAGGGGGAGCGTGATATTGGAATGTGCAAAGAATGTTATGTTGATAATAGTAGAATAACACCACTTTTAAACCCATTTGATTGCTTGGAAAATCATACACAATATATCTGTGGTACTTGTGGTAGATGCATTTGTATTGAGCATGATCAAAATCGAGGTTTACAGCGATGGAATTTTCCTTTCAGGTCATTAGAAATTGCTAAGTTATATTTGAGAACTGCTGATTATACAATGAAAAAATCTTGTGGAATCTATGAGATTAAGAGTAAGAATAGCAGATTATCATACAAAATCTTTGCGGATAATGAAGACTTGCAAGTGTATCTGAGAAAGAATAAAGATAAAATCTGTGAAACGATGTCTCCTATTTTTCGAGTTGAAGAATATAATGAGTATTCTAATACGCAGGTTAGAAAATTAACTTTTGACGAAATACAAAAATATATGTCGGAAAGAGAAATTTGAAGTTGTGTAGGTGATGAATATGATATTTCATGAATTTGGTGATAAAAATTTTCCACATATATTATTGATACATGGCGGAGGTAATTCCTGGTGGAATTATCTTCGGCAAGCTCAAATGTTATCCGATAAATACCATGTAATTTTACCAACACTTAATGGTCATGGAGAAGAACATCAAAAAGATTACATTTCAACCGAAGATGCTGCACTGCAAATTATGGATTATATAAAGAATAATTGTGATGGGAAATTGTTTGCTGTGGGTGGCGTTTCGCTGGGTGGTCAAATTGCAATTGAGTTATTATCATTAGATAGTGATATAGCTCATAAAGCAATAATAGATGGGAGTATTTATATTCCTCAACACAAATTAGCAAGAATTAGTATAGTTATTGTAAAGTTATTTGGAAAACTTATGTTTAGCAAAGTGGCAAGCAAAATCCAGTTGAGTTTAATGAAAAAAATGTATCCCAATATGGCTTATCCAGAAGAAATAGAAAACTACTATATGGAGGATATGCCAAGGATTCCCATTAAAACATTAGTTACTATGTACCAAACATATATGGGAGGATATACACTTAAAAATGCTATTACAGAAAGTAAAGCACAGGTTTTATATATTTATGGTGAAAAAGAAATGAGTTGCGTTAATGAGTCGGCTAAGCTATTTAAGGAAATGCATCCCAATTGTACTCTGTATGAAGCTAAAGGTTATAATCATGGATATTTATCAGCTTATCTACCTTTAGAGTGGATGGCTCTGGTTAATCCATTTTTGAAAAACAATATTTATTAATAAAACCTAAACCTAAATTATAAAGGTATATGACAAATTAGAAATTATGGAGGTAGCAATGAATAAGATTACTTGTATTTGTTTAGGTGTTAGAGATATGGAAAGGTCAATAAAGTTTTACAGAGATGGTTTAGGATATAAGACTGACTGTAAAGAAAATAATCCGCCGGTATGTTTTTTCGATACTCCGGGAACAAAATTTGAACTATTTCCTTTGGAACAATTAGCAAAAGATATTGATGAAAATAATCCACCAAAGGGAAGTGGATTTACCGGAATTACATTAGCCTGCAATGTTGAACATAAAGAAGATGTTGATAGTGTAATTGAATTAGTGCGAAATGCTGGTGGAAGAATTGTAAAAGAACCACAAAACGCTTTTTGGGGTGGTTATCACGCGTATTTCTCTGATTTGGATGTATATTATTGGGAAGTTGTATGGAGTTCAAATTTTAAGTTTGACGAAAATGGATTGCTGAAATTTTGAGGGTAAATAGGGAAAAATATGTCATCAAGTAAGGAATATTTGAAGGAGGTAATCATAATGAATGAATTTAATGAATTTGTTCGTGAGGTTTTTTCCGTAGCAGGTGATATTGTCATAAAATCCATGATGGGTGGATACCTTGTATATTTTAATGGTAAGTTGATAGGTGATATTTGTGATAATGAACTGTTTATGAAGAGAACGCCGACAACTGATAAACTTCTTACAGACTCAGAATTGCGTTATCCCTATGAAGGTTCAAAGATATTGGTGCATGTATTCGACAGATTTGAGGATACGGATTTGATTACAGAACTACTGGAAGGTATGTATGCGGAGCTGCCCGAAAAGAAACCCAAGAAAGCTAAATGAGACAGACAATCTTCAGTTTGTTGAACTTAGCAAGGTATAAGTTTCTATGAGATGAAGCCTATAAAATTTGTACGGATACTGTAGGGTAAGAAAAGAAATCTTCATCTATACTAAAATAAACCAAAAGAAAGGGGGAATCGAAGTGAATATTATCAAGTCGTTTAACAATACGCTTGATTACCTTGAAACAGTTCTTGATGATGAAATTGACGAAAAGAAAGTAACTCAGTTATCAGGATACTCTTATTCAATGTTCAGCCGCTTGTTTTCTATTCTGACCGAAACAACGCTTTCAGAATATCTAAGAAGCAGAAGATTGACGGAAGCAGCCATTATATTAAGAGATACGGACGAAAAGATTATTGATGTTGCCTTCAAATTTGGATACGAGTCATCAGATTCGTTTGGAACAGCTTTTAAGAATTTTCATGGATTTACTCCTTCGGAGGTAAGAAATGGGAAACCATTCAAATTAGTCTCACGAGTGCAATTAGCACTAAGTGTAAGAGGAGGAAGAAGCATGAACATTACAATTCAAAAGAAAAAAGCCTTTACAGTTGCAGGGGTAAATGAACAAAACATCAATTCATCGCTATGTCCGAGTGTCTGGGGTAAACTATATGAAAAATATAGCCACGATGAACTTGCAAGTTTGGGGAGCGGTCAGAGTGTAGGTGTTTGCCATGATGTGGAAAACCCGAGTACAATAAACTATATGGCGGGTTATATCGTTAATGATGTAGACAAAGCAAGAAGCATGGGTTTAGATGTTTTAGAAGTTGAAAAAGCAGAGTATGCCGTTGTAGAGTTAACAGGATCTGTTCCGGATTGCATTCATAATGGTTGGAAATATGCGATGGAAGTATTTTTCCCTGAGCATGGCTATGTCCATTCAGGGAAACCTGACTTTGAATATTATTATGAAGGTGATATGGATAGCAAAGACTACAAAATGGAACTTTGGGTTCCGATAACTAAAGCTTAAAAACAATTTTCCGAGCCGAATAAAATTAAATGCTGAAGATATAAGGCGATTAAGAAATAGAAATCTTAGTCGCTTTTTCTTATGCAAAAAATTAAAAAGAGAGGTGGTATGAGAAGTGGAATTCGATTATTTTTTATAACAGTTAATAAGATAAGCAGCACTATCATGATTTGAAAAACATTTCATAACATGACAATAGATGTCAAGTTATTGTGGTATAATAATTATAGGAGATGTTAAGACGATGAAAGATAATAGACTATTTAGGATACTATATTACATTTTAGAAAAAGGAAAAGTTACAGCAAATGAGCTTGCTGATAAATTTGAGGTATCAGTCAGAACAATTTATAGGGATATTGACTCTATCAGCAGTGCCGGTATTCCCATTTATGCGCTGCAAGGAAAGGGCGGCGGAATAGAAATTGCTGAAGATTTTGTTCTTAGTAAATCACTACTGTCTGAAAATGAGAAACAGCAAATTATGTCAGCTCTTCAAGGATTGGATAATACCACAATACAGCGTGAGAATGAGCTCCTAACAAAACTCTCTGCACTCTTTAAAATGAAAAATACCAGTTGGATAGAGGTTGACTTTAATAATTGGCAAAACAATAAGATGTATGAAAAAACATTTGATGATATCAAATCTGCAATTTTAAGTAAAAACATTATTTCATTCACATATTTTAGCAGCAATGAAAAAGAAACAGACAGAAGTGTTAAACCTGTGAGATTGCTTTTCAAGAGTCAGGATTGGTATCTATATGCCCTATGTTTACTCAGAAATGATTTCAGATATTTCAAATTGTCCAGGATAAAGAATTTAGAAATCCATACTGAAAAGTTTGATGACAACTTTGAAGATGTAATACTCAAAAAAGAAACGCCACATGAGAATACAGTGAATATAAAAGTTAAGTTTGATCGAAAAGTTGCTTTCAGGGTATATGATGAACTAAACGGAGAAATTACAGAAGATAATGACGGAAATTTATATACTGAAATAGAAATACCGAATGACTATAACTTATATAATTATATTTTTTCATTTGGAGATGAAGCAGAAGTATTGGAACCTGAAGAAGTTAGAATGCAAATTAAAAAAATGATAAATAAAATGGCAGAAAAATATATAATATGACAGATGGTGTCAAGTATGGTGAGATATAATTATCTTAAATAAAGATAAGGAGGAATAAAAAATGGATACGAAATATTGTCAATGTTGTGGCATGCCTATGGGAGAGGGAACAGAGCTTTATGGTACAAATTCAGATGGAAGCGTAAATGAAGATTATTGTAAGTATTGCTTTGAGAAAGGCGAATTTACTTTTAAGGGAACAATGGAGGAAATGATTGAGATATGCGTTCCTCATGTAGTCGAAGCCAATAAAGATATGAATGAAGATAGTGCAAGAAAAATGATGATGGAGTTTTTCCCAACTCTAAAGAGATGGAAGGAGTAAAAAATTATGCCAAGACCAACGACAAAAAATGATTTAATGATTGCTGCTAAGGAAAACTATGAAAAGTTAAATTTATTTATCTCAAAGATGACTGAGGAAGAGTTAAATACACCATTTGACTTTTCAAAAGATGAAAAGAAAAAAGAAGCCCACTGGAAAAGAGATAAGAATCTAAGAGATGTTTTAATCCATCTCTATGAATGGCATCAGCTTATTTTGAATTGGGTACATTCCAATCAAAAGGGAGAAGAAAAACCGTTTTTGCCTGAGCCGTACAATTGGAAAACTTATGGAGATATGAATGTAGAATTTTGGAAGAAACATCAAAATACTTCTCTTGAAGACGCAACTAAAATGTTTCATAAATCCCATAGAGATGTTTTAGAGTTGGCTGAAAAATTTACAAGTGAAGAATTGTTTTCCAAAGGCGTCTACAAGTGGACAGGGGGGAGTACACTGGGTTCCTATTTTGTAAGTACCACTGCAAGCCATTATGATTGGGCAATGAAAAAATTAAAAGCCCATCAGAAAAAATGCAAATCAAAATAATTGGAACAGGATAGTAAAGTGCATTTTACAAAGGTAAAAGGAATATTATCTTCAAAAAATGGAATGAATTTGTTCAGAGGCTGCACTCACGGTTGTATTTATTGCGACTCAAGAAGCAACTGCTACCGGATGAACCATAAATTTGAAGATGTAGAAGTAAAGGAAAATGGAATCAGTCTTTTGGAAGAGAACCTAAAACGAAAGCGAAAAAAATGTATGATTGGTTTAGGTTCTATGACTGATCCATACATTGAAGAGGAACTTGGACTAAATTATACAAGACAGGCACTTGAGATAATAAATAAATATGGCTTCGGTGTAACGCTTATAACAAAGTCAGCTAATGTTTTAAGGGATTTAGATTTATTTGAAGAAATAAATTCAAAAGCAAAATGCGTTATTCAAATGACATTAACAACTTATGATGAAGAACTTTGTAAAAAGATAGAGCCTAATGTTTCAACAACGAAAGAAAGGGTTGAAGCATTAAAAATATTGCGTGATGAAGGAATACCAACAGTAGTTTGGCTAACTCCGATACTGCCGTTTATTAACGATACGGAAGAAAATATTCTTGGGATTTTAAACTGCTGCAAAGAAGCAAAAGTGTTTGGAATAATATGCTTTGGTATGGGTCTTACACTTCGGGATGGAAACAGAGAATATTTTTATTCGCAGTTAGATAAAAAGTTTCCAAAGCTGAAAGAACGCTACATCAGAGAATACGGAAACAATTATGTAGCAAACAGTGGAAACGATAAAAAACTAATGGGTTTGTTTCATGAATTCTGTGAACGGAACGGTATCGTTCATGATAATGAAGCTATATTTAACCATCTCAATTTATTTGAAGGGAAGGATATTTCAAGGCAACTTAGTTTTTTTGATGAAGTTTGACTACGGAATTGAATATCTATGATATGAGGCGATAGAAAGTAAAACATCTATCGTCTTTTCTTATGCAAAAAATTAAAAAGATAGGAGGTGTGAGAAGTGGAATTTGATTATTTTTATAACCGGGGCGGAGACCGTTTTAGCTACTACATGTTACCGAAAATCATAGTAACTGATGAAAGGTTTAAGAACTTATCATCGGATGCAAAGATTTTGTATTCTTGCCTCTTGGAGCGAACAAGTCTGTCTTTCAGGAATAAGTGGCTTGATGAAGAGAACAGAGTATATATTATCTTCACTGTGGAAGAGATTATGGAGACTTTGGGAAGATCCAATAAGACGGCAGTCAAAATCCTTAACGAGCTTGATAGCACCTCAGGCAGTATAGGACTTATCGAAAGAAAGAAACGAGGTCTTTGAAAGCCAAATATCATCTATGTTAAAGACTTTATGAGCGTATTTCGCTCCGAGTGTAAAAATTACACTTCAGAAGTGAAGAATTTATATTCCAGAAGTGTAGAAACTACACCTAAAGAAATGAAGAATGTACACGGAAGTAATCTTAATAGAAATAATACTGAATATAGTAATCCTGATATGAGTTTAGGGAAAGCTGCCTATGGAACATTTCAAAATGTCTTTTTAACAGAAGATGAACCATAATACAGATTTAGAACAATACATTGAAAGCTATCAGTTCTTAAAAGAGAAAAATATCACTTCCGTATCTGAACTGAAAGAAAGTATAGTTATAAAACTAAGTGGGAAAATGGTATAATATTAACAAGTGAAGACAAAAAATAAAATTTGAAGGAGGCGTTTACATTTGGGGAAAATAGAAATGCAAGAGAAAATAAAACCTGTTTTGAACGGCACTGCAGAAACTATGCTTCAAAGTTTTTATGCACGTGCAGAGTATTCACAGAGAAAGAAGCATAAATTCTATGATGCAAAAGCAGTAGAACTTGTAAATAAGATTGATTATGACTTTTCAACTGCAGCAAAAGATCGTACCATGAGTAGTGGTGTAATCGCACGCACACTCGTCTTTGACGAATTGGTCAAAGAATTTATTGGGCGAAACCCGACTGCTACAATAGTGAACATTGCCTGTGGACTGGACACAAGATTTTATCGTGTGGATAATGGTACTATCACTTGGTATAATCTGGATCTGCCTGATGTTATAAATCTCAGAGATCAGATTTTTTTAGAAAGCGGGAGAGTTTCATCTATCAGTGCGTCTGCTTTAGATCCAAATTGGTTCAAGGAAGTAAAAAACAGAGAGAATGTACTTTTTATTATAGAAGGACTGTCCATGTATCTCACTGCTGAA
Organism: Eubacterium nodatum ATCC 33099; assembly: GCA_000510425.1. Lineage (GTDB taxonomy): Bacteria > Bacillota > Clostridia > Peptostreptococcales > Anaerovoracaceae > Aminicella > Aminicella nodata. Next base: position 129,930 of record AZKM01000008.1, on the reverse strand, counting down.
GAAAATGCCAAGATACTTTCTATCATTCATAAAAACTTTGACACCGCTACGGTCATAATGGAATGTATTGCAAAGATGTGGGTAAAACGAGAAGGTGTTGAAAAATCCATTCAGCAAACCGGAGCCAGATTCGTTTTCGGTGCAGACAGCTTTGATGATATAAAGAATATTGCTCAGGGGTTTCATAAGATTAAAGATGACAACATATTACGTGGTATGCGTGTTCTTATGCCTACATTAAAGCTAATCGACTGGCTTCCGATTGCGAGGAAGATCACGCAGAAGATTCTTGTTTTTAGTAAAGATTAAAGCAAACCACAGTTTGCATAACTAACAATTTTCTTTAAACTAACACAGAACAGTAAATCAAAAAAAGTTTACTGTTTTTTCTTTGCCCAAAAGTGGAAAGGAGAACACATGGAAGAGAAAAAAGAGAGCCTTTATTAAGGTTTAGGTTAATACACAAAATTATTTACAGATCCTTTTAAAGAGTTGAAATGGTGTAATGACATTCATTAAAGAGGCTCTTTGAAGAGATAGTTATACAACATTTCCGCAAATTCATTAATTACTTTTTCTTTGTTTTGTGTTTCATCAGGATAAAAAGCTAGTTCATGAACTATACTTTCCACAGTTGTATGAATTATAAATGATGCTGTGGAAAGGTCTTTTATCTTGAGATTTGGACTATAAAATTCAAGCAATGAGAGAATTTTATTTGTAGCAAATATGCGATAAGGCTTTTCAAGTTCACGAAAATCATCGCTTTGATAAGAAAGAGCCGTAATTTTCTTTTGAAACAATGTTAGATAACTGTGACTATCTAAGACAAATTTAATATATTTTTTAATTATTTCAAAGAATGAAAATTGTGATAAATCTTCTGGAATGATTTTTTCTAAGATATTTGAATAAAGATCTTTTACAAGCTCATCATAAATTGCTTTTTTATTTGGATAGTAGCTATAAAGCGAACCAATGGATACGCCTGCAGTTTTTGCAATTTCATTTGTACTTACATTTGCATAATCTTTCTCTGAAAAAAGGAGAAGAGCAGTTATTTTTTATGTAGTTTTTTTCTTTCGATACTTCTTTTTTGTTTCGGTATTCTAGTATTCTTTTGTTTTGATTCTTTACTTTTCATAACATCTCCAATACGCAACAGTGGGTATTAAATTTTTTGTAATAACGATGAGTCTCTCAATTAAAATCTTGTACAAATCTAGATTTTACAGACTAAATTAATTAAACAAAAACCTTCCAATATAAGTGTATCATGTTCATTAAAAAAATCAAGAATATAATACGAGCGCCCACTCATATTATATTGACAAAGCAGCAAAAAAGAAGTATTATTAATGTGAGTTATAGCTCACATTAATAATACGCTTTAATCAGCCATATACTTGTAATAACAGGCATCTGACGTGATCAAGAGTAATGGGAAAACCCAATATATAGTTTAAAAATTATGTTATGCAGAAAGGAGAAAAAAGATGAGTTTTATTCGTTTTCAAAATGTAACAAGAGAATATAATGTTGGAAGCAATGTAATAAAGGCTCTGAATAATGTGAATTTGGAAATTAGACAAGGTGATTTTACAGTGATTTTAGGACCTTCCGGTTCAGGAAAATCTACTTTTTTAAATCTTCTTGGAGGTATGGATTATGTTACGAGAGGAGAGATTTATGTAGGAGAGAACAATATATCAAAATTTACCAATAAGGAACGCACTCTTTATCGTCGCAAAGATATTGGTTTTGTTTTTCAATTTTATAATCTTATACCGACTCTTACAGCTTATGAGAATGTAGATATGGTATCCAAATTATCTGATGTTTCCATTTCAGCTGATGAAGCATTAGAAATGGTAGGATTGAAAGACAGAGCAGAAAATTTGCCGTCTCGCTTATCGGGAGGAGAGCTTCAGAGAGTATCCATAGCAAGAGCTCTTTGCAAAAATCCTAAGCTGCTTCTTTGTGATGAACCTACAGCGGCTCTTGACAGCGAAACCGGGAAAAAAGTTTTAATTACGCTTTCTTCCATGGCAAAAGATTATGGCCATACATTAGTTTTGGTAACTCACAATGCTGCAGTGGCACCTGCGGCAGATAGACTTATCAGACTTAGAGATGGTGAAGTCAGTGAAATTATGGATCAGAAAAATCCTATTTCTATGGAGGAGGTTTTCTGGTAATGAAATATTTAAATAAAAAATTTATTAGAGATATAATGCAACAGTGGAAACAGTTTGTGTCGGTACTTATTATGGCTCTTATCTCGGTTTCGATTTACTGTGGAATGAGTTCAGTGTGGACTGGGATGGATGAATCATATACTGATTACAAAGAAAAACTAACTTAGCAGATGCTTATATCAATGGGGTAAATATAAGCGATGAAGATATCTCAAATATAAAAAAATTGCCTTATGTAAATCAGGCTGAAGGATCAATGTTTGTTAAGTTTAATACGAAAATTGATAATGAAGATTCAGAGCTTTATATTAATTCATTTACAAGCAGCACTAAAAAACTCATGAATCCGCTCCTTAGAAGCGGGCACCCCCTAAAAGATGATGAAGAAGGTATATGGATTGACGAAGATTACGCCAAGATACACAATCTGAAAGAGGGTGATAAGATTGTACTTGAGTTTAAGGGGATTAAGAAGAAAGTAAAGATTTTGGGGACTGTTCTCGATGCAGAAAATATATATTTTATTACTTCTTATGCAGAAACAGTTCCGGATCATAAACGACACGGTTATGCTTATATAAGTGAAAAATATATAAATAAAATTTTGGGAATAGTATCTTATAATCAAGTGAGACTTGATTTACTGGAAAAACCGGTTTCCAAGTCAAAGCTGGAAAAAGATATTAAACGGATAATGGGAGATTCTTTTTCATCAGTAGTCATGAAGGAGAATAAAATTTCTATCACTCAGGTTGATGAGGAAATAAATCAAATTCACAAAATGGCGATGCTGTTTTCAATTGTATTTATCTTGTTATCAATTTTATCAATTTATACTACAATGAGCCGTCTTATAAGTAATCAGATGGTTCAGATTGGCACACTTAAATCTTTAGGATTTTACGACAGACAAATTTATTTTCACTATGGAGCATATGGATTTTTGGTGGCTATCATAGGAAGCCTTGTTGGGGTGATTTTCGGATATACAGTGGTGGCAAATATTGTTATGAATATAAAAAAGGCGACACTAACGCTTCCTATATGGAAAAAATCCTTTGGCATAGATAGTATGATCTTGATTGTACTGATTGTTACGGTTTGTACCTTGGCTGCGATTATTACTACAAGGAAGGTGATTAAAAACAATCCTTCTTTTACAATCAAAGGCATGCTCGATAAGAAGTCAAGTGGTCCCGGAATATACAAAAAATCAAGATTGTCATATGATTGGCTTTGGACGCTCAGGAGCATTCGCATTCATCCAATCAGAACATTCATGAGTATAACTGCAATCGTGGGAAGCATTGTATTGATGGTTGCCGGTCTTGGTGTGTGGGATTCTCTTTATAGTTCATATCAAGATGTTTATAATAATGAATTCTGTTATAAGTATATTGGACAGGTATACGGAGAATCTTATAATAATTTAAGTCGCAAATTTAATTCTTTTGATGTTCAGTTTGCACAGAGTGAAACGGCTGATTTTTCTTTCCACGGAATTGAAAAATCGGGTTCTCTTTTAGTGCTTGATTCGGGTGACAAAATTAGAATTTTTGATGCAAAATCAAAAAAGAAAATCAGGATAGAAAAAGATGAGGTAGCAATTGCTTCTCAGTTGGCAGAACAACTTGATGTTAAAGTTGGAGATAAGATTGCATATAAGACTAAGAGTTCATTAAACGAGCATAGGGTTACTGTTACGGCAATCGTGGATGCAAAGATGCCTCAAGGTATTTTTATATACAAAGATAAGGTAAAAAACTTTGAACCTAACACAATTTATATAGGAGATAGTGAAGCTTATGAACAAGCAAAAAAAGAAGAATCAATAAGCAATATAATATCTATAAAAAAGCAACAGGACAACATGAAGGAGATGATGGATAGCGTTCATTCAATTATGTATATATTGATTGTGGCAGCATTTGTATTAAGTGTCGTTATTCTATATAATCTTGGTATCTTGTCATATCTTGAACGTTATCGTGAATATGCCACAATGAAGGTCATAGGATTTAAACATAGTGAAATTATGGGAATGGTATTTAAGGAGAGTGTTCTAAATCTTTTGACTGGATTTGTTATAGGAATTCCTTTGAGCAAGCAGTTCTTGAAGTTATATATAAGAGTTGTTTCCATGGATAGTATGGAATGGACTCCTATTATTGCTAAAGACCATTTTTTGATAGTTATATTCTGTGTTATAGGATTTTCTGTTTTAGTCAATTTGGTTGTTTCTATGAGAATAAGAAAAATTGACATGGTTGAAGCGTTAAAATCTATTGAATAAGGGAGACGGTGAATATAGGGGTATTGTATTAGAAAATAATTAAAATTTTTCTAAATTAAATAAGTTATATAGTATTTAGGTAATAGAAATAAATCCTATTGCCTATTTTATGTATGACGGGCATGCCGTCAGTCTGTGGTGAAAGTCCGCAAGAAATAGACACAGAGGAGTAGTCCCTTGTTTACAAGGGCGCGCTTATACACCCTAAAGGGTGTGCGTTCTCCGAAGGCTCTTGCAGAGAGCATATCAGCTAAAGCTGATACAGGGGGCTACACTCCCCTACGGAAATAAATTTCCTACCCCTTATGTACTTACCAAAAGAAATCGGATAAAAACAATCCGATTTTTTTAGTAAGTCTTTATCATCGCCACCTTGCCCACATCAAAAAGAGAGGAGGTTTTTTCTTATGGCGATATATCATCTTTGCATAAAGATTATCTCAAGAGGTAAAGGCAAAAGTGCAGTAGCAGCTTCCGCCTATCGAAGTGGCGAAAAGATAAAAAACGAATATGACGGCATAGTCCACGACTTTACAAGAAAAGGCGGAATAGCCCATACAGAAATCCTATTGCCTCAAAATGCACCACAGGAATTTTCAGACAGAGGAACATTATGGAATAGCGTAGAGAAAATCGAAAAGAGTAAAAACTCACAGCTTGCAAGAGAAATTGAAGTTGCCTTACCCAAAGAATTAGACAGGGAAAAACAGATTGAGCTTGTAAGAGAGTATGTAAAAGAAAATTTTGTGAAAGTTGGTATGTGTGCCGACATTGCCCTACATGATAAAAATGACGGAAACCCACATGCACATATTCTATTAACTATGCGACCGCTAAACGAAGATACAACATGGGGAGCAAAATCAAAAAAGGAATATATCCTTGATGAAAACGGAGAGAAAGTAAAATTTAAAAATGGCAATTATAAAACAAGAAAAATCAATACAACAGATTGGAATGAGCAAGACAAAGCAGAGCATTGGAGAAAAGCATGGGCGGATATTACAAACAAATATCTTGAAGAAAACAGCATACAGGAAAAAGTAGATTACCGTTCTTTTCAAAGGCAAGGCATAGAACAAATACCGACTATTCATTTAGGCGTATCAGTCACCCAAATGGAAAAGAAAGGCATAACTACCGACGGGGGAAATATCAACCGAGAAATCAAACATCAGAATAAGATATTAAAAGAGATTGCAAGAAGAATAAAAGCCTTACTAAATTGGATAAGAGGAATAGGAAAAGAAGAAAAGGCAGAAACTGATAATCTCAAATCTACCCTCCCATCCAAAGAAAATTTGCTATCCGTTTTTAAAAATCTTATCCGTAAAAATGCAGATAACCATAATACAGATTTAGAAAAATACATCGAAAGCTATCAATTCTTAAAAGAGAAAAACATTATTTCCTTATCTGAACTGAAAGAAAGTATAGTTACTTTAAGAGATAAGAATTACAAGACCACAAGAGCCATTAAAGATACTGAAAAGAAAATAGATGGTAAAGTACAGCTTATTGACCAAGCCGAGAAATATTTGAAGCATAAAGATACCTACAAAGCCTATACTAAGCTAAAGAAAAACAAACAAGATACTTTCTACAATGAACATACCACAGAACTTATTTTGTTTGAAAGTGCCAAGAAATATCTGAAAGAACATTTAGGAGAAAGCAAGACCTTAAATATATCCAAATGGAAATCGGAAGTTGCCAATGTGAAGAAAGAGAAAAATAGCCTATACAATCAAATATTAGAGATACGAGAGGAAGTAGAACAGGCTGAAAAAGTTAAGACTTGTATTGAACAGTTACAGGAACATTCAAAGCAACATTTCACGATTTTAGACTATAAAAAGCACTTTCAAAATGATATAATGAATTGATCTATAAATACTAACTTCGCTTTTAATATACTGAGATTTGATAAAGCGAAATTATAATTATATGGGAGGAATGTAGTATGGGCTGGTTTGGAAAAAAGAAAGAATGGGATACTCAAAAGTCCGATGCAAACAAAAGCAGATTAAGAGAATTATTTAATGGAGTTATGGAAGATGGGGACTCCTATGATATTGTTTATGGGTATGGTTTGAATATCAAAAACAGTGATTATATTTTAGCCCGTAAAACCACATACACATATACAAGTTTAATTATAGGTTATCGTGAATCTGATATGAGCATAGTACTACTACAAACAACTCCGGAACTTGAGGGTTGTAGCGAAGCTGAAACTTTTAGAAAGGACAATATTAAAAAGGCAAAAATTGCAACAGGTATGTACACGATTTATCATCAAGGCGGATTGATGGCAGGATATACTCAGTTTGCAACTTTAGCGGAAAATGATGAAAAATTCCTTGCTTATGTATATCAGCCGGAAGAATACGATAAGTTTGATAAATTTTTTAAGAAATTTTCAGGTAAGTAAGCTATGAATTGGCTAACATACTTTTTAATCTTTTTCGCTATTTGTATCGCATGGTTTGTTATTACACGAATTTGGGTAAATGGGATAGATTTGATTATTTCTGCTTTCAAGAAAATGTTGGGACTAAATAAAAATAACAGTGCGGAAAGTTGGCATACTTTGGAAGATATTAGGGATAAGAATAAAGAAGATTAAATAACAAATGCTTACTGATTGTCCGGTAAAGAGGGTATCTTCCTGTCAGGGTATTTTCTGAGGGTAGGCTTGACCACTATTGAAAAAAATATTAGGTTTTTGAAAGAGGATGGATAGGCTCAAATAAAACAGGTTATTGGGAAGTCAAGTAAATAATCCGTGCTTGCAATCAGTAAACATTCGGATATTTGATCATCATTTAAAGTAATGCAGCAATGTGCATTGTACAAATCGTAAAACTTCTTTTATATCGTGTGCGTCAGGGTGATGCTGCATATTCAAGTGGCGCAACCATTTTTCCGGTGAAATATATTTAGGCTCTCCGGGGTTCAAATGGCGTCGAGATTCGATGCGTTTCAGGTTAGAATGTCCTTGGCACAGGTGAACTCCGATGCACTGATTGTTGTGGGAAATGGCATTTTTTGCATTTTCTTTTACTCTGTATCCGTATTGTCCTTTAGCATCGCCACTTAAGGTTCCGATTGCCAGAATTTTTTTATTACTCAAAGATTCAATAAGGGAAAGGCTCAGGTCATCCATACCGGATCTTCTGCACCAAAAACAAATGATTATAATATCATCATCTGAAAAGAAGTCACAGAAGGTGCGGCTGTTTTCTTTGTCGGCTCCGTAAAGTGCTCCGGTAAAATTTTTTATATCGAAAAGTTCCAATTTAGCGGTGTGAGGGAGTCGCAGCTTTTCACCATAGCTTAGGGTATGAACTCCTTTATCTTTACCGGCAATTTTATCCGGAAGTTGCGATTCTTTATCGTCTTTTGTGTTTTTATCTTTGCGGTATGAAACATCTAAAAAATCAAAGACAGATTCTGCAACTTTCTTGGTGTTTCCTGTAATTGATGAGTAGATAATCTTTATTTTTTTCATTACATAAAAACCTTAAATTAAAACTTAAAACTGATATTTTCTAATTCCAGCAATGCCTTTTTTCTTTTTACACCGCCGCCGTATCCGGTGATTTTTCCATTGACACCTAAAACCCGGTGACAGGGAACGAGTATTGATATTTTGTTGCTCCCGACAGCCTGCCCCACTGCTTGAGCAGACATTTTGGAAATTCCTTTTTCCTTTGCAATAATATTTGCAATTTCCCCATAAGAAACAGAAGTTCCGTAAGGAATATTCAATAGAATTTCCCAGACATGATTTTGAAAACTTGTGCCGTGAAGCTCAATGGGAATGGCGAAATTCGGATTTTTTCCTGAAAAATAAATATCCAGCCAGCCGGCGGTCATGTCTAAAATATTATTGGTTTTTTCTTGGAAATTCCCTTCAGTAAGTTCCTTTCCCAGAAGCCCATGATAGGCTTTTCCGTTTTCAAACCAAATACCCAGCAAAGCTACATCGTTTGAAATTAAAAGAAGCTCGCCTAATGGCGATTTGTATTTTTTAATATATTTCATGGGGCGTCCTTTCATCCTACTGTTTACATATGTTTATCTAATGAAATTGTATAATATTTTTTCAGTAAGTCAACTTTTTATAAGTGGAATAAAATTTCGTTGAACTGATTCATTGAACTGAGAAAAGGGGATTCATTTGTGTGTACAAAGATGCAATATAGTTTTGTACAATATAGTTTTGTGGAAAATAGTTTTGTGGAAACCCGACAGCTTTGTGAGAAAAGTAAACATTAGATTCACAAGAAAAAAAGGGCATCCGAAGATGCCCAAATCTGTGTATCGCAAAGTAACAAGGAGTTACTTTACATACTGAGTATAGTCGTTACATAGAGTATAGTCAATAAAAAGGGTACATTTTATAATTTTATCAGGAGAAACTGATGAGATGATTAAGTATGACCCGATGCGGCGAACGATGAAAAACAAAGGAATATCTACATATAAACTCATTCATGAGCATAACATAAGTTCGTCTACCATTGAGCGTATACGAAAGGATTTGCCGTTGACCACAACAACGGTGAATGACCTTTGCGAAATCCTGGATTGCAGGATAGAGGACATAATGGAATATGTTCCCGATAAGAAATCCAAAATATAATTTGAATATAAAAAGTTAATATGAAAGCCATCTTGTGATATAATACAGGGAGTGTATGTAGACCGTGAATTCGGATACATGTCCGGTATCCGAAAGTGGACAGAGAATTGGGAAGAAAAGCAGGATGAGCAGTAAAAGAAATAATAAAGACGCTATTTATAAAGCAGTTGAGAATAGCGGATTGATAGAAGATGGACAGCACATTGTTTTAGGCCTGTCGGGCGGGTCCGATTCAGTGTGTCTTTTTAATGTTCTAAAAGAAATGGCAGAAGAGAAAGAAATCAGGATTTATCCGGTGCATGTGAACCATATGATTAGGGGTGAAGCTGCAGACAAAGACCAGACTTATGTGGAAAATCTGTGCAGGCAGAATAAAATGGAGTGTGAGGTTGTAAAGTTTGATTGTGAGAAAATGGCTAAAGAGTTGGGAATAACCACAGAGGAAGCCGGACGAAGAAAGAGATATAAAACATTTTCGGAATTTGCAGAGAGAATTGCGAAAGATAAATCCATTGATAAGAATAATATTTTAATTGCCACGGCTCATAATGAAGATGATCGGGTGGAAACTATTTTATTCAGGATTTTGCGGGGAACCGGTATAGACGGACTTTCCGGAATCAATGCAGTTCGTGAAGCTAAAGCAGGATTCAGCATTATCAGACCCCTTTTGGAAGTTAAAAAAAGTGAAATAAATAAATATTGTGAAGAACGGTCACTAAATCCATGCAAAGACAACACCAATGAACAGACAATTTATGCTAGAAATAGAATAAGACTGGAGTTGCTGCCATACCTGAAAGAATATAATCCTAATATAGAAGAAGCCCTCCTGCGTCTTGGGCTTTCTGCAGGAGAGGATAGCAAACTGCTTACAGAGTGTTCCGGTACCACCTATGAGATTCATTTAGCCGGCGAGAACTCTGTTGAGATTATATTCGATGATGAGCTGAAAACTTCAGCGGCACCTCTTTACCGCAGGGCGATTGCGAGAGGCTTTGCAAAGCTGGGGCTTGAAGATGATATTACTTTTGCACATTTTGAGCTTATGGACAATGTGATGAAAAGCAGCAATCCATCGGCATCTGCTAATTTACCGAGAGGTTACAAATTCAGCAGAAGATACGATAAGCTGATTTTATCTAAACCGGTGGAGTCAGGAATAAAACCTCCTCTTTTGCGAAAAGAGACGGTAACTATGGAATCCTACCATGACTCTGATTATGAAAAGGGAATGTTTGCGGCATTTGATGCCGGACTTTTGAAAGGTGTTTATGGTGAGAATTTCAGTGATAAAGTTGAAATCAGAACGAGGAAACCTGGAGATTTTTTGAACCAAAGTAACGGACGGAAGAAACTTCAAAATCTGTTTGTAGATGAGAAGGTACCGAAAGTCATGCGGGATAATATTTTTTTCGTCGCAATCGGCAGCGAAGTCCTGTTTATCCCTAATGAAAAAGGTGTATTGAATAATGCAAGATACGGAAGTAAATATTCTCTGTCGGCAAACACAAAAAATGCTTTTGTCGTTGAAATATTTAGTAGTCTATGATAAAATTAACGGGTTAATTTGTTGAAATTGACAAATTACGCCTACAAAATGAAATTTGATGTGGAGGAACAGATAATTGAAACGATTTGCAAAAAACATAACAATTTATATCGTGATTTTTGCTCTGGTACTTGGCGGTGCGATGCTTTATAAAGGAAAACTGGGAGCATCCAACAAAAAGGTTAAATATTCGACAATGGTTCAGTATTTTGCTCAGGGCAAAGTCAAGTCGGTAAATGTTGATGAAAACAAAATTACTGCTAAGATTGGTGAGAATAAATATGTATATACCTATGCCAATAGCTTGATAGACCAGCAGTGGATTTTCGAAAAGTATATTTCAAAGGGAATTGCAAACAACAAGATAAGCTATGATCCTAAGGAGCCAAGCTCTACAGGATTCTTGGTGCAGCTTTTGCCTACGATAGTAATGGTGCTTGCTCTGGGCTTCCTTTTCTATTTGATGATGAACCAGGGTGGAAACGGGAAGGCATTTCAGTTCGGCAAGAGTAAGGCAAAGATGTATAAGGGGGATGGAAAAACCATAACCTTTGCAGATGTGGCAGGACTGAAGGAAGAGAAGGAAGAACTTGAAGAGGTCGTAGACTTTTTGAAGGATCCGAGGAAATATAAGGAACTGGGAGCGAGGATTCCGAAGGGAATGCTTTTAGTTGGTCCTCCGGGAACCGGTAAAACCTATGTTTCAAGAGCGACGGCAGGAGAAGCGGGAGTGCCTTTTTTTACCATTTCAGGCTCGGACTTTGTTGAAATGTTCGTGGGTGTGGGAGCTTCCCGTGTTAGAGATTTGTTTGAACAGGCGAAGAAGAATTCTCCATGCATTATATTTATAGACGAAATTGATGCGGTAGGTCGTAAAAGAGGTGCAGGTCTTGGCGGCGGTAACGATGAAAGAGAACAAACTCTTAACCAGCTTTTGGTTGAAATGGATGGATTCGGTGAAAACTCCGGAATTATTATCCTGGCAGCAACGAACCGACCTGACATTTTGGATCCTGCATTACTTAGACCGGGAAGATTTGACCGTCAGATTGTAATCGGAATTCCTGATGTAAAAGGAAGAGAAGAGATCATCAGAGTTCATGCGAAGGATAAACCCCTCGGAGAAGAAGTTTCTCCTCAGATTCTGGCAAGGAGAACCCCGGGATTTACTCCGGCGGATTTAGAGAATCTGTTAAATGAAGCTGCTTTGATTGCGGCAAGACGAAACGGCAGAAAGATTAGGATGGCTGAAATTGAGGAGGCTACGACAAAGGTAATTGCAGGTCCTGCAAAGAAGAGCAGGGTGATAAGCGAAAAAGAGAGAAAGCTTACGGCATACCATGAGGCAGGACATGCTATTGTTATGAGAACGACTCCGGGTGCAGATCCTGTTCATCAGATAACTATTATTCCCAGAGGTTCTGCAGGTGGATTTACAATGTCTCTTCCAACGGAGGACAGAAGCTACGGAACTAAGAAAGAAATGGAGCACGAAATTCAGCATCTTCTCGGGGGTAGAGTTGCAGAGGCATTGACCCTTGACGATATAAGCACCGGTGCAAGTAACGATATCCAAAGAGCTACTCAGACTGCTCGTGATATGGTTACCAAATACGGATTTAGTGATAGGATAGGACCTGTAAATTACAGTGATTCAGACGATGTTTTCTTAGGCAGAGATTACGGCAAGACCAAGGCCTATTCAGAAGGCATTGCCGGTGAGATTGACAAAGAGGTTAAAACCATTATTCAGGAGGCATACGAGGAAACTGAAAGGATTTTAACAGAAAATATGGATAAACTGGAGGTTGTGGCTCAGGCTCTTATGAAGGTTGAAACCCTTGACGGGGAACAGTTTGAGGCTTTATACACAGGTAAGCTTGATGCTGATGAGCTCGAAGAACAGGTTAGGAACAAGGAAGATGAAATACGCAGACAGAATGCAGCAGAAGCTGAGGAAAGTAAGCGTATTCGTGAGGAAGAAGAGAGAAAGCTGAAAGAGGAACTTGCAAAATACGATACTGATTATATGTCTGATGAAGCCTCCGAAAACGGTTTTGTGGAGAGACCTTCAGAAGAACATATTTCCAAAGATTTGGAAAGCAGCAGTTCTGAAAGGGAAGAAGAAAGTTCTGCTGAGGATAAAATTCCTATTGAAGATAGAGAAACTGTGGAGATTAAATTTCCGAAATCCGAAGAAACTCAAGATAAAAGTGATGAGAAAGATGGTGAATAAGCTGTGAAAGTCACAGTAAAGGATTGTATGTGCTTGGAGTCATTAACTCCTGGCACACTGGTATCAGGAAAGAGAAATATCGAAAACAGAGTTCGATCAATTTCTGTTTTGGATGCTGTCAACGGAAAAGAAGCAGAAAGCTTGAAGGGGATAAAAGAGCAGATTTTACTCACCTCTTTTAAGCATGTGAAGAAGGAAGCGGAAAAAGAAAATATTATTAAGGTACTTTCTAAGAAAGGTGCGGCAGCACTGGTGGTTTTTAATCAGCAAAACAGTACATCGCAAATCAGCAAAAACCTGGCATGTTTTTCTGAAAATATCGGATTTCCGCTTATAGATATTCCTGCTGAAAACCCATCGAACTATTCCAATGTGATTGAAGAAGTTATGGATAAACTTCTCTATGGAACGAATTTCAAGAACGGGCTGATTAATAACACAATTTATCATATTCTGGATTTTGAAAGACATAGCAGCTTTCAGAGTGCACTCAAAGAAGCGGCACTCAGCAATGAATTCCAGGTGGTGATGCTTTCAAGGGATTTCAACCCTATTTTAACAGTAGAAACAAGACAGAAAACTACAGTTGCCGATGCAATCAGACTGGGTAAGGAGAAGAATGTTGAGAAAGAAGGCGTATACACTTTTATTGATGTAAACGGTGTTTTGACATACTGGGGTCCCATAACAGTAGACGGCGAAAGGTATTTTCTCATGATTGTAGATAATGAAGATAATTATTCTGCCGGTGAGATAACAAAACTTGCGGAAATCATTGAACTTGCAGTGGGTATGTGGAAATACACTCCGGAACGGGATGTCAGAGCCGAACTGATTAAAGCTTTGATCAGGGGGAATAAGAGTCTTGCCTATTCCTTAAAAGATGAAATGGAATTGGTTGCAGAGAATATAATGAGCGTTTTTTATGCAAAAGGTATAGAAAACTCCAAAAGTAACGGAATAATTTCAGATTTTGAAAAGAGCAATGATATAGAGATAATAAGGCTTTTGGAAGGTGAAGAGTCCTACGGACTTTTAGTAAAGAGAGGAAAAGAACCCTCAGAAGGAGTCTTTACGCAGAAGCTTTCAGTTTTAGAACTTTTCGATAAGTTGAAAGAAGACGACAAAAAGATTAGAATTTTCCATGCCACAGGTCTTGACGGCATTGAAGGTGCAGCAGATTCGTTTAGACTGATAAGCGAGACATGGACCTTTGTGGAAAGTGTATTTCCCTATAAAAGAGTTTTTACAAAATACGAACTTGCCCTTGTTTCAAACTGCATCAATTTACAGCTTCAGGGGAGTTATCTGAAACGAAACTACATGGAACTCCTGGAGCCTTTCAGGAGGGAAATGGGAGAAAATAAGGCAAAACAGCTTTTGGAAACACTTGAGACCTTTGTCTTGGATGCAGGAATGAACAGTAGTAAAACCAGTGACTTTATGGGAATCCATACGAATACCGTACAGTATAGACTGAAAAGAATTAACGAGGTTCTGGGTGCGGAGATTACAGGTAATAGGGTAATTCCGGGACTCACAATAGCCTTAGCACTGAAGAGATTAGAAAGGGTAGTTAACTAAAACCGGTAAGAAAATATGTTATTAGCATTTGACATTGGAAACAGCAATATCGTACTTGGCGTATTTAAAGATGAGAAGTTGCTGACGAATTGGAGAATTGAAACAGACCCGAACAAGAGTGCCGACGAATACGGAATGTTGGTCAGTCAGCTTTTTGAATATGAAGGTCTAAAGATGAATGCCGTTAGAGATGTTATAATTTCAACGGTTGTACCATCTGTTCTTTACACCATGCAGCACATGTCTCAAAAGTATTTCAAAAAGAGAGCGATTGTAGTTGAGTCCGGTGTAAAGACGGGACTTATTGTAAAATATGACAACCCGAAAACCGTTGGGGCAGATCGTATAGTTAACGCAGTGTCAGCCTACAAGAAATATGGCGGACCGCTTATCATAATCGACTTTGGTACGGCAACTACTTTCTGTGCCATCACCGAAAACTCAGAGTACTTGGGAGGAACCATTGCTCCGGGATTAAAGATTGCGTCAGAGGCTCTGTTCCAGAAGACAGCTATGCTTCCTAAAGTAGAGCTTGAAGAACCGGGACATGCAATATGCAAAAATACTATTCAGAGTATGCAGTCAGGTCTGGTTTACGGACACATGGGAATGGTGGAGTTCATCGTAAATAAAATGAAGGCTGAGCTCGAAGAGATGAGCACCGGAGAAAGACCTGTAAAAGTTATTGCAACAGGAGGTCTTGCTACAATGATAAAATCGGGAGTCAATTGTATTGATTGTGTGGATAGGCTGCTAACTCTTGAGGGGCTTGAAATGATTTACAGGAAAAATCGCAGAACCGGAAGACATTCATCCCACGGCTCAAAAGATAAGAATAAAAAGATAACAAATGAGAATGAATAAAATCGGAAATTTTGAACCTAAGCATCCTTTTATTCTTGCCCCCCTTGCAGGAATAACTGACGCTCCTATGCGCCGTATAAATCGGCAGATGGGGGCGTCTTTGACATATTCGGAAATGGTATCGGCAAAGGGTATGTACTACAACGATAAGAATACCGAAAAGTTATTATTCCAATACGAGGACGAGGACAATACAGGATATCAAATTTTCGGTCATGAGCCCGATATAATCGCTTATGCGGCGGAAAAGCTAAATGACAGAAAACATGTTCTGCTGGATATAAACATGGGTTGCCCTGTCCCTAAAATAGTAAAGAACGGAGAAGGATCGGCACTTTTGAAGAATCCTGAACTGGTGGAAAAGATTATAAGGGCGGCATCTCAAAACACGGATAAGCCTGTTACCGCAAAGATTAGAATCGGATTTGCGGAAGGTGAAAACAACGCAGTTGAAATTGCCCAGGCCATAGAATCGGGAGGTGGTGCTGCGATTGCAGTACACGGAAGAACCAGACAGCAGTTCTATTCCGGAAAGGTAAACCGTCAGGCAATTGCCGAAGTAAAGAAAGCGGTGAAGATACCCGTAATCGGAAATGGTGATGTAGTCGATGTTGAATCGGCCAAATCCCTTATGGAGGAAACCCGGTGTGATTTTGTTATGATTGGAAGGGGGGCACTTGGAAATCCGTGGATTTTCAGAGATTTGCAGTGCTTTTGGGAAGGAAAGGATATTCCACCCCCTCCTACTCTTGAGGAAAGGCGGAAAATGATGCTGAAACAGCTTGAAGCTCTTGAAAAACTCAAGGGGGATTATGTGGCAGTTCGTGAGATGCGAAAGATTTGCGGATGGTATGTTAAAGGTCTTCCGGGAAGTGCGGAGTTTAGACGCACTGTAAACGGAATTACAGATATTGACGAGCTGAAAAGACTTATTATGGGGTAGGCGAAATATGAATTTATTTCCTGTTTTTCAAAATATTGACAACAAGAACATTTTAGTTGTAGGAGGCGGAAATATTGCCAAGGCAAAGATAAGCAGATTGCTGCAATTCACCTCTAGGATTACAGTTATCGCAGAGGCGTCAGATATAGATTATGTTCCGGTCAGAATAAAGAGCTTTTCCGAAGAGGACTTAGACGGGATGGATTTAGTAGTTCTTGCCATGGGAAAGCCTGAGAAGGAAATAGAAATTGCAAAAAAATGTATAGAGAAGGGGATTTTAGTTAATTCCGCAAGTGCTCCGAATGCAGGCAATTTTTATATGCCGAGCCTGATCAAGAAAGGTGATCTTTCCATAGGAATTTCTACAGGAGGGTACAGTCCTGCTTATTCCAGGTACCTTAGAGAAGAAATAGAAAGACTTATTCCTGAAAAGATTGATGAGATATTGCTGCGGTTAGGTGTTATAAGATCAAAACTTAAAGAAGAAATTCAGGAGCAAAGCCTTAGAAGTAAGATTTTGCGAGAGATTATGAGTCTTTTGATAGAGAAAAATAATAATGTTGGTGATGATGAAATCAGAAAGATTGTGGTAAAGTATAGATGAAGAAACTTGTAATTGCAACCAGAGGTAGCAAACTTGCCCTTGCTCAGGCCTATCAGGTTCAGAATGAGCTTGATAAATTGAATGTGGATACGGAGATTCTAATCGTACATACTAAAGGGGATAAAGATAGAAAGAGCTCTCTCAAAGATATTGGAGGAGATGGACTTTTTGTAAGGGAGATAGAGAGAAAACTTCTGACAGGAGAGGCAGACATTGCGGTGCATTCAGGAAAGGATTTGCCCTATAATTTGGCAGAAGGACTCATTATTGCAGGAGTTCCGGAAGCGGTGGATTTCAGAGATTGCCTGATTTCACGGAAAGGAGAATCGGAGCTTAAGGTTATCGGAACCGGAAGCCCGAGACGCATCTTGGAATATAGGAGAATGAACGCCGATGCTGAATTTAAGGAAATAAGAGGTAATATAACTACCAGGCTTGGAAAACTTGACGAGGGTGGATACGATGCCGTTATTTTGGCAAGAGCAGGGCTGCAAAGGCTTGATATAGACCTTTCGGAATATAATGTGCGTGACTTTTCAACCACAGAAATGATGCCGGCAGGGTGTCAGGGAATAATAGCTGTAGAATGCAGAGAAGAAGACACAGACACTGTAAAGGCTATTCGGAGAATAACTCACAAGCACTCATGGAAAAGATTTAATGCAGAGCGGCAGTTGTTTAAAATGATGGAGGCGGATTGTTCCATGGCAGTTGGAATTCACTCAGAAATTCACGGTGATGAATTAGTGCTTTCTGCCATGTTTGAAGGTGAGAGAAGTGAGAAAAAGGGTTCTTATCTGAACAGTGATGAGTTATGTGCTTCAATAAAGAAAGAAATTTTTAGAGGTTAATTATGAAAGGAACAGTTAAGCTGGTAGGTGCAGGCTGCGGTCGAGGACTTATAAGCATCATGGGAGTAAAAGCAATTGAAGGTGCACAATCTCTGGTCTATGATGACTTGATAGATGATGAGCTTTTAGGCTATGCTCCTTCTGACTGCAAGAAAATTTATGTAGGAAAGCGCTATGCAAAACACAGCAAAACACAGGAAGAGATAAATCGGATTTTAATAGATGAAGCAAAAGCAGGAAGAAGAGTGGTTCGCCTAAAGGGCGGTGACAGTTTTGTTTTCGGAAGAGGCGGAGAGGAATATCTGGCATTGGAAGCCGAGGGAATTAACTGCCGTCTTATCCCCGGGATAAGCTCTTCCATTGCAGTTCCTGAAAGTTTGGGTATTCCCGTAACTCACAGAAAGATGGCACAATCATTTACAGTTATTACAGGGCATACGGCAACCGATATGAAAGAGGATTATTCTGCATTGGCAAAGATGAGAGGCACATTGGTTTTTCTTATGGGACTGAACAGTCTGAGTGAAATAACATCGGAACTCATCAGATGCGGAAAACCTGCGAAAATCCCTGCGTCAATAGTTTGCAGAGGCTTTTCCGGACGAGAGAGAAGAATTGACGGAACCTTAGGCACCATAGCAGAAGAAGCAGTAAGGCAGAGGGCAGAGACACCGGGGATTCTGGTAGTAGGGGAAGTTGCGGGATTTCATATGGAAAGCAAAGGTGATGAAAAACTTTCAGGCAAAAGAGTTTGTATTACAGGAACGATGTCCTTTATGAGCCGTCTGAAGACCGCCTTGGAAGAGGAAGGTGCATTCGTGGAATCCGTTGAAACTCTGAGCTTAGAGAAGAAAGCGGAGAACATTCCCAATGATTTTTCAGAGTACGACTGGATTATATTCACAAGTGCAAACGGCATTGATATATTCTTTGATGAGCTTAAAGTAAGAGATATTGACATTAGAAAAATTTCGCATATGAAATTTGCCTGTATAGGCAGAGGAACCGAAGAAAAGTTGAGAAGGCAGGGCATTATAGCAGATTTTGTTCCCGAAAAATATACGGCAAGAACCCTTGGCAAAGAGATTGCGAGAAAACTCGATAAGAGAGAAAGGCTCCTTATTTTGAGAGCAGAAAAAGGCTCTGTTGAACTTACAGAAGAACTTGAAAATGCAGGAGTATCATTTGATGACATAAAAATATACGATACGAAATTTGTCCCAGGAAAGAAAGGTGATGATGAAAGAATCGGAGATTGTCATTATATAGTATTTGCAAGTGCTCAGGGGATTAAGTCGTTTTTATCAGGTCATGAGATTCCTGAAAATTCCCAAGTTGTATGTATAGGTGATATAACTGCAAAAGAATTAAGGACTCATGTAGACAGAAAATTTTTATCGGCAGGGGAACATTCTGTAAAAGGAATCCTGGAAATTATATGTGAAGCAGAGAAACTATAATTTTAGGTGGCATTTGTTTTTATAATCATAGACCGACATAAAATATATCAAACAATAGATTGATTATAATAACGGGCAATACGAAACATAATCAAAGCCATACAAATTTTTTAAAAATGTAGATTGAACTTGTTAAGGTTTTAGGAAAGGAGTGTGCAGAACTTTGTGTTTTGCAGGAAAAATGAAATGAAAGGTATTTTGTACGGAATTGGAATCGGTCCGGGAGACCCGGAGCATATTACACTGAAGGCGGTCAAAATGATGACTGAAGTTGACATTATCGCTGCACCGGGAAAAGATGTTAAGGAAACCACAGCATATAAAATTGCGGTACAGGCTGTTCCCGAAATTGCAGATAAGGAACTTCTGCCGATTTATATGCCGATGGTTTTGGATAGAGAGCAGATTGAAAAGGATCACAGAAAAGGTGCAGACTCCATAGAAGCATGTTTGGAGCAGGGCAAGTCTGTGGGATTCATAACCCTGGGGGATCCTACAGTTTATTCAACCTACTCCTATGTGGAAAAACTGGTTAAGGCTGACGGTTTTGAGACAGGTTACATCAGCGGAATCACTTCCTTCTGTGCGGCAGCTGCAACTCTGGGGATTCCAATCAGTGAATGGCAGGAGCCTTTCCATGTTATTCCGGCAGTTCATCAGCTTGGTGATAAACTTGATTTAAAGGGCAACTATGTGCTTATGAAAAGCGGAAGGCAAATGACAGCAGTAAAAGAAATCCTTGCAAACAGCGGAAGAAAAGTTACTATGGTGGAGAACTGCGGCCTGGAAAATGAACACCGTTATTTTAGTGTTGATGATATTCCGGATAATGCCGGTTATTTTTCACTTATTATTGCAAAGGAAAACCCTGAGAAATAAAATCTCCGGAGAAAGATTATTACTTGGGATATTTCATTGTCTTTTTTGATACTAAGAGGGCAATTTTATAAATGATATAGTAAATTGCTAAAGAGGTTAAAACTGTAATAACTATCTGTTCGTCAGTCAGGTTAGCATATTTTCTTTCCGAAGAAGATATTAACAGAGCAATTATAAATGTTACGGTATAAATCGCCATAGAAATGATTCTGACGATTAATGTTTTCAGACCAGATACAGCTATAATCTGTAATATACCAACGACTATAAGGGCTATAGCAGGTGATAGTATGAATATAATTGAACTGTGGTCAAAGTAGTGACTATAAAATGAGTCTGAATCAAATATTGACTCAAAAAGCTTAAAGTACAAGCTCAATAATCCTGCGGTATATAACATGGTAATAGAAATATATATGAAGTAGCCCTTTATCAGTTCTTTTCTCCTGACCGGCAGAAATAGAAGATATTCATCAGTCAATTTAAATTCAGTATTATTCAGTTCACTGAGGTGTTCCGTACCGAACCTTGCATGTAGTAGGTACAAATATATAGAAACAAGCGGCATCTTATTTAATACTGATGCAATTATTATAGAAGTAAAAAACGAGCTGATGAATAGCCATTTTTCTTCTCGAATTATCCTTTGCCATATTATATTATTTATTTTATCCATAATATTCTCCGATTCTGTTGAAATTACTTTGAGTAACTGAGCTTTTCGTAGCCGGGTTTTGGAAATATCTTCCCGGCTGTTTTCTGATTTGACTTTCTAATTTGTTAACTTCTTTTTTGCGTTTTCTTTATGCTGGAAACATAGAAAGCAAAATATATAATTACAGAAAGTATCATAGCCACGGCAGATACCTGTTTCGTAATTTTTATATTGAGGGTTATCATCAATGTAACTGCAATGAGTCCTGAGATAACAAAGCCCACAGGTATAAGACGGGGATTAGTCAATACTTTGGATGTGAGCCCTGTAGATGCCAGATATTGCAATCCTCCCAGGATTATAAGTACGATGGCAATGCAAATAAAATAAAATTTAAAAGTTTTTATTCCAAGCAGATATATTAAATCGGAGTTCTCCCAAGGTTGAATCATTGAATTAAGTACCAGTAAAGCAAGGAATACCAACATAATAAGGAAAAACACATTTTGAAAACATGCTTTCACATAATCCACTTTTTTATACGGGAGAAAAAATATCTCCTCATGACTTTCAACATCATGGTCTTTCTCAAAAAAGATTATTCCCGTATAACTGAAACTAAGGGCATAGATGAGGTATCCAAAAGCAATGAAGCCCAATGGACCGCCTAAAAGTAAAAAAACAAAAGCAGTAAGGAAAGAATCGAAATATTTATTTTCTTTTGCTCGTATTCTGTTGAAGATAAGTAAATTTAATCTGAACATAGCAAACTCCTTATTTAGTCATCATGACGAAAATGTCTTCTAATCCTATTGTAATAACCTCAATATCTGTAGGCATCTGTTTCCTGTCCACCAGAGCTGAAACATGATATTTTTCTTCGGTGACTTTTTTGACAGGAAAAGTATCGGGAGATATTTCTTTTAACTTATTTAACAAAGTATCTATTTCTTCTTTGGACCCCTTTATAATGCCGTATCTTTCTATAATTCTATCCTTTTCTTCTGCGATTAGTATTTTCCCCTTTTCAAGGAAAACTATGTAATCGCATATTTTTTCAAGATCCGTTGCAATATGTGAAGAAATTAAGACACTGTTTTGCTCATCTCTTGTGAATTCCCAGAGTCTATCGTTGAAATTTGACCGTGCTACAGGGTCAAGTCCATTGGTGGGTTCGTCCAGTATCAAAAGCTTAGGTTTGTGTGCCATGGCACAGGCAAATTGTAATTTAACCTTTGCACCGGTGGAAAGGTCTTTATATTTTTTATCATATGTAATATCAGCATCCTTTAACATTTTCTGAAACAGATTTGTATCCCAACGGCAGTAGGCACCGGACATTATATTTTCCAGTTTTCTTGCCGAAGAGGATGACGAAAATTTACCATCGCTGATTACTATGCCAATATCATTTAGAGCATCTGCAAATGCATCGGTTCCGGGAACGGTACCGAGGACTTTTATTTCTCCGGAATCAGGTTTTCTAATTCCAATGATTGATTTGATCAGGGTTGTTTTGCCGGCGCCATTTTTACCCACCAGACCTACAATGCTGCCCTGGGGAACTTCGAAATTCTTGATATTAAGTTCAAAGTCATCATAATATTCATCGTACTTTTTTATTAGGTTTTTTGCTTCTATCGCATTTTTCATTTTTCTTCCTCCCATAAAATGTCAATCATTTCAATTATCTGGGGTTTTGAAATTCCCAAAATTTTTGAGAGTTTATTGACTTCATCCAAATGACCTTCAATCTTTTGGAGATATTCCTCTTGCAGCATTTGGGTATTCTTTGGTGCAACAAAAAAGCCTTTGCCTGCTATTGCATAAAGGAAACCCTCTCGCTCAAGTTCTTCGTAGGCTCTCTTTGTGGTAATCACACTTATGTGTAAATCCTTTGCCAAAGTTCTAATAGAAGGGAGCCTGTCATCTTCCTTCAGTTTTTCACTGATGATGAGGGATTTCAGTTGACTGTATATTTGGTTGTAAATGGGCTTACCACATTTATTATCAATATAAATATTCATGATTTCCTCTGTATATTTTGATTTTCACTTAAAAGTGCTTTCACCGTTTTCTTCAGATAGGGGGTATGCAGTCGTCATGCTGTTGATTGTATATATCGCATTCTGTTTTGTATATAAACAGTATATACAGTTTGAGTAAAATTGTCAACAGTTATTTTTTACACGGTCGTTTTTGAGTTTAAGCCGGGAGCAATGTGAGTGGAGAAAGAGGGTTTCCCTAGAGAAGAATTTGTTTAAAGAATATACTAGGAACGCCGCTTTTTTATAAAGTGATTTATGATTCCCCCCAGGATAATGATTATTAGTGCTACGATCAGGACATTTTTTGCAGCTTCCTGTGGCACCATATTTTTACCTGCAATAGAATCCTGATAGAAGGTTAAATTGTAATTTATTTCAACAGGACTTCCCATTGCCGTAGTATCTGCAATGATTGGCATAGGTTTATTCAGTGCGGTTATGGGAATTGTAAAGGTTGAGTTTCCGCCTCCCTTTGTTTCATTGGTGAACTTTTTTCCGCCTGCGATTACATAATCATAGTGGCTGCTGCTCCAAAGCAGTTTGGCGTACGCTTTCCCGTCTTTGATGATAAGTTTGGTCGGAGAGCTTACTGAAGCTTTGCCGCTTCCCCCTGTCATAGTTACTTCAATGGAATATTCGCCATCTTTCTTTCCGGGAATTGAAACAGGACGGGAATTTTTGCCGAGGTGCCTGTAGTTGTCTGAAGCTAAATCTGTTGAGCTGCTCTGCGAACCGGAGCTTGGTGAATTGTTTTTTTCGTGCGTATCATTTCCTTTATAATTTTTTATTGCCTTATCTATGGTATCGTAATTAGGCAAATCAAAGGAAAGAGACTTCTTTGGCAGATTTGAGGCATCAAAAAGAAGATTCCGGTCATACCATTTTTTCCGTCTTTTGCTGAAGGCGGCACACGGAATCAATTTATTCAGGGCAGGTACGGGGATTGTAAAGGTTGAGACCCCATTTTCCTCCTTGCCTTTGATATAGTTTGTTTTTTCATCGAAATTTGCATCAGCGGCATCGCCGGGATATACATACCTGTAACTTTTGCTGGATAATGTGATTTTGGCTTTCATTTTTCCGTTTTTTACAACTAATTTTGCTTTAGTTATGGTAAAATAAGCTGAGTCGCTTATTACTTTGAAGTCGTAAGTTCCGTCTTTGATTTCGGAAGGGGATATTGGAGTCATTCCATACTTCAAGATGGATTTTCCGGAGGCTGCGGCGCTTTCTTTTACTACGGAAAAAAGTGAAAGAATCAGGGCAATAAATATTATCAATACATATTTTGTTGTCTGGTCGTTAATTAGTTTTTTCATGTTTTCATTATATCATAATAAGTGAGTTGGGCAACTGATAAAATAGCTTTTAGCCCATAAAAACAGAGGAGATTTTTATGATAGAAATAAGCCATTTAACCAAGAAATTCGGCGAATACACGGCAGTAGATGATTTGAATCTTAAAGTAGAGACCGGAGAGTTTTTTGGACTTTTGGGACCCAATGGGGCAGGGAAAACCACCACCATCAGCATGATGAGTACGGTTCTTTTGCCTACTGCAGGTCAAATTTTAATAGACGGAAAGCCCCTCACCAGAAAAAATTCAGAGGAAAAAAGAAAACTGAGTGTCATAACTCAGGAATATTCTATGCGTCAGGATATGACAATGGATGAGGTGATGGAATATCAGGGCAGGCTTTACTTTATGAAGAAAAATGAGATTAGGGAAAAAACTGATAAACTTCTTGAATTCAGCGGTCTTATAGATCATAGACGCAAAATAGTAAGATACCTTTCCGGCGGAATGAAACGAAAACTCATGATTTGCAGAGCGCTTATGATTGATCCTGAAATACTGCTTCTGGACGAACCCACAGCCGGTATGGACGCTCTCTCACGAAGACAGATGTGGAACCTTTTAAGACAGGTAAACAGCAGAGATATGACTATAATTCTGACTACTCATTATATGGAAGAAGCACAGTCACTCTGCGACAGGGTGGCACTTATAAATCAGGGTAAGCTGGATACAGTGGACAGTCCACAGAAAATGATTGAAAGGCTTGGAGCCTTTGCTGTTGATGTTCTTGAAGAAGATGCTACTAAATCCCGTTTTTTTGTAACGAGAGATGAAGCAATTGAATATCTAAGGAACCTGGAGGGGAAAGCATCTATGCGTGACACCAACTTAGAAGATGTATTTGTGGAACGCATAGGCAGGTCACTTGTGAGGAAATAGGAGAATTTTATGGGAATAATAACTGTTCTATGGGAAAAATGGACAGAATTTAAAAGAGATTTTTACAAGATAACTTTGGCTGCAATGGTGTCACCTTTGATGTATCTGATAATATTCGGAATGGGTATTCAGACCACCTCCCATGGTGAGCCGTATTTGAATTTCCTGATTCCGGGTATCGTTGCGATGTCAACTATGACAGGGAGTTTCAGTGCAGTTGCCCAAAATATGAGCGTGCAGAGACTTTATGAAAAAGCCCTCGACCAAGTCATGGTATCCCCGACTCCGCTTTGGCAGTTCATAGTCGGACAGATTGTCGGAGGCAGCTTGAGGGGACTTTATGCGGCATCAATGATTTTAATTTTGGTTTATCCTATTCATACCGGACTTATATTTAATGTATTGTCCTTTGGCATTATGTTTTTAAACGGACTGGTATTTTCAACTATTGCACTTACACTGTCTTTCCTTGCAAAGAGTTATACAGATGCCCCCAGATTTACTTCATATATAATTATGCCCATGTCATTTTTGTGCAATACCTTTTTTTCCACAGACCAGATGCCGATAGGATTTAGGGAAGTCATAAGCATTCTTCCTCTTTCCCAGGCAAGCGGCATGATCAGAGCTATAGCCCATGGAGAGAGTCCGGGAGTGTTTGGAGTTTTGGTGCTTCTTGCATATCTTGTTATATTTTCGCTTATTTCGGTGAATTTCATATATAAAAAGAAGAATTTATAAATTTTGGCAACAGGTAGATTTGGTGGTAGATTGTAGTTTAGGGAGGATGATATGGAAAAAGGACTTCTCGTGGTAAGCTTCGGAACTTCTTATGAAAATACGAGAAAACTTACGCTGGACAGGATTGAAGAGGATTTGGCAAAGGCTTTTCTCGACAGGAAATTTTACAAAGCATGGACCAGCAATATGATTCTAAAAAAAATCAGAGAGCGTGACGGTATTGAATTTGACAATATAAACCAAGCGATTGTAAGACTTAAAAACGATGGAATAAGAGATATTTTAGTTCAGCCCACGCATATTTTAAATGGAATTGAAGACAGTAAAATAAGGGATGCTTTTGCAGAGCATAGAACTTCTTTTGAAAAAGTGGCTATCGGCGATTCTTTGCTCTATGGAGAAAAAAGTTTTGCAGATATGAAGCATGCAGTCAAAGAAATTTTTTCGTATGTAAAGTCTAAAGAAGCTCTGGTATTGGTTGGACACGGCACAAAGCATAAAGCAAATGAAGTTTATCAGAATTTGGAAAAATACTTTCATACCTGTGGCATGGAAAATATTTTTATTGTAACTATTGAAGGTGAAGAGGGTATCGAAACGGTAATTCCCAAGCTTTCACGGATGAAAGCAGAAAAAGTTTGGCTTTCTCCTTTTCTTATTGTGGCAGGGGATCATGCGAATAACGATATTTGCGGTGACGAAGAGGGCAGCTGTAAGTCCGTTTTGGAAGAGGCAGGCTTTGAGGTGAACTGTATCAGACGAGGTCTTGGAGAGTATGAAGAAATAAGGAATATTTTTATCAAACATGCAAAGGAGAAGGGATGATGACTCAAAGTCAGAATGAAGGGAAGGCACTTTCTCACCTTGCACGAACTGAAATGCTGGTGGGAACAGCATCGCTTGAGAAGTTCAGACAGATGCGAGTTGCTGTATTCGGTGTTGGGGGTGTAGGCGGTTATGTCATAGAAGCCCTAGCGAGAACCGGCATCGGAGCTATTGACCTGATAGATAATGATACCGTTTCCGAAAGCAATTTAAATCGACAGATAATAGCCACGAGAAAGACTTTAGGAAAACCGAAGGTAGAAGTCTTTTCAGAAAGAATTAATAACATTGATTCCGGTATCCAAGTTAATACCTATGAAATTTTCTATCTGCCGGATTCTAATAACAATATTCCCTTTGAAAAATTCGATTATATCGTTGATGCAATAGATACGGTTTCGGCTAAAATTGACCTTGTTATTCAGGCAGAAAAGCGAGGGATTCCGATAATTTCTGCAATGGGCTGTGGCAACAGGCTGGATCCGGGCAAACTTGTATGTACAGATATTTATAAAACGGAAATGGATCCACTTGCAAAGGTTTTACGAAAGGAGCTTAGAAGCAGAGGAATAAAAAAACTAAAGGTGGTTTACTCTAAAGAGATGCCGATAAAACCTATGTCTGCATCCGTATCCATCGAAGAGGGTAAAAGCGGTACCCTCAACAATATGGCAGGAAGCATGGACAAATATTTAGAAGATGGTAATAAGCACGGAAAATCAGTGCCGGGTTCGTCCATCTTCGTTCCGGCCGCCGCAGGGTTTTTGATTGCGTCAGAAGTATTCAGGGAATTGCTTGACTTATAGAAATGGCTAAAAACGGTAAATATTATTAAATTGTGGAGAAACATTATGAAAGCAATAAAGATAGTAATATCTGTAATTTTAATTTCTTTCGGACTGCTGTTCATGGGAGAGTTGAGTGTACTAAATGCAGACACCTTTCAAAATGATTTTTATAGTGTTGATTTTTATATGAACAGTTCGAGCAGAAATGTTAAAACCCAGGAAATGGCAAAAGACCTGTGCAATGCAGGAAAAAAACACAAGGTGGATTTTTTTGCAGTAGAGCAATTTTGGGATAAGGATTACCAGAATGATGTGAATATCATAGGTACAAAGGGTGCCATCAACAGTTTGAAGAAAAAGGGAATTAAGCCGGGGTATAATAAAAGTGTGGTTTTTGACGATGTTCGTGTGAAGTTTACCGATATAAACGATGTTGCCGATTTGTCCAAAATAAAAACATTTTATCTGTTTGGAGATAAAGAGGATTTAAACAGATTGAGAGCATTTAAATCCGATTTAGTTGATAAGTATGGGGGCGGTTTCCCCAAAAGAGAAGGTAGAAGCAGTGAACTCCTGTTAAATACTTCGGTAGCGTGGGGACTTATCATATTTTTGATGTTGCTTTTTTCTTTTTATGAGGCTGCGTGCATAAAAAAAGAATATGCAGTGAGATGTATACTCGGTCAAAATATTAAGGTCTTGTTTATAAAAAGTATACTTACAGATGCATGTTCAACGATGATTATATATGTAAGTATGTCGGTAATTTTAAGCAGATTTTCAAATGTATCTTTTAAATACCAATGGGTATTGGTGTTTGTTATGATATATATTATCTTAAATTCTCTAATTTCTTTAAACAGTATAAGTATCAATTTCAGGAGAGATTTGACGGTAGGAAAGTATAACCACGGTATATTATATGTTAATTATGGCATGAAGTTTTTTATTACAGTTATAACGATAATAGTAATATCAATTAATTTTATAAATATTAAACAGGGATATAATTCATATAAGCAAAAAGAATTTTTCAATTATCACGGTAAATTTGCATACTATAAAATGAGTAAAGATGTGGAGAATCTGGAAAACGATCGCGATATAAAAGTAGAGGAGAAGGGAAAGTCCGCAGATGAGAAACTGTATGAGGATTTTTACGGTAAATTTCAGTCGAAGGCTTGGCTCTATAGCGATATGACAGGTAACTATAATATAAAATATCCTTTCATATTCGTTAATAAAAACGGATTTAAGTATTTGTGCAAGGCTAATCCGGATTTAAAATCCATAGAAAAAAATGTAATGGAACATAATACGAGCATTTTGTTCCCTGAAAATATAAAAAAAGGTTCAAGGAAATATAATGAAGCCTTGGAGATGAATGATGGAGAATTTCTATCCGAAGATGAATACGGTAAATGGAATGTTAAAAAATATGATAAATGTAATGCTGTGGGGATTCATGATAATGGAAAGGGACTTGAAACTGTATGGTATAAGAATCCTGTAATACTGGTAAGCAATGCCGTTTATAAAAAAACTAAGGCAACGGGTTATGATGCATACTGCAACTATGACATTATGTATAATATATCTGAAAGCGAATGGAAACAATTTGTAGACAAACACAAAATAGATAAGCATTATATCAGCATAACAAATTCAAGATCTGCGTACTTACACGATTGGAATCAGAAGAAGCACATAATGATGTTGACTGCAGGGTTGGTTATATTTATGTTTCTTTTGGAGCTTTCCCTAATCTTTTTAGTTATAAAACTGGAATACTATTTTAATGCGATAGAAATGGCAATAATGAAAGTTCATGGATATAGTTTCTTTGAGAGAAATGGCTTTTTAATCAAGAGTACTTTCTTTTCATGTTTTTTAGGACTGATGATAACTCTGATTATCAATCATATATTCTCAATAGGAGGAGATTTCTTTATTATAGCTGCAATGAGCGGAATTTTATTTCTTTTTGAACTGCTGATAATAATGATAAAAGGAAATTTCATTGAAAAGAAAAGTGTTATAGCTATTTTGAAAGGAGAAAAGCTGTGATTATTGGGGAAAATATAACAAAAAGTTTTGGAAATAAAATTTTATTTAAGGACTTCAATTTTCATATTGAGGGCGGTGAGTTTGTTTGTTTTTCAGGAGAAAGTGGTGCGGGAAAGACCACATTATTAAATATCATAGGACTTCTTGAACCTATTGATTCCGGCAAACTTTTAATCAATGGCAGGGAGTATAAGACCAATAAAGATAAAAGGAAATTTTATGCAGAGGAGGTTGGATTTCTTTTTCAAAATTTTGCATTGCTTGAAAATAAAACGGTAGAACAGAACTTGAAAATTGTAAAAGCTAAGGGGAATTTATCATACAGGATTGATGAATCTCTTAAGATTGTAGGACTTACAGATAAAATGAACAATAAAGTATACACATTGTCAGGGGGAGAACAGCAGAGGATCGCTCTTGCCAGGTTGATTCTCAAACCTTGTAATATTATTTTAGCAGATGAACCTACAGGTTCTTTGGATAAAAGGAATGCAGAACTTGTAATCGGCTTATTGAAAAAGATTAACTCCATGGGAAAGACTGTTATAATTGTTTCACATGATGAATATGTTAAAAATAGTGCAGATAGGATAATTGAGTTATAAATTCTATTATGTTATTGCAATTTGTGTATACAACTGTTTCGTCGTTAAACAGACACTATATAATAGAATCCGTTATATAAAAAAGAGATCCGGTAAGAGGGAACAATACCTTGCTTTTTTCCCGCTCGGACACTATAATTCTGTGTGTAGGAAAATAAAACTTTTTAATGATAAGGAGAATTGATATGTCGATATACGATTGGGGGAAATTCGGTTTCCACATTCCTGAAATAATGATTCCAAAGGACGGAACAGACTATGGTAAATGGGCGGTTGTAGCTTGCGATCAGTATACGTCAGAACCGGAATACTGGGAAGATGCAGAAAAGATCGTAGGTGACGCTCCATCCACTCTTCGCCTAATGCTTCCGGAAATCTATCTTGAGAAAGAGGGAGAAGCGAAGAAAATTGCAAAAATCAGAGAAACCATGGCAAGATACATGGAGGATGGAACGCTTCAGAAATTACCAAAGGGATGTATGCTCGTACACAGAACGGCAGAGGGCAGAAGCCGTGTAGGTCTTGTGATCGCAACGGATTTGGAAAGCTATGACTTTAACAGAGGTTCTTCCTCATTGACTCGTGCCACCGAAGGTACTGTCGTTGAACGTATACCGCCACGCCTGAGAATAAGAGAAGGTGCACCGATCGAACTTCCTCATATTTTGATTCTAATTGATGACCCTGAAAAAACAGTGATTGAACCTTTGGAGAATGCTCCGAAGAAGCAGATTTACGATACGGATTTGATGAAAGACGGAGGTCATATCAGCGGTGCTTTCATCGAAGAAAAAGACTTGGAAGGAATGAAAGAGGCACTTTCAAAGCTATTTGATAATGCTGTAGAAAAATACGGTGACGGTCAGGTTATATTTCAAGCCATGGGAGATGGAAACCACTCACTGGCTACGGCAAAGACTAACTGGGAGAATCTGAAGAAGACTCTTTCGCCGGAAGAAATTGAAAATCACCCGGCTAGATTTGCACTTTGTGAAATTGAAAATATTCACGATGAGGGCATTGTATTTGAGCCTATCCACCGTGTAATTTTCGCAAAGAGGGGACAGAGCGGACTGGATTTGGTAAAGGAAACCGTTGAACTTCTAAAGAAGCAGAACGGTGATGCCAGACTGGCCTCAGAGGGAGAGGCTTGCCCGAAAGGGGCGTTCTCAGTGCCGTATATTACAAGAGAGGGCAGAGGTCAGATTATCATTGAGGCACCTGCAAATAAGCTGGAAGTAGGGGCTCTTCAGAATGCCCTTGATGTGATGGTTAAAGAAAGGGAGTCTGCAGAAATTGACTACATACATGGAACTTCTGCAGTGGAAATGCTTTCCGCAAAAGACGGAAACGCCGGTTTCATGCTTCCTGCAATGGACAAGTCACTTTTGTTTCCGGCAGTGGCAGCCGATGGAGCCCTTCCTAGAAAGACCTTCTCAATGGGAGAAGCAAACGAAAAAAGATACTATATCGAATCTCGTTATATCGGAAAATAATTTGAAATAGAGTTTGCAGCATAACTAAGCGGTATCTTCAATTTCCTTTGATGACAGATAAACCCCCAGAAGCGTTAGAGAAACGCCGAATATTGTGTAAACTCCTGCGGGATCACCGTTTATGATTACACCTGAAAGAACACCGATTACGGTTATAGAGCTTCCTATCATGTTGTTTGCAATAGAGGGATTAATATTTGCCAATATTTTGTTAAGGGCGATATAGCAAAGGGCGGAGCAAAATACCCCCAGAAAAATAATGCAGGCAGCAGCTTTCAGGTGGGAGAATACTGCAATGTATGAAGCGGAGAAATTCCCCCTTAAAAGATTTGCGAAGTTGAAGAAAACCATTCCCACAAGTGCCATGACAGTTGTTATTTCTATTGCGGAATAATCTCTGCCGGCGCGTGCACTTATGAAACCGTATAAGGTTCCCACAAATACCGCACCAATCATCAGACCGTAACCCAGAAGATGTCCGCCTGTGGAAAATCCCGGCGCGAAGCATGTGCAGATTATCACGCCCGTAAAGGCTACGAATATACTGATGAATCCCATTTTGCCGGGCTTTATTTTGAATATAAAAAAACCTAAAACTAAAGACATACAGGGAATGGTAGCTATAAAAACAGAGCTTATTGAAGCGGAGGTATAAGAGAGACCATAGACTTCAAATACTGAATAAATCCCGGGTTCGAGAAGACCTGTAAGGATCAGATATTTGAAGTTCTCTTTTTTTGTGTTTATCTTAAGTTTGCCAAAAAGCATTATTGTAATAAAAATGAGAGAGGCCAAAGTCCATCTGACAGCTATAATTTGCAGCGGATCAAGCCATTTCATCAAAACAGTGAGGGCTATAAAAGATAGCCCCCAGAATGTTGATATTATTAAGATTAAAAAATAAACGGTGTTTTTTTCATTGATTCTATTCCTCAGATAGTAGTTTTTTTGCATGGTTCTTTGCAAGTTGTAATCCCTTTTTCTGGTAGTCCGTTGAAAAGTCATCGGAAACTCTGTCGGAATAGCGCCCGTGCAAAAGCTTATCCTCTTGATATTCTATCGCCGAATCAATGTATTTGCAATCATTTTCGGTAAAACCCGCATCATTGAAGAATTTCTTTATCTTCACCAAAATCTCATGGACATTGTCTTTTACGGATAGACCGTTTGAAAGCAGTGTAGAGTCATCCATCAAAGCTGCCTTTTTCATGTTCGCAAGTGCATCGACTTGCTTTTTCGGTGTAAAGTCGCTGTCATGTCTGAATAAGAAGTAGATCATGAGAAGGTGCATAAACTCTATATCTTTTTGACAGACCCCTGTCGGCTCGTAAGGATTGTCGTCGATAATCCTGAACTCTATGTGGTCGATTCCTTTTTCCAGAAGCCTTTCCATATCAAAGTCGCCTGTTGATTTGATTCTGATGGGATAGTATAGTTCCGCAGGAATACTCAATGTACCGGTCTCAACATAGTTATTAATTGAGGAGATATATTTTTCCAGGGAACTGTAGTTTAAAATCGGGTCAAAGGTATTCCAGTATCCTATTTCGCTGCATCTGGGAGTTGTGTATTTACTTACGATGGTTTCGTCCTTGGGATTGCCGCAGTTTTTACAGGTAGCACCATCCCTTGAAGGAGAACATTTCAGGTTATCTATTTCTTCCTGACTGTCGAAGAAGCTTTTGTGAAAAACAGGGCTTGCACCGAATAGATAAACGATTAGCCAGCTGTATCTGGTTCCCCAAGCCACAAGGCGCATATATATATCGTTAATATAGTCTGTATAGCTCTCGTAGGAGCTACCTAATTTTGAATAAAGTGCTTTCAGCCATGTATCTTCAAAAGAAAAATTAATGTGAACCCCGGAGAAAAGCATTAGCTTGCTGCCGTACTTTTCTTTTAGATAGTTTCTGTATTCAGTTTTCCACTCAGCTTCTCCGTCAAATCTGGCTATTGGATTTTCAGCGTTTTTAGAAATCATAGGCGGATTTGAAAAAGGCCAGAAGTATTCTTTGCCGGTAGGAAGGGTATCTAAAGTTTTAACTGCATCTTTGTGAAGCATGAGAAGTTCCGAGCATGCCGCTTCGGGAGATGAATTGACGCCGGTTATAAATTCTGTCTGATTTTCACTGAAATCCCTGCTGATTTTTGGATTATTTCCAAAAGGATGGGGCGTTTGAGCCATTTTTCCCTTTGCATCTACTCTTATACATTCCTTTTCTAAACCGAATTTGCCGGTAAAAAGTCCCGGGGCAAATTCGCTGTCTTTGATAATGTTAATGTCCATAATTTCCTGTTTGATTCCCTTTAATAATGTTGAAATTTATAATTTAGCAGCTGTCCTTCTTAGAGAATGTTATTGTTACTGATTCGCAGCTGATACTCTTTAGCGATATAATTTTACCATATAAATATACCCAAGAGGTGTTTTATAAAACAAAAGTTTGTCAAAGGTTATATATTCTCTTTGAACATCAGCAGGGTGCTTGCCATCAGAAGAATACATGATGCCCAGATTGCTGAAATTCCGAGGTTGATGGAGAGCAGCCCTCCGATCCCCGCACCGATGGCAAAGGTTAGGATTATTCCAAAATAATGGAGTGACGATGCAAGACTTTCGGAGGATTTTTCTCTGAAATATTTAGACAGGGCTTCGGTTCCGGCACGAAGATTTCCTATACACATGGTGCTGGAATATTTATAACCGTTAACTTTACGGAAGCTTTGAACCTGCATGGCACAGGAAAGGGAAACCATAGCACTTGCAAGTAAATCCATGCTGTGAGGAAGAAATCCCACCGCAAAGAGTATCGACATTTCTATTATGAGTACCCATTGTCTCCAGTGAAGTATATTGGAAGACCGCAGATGATAGCTGAATCTTTCGGCAGCGAATATGCCCAGAGCAAAGGCAATGAGCGGAATTATGTACTCTACTGCATTTGTCCATTTTCCGCTCATAAGATTCTGGCTCATAAGAACGATATTTCCCGTTTGTGCATTGGCGAAAACTTCACTTCTGACATTATAGGTGTATGCGTCTTGAAGCCCGCCGGAAAGGGCGAGAATTACACTGTTTATGAAAGAGTCGGATACTTGAGTTTTATATTCGTAATTCACTTTCATAAGTCTCCTTTTCTTCAATTTGCTCGCAGAAAAACATAGTGGCAGTCGCTTGATCTTTCTTTACAGAACTCATAGCCTAACCTGTTGAAAGCCTTTATTTCCTCCGGAGCTTTCACATTGTTTTCTGCCATGAATTTAACCATTTCGCCACGGGCCATTTTGGCATATACACCCTTCTGGATAACTTTTTCAACACCTTTTACAGATGATAATTCGCCGAAAGTGCAGGTTATGAAGATATCTTCCTTGGAAAGATATTTTTCTATGGTCTTTGAGTATTCTTTTGATGCGAGATTTATAATTATATGATCTTTGGGAATTACTTCCTTATAAAGTTTATCGCCCCAAAAATCATAGAGGTTTTTGCTACCTTCAATTTTCGCCTTTGCCTGCATTTCAAGCCTGTATGGAACCACTGCATCCATTGGTTTTAGGACGCCGTAAAAGCCTGATAGGATTCTTAGATGTTCCTGAACATAGTCAAATTCTCCGTACTGAAAAATGCCGGGAGCCATGTAGGTGAAGGCTATTCCGTCGTATGCCAAAATAGCCGGAGTCACTCCCTCAAAGGGTTCTGCGGATTTCAGGCATTCATAGTTTTCTGTTGCTATCTTGTCGTTGCAAGCCCAAAGCCTCTTGACCTTTTCGTAAGAAAGTCCCTTAAGGTATTTAGCAATGGCTTGTGTTTCCCTTTGGAAACAGGGAAGTCCTGTCGGTTCAAGAGAATCTGAAGCTATCTTCATTTTTTTTGCAGGGGAGAGTATTATCCTCATCGAACTGCACCGCTTTTAATCCAGCATTTCCAGCATTTGCTGCGGATTATCAGAGGCTTTTACCTTATCTATGCCTTTTACTATTATGCCTTTTTCGTCAATCAGATAAGTGGTGCGTAAAATTCCCATATAAGTTTTTCCGTAGTTTTTCTTTTCCTTCCAAACATCGTACGCCTTAATTGTATCAAGCTCAGTATCTGAAAGAATGGTGAAAGGCAGGTTGTGTTTGGTTTCAAAATTTTTATGGGATTTAACAGAATCCTTGCTTATCCCGATTACGACAGCACCCTTTTCCTGAAACAGAGGGTATCTTTCTCCAAAACCACACGCCTGTTTAGTGCAGCCGGAAGTATTGTCCTTGGGATAAAAATACAATATTACTTTCTTCCCTCTGTATTCTTCTAAGGTATGAATGTCTCCGTTCTGGTCGGGCAATGAAAAGTTTGGTGCCTTGCTTCCTGTTTCTAACATAAAAAATCCTCCTTATAAATAGTGACTGCTCAACCGATTCACGCCGAAGCCTGCTGAGCGTCTTTTGATCAACCGGTTTATACTCGGTTTGTTGAGCATGCGAATCATTTTTCTCTTTAGTAAATACCCACTTGTGTTCTTTGTAACACTTTTTATTTTGTAGTACAAACTCTATTGGAAAGCGGATTCTCTCTAGAAGCATATTTCTTGATGTCTTTAGGATAAATTCCTTTATACCTTTTGAAACAAGCACTAAACTTACTATGAGAGGAATATCCTACCGCCTCGGCGATATCTTGGATTTTAAGAGATGAATTCAGCAGGAGAATTTCTGCCATATTCATTCGCCTTCTTTGGGTATATTCTGTAATTGTAAATTGGTATTTTTGCTTAAACAATTTTTTGAGTTTTGTTCCGCTCATCATGGCTATTTTTTCCAAGGTTTTCTGCGAAATTGAAGTGGCATAATGGTCGTCTATGTAAGCTGCGATGTTTTCCAAAGCGATATTATCGTCAATTGATATCTTAGTATAATCTTTACTTAAAAATGAATTTATTGTTATGCTGAGCCATTCCTTTGCTTTTGACTCGAAAAAAATTTCGGCGGCGGGGGATGTCATCTTGCAGTTTAGAATATCTTTTGCAATCTTTTCCAAAGGCTTGTTAATATTGGAATTAGTGTGGAAAAATAAATCCTCATAGCTTATATTCTCTTTCTTAAAGCTCGGTAAATATCTTTCGAGCATGGACTCCTTAAAATTTATACCTACTCCTAAATATGGCGAATTTTGATGAAGTACAAATCTGTAATTTTTACAATTTTTCGTGTTCATAAAATAGAGTGAGTTTGAGGATAAATTCTGATACGGATTGAAACTTTCACCATTGCCTGTAATTAAGTAAGAAAAATAAAAAGAATAATAGTCGTCCAAGCCTGCAAAACTTGTGTGAATAATTTCTTTTTTTATAAAGGTATCGTGAATATCAATTATAAAATTTTCTCCTTCGTAGAACCAGTATATCCCCTCTGCTTCCTCTGTGTTGAAACAGAAAGTATGTCCCACATCGCAGTATTTTTCATTACAGGTACTTTCACCTACAGAAAAATAGTTTTTAACAAAATCACAGTAATTGCTCATTCTGACAACCCCTTTTATATTACTTTATCCTGAATAGACATTATCCCCAAAAGACATAGTTAGAGCAGACTAATTGTTTTCGTCTATCTAATATTGTATAGTAATGAATATAACAAAAATAGAGTAAAAAGTAAATGAATCGAAAAATATTTTTAAAGAATTAAAGCTGTATTTAGTCTAAACGGAATATTTTATTATATATGATTCGGAAAGAGGAGGGGTATCTGTTGAAAGATAAGAAAAAGAAAAAATCAATATTAAAAAGGTTGATGCCGTATAGCGGAAAAAAGCGTTTTCTGCTTTATGTGGCAATGGTTATGTCAGCTGTGTCCGGAGTGATGGTGTTGATGCCTATGGTTTTTATTCACAGGATTGTCAGGAGCTTGATTTTAAATGGAACAGCAAATCTTATGTATATAAAAGAAAATTCTGTTTATGCTGTCGCTTTTGCGGGAGGCGGTCTGTTCTTATATGTGATGGCTCTTTTGGCATCTCATGTTTTTGCCTTTCAGGTTGAAGACAACATTATCAAGATTTCTGTGAAAAAGTTAATAGAAAAACCACTGGGATATTTTGACGGAAAAGAGAGCGGAAGAATAAGAACTGCCATTGTGGCAGGAGCGGGAGAAACTCACTCGTTTTTGGCACACCAACTTCCGGATATGGCGATGACAATTATATCTCCGATAGTCCTGCTTGTATTTTTCTTCATATTCGATTGGAAATTGGGACTTGCAAGTATGATTCCTATGATTATCGGAATGGGGCTTATGTCTTCTATGATGACATCTGAAAGTAAAAAACTAAAGGATGAATACTATGCAGGGCTTGCAAATCTGTCATCTCAAACAGTGGAATATGTTAGAGGCATTCCGGTGGTCAAGACCTTTGCTCAAAGTGTTGAAAGCTTTGACAAGTTATATTCTTTAATTATTAAGATGAAGGACTGCGTTCTTAAACTTACCATGAGTTACACCAATAAAATGGCCTGGTTTGAAGTTGTTTCTACATCGACGGCGTTCTTCCTGGTTCCCGTTGCATTATTGCTTATAAAATTTCAGGGAAATGTATCTATTACAGTTGCAAACTCCGTTATCTACTTTTTGATAGGACCGTCACTTGCCGTTTTTATTATGAGAACTGCAGCTATTGCCCAATACAGCTATTTTGCCGAACTGGCATTGGACAAAATTGAAAACATACTTGATTATAAGGATTTTGTTTATGGAGATAAAACAAGCACAGAAGCAGGAATTGAGTTTAAAGGAGTTTCTTTTGCATATGATGAGAAAAAAGTGCTGGATGATATATCATTTAAAGTAAGTAAAGGAGAGAGTGTAGCTTTGGTAGGTCCGTCAGGTGGCGGAAAGACGACTATAGCAAGGCTTGCTGCAAGATTTTATGATGGGGATGAAGGTGAGATTTTAATTGGAGGATTGGATATAAGGGAGTTTAAAAAAGAAGCTCTGATGAATAAGGTTGCTTTCGTTTTTCAAAATTCCAAGCTCTTTAAGATGACCCTTAGAGATAATCTTTTGATGGGGAAGGAAAATGCCACAGATGAGGAAATAAATGCAGCCCTGATAAATTCGGGCTCTAAAGAAATAGTTGATTCCTTGGAAGACGGTTTGGATACGGTTTACGGTACAAAGGGAACCTATTTTTCAGGAGGGGAGGCCCAGAGACTTTCCATAGCAAGAGCATTTTTGAAGGATGCAGACATTATAATTTTGGATGAAGCCACAGCTTTTGCCGATCCTGAAAATGAACACATTATACAAGAGTCCTTCAAGAAATTATCCAAAAACAAGACTACTCTTATGATTGCTCACAGGCTGTCAACAGTTGTGGATGCAGACAGGATACTTGTTATAGATGAAGGGAGAATCGTCGAAGAGGGAAAACATTCGGATTTGATAGCTCAAGACGGGCAATATAAAAGGCTCTGGGATGAGTATCAAAAAGCAGTTGATTGGAGGATAGGAGGTTAAAATGATTTCTTATTTTATAAAAAGATATGCCATGTCGGAAAAGGGAGCAAGACATCTTGGAAAAGCTATTTTTTCCCATACATTTGTAAATTTGACCAAGTTATTTGCACCGGTGATTGCCTTCATGTTCTTATTTCAATATATAGGAATATTGAACGGTATTGAAAGCATAAGTTTGACATTTGTTCACTATATAGCAATTATTGCGGCTATGATGATTGTAATGTTTGTAGTTGCCAGATGGGATTATATAAGACTTTATACTAATGTGTACAATGAAAGTGCAACTTCAAGAATCGACATAGCAAACAGATTAAAAAAATTACCTCTTTCCTATTTCGGAAAAAGAGATTTGGCAGATCTTGCAGAAACTATGATGAACGATATGAATTTATATGAAAATATTTTTTCACATGCAGTTCCGCAGATATATGCAACGACCATATCTACCGGAATCATTTCCATAATGATCATCTTATATAATTGGAAACTTGCAATTGCGGCTCTTTGGGTGATTCCTCCTGCTCTTCTGATAGCGTATTTATCCAAAAAGAAACAAAAAAAAGTGAGTCAGAGCTGGGTAGAAAAAAGTAGAGAAGTTTTTGATGATTTACAAGAGAAAATAGAGCAGATAGAGCAGATAAAGGCATATAATTTAGAAGCCGGTCAGCTAGATGACTTTGTTTCGAAACTGGATTCCGCCACAAAACAAAAAACAAAGGGAGAATTTGTATCGGGAGTATCGGTGGGTATTGCAACAGCAATACTAAAACTTGGAATTATAAGTGTAGCTATTGTCGGTGCAAACATGTTCATAGCAGGAGAGATAAACATAATTGTGTACATAGCTTTCCTGATGTTAACGGTGAGCATTTACCTGCCTATTGAAGGCATAATTACATTTATGGCTATGATTGTCTTGCTGGACACCGTGGTTGGAAGAATAAAAGAAATAAAAACAATACCTGTCCAAGAGGGTAAAAGTCAAATGAAGATTGAAAACTATGACATTGAATTTCAGAATGTGTATTTTGGATATGATGATCATATGGTAATCAACGGAGTGAGTTTTACAGCAAAGCAAGGAGAGATTACGGCATTAATCGGTTCCAGCGGAAGCGGTAAGACTACATTGACAAAACTTGCAGCAAGATTTTGGGATATTGACAAGGGTAGAATTCTAATCGGCGGAGAAGATATAAGCAGAATCGATCCGGAGACGCTTCTGGAAAACTTTTCCATAGTATTCCAAGATGTTATTCTCTTCAATTCCAGCATCAAGGATAATATCAGAATCGGGAAAAAAGGTGCAACAGACGATGAAATTATAAGAGCAGCGAAAATAGCAAGATGTTATGAATTTATTGACAAAATGCCTGAAGGTATAGATACTGTAATAGGCGAAAACGGTCAGAGACTGTCCGGTGGTGAACGACAGAGGATATCCATAGCCAGAGCTATACTTAAAGACTCACCGATTATACTTTTAGACGAAGCGACGGCTTCTTTAGATGTTGAAAATGAAAGTCTTATTCAGCAAGCTTTATCTGAACTTATAAAAGAAAAGACGGTTATCGTGATTGCACATAGATTAAGAACGATAAGGAACGCCGATAAAATTGTTTTGTTAAATGCAGGAAAAGTTGAAATCTCAGGTAAAGATGAAGATCTGCGGGAAAGCTCAAAGTTTTACAGAGATATGTTGGGAAAAGTAAATACATGAATAAGAAACTTTAAAATCATGGATACAAATGAATATAAAAAATAATTAGTAATTGTGCGGACACACATGCACAACTTTCCGGGATTTTCATCTCGGAGCAAATGAGGTAGCGGATACCTGCCATTTATGGCATCAGTCACTGCTGCCTTTTATTTTGTGTAAAAAACTTCCTTTGAGTATGATATAATAATCATTAACTGCCGGATAAGTTCCGTCAGATCTGACCGCACATATTAACTGTACCAAAAAGGGAGAGGAATGTACAGACAGAGAAAAAATAGAAAAAGATATAAGTTAGCCACAACGATTCTGGCTTTAATCGTTGTAATCGCAGGTTATGTGACCTATAACGAAAATGGGGTAAACTCCGTTAAACCTGATGAAATTCCCAAGTGGGACGGCAGGAGCGCCTATGTGAGCGTGGATAACGGAAAGCCTGATTTCAGCGATTCCGAACTCAAAACCGTTAAGTTTGAAAGGCATGACAGACTTGATGCTTTGGGAAGAGCTGTGGGAACACTGGCTTGTTTGGATAGAGAAGGTCTGGCAAAGGGGCAGAGGGATTATATAGGAATGATTCACCCTACAGGTTGGAAATATAAGAAGTACGCTTTTGTTGACGGAAGACTTTTGTACAATCGCTGTCACTTGATCGGGTGGCAGCTTACAGGAAGTACGGCAGATCCCAAGAACCTCGTCACCGGAACTCGCTTTATGAATGTAAAGGGCATGCTTCCCTGGGAAAATAAGCTGGCGGATTATCTGAAACACAGTAAGAATCATGTTATGTATAAAGTTGTGCCTATATATAGTGGAAAAGAGCTGGTTTGCCGTGGCGTACACATGCAGGCGATGTCCGTTGAGGATAAAGGGAAAAGCCTGTCTTTTAATGTTTACTGTTATAATGTCCAGCCGGGAGTTGAGATAGACTATTCCACGGGAGAGAGCAGAAGTAATAATGCCGAAGATTGAAGAGTTATAAGAATAGAGCTTGGTAAAGCAGAAGGGCAAAAGGAGTAATTTAGTGAGTAAAATAGCCGTTTATGGAAAAGGAGGAATCGGAAAGTCAACAATAAGTGCAAATCTTTCAGTTGCTATGGCAAAGGGTGGTCACAGGGTTTTGCAGATTGGATGTGACCCGAAGCACGATTCCACGAAGTTATTGCTATCCGGGCGAAAACTTACAACGGTATTGGACTATATGAGAGAAACAGGACCGCTGGAGCAGAATGCATCGGATATTTTAGGAGTGGGGTACATGGGAATCGGTTGTGTAGAGGCAGGAGGACCTAAACCCGGTGTAGGTTGTGCAGGCAGGGGAATAATCAGCACCTTTGAGCTTTTGCAGAGGTTCGGACTTCCTCAGAAGTATGACACCGTGGTATATGATGTGCTTGGAGATGTGGTTTGCGGAGGCTTTGCAGTGCCAATCAGAAGGGAATATGCAGACCATATTTTTGTCGTAACCTCAGGTGAATTCATGTCACTTTATGCAGCTAACAATATATTGAAGGGTATACAGAATTATGACGGTGAGGAACGGCGAGTTGCAGGAATTATTTACAACAAAAGGAATGTAAAGGGTGAAGATGCACGGGTAAAGAAATTTGCAGAGGCGGTGAAACTTCCGATTATCATCACAGTTCCTAGAAGAGATACCTTCGCAAAGGCTGAAGCTCTTGGAATTACCGCATATCAGTTGGGTGAGGACGAAACTGTTGTGAAAATTTTTTCAGGACTTGCCGAAGAATTAGATAGTGATATAAAACTCCATGCAGCGAAACCTATTACAGACGAAGAACTTGAAACCTGCCTTTTGGAGACCTCAATTACAGAGCCCGTTAAATCGGGCACATTGAAATCTGAAAAGAAGGTTTACTGTGAGAAACAGCCTGCAGAACTGCATGAAGAGGAATCTCCAATATATCGAAATCCTGTTGGTATTAGAAAGGATCTTGAAAATGAAAGTACGCAGACATCAAGTACGGAAAAGGAACTCACTGAAGAGTATATTTCTACTGAAGTTGAGGGGGAAATCTGTTCCGAGCAAAGTGAAAACCCTCTTGAAAAACCGGTATACTATTTTTCAAAGAGCTTAAAAAACAGTGAGGCTTTACATGGCTGTGCTTTCAACGGAGCTCTTTCTACCTGTGTACACTTAAAAGGAGCAGTTATTTTGGCGCACGCTCCAAAGAGCTGTACATACATTTCATACCAAACGATAAGTTCAAGTGGAAGAAGGCGATTATTTGAACGAGGGACGCTTCTTCCCGTTTCACTTTCTCCATCTATTCAGTGTACAGAAATGGGTGAAAGTGAGATTGTCTTTGGAGGTATGGAAACCCTGGAAGAGAAGATAAAGGAAATAAAAAAATCTAAACCCAAGGCTATCGTTGTGGTAAGCAGTTGTCCCGCAGGAATCATAGGCGATGATATAAATCAGATGGAAAGACTTTCCGATAAAGAAACCAAAATAATTCCGTTAAGGACCGATGGAAATATGGCAGGAGACTACCTGCAGGGAATGTTGATGGCGTATACAACTCTGTCAAAGGCTTTTATAGACAGGAAGGTTGAACCGGATATGTCTGTTGTCAATGTCCTTGCAGAAAAAATTATAGATACTAACTCAGAAAGCAACTTGAAGACCATAATCGGTTATATAAGCAAAATCGGACTTAGTGTGAACTGTAGATTTTTATATAATACCGATGTTGATGCCCTGATTAATTTTAAAAAGGCAGGTTTGAATTTACTTGCTTTCGGAGATTATACGGGAAAGATGCTGGGTGATTATTTTGAGAAAGAATATGGAGTGGAAATTTTCAGAAAGCCTTTTCCGGTAGGATTTGGCGATACTGCAAAATGGCTTAGAGCCCTTGGCACAAGGCTGGGAAAATCCAATCAAGTTGAGGAAATAATTGAGAAAGAGGAAGAAATCTACAGGGAAAAGATTGCGAAATTAAGACCTGCCTTGCAGGGAAAAAAGATTCTTGTACTCACATACAATCACGAACTTGATTGGATTTTAAAAACTGCTATGGATGCAGGTATGGAAATAGTAAAGATAGGAATTTTAAATTTTTCTCAAGACGAAGGTTTTAGAACGGAACTTGACCTGAAATGCCCTGTGGAAATTGATTACGATAAGGAAAAGAGAAGTGAGGATGTGGAAAGATATAAACCGGATGTTTTGCTGACAAATTACGCATCGTCAATAGCCGATAAGGTGAAAATTTCAGATATTATACCTATGTGTCCCGATGTTGGTTTTGAGTCGGGAATCAAGACTGTTGAGAGATGGGCACAACTTATGAAATTAAACAGAAAGGGGGATTGGACCGGTGACTCAGAGCTATTTAAC
This sequence comes from Eubacterium nodatum ATCC 33099, assembly GCA_000510425.1. Taxonomy (GTDB): domain Bacteria; phylum Bacillota; class Clostridia; order Peptostreptococcales; family Anaerovoracaceae; genus Aminicella; species Aminicella nodata. The sequence continues at coordinate 85,764 of AZKM01000008.1, read as the reverse complement.
AAGTATTACTCCGGATAGTTTGAGCGGCTTACTTTTTTCTTTAGAAGGAATTCGTGACGGTATCGTCCTGCTTAACGGTCCCTCGGGCTGCAAGTTCTATCACTCCTCCGTTTCCGATGGACAGATGATCAGAAGCCTGGACTTTGACCCTTTGAGTTATCCGGAAAAATGGTACTTTGGACAACCCCATGTACCATGCACTTCTATAGACAACGGAGATTATGTCTACGGATCTGAAGAAAAACTAAGAGAAATCCTCAAATTTCTGCGAGATAATGTAAAGTTCAATGCTTTGTTCGTAGTAAATTCTCCCGGGGCTGCACTGATAGGAGATGACCTGCGGGGAATCGCCGAATCGGAGATAAAAGACAGACCTGTAATTATCTATGAAAGCCCCGGATTTTCAGAAAATATGCCAAAGGGTCATACAAGGGCGTTCGATGCTCTTATTCCTTATATCAAAAAAAATAATGATGTTAAGGACTCTTGCCACAGTCATATTGGGAATTGTCATGCAGAAGATTACTCAAGGAAAACTTCTGTAAAAGGGGTTCATCAAAAAAAAGTGAATATACTGGGACTTGGACTGTGGCGAAGAAATTTTCAGGGAGATGTGGAAGAAATAAAAAGACTCTGTGAAATGATGGGAGTCAGGGTGAACTGTATGCTCATGGCAGGTTGTTACTGGAGAGAAATTTGCAGTCTTAAAGATGCAGACTTGAATATAGTAATAGCACCGGAATTCGGAGTGAAAATTGCCGAAACTTTAAAAGAGCTGGGGGGAACAGAGTATTATATCTGTGAATCTCAGCCCGTCGGATTTAAGGCTACGGAACTATGGGCAAAGGAAATCTGCAAAATTTTGGCTTTACCCAATCCCCGCAGAATAATTGAAGAAAGTGAGAAAATAAGAGCTCGCTGTTATCCTTTGATTTCAAGACTTAATTCCTTGACAGGACTGCCCACAGGTCATCCTTTTGCAGTGGAGGGAAGATATTCCGAGGCATTGGGATATTGCAAGTTTTTATTAGAATATTTTGGAATGACACCGGACAGTATATCGATTTTAGATAAAGACATGGATTATAGCAAAAATGCCTTGGAAAACTTTTTATCCGCTTATGGAGTGAAAAGTGCTTTGGAAAAGCAGATCATGGATACTGACGGGGAGATTGTTCTTGCCTGTGGCAATACTATAGGAGCACTGAAACTTAAGGGAACAGACTTTGGAGGAATTGATATATCTCTCCCTGCTTTAGGCTATATAGATGTTATCCCCAAAACCCATTTAGGTTTGTCAGGAGCTGCTCTTTTGGTGGAGCTGATTTTGAACGGACTTAGATTTTAGAAATAAATGACTGAAATAGCCCTGTTGTGATATAATTATTTCGCTTGCAATATAATTATTGGGATTGATATTTTATTCAATGATTCCGGTTCATGTCCGAATCATGTTTGCAAGGGAAGTATCAGGGCACAGCGAATTTAAAAAAATTATACACATCGAAAGGAATCCGGAAAATGATAAATGAAAATATAAAGAAACTCTCCGATTTGCTTGTAAACTATTCAACAGAGCTTAAGAAAGATGAGAAGATTTTAATTGAATACGAAGGCAATTGCTGTTTGCCACTGGTAAAACAACTCATTCGGGATGTATACAAGGCAGGGGCAAACCCGTTTATAAAAATTAGGGAAACCAAAATTTCCAGAGAAATTATGATGGAATGCAATGAAAAACAGCTGAAACTTATGGATGACCAATTCATGAATATCCTTAGGGATATGGACGCATATATTGCAGTCAGAGCACCCGGAAACACGGCAGAACTTGCAGATGTTCCCGGCGAGAAGATGAGTATGTATAATCGGTACACTTCACCCAGTCTTGAATACAGAGTTAACAATCTGAAATGGTGCATTTTGCGTTATCCCAACGATTCCATGGCACAGCTTGCAGGAACCAGTGTGGAGTCGTTTGCTGAGTTCTACTTCAATGTATGCACCATGGACTATAAGAAAATGAGTAAGGCGATGGATCATCTCAAAGAACTTATGGATAGGACGGACAGGGTGGAGCTCAAGGGACCGAATCTCGACCTTTCTTTTTCCATAAAGGGTGTGGGAGCTGTTAAATGCGACGGAAAAATGAATATTCCCGATGGGGAGGTATATACTGCACCGGTTAGAGATTCTATGAATGGAAGCATTACATACAATACACCATCGGAAATTGAAGGCTTTACCTACGAAAATGTTCACTTTGAGATTGAGAAGGGAAAGATTGTAAGGGCTACGGCAAATGATACTGAGAGAATCAACAAGTATCTGGACACCGATGAGGGAGCAAGGTATTTCGGAGAATTTGCAATAGGTGTGAACCCGTATGTACTTGAGCCTATGAAGGACATTTTGTTTGATGAAAAAATATGCGGAAGTTTCCACTTGACTCCGGGAATGTGCTACGAAGATGCACCTAATGGAAATAAATCCTCTATTCACTGGGATCTCGTAATGATCCAGAGAGCAGAATACGGCGGAGGGGAAATTTACTTTGACGGAAGATTGGTACGAAAAGACGGATTGTTCGTCATTCCCCGGCTTGAGGGTCTGAATCCGGAGAACTTGAAATAGCCTGAAATCCATTGAACCGGAGCGTTGACCAGACATCAATGAGAGAATAGAAAATAGAGTAATTGTGGGAGAAAAGAATGAAAAATTCAGTTATAAATGAAGTTAAAAAACTGGTATTGCTGACCTTGGGCATAATTGTAAGTGCTTTTGGAATTGAAGCTTTTGCAATTCCGTATAATATTTTGATAGGTGGTGCGACAGGTGCAGGAAGGGTTATAAGTCAGTTTACCACTTTGTCTGTGGCAAGCTGCGTGATGATTTTAAATGTGTTTCTTCTGGTGCTTGCATTTATCACTTTGGGGAAGCGTTATGCCGCAACGATTATCTTTGGAAGTCTCATGTTTCCAATCGTTTTAGGCTTCTTTGAGCATTTTCCTCAAATCAGGCATCTCGTAAAGGATCCTCTCCTTGCAACCCTTTGCGCAGGCTGTCTTTTGGGTTTTGGAATCGGAGTTGTGATTCGTGCCGGAGGCAGCATGGGAGGCTCTGATGTGGTGCCTATTATTTTAAATAAAAAGTTTAACTGGCCTATTGCACCGATGTTGTATGGGGTAGATGTTGTGATACTGGTGTCGCAGAGTTTTGTTGCAACCTCCAACGAGATAGTTTTGGGGATCTTAATGGTTATGACCTATACAATAGTTGCAAATAAAATTCTTCTTATGGGAAGTGGACAGGTTCAGTTTATGATTTTTAGTCCTAAGTATAGGGAAATCACCGAAGCGTTGATAAAGGCGGACTTTGGTGCAACTGTCTTAGATGGAACAGGTGCTTTTCATGGAGAACCGCAGAAGGTTGTGGTAAGTGTTTTATCAGTTAGATTTATGAATACAGCAAAAGATTTGATATTATCAATAGATGATCACGCTTTCATGACTATCAGCAGCGTCAGAGAGGTGAACGGACTTGGGTTTACCATTGCAGTTGCCGAAGAGAAAAGAGAAAATCATTAGTGCTGATAGAGCACCTCAGAGATGGAAACCTCATAGGGAGTTACCCTACACAATAGCAATATTATATTGACACCTGCTGCCCTTGCTTCTTCCAGGGCAGTTTTAAATTCCGGGTGGGTTTTCTCATTTGGGCGAACTTCCCTTACCCCGTCCATTTGGACAACGAATACGACGGAGCATTTGAAGCCATCTGTGGCAGCTTTGGTAAGTTCCCTGAGATGTTTCACACCCCGCTCGGTGGGAGCATCGGGGAAATAGCCGATTCCATCAATCTCCAGAGTGCAGCCTTTGACTTCAATCAGGTATTTTTCTAAATTACTTTTTTTACTTTTCTCATTGATGCCGTTTCCTGCAATGTTTTTTTCTAAGTAAAAATCAAGTCTGGAATTACCATAGGTAAATTCAGGCTTTATATGAGAAAAATCCTGTGTTTTTAGCCATTCGTAAGTGATTTTGTTAGGTGTCTGACTGTCGATGTTAAACAAAGTTCCTGTATCTTTTCTTACAGTAACTAAGTCATATTGAGTTTTCCTGTTAGGATTATCTGACTTTTCAAGATAGATTTCACATCCGGGAAGAAGAAGTTCCTTGCATCTTCCGGTATTTTTCACATGAACTTTTTCAACTATCCCTGGAGTGTCATCAAGTTCAACCAAAGCAATGAAGCGATTTGGGCGTTCGATAAATTTTCCTTTATAGATGTTTTTATATCTCATTTTCGTAGCTCGCACTTTCTTATTCTTATTTTAGCCTTTTTCAAATTCCCGGTATATGGGTTAGAAAGTATCAGTTTTTAGAGCACTTTGCCTGTCATTTAGCTATTTTTCAGATAAAATTGTTCTTCAAGGTCACGGAATTTATCATTTTCCGATAATAAAAAATTGCGTTATTGATTTTCCGTAATTGTATAATATAATTATAGCGGTACATAAAAAAGTGGCAAGCACTTTTTAGTGTTTAGTTCCGCAAACGAAAAGTTAAGATGAATTTTCCAAGTTATGTTTTTAGATGTTGGAATACAGAACTTATTTAATAAAAAATCTATTTTATGAAAAGGAGAAAGGATGATTTACTTTGTAAAAGGTTTGATGCTGGGGTTTGCCTATGTTGCACCTATCGGAGTTCAGAATTTGTTTGCTGTTAACACCTCGCTGACTCAGACTAAAAAAAGAGCATATATAACAGCATTTGTTATTATGTTTTTTGATATTACTCTTTCCATAGCCTGCTTCCTGGGAGCCGGTGCCGTTATGAGTGCTTCCAAATGGCTGGAGCTTATTATAATGGGTATCGGCTCTCTTGTTGTTATTTATATTGGATATTCGATTATAAAATCTGAAGCAAACATGGACGGTAACACTGATGTAGATATACCTTTAGCAAAAGTAATTACAACTGCCTGCGTTGTTACCTGGTTCAATCCCCAGGCTTTGATTGACGGCACAATGCTTCTGGGTGCATCAAAGGCTGCAATTCCACAGGCTTATGGATATGTTTTTATACTGGGAGTATGTGTTGCCTCAGCTTCATGGTGGTTTGGGCTTACCACTATAATTACTCTTTTTAAGGCGAAAATCACATCAAAAATTTTCCGTGTGATAAACATCGTTTGCGGTGCATTCATTTTATTTTATGGAGCGAATCTTCTGTGGGATTTTATAAAATTGGCAAAGACAATGTAAATCTTTGATGTTTAGTATATGCCGGACAAGTTTTGAAACAGTAAGTTTTCAATATTTACCTGACACGCCTTAATTATTGCAACAGGAACTTTCGACATCGGTTCTGATAAAATTATCAGATTTTTCTTATAGTAGCTTTTAGCCATGAAGCAACTTTTTTATCCAGATAAGGTGAAAGGTTTCTGACAATATTTTCGTGGTAACTGTTAAGCCACTCCTTTTCTGTATGGGTCAGTTTGTCTGTTATAATGGCATCTAAATCAAAGGGGCACAGTGTTAGGGTTTCAAAGCTTAATTTACCGTTATTTTTTTTGACACAAAGGATTTCATTTTCAAGTCTGATTCCAAATTCACCGGGGATATAAACGCCGGGTTCATTGGATGTTATCATTCCCGGAAGCATTTGCTGAGAGTTTCCCCTAGGGCTTATATTCTGGGGTCCTTCGTGGACACTCAGCATATGACCTACGCCATGTCCCGTTCCGTGATTATAGTTCAAACCGAGGTCAGTTAAAGGTTTTCGTGTAACCGCATCCAGGTCTGCTCCCGTTGTCCCCTCTGAAAATTCAGCACTTGCAAGGGCAATATGAGCCTTCAGAACGGCAGTGTAATATTCTTTCATTTTTGGAGTTAGAGGTCCTAGCGCTATTGTTCTGGTAATATCGGTTGTACCGTCAGAGTATTGACCTCCGCTATCCACCAAGAGGAACCCTTTGGATTCAAGTGTGGCATTTGAACTTACTGTTGGCGTGTAGTGTATAATTGCACCGTTTGAATTGTAGCCCGAAATTGTTGTAAAACTGGGCTCTTTATAACCTGCTTGCTTTTTTCGGCAGTTTTTCAAAAAATCAGAGGCACTCAGCTCGCTCATAGGAACTTTACCTATATTGTTTTTTACCCAGTGAATAAAAGTTGTTACGGCAATCCCGTCTTTTAGGTGGGCATTTTTGGTTGCCTTGATTTCCACATTGTTTTTTATTGCTTTCATAAGGGCTATCGGGGTTTGATTGAAGTTTAGCTTTGAGGTTTTGCACAAATGTTTGAGCATCCAATAACTTCCTTGACTTTTGCACAGCCAAACCCTCATATCAGAATCTATATTTGATAGATATACATTTATATCACTATACCTGCAAACTCTATTTTTTGGAAAATCCTCGGGAAGCATGTCTTGCGGGGCGAAAAGAGTGTAGTCAGTCCGGGTGATGGCAGCGAACGAGTAAAAAACAGGAGTGTGCTCAATATCTGAACCACGCATATTAAAAAGCCATGCAATTTCTTCAAGGGCAGTTAAGATAATAACATCCGTTTTGCAGGATATCATTTTCTGTTGAAGTTTTGTAAGTTTTTCCTGAAAGGAATGCCCTGTGACCTCCGGTGGCAGTCTGTATATAGGTGACGGGATAAGTTTAGGACGCTCCTTCCATACTTCGTCAGCCAAATCTATATTCCATACAAGATTGGCATTTAGTTCTGAGCATATTTTTTCAAGTTTCTGTCCAAGCTCAATACTAATAAGCCTTCCGTCAAAGCCCAGGGTTTGATTTTCTGAGATGTGATTTTTTAAGAATTGTGATAAACCGGGAACATCAGGTTCACCTGTTTTCATTAAGGTTATTTCCGAACCGAAAAGTTCAGCTTCAGCTTGAAGAAAATATCTTCCGTCAGTCCAGAGATAAGCTGCATCGAGATTTACAAGAAGTGTTCCGGCAGAACCGGTAAAACCGGACAGAAATTCACGAAAGCGAAAATGTGGATGAACATATTCACTGCCGTGGTAGTCTGTGGTGGGAATTATATACCAATCTATATGGTGTATCTTCATTTGTTTTTGAAGTTTAATTATCTCTTTTTTCAAAATTTCCCCTTTCAACGAAACAGGTTTTTAGGCAGCTTATCATTTATTATGTATGCTATGACACCTATGCCGATTCCTGCAACGATGCCGGAGAACAGCAGAACCGGATAGTATATGAAAAGTCTCAGGTTGCTCACCACAGCAGCTGCCACCAGAAGCTGACCTAAGTTATGAGTAACAGCAGCTGCCATACTCACACCAACCATGGAGAATCTGTCACTTTTTTTAAGCAGCCACATCACTGTAAGACTGAGAACTCCGCCGCTTAACGAATAGAGCATCGCAAATACTCCGCTGAACAGAAGTCCGGACAGAAAAATTCTCACAAGGTTGATAGTCATGGAGTATTTAAAATCCATGTTATAAAGTGCAAGAATTATAACCAGATTTGCAAGTCCCGGCTTTACTCCCGGAATACCGAGATTGATGGGAAGAAGAACCTCTACATAAGTGAATATCAGTGCCAGAGTTGCAAACATGGCACTTACAGTCAGACGCTTTGTTCTGCTGTGGCGATTAGATGACTTCAGTTTATCAGTTTTAAGATTTGCAGCATAGGTATTTTTGGCGTTGCTGTTTACCCTTGAATCTGTTTTTTTTGCGTTTTTTTTATTGGGAGATGGCATCATAATTCTCACCTCCTCTGATTTCAATTGTCACTTTGTTCGGAAGACAAACTATGCTCTGTTTCGTTCTGTTTATTCTGCCCTCTTTTAAGCAAACCTTGTTGTTGCAGTTCGCATGGGTCATTTGCACGTACCCGTCTTTTATGGTAAACTTATTTATATTTTTACCATGCCTGATTACGATGGTTTGGTCTTTTGCAAGGGAATAGGTTCCGTACTTTTTGCCATCTACAGAAACGATTACTTGTTTTCCTCTTTCATTTCCGGTGGCAGACATGAAGAATAAGGCGGCACCTATTGTCAATAATATTAAGAATAGAACGATGTCAGCTTTTTTTATTATTTTAAACATATATACTCCCGAAAGGATTCACATGAAAAAACTAATTAAGATGTTAACTGCCGCAGCAGTTTTAACGGTTATGATTATACCACAGACAGGATGTGGAAAAAAGACGGAACCTGTAACAAAGGAAAGCTTTTATTTTGACACTGTTTGTCAGGTTACGGTTTACGATATGAAAAATATGAGTGAAGATAATGCTAAAGATGTGATTGACAAGGCATTTTCTCGGTGTGAAAAGTATGAAAAACTTCTTAGTAAAACTAAGAGGGGAAGTGATATATATAAGATTAACCATGCCGCAGGCAAGGCAGTACAGTGTGACGGTATAACTATAGAGGTCATCAAAAAAGGACTGGAATATTCCAAATTAACGAACGGAAAATTCGATATAACCATAGGTAAAGCACAGGATACATGGGACTTTCACAATCATAAGTCAAAGCCGCCTGCTAAAGAAAAACTTGCAAAGGCTATGAAATATGTCGACTACAAGCAGGTAAGAGTAAACGGCAATAAAGTTCAGATGGGAACATCCAAGGGTGAAATTGATTTGGGCGCCGTTGCAAAGGGCTATATTGCAGACGGAATCGCAAAATACCTGAAAGAACAGGGTGTTACAAGTGCGATAATAAGTTTAGGCGGCAATATAGAATGTGTCGGCAATAAAGGCGGCAAACCTTTTAATATAGGCATTGAAAAACCTTTTTCTGAAAGAAGCGACATTGTCGGTGCCTGCGATGTGGACAACGAAACCATAGTTACTTCCGGGATTTACGAGCGATATATTAAGTACAAAGGGAAAAAGTATCACCATATCCTAGATTCAAAGACAGGAATGCCGGTGGAATCCGATGTTGTAGGGGTCAGCATCAAGTCGGATTTCGGACATTCGGGAGATTGTGACGGACTATCCACAACTTGTCTGATTCTAGGCTCCAAAGAGGGCAAAAGGCTTATAGAAAAAATGAAAGGTTACGAGGCACTGTTCATATTGAAGAACGGTAAATTGGTCAGGACAAAGGGGTTTGAGCTTAAGGAGGAATAATCATGGCACACATGATTGAGATGAAGAAGGTTTCCAAATTTTATTCCGGAAACGGAACGGTCAGCACAGGCTTTTCAAAGGTCGATTTGAATTTTGACCTGGGAGAATTTGTGGTGGTTACAGGCGAAAGCGGAGGGGGAAAATCCACACTTTTGAATGTGATTTCCGGCTTGGACAGTTACGAAGAGGGAGAGATGTTCGTAGCCGGAAAAGATACAGGCGGTTTTAGAACAGAAGATTACGAAGAATATAGAAAAAAGTATATAGGGAATATTTTTCAGGATTATAACCTGATAAATAGTTATACGGTTTATCAGAATGTGGAACTTGCTCTTATTTTAAACGGCTATAACAATAGGAACAAGAAAAAACTTATAAAGGATATTATCAAGTGGGTCGGCTTGGAAAAGTATGAGAAAACCAGAGTTTCTAAACTTTCGGGGGGACAGAAACAGAGGGTTGCCATCGCAAGAGCCTTTGCAAAGGACTCTCCTATTATCGTGGCTGATGAACCTACGGGAAATCTCGATACCGATGCTGCCAATAAGGTCATGGAGACTTTATATAGAATTTCAAAGAATAAGCTGGTGATAGTAGTTACTCACAACTACGAACAGGCGGAGCCTTATGCAACTCGAAAAATTATGATGCGAGACGGCAGAGTGGTTGAAGACCGCAGGCTAAAAGATTCAGAAACCATAACAGAAGATAGCATTAGAACAAGAAAGTCCAAAAGTAACAAGCTGTCATCTTTGTCACAGCTGCGTCTTGGACTACGCAATACTTTTAATTTGCCGGCAAAGTTTCTTTTGCTTCTTTTTATTTTTATGTTTGTAAGTGTATCGGTCTTGGGCAGCTATGCTTCAAATTTGAATATTGAAAATGAAGAAGATTTGATTGGGATGGACACCGCCTTTGCTGATAAATCCCCACATCGGCTGGTTTTGCAGAGAAGTGATAAGAAAAAATTTACAAAGAAAGACTTTAACAGCATTAAAAATGCACCTAATGTGAACTATATAATAAAGAAGGACCTATCGTTGGACAACAGTGTGATTCTATACAGAGGTGAAACTTCCATAGAAGGGCCTCTTTATAGTTATAAATCTTTAAAAAAGAAAGACTTGGCGTATGGAAGACTGCCAAGAAAGGAAACAGAGATTGTAATCGGTGCTGAAGAATTTACACAAAATTACGAGGAACTGAAAGAAAAAGGCGAAAGCCTGATAGGAAAGACTTTTCGGGTAGATAATAATGCAGAAGGAGAAGAAACAGTTTCATTTATCAATAAGCCTTTGAAAATTGTGGGGATAACTTTTAAGAAAAGTGATAACGAGAGAATAAAGAAGAATGGGTATTCCAGAATTTTTTGTACGGATTCACTGGCAAACAGACAGATTGTGTTTGCTGTCTCCGCAGCATCGACTGTAACTCTTGACTTTGACGGCAAAACCGTAAAGAGAAAAGGTGCATCTATCGTTTATCCAACAGACTTGATATCTCCGGGGAAAGCGTATATTTTCAAAGAGGATGCAGAAAACTACTACAAAGAAGGGCGTGCATCGGGAAAGCAAATGTCAATAACTGTAGAAAATATGTTTTTCAAGGGGAAGAGAAACTTTGAGATAGATGCCGTTGTAAAGAAAGAGAATATGGAAAGGCTTCTTGAGCTTGCAAAGGATGATTATGATACCTACGCAGAATCAATTTTCGTAAATAAAGCTGATTACAAAAGACTCTATGACAGAGGCGACTACCAGATAAGTGTTTTTACCAAAGACTATATGAAAAACAGTGATACGATAAAAGCCCTTAAGTCCAAGGGGTATACGGTACTGGAAATTAGAAATGTTTCCAAAAACAACCAGATGGAAACCATTTTACTGGTTCAAAAGATGTTTTCAAGGTTGATGCTTGGAATTCTTCTAGTTACATTGTTTTTCATTGCTTATGTGGTAATCAGATTGGTGATGCGCTCGCGAAATTCATACTATTCAACCTTAAGAATCTTGGGAGCCTCAAAGAGAAATACAGGAAATATCCTGAGGATAGAACTGCTTGTCGTAATGTCCATTTCGGTAATTATCGTGGGTTTACTGATATTAGCCTTTGCCGAGGGATATTTGCAGTTTCAGTATGTCAATGGCATTGTAAAATTCATAACAGTTAGAGATTATGTCCTCCTGGTGGTCACCATGACCATTATGTCCCTGCTGATTTCCGGAAGATATGCAAAGAAAATATTCGGAAACAGTGCAATGCGTGTTTACAGAGGGGAGGCATAAGATGATCAGGATAGAAAAGGTAAATAAATATTTTAACAGAAAAAAAGCCAACGAAATTCATGTTGTGGACAATACCAGTCTGGAACTTCCCGATATAGGTATTGTAACCCTTCTCGGAGCATCCGGAAGCGGAAAGACAACCCTTCTTAATGTAATCGGAGGATTGGATAAAATTAACAGCGGAAAAATTTTCGTAGATGGAGAGAAGATAACCAAAAGATTTTCCGGCAAGATAGATTCCATACGAAATGCGAAAATCGGATATGTGTTTCAGAATTTCAATCTGATCGATGACGAATCTGTATTCGACAATGTAGCGATAGCATTGAAAATGATCGGTATTCGCAATAAAGAGGTAATAAGAAAAAGGGTTAATTATTGCCTTGAGGCTGTGGGCATCTATCAGTTTCGATTTAAGAAGGCATCGGATCTCTCAGGCGGTCAGAGACAGAGGGTGGCTATTGCAAGAGCAATCGTCAAAAACCCTCAGATTATAATTGCCGATGAACCGACGGGAAACCTTGACAGCAGCAATACCCTGGAAATAATGAATCTGATTAAAAAACTTTCGGGGGAAAGACTTGTTCTTCTTGTAACCCATGAAGAGGAACTCGCAGGGTTTTATTCTGATAGAATAATAAGAATACGAAACGGAAAGGTGGAGTCGGATAATGAAAATGACAATACCGGCAAACTGAACTATCAATTGGATAATAGAATATACCTTCACGATATGCCCATACAGAGCAGCATTCAGAGCCGAGGACTTGAACTGAACCTTTTTTCTGACAGAGAATTAAATGGAAGAATCAATATTGCAGTCAGAGGAGGAAATTTATTTATAGATACGAAAAATAAGTTCTCCATAATAGATGAAACCGGTAATATTGAGCTTATAGAGGGGAACTATACAGAACTTGACAAAAGTATATTTGAAAGCAGTGCCTTTAATTACAGTGCATTTCTCCCTAAGAAACACAAAGTGAAATACAAACCGATATATACGCTTCTAAACTCCACAGGCAAAGGTTTGAAAAACATTAGAAATTACAGATTTTTAAGGAAACTTCTTTTGCTTGGATTTGTTATTTCTGCGTTTTTTGCATTTTATGCAGTCAGCAATATAATCGGGGTCAAAACGGTTAAAAAAGATTCTTATATGGCATCCAATCCACACTATATAACCCTTTCTAACCCGAAGAAAAATGATAAAATCGCCGGGAAACTGAAGAAGATTAAAGGTGTTACATATGTTCTGCCCGGGGAAAGTTTCCGTTCCTTTGAAATGCCTATGAATGATTACTTTCAAACCTCAGGTTTATTCTCAAAACTTCCGGGGTCGGTTGTTTCGGCGAAAATGCTTTCAGGGAATGAAGTTTTTAAGGGAAGAACGGTGAAGAAATCTACGGATATTGTAGTGGATAAAATGATTTTAAAAAAGTTTCTCGGAAATAAATTCGGAAATATTATCGGTCTTGATACCTATGAAAAATTTATCGGAAGAACACTCAGAGTGCAGGGACTTCCGGATTTTAGAATTGTAGGGATTTCAAACACTGAGTCTCCGTCGATTTTTGTTAAGGATGGCATACTGACAGATATTGTTTCAAATGCCCCCGGCATTACAGCTTCCAATGTTCAGGACCCTGATATTATGACTCCCGGTGCCGGTGAGCCCGGCGATGGTGAAGATAATAGTGATGACAAGGTAAAAAACTACGGACTCGCAAAGGGGATCGTTTTGAAAAAGGGAAAAACACCGATCGGTGACTTTGAAACCTTAGTTAATGAATATCATAAAGATGAATATAAGATTGGAAGGGCTGTAAATAAAAAGATGGCGGGACGAAAACTTACCGTTGTGGGATATTATACCTCCAAAGATCAACAGGAAGATTCCTATTTTGTATCTAAAAGAACCATTTTGCTGAATGATTTTCATAAAAACAGTAAGGTGACAGTGTATTCGAAAGATCCGGAAGGAACAGTCGATCAGCTGAATGAAAAGGGCTACTCTCCCACATTGAATACTGAACATGAGAAAAAAGCATATATGGAGGTTCGTAAGAAAACCCTGAGAAGTGCCTTGACACTGGCAGCTGTAATACTTCTGATTTCACTGATAGAAATTTATCTGATGCTCAGGGCGTCTTTCCTGTCCAGAATCAAAGAAGTGGGGACTCTTCGTGCCATCGGTCTTAAGAAAAGCGACATATATAAGAAGTTTGCAGGGGAAATAATTGCCATAAATCTGATAACCTCTGCAATTGGTATAGGTGCAATGTATTATATTCTAAGCAATGTAATTAAGGTAAGCGATAGTTTTGCATCTAATTATGCGGTAAACCCTGTGGTTGCATTTTTGACATTTGCGATTCTTCTCATATTTAATCTTATGGTCGGGCTTCTTCCTGTGGCTGCTGTGATGAGAAAAACTCCTGCCCAAATACTTGCACGCTCCGATGTCTAGCTTATAATTTTTTGTAACATCGCACCGGAGCTTTATCGCCTATATTAGCTTGCTCAAATGTTTAACCTACGACATTTAGGGTATATAGAGCGATGTCGAACAATATATATAGTAAATATGTGTAGTGATTCTGCAGAAATGATATAAAAGAGGAGAGTTATAATGATTATCAACAAGCCAAGCGAAATGAGTGAAAAAGAAGCAAAAATTTATGTAGACTATCTTGAGGAAAAATATCAGAGGAAAGTTGCAGAGCTTACAATTGATTTGGATGCAGAGGACGAAGAATATGTCGGACTGACATATTCGCTGGAGGATGTTCCATTTGAGAGGATCAGGAGAATCACAGGTTACCTGGTTGGAACTATGGATCACTGGAATGATGCAAAGAGTGCAGAAGAAAGAGATCGTGTAAAACATGGTATCAGTGGAGCACAGGCAACGGAGGTTCTGTAACCGTATTGGATGTAATTCATTGCTTCGTAACAAGCGTGATCGACATCAGTAGTGTAAAAATTTTAAATTTGACAGTTAAATTCTGTGATAATTTTATTTGAAATTATATGCTCATATCACCTGTTAAACCGGATAGCAAAATGCTATCCGGTTTTTTGGTTTTGATGTTAAGTGTTAAGGATATTTTTCTATTATAATTACTCATATCCAATTGTTGAACGTAATAGACACGCATAAATAATAATTATTGACATATTTTAGATAAATGATACAATTTAGTAAAGTACGAATTGCAAAAAGGAAAAAAGGAGTTGAAGAAAATGTTAGTTGAGAGAAGAAGAATTGTTTTTATACTCAGTGTGATTTTTTTCATTGCATTCGTCGGAGTTTTAGACTCCGATGTTTATGGAGCAAAGAAAACACCACCGGGTAAGGTCAAAATCAAATCTGCATCACAGACAAAAATCCCTATCTATAAATATGGTGAATCCGGTGAAGTTGTTCGCTATATTATAAAACAAAGTGTGCAGCTTAAATGGAAACATGTAAAAAATGCCGATGGTTATGTAGTTTATAGGAAATATAAAAAGGGTAAGTACAAGGCAATCAAGAATATAAAGCTGAAAGAAGCAAAGGCGGCAGGCAGCATTTTGAAATGCACCACCCCTCAAGTCAAAAAGGGTAAATATTATTTTAAGATTGCTGCATATAAGCTTTATGCAGGGAAGAAATACTATGGTAAGAAATCCTCTGCCAAAGGCACCTATGTAAAACCGAAAAAGGCAATAAAAAGATGGAATATAGGCTGTGGAAGCAAAAGTACCATATATGGCTCGGCAAAGGCAAAGAAGAATGTGAAAGCCACCTTGTATAACAATGGCGAGTTAATCATATCGGGAAAAGGTAATGCCCAGTACGCAAGGGGATATGTTGAAGATGATAACTATTATGACGGTATGCCTTGGTATTATCGGTATTATAATGTCTCGATAGATAAGGTGACCATCAAGAAGGGGGTTGCTCCAAAATCAATAGACGGATGGTTTTATGACTTATGCAAATTGAAAAAAACCCCAAAATACCGGCAGGCGTAAAGAGCATGGATAGCACATTTGAGGGTTGTAAATCATTGAAACAAGCCCCCCAAATACCGGCAGGCGTAAAGAGCATGGATAGCACATTTGCGGGTTGTACATCATTAAAACAAGCCCCCCAAATACCGGCAAGTGTAAAGAATATGTATGGCACATTTTGGGGTTGTAAATCATTAAAACAAGCCCCCAAAATCCCATCGGGTGTAAAGAATATGGGTGAAACCTTTCGTGGTTGTAGATCATTAAAACAAGCCCCCCAAATACCGGCAGGTGTAAAGGATATGAATAGTACCTTTTATGAGTGCAAATCATTAAAACAAGCCCCTAATATACCGGCAGGTGTAAAGGATATGGATAGCACATTTGAGGGTTGTAGATCATTAAAACAAGCACCTGAAATACCATCAGGTGTAGAAAATATGAATCATACCTTTATGTATTGCAAGTCTTTGGAGCAAGCCCCTGAAATACCGGCAGGTGTAAAGAATATGGATAGCACATTTGAGGGTTGTGAATCATTAAAACAAGCCCCCCAAATACCGGCAGGTGTAAAGGATATGAATAGCACATTTGAGGGTTGTGAATCACTGATTAAAGGTCCAAGCTCCATTCCGTCAAGCGTAGAGGATATGGGTTACACATTTAAATGTTGCAAGTCAATGACAGGCACAATAAGAATTGAAACTACATTAGCAAATGTAACCTATGATGATGAAGGCTATAGTTGTGGCGATTGTTTTGAGGATGCTGCAACTTATGATGGATGTCAGATAAGGCTTGATTATGTAGATGAAGCCCTGGTGGATAAGATACTAGAGGATGTTTCTTCTGAAAGCCATGTAGTAAAAGGAAATTACATCGGATAAAGTTACCATAGAATAAAGTATTTCAGTAGTGTGACAGGATTAAAGTGTTCTGTCACACTATTTTTTATTTTTTTGCGGAAACTTTCGTTGCAGATGTAATATGGGGGAGGTGAAAAAGTTCTTTGGAAATGTTAAAAACGATGTTTTCCTATTTCAAAATAATTTGTTTTATCACATTGCAAGAAAAGGTGTAAGAACTTACTTCACGGTTCAAACAGATATTCGTGAAATTGCTTTTCTGAGTTTATTTTTGGCAAGTTCTAAAATTAAGTTAGCCACCTAAAGGTAAGTTCTAAAATGAAATTAGCCATCTAAAAGGAATTAGATAATAAAAAAGCCTCTTTATTGTTGCATGTTATCGCTATACTATGATAAACTGTATTGGTAAGAAAAACTTATAAGAGTTTACATGAAAGGAGTTTTTATGAACGAGAAAGAATTTAAGCCGTTTGTTCCTGCAGATAAAGTTCTGCCGGAATTTACAGCGACCTCAATCATTATGGGTGCGATTCTTGCCATCGTCTTCGGTGGTGCCAATGCGTACCTGGGATTAAGAGTCGGAATGACCGTATCAGCATCGATTCCGGCTGCAGTAATCTCAATGGGAATTATTCGTGTAATTTTAAAGAAAGATTCTATTTTAGAAAACAACATGGTTCAGACTATCGGTTCTGCCGGAGAATCTTTAGCGGCAGGTGCTATCTTCACATTGCCGGCGGTATTTATGTGGGCAGCTGAAGGAGCAGGTACTCCTCCGGGGTACATGACAATCGCACTGGTTTGTATCAGTGGCGGTCTGCTTGGAGTAGTATTCATGGTACCGTTGAGAAGTGCCCTTATTGTTAAGGAACACGGAGTGCTTCCATATCCGGAAGGAAAAGCTTGTGCCGAAGTATTGGTAGCAGGAGAAGAGGGCGGTTCCGATGCGGCAACAGTATTTACAGGTCTGGGTGTTGCGGCTCTCTACAAGTTTATTGCTGATGGAGTCAAATTGTTCCCAAGTGAAGCTGACTGGGCTTTCAAGAAGTATGACGGATCGGGAATCGGTGTGGATGTACTTCCGGCTCTTGCAGGTGTAGGGTACATTTGCGGTCCTGTAATTTCTTCATACATGATAGCAGGTGCTGTAACAGGATGGTTCATCATCATGCCTGTAATTAAGGCATTCGGTGGAGATATGGTAATGTTCCCGTCAAAGGATCCTATCAGCAGCATGGACACATGGGCTCTATGGGGAAGTTATATCCGTTACATCGGTGCAGGCGCAGTGGCAGCAGGTGGAATTATGTCACTGATTAAGTCACTGCCTTTGATTGTTCGTACATTCAGAGACAGTATGACAGACTTGGGGGATAAAAGCGGAGCGGCGGTTACAATCAATCGCCAGAACAAAGATCTTGATGTAAAATATTTGGCAATCATGTTGGTTCTCGTAGTTGCTATTCTGGTTGGAACACCGACAATTCCACTGGGATTTGGCAGTGCACTGATTATTGTCGTATTCGGTTTCTTCTTTGCAACAGTTTCATCGAGAATGGTAGGGCTTGTCGGAAGTTCTAACAACCCTGTTTCAGGGATGGCAATTGCAACGCTGATTATCTCTACAATGCTTTTGAAGATGAGCGGAACTACAGGAACCTCAGGTATGGTTACAGCTATCATGATCGGTACAGTAATTTGTATCGTTGCAGCTATGGCAGGGGATATGTCTCAGGACCTCAAGACAGGTTATATCGTTGGTGCAAGCCCTTATAAACAGCAGATTGGTGAAGTTATCGGTACTGTTGCATCAGGTCTTGCTATCGCAGGAGTTCTGTATCTGTTGAACGCAGCTTGGGGCTTTGGAGGAAAAGATCTTCCTGCACCACAGGCTATGCTGATGAAATTAGTTATCGAGGGGGTTATGAATGCTAACCTGCCTTGGACTTTAGTGTTCGTAGGAGTTTTCTTCGCTATCATCATCGAAATCCTGAGAATTCCGGTATTGCCGGTTGCGATTGGTCTATATCTGCCAATCCACCTGTCAGTACCTTTGGTAATCGGTGGTTTCGTGAAATTGTTCATCGAAAAGAAAAAGTTCGGAAACGAAAAAGAAAGAGACACTGCTATCAGCAACGGAGTACTCTACTCATCAGGTATGATTGCAGGTGAAGGTATAGTCGGTATTCTTCTTGCGGTATTTGCAATCATCAAAGTCGGCGGCGGCAAAACCCTTGGAGAAGCAATTGACATCTCCGGAAAGTACAGTTTAGGAAATATCGGTTCTTTGATTGCTTTCGCAATACTGGTTGGAACCCTGCTGTATGTTTGCCTTAAGAAAAAACCGAAGGCTACAAAATACGATGCGTAGGAAGAAAAAAATAAATACGGAAAATTATCTGGACAAGGTCCCTGCAATTTGCAGGGATCTTGATTGGATACAGACCAATGGTCTTGTTACCGTAACACAGGAGAACAAAGGATTTTATAATAAAATAGCTCAAAAGTTTTTCAACACACCCAAGGTCAGCAATATTGACCTTGATGAATTTGGCAGCTTTGTATGGCTCTGCATCGACGGAAAGAGAAATCTCTTCGATATAGGGGAAATGATAAAGGAGGAGTTCGGAAAAGATGCCGAACCTCTTTATCCGAGACTGATTAGATTCATTCAGGTTTTATTAGAAGTAAAGTATATAGAGTTATCGTAGGCGAGGCGGAAAAATGAGTCACACCTTAATTTTAATAATAACAGTTTTATTGTTTGCGGTTGTAACTGCAATTTTATATATGATTGGTCTGAGAAAAAAAGTGACTGAGAACGAACGCCTGACCGAAATGCTTCTTAATAATGGTGCTCTTCGGGTAGTGAAATACTTGAAAGAGCACGAAACTATTACCGAAGATGGCATAGGTCATTTGGTAAAGGAAGTTAAAGCAAAGGAATTCTATTCCCAAAAAACTGCAGTCATTACAAATGGTGCAGAATTTCAGGAGAAGCTCATCGACTATATGCTGAGAAGAAATCATATACAGAAGATGAGAGTGAAAGGGAAGACGGTTTATACTCTTCCGGCGAAGGAGAAATAACAAGGAGAAACAGCATGGATGGGAAATTAAATCTGGAACCAAAGGTGGTATTTGGTTTTTTTGAGAAAATCGCTTCAATTCCGCATGGTTCATACAACACAAAAGAGATTAGTGATTATCTGGTGGATTTTGCAAAGAAAAGAGGTCTTGAATATTATCAGGACGAGGTTAACAATGTAGTTATCAGTAAACCTGCTTCTCCGGGTTATGAAAATGCCGATCCGGTGATGATTCAGGGACATATTGACATGGTATGCGAGCAGACACCGGGAAGTGACATAGATATGACAAAAGATGGTCTTGATCTTTATGTTGACGGGGACTGGCTTCGTGCAAAGGATACCACTCTTGGCGGTGATGACGGAATTGCAGTGGCTATGGCACTGGCAGTGCTGGATTCAAAAGAATACAAGCATCCTAAACTTGACTGTGTATTCACAGTTGATGAAGAAGTGGGACTTTTGGGTGCAGTTGCCTTAGACGCTTCTAAAATCGAAGCTCGTAAGATGATTAACATTGACTCTGAGGAGGAGGGAATTATCACGGTGAGCTGTGCAGGCGGAGTATCTGCCAAGGCAGTGATTCCCGTTTCCAGAGAAAAAGCAAAAGGGATCGTTGCTAATATAAGCGTAAACGGTCTTTTAGGCGGACACTCGGGAATTGAAATCGATAAGGAACATGGAAATGCGAATATTCTAATGGGCAGAATTTTATATGATTTGGCTCAGGTAGTTGAATATAAATTGGTAAAGGCAGATGGAGGAAGCAAGGACAATGCAATCTGTAAGAAAACGGATGCAGAGATTGTAATTGCAGCGGCAGATGCCGATAAACTGAAAACTGAAATTAAAAGAGCAGAAGACATTCTTGCACATGAGCTTAAAGCAGTTGATCCTGATATAAAGGTGAGTGTTGAACTTGGGGAAGAACAGGAAGTTTCAGTGCTTGATGATAAGAGCAAAACAAAGGTCATAACATGGCTGATAAATACGCCTTACGGGATTCAGCACATGAGCAAGGAAATTGAAGGATTGGTTGAAACCAGCTTGAATCTAGGAGCTTTGAACACCCTTGAAGATAAGATGACGGCTTTTTATGCAGTGAGAAGTGCTGTCGATTCAAGAAGAAAGCATTTGTGCAGCAAGCTTGACAATCTGGCAAAGACCTTGGGCGGAACTGTGGAGTACAGCGGAGAATATCCGGGCTGGGAGTACCGTGCAGATTCTGCACTTCGTGAGGTTTGTGTAGAAGTATACAAAGCTCAATACGGCAAAAAACCAAAGGTTGAAGCTATTCATGCAGGTTTGGAATGTGGATTGTTTGCAGGTAAGATGGACGACGGCAGGTTCGATGCTGTTTCTATCGGACCTGATATGGAAGGTGTTCATACTACTGATGAAAAACTTTCGATTTCTTCGGTGGGAAGAACATGGAAGTATCTGCTTGGCATTTTGGAGGCATGCAAATAGATCCTGGCTTTTACCAAGCTTGGTGCAGAAGATGGTGCTTTCAGAGCTGATTTTGGAGGCATGTAAATAGATTTTGGCTTTTACCAAGAATCATAATAAAGCGACAAATCACAAAGAGGGGATTAGAAAGATCCTCTCTTTTATTTTGGCTCGCTGCATTGTATTTGTTATGCACATAACTTGACGAGGGCATTGAAAGACCTTATACTGATTATGGGTGTTTATGCCCGTAATATTTTGGAGGAGAGGAGGAGAAAAGTTATGTTGAAGAAACTTGGGAGAGGCTTGATTACAGTGATTGGTGGTGCCTTCGGTTATTTGGCTTGGCTGCTTATTGCCCTGGGACTTAATAAGTCCGGAAACAATGTAGATAAGATATTTACAAGTGGTCAGCAAACCGGTGTAGCTATTATTTTTGTAATTTTTTTCGCGATTATTTTCTTTAGGCTCGCACCGTCATTAGGCAGACAGAGTTTTAAAGTGGCAATCAATATAGAAAGCGATTTGCAGGATGTTTCCGTGAATAAAATTTTAGCGGGATTCATTGGGCTTGTTATGGGATTTGTCATTGCTTTTTTTGTAGGTCAGATGGTAGGCACTGTAACACATTCTTATCTTGGGGCACTTATAACAATTATGGCATATGTATTTTTCGGATTTATTGGAGTAGTCGTGGCGACAAGCAAAGGCGGAGAACTTCTGGCTCCGGTTTTGCAGAGCAGAAAACAACCACCCAATATTGTTAAAGGCATTGGAAAGACGAAGAGAAAGACGGGAGAATTTCCGAAAATACTGGATACCAGTGTTATAATAGACGGCAGAATTGCAGATATTATGAGCACGGGTTTTTTGGAAGGTCCCATAGTTATTCCGGAGTTTGTTTTGGTGGAGTTGAGACATATTGCGGATTCATCGGATTCCCTCAAGAGAACAAGGGGAAGACGAGGTCTTGACATTTTGAAGAAGATGCAGACGGAATACGGTGTTGAAGTCTATAACACAGATGGAGAAAAATCACTGAAGGAAATTCCCGAAGTGGATGTCAAACTTCTGAAGCTGGCACAGATAATGAACGGTAAGGTAGTTACCAATGATTATAACTTGAACAAGGTTGCAGCAATAAACGATGTTGGAGTTTTGAATATAAACAAGCTGGCAAACTGTCTTAAACCTGTGGTTTTGCCGGGAGAAGAAATGGTGGTTCAGCTGGTTAAACAGGGAAAGGACAACAGTCAGGCAATAGGATATTTGGATGACGGTACAATGATTGTTGCAGAAGATGGACGAAAGATGATAGGCAAGACCACGAAGATTACCGTTACCAGCGTTTTGCAGACCTCCGCAGGTCGTATGATTTTTGGAAGGATAAATGTTTGACGGAATGAAATAAGAAATTTAGAAATCCGCAAAGGCACGGATGGGAGG
Organism: Eubacterium nodatum ATCC 33099; assembly: GCA_000510425.1. Classification (GTDB taxonomy): domain Bacteria; phylum Bacillota; class Clostridia; order Peptostreptococcales; family Anaerovoracaceae; genus Aminicella; species Aminicella nodata. Next base: position 63,486 of record AZKM01000008.1, on the reverse strand, counting down.
ATTTTATGAGAATCGGTCATGGTTTTGATGTTCACGCTTTTGCTGAAGGACGAAAGCTCATATTGGGAGGAGTGGAAATTCCTTATGAAAAAGGTCTTTTGGGACATTCAGATGCGGATGTTTTGACCCATGCCTTAATGGATGCCATGCTGGGGGCAGCCGGACTTGGAGATATAGGAAAGCTGTTTCCCGATACAGATGAAAAGTATAAAGGAATATCAAGCCTTGTACTGTTAAAAGAGGTTAAGGCAGAGGTTGAGGGGAGAGGTTACAGACTTGCAAATGCCGATATAACTGTTATATGCCAGAAACCGAGGCTCAGACCGTATATTGACGAGATGACACGGAAGCTGGTACAGGTACTGGCAGAGGCTGAAAATACTATCAATATCAAAGCCACTACGACAGAAAAGCTGGGATTTACAGGAAGAGGAGAAGGTATTGCTGCTGAAGCGGTGTGCCTTTTAGAAGAAAAATAATAATGCGTTAATAGGACGCAAGTGAAAAAAGATGATTAAGAAATAATTTTACAAGTAAGTAATTGGAGGACAAGATGAAGTTATCACAAATGCACTTAAAAACCTTGCGTGAAGTTCCGAATGAGGCGGAAATACCGAGTCATATTCTTCTTTTGAGAACAGGCATGATTCGCAAGCTGGTGTCCGGAGTATATGGATTTATGCCTCTGGGCTGGAAATCCGTAAGGAAAATAGAGAATATAATTCGTGAGGAGATGGACGGCTCAGGAGCACAGGAAATACACATGTCCGCCATTCAGCCCTCTGAATTCTGGGAGGAATCGGGACGATGGAACGCCTACGGTCCGGAGCTTTGGCGTATTCAGGATAGAAACGGCAGAGAGTTTTGCCTCGGACCCACCCACGAAGAAATTTTCACCGATATAGTGAGAAGTGATATTACATCTTACAGGCAGATGCCGAGAATGCTTTATCAGATACAGACAAAGTACAGAGATGAGGCTCGCCCCCGCTTCGGGCTTATGAGGAGCAGAGAATTTATAATGAAAGACTGTTATTCCTTTGATATTGACGAGAAGGGGCTGGATCACAGCTATAAACTTATGTATGGTGCCTATGACAGGATTTTTAAACGCTGCGGTCTGTCATGCAGACCCGTAGAGGCAGATACCGGTGCAATCGGCGGAAGTAACTCCCACGAATTCACTGCAATTTCAGAGGTGGGAGAAAGTGAAATCGTCTATTGTGAAAATTGCCTGATGGCAGCAACGGTAGAACGAGCTGAATGTGTTGACGCCACACCTCAGACCGAAATTGAAATGCTTCCAAAGGAAGATGTCAATACTCCGGGCACTAAGACTATAGAAGAGGTTGCAGAATTCTTAGGACTTGATAAGGCAAAGACCGTTAAAGCTCTGCTGTTTGTTAAATATGATGAAGAGGGAAAAGAGGATGGCTATGTAGCTGCCTTCGTTCGAGGAGACCGAGAACTGAATATGACAAAACTCGTTAATGCTTTGGGTTTAGCAGAGCATCAGATTGAGTTTGCAGATGAGGAAAAGATGTCACAAGCAACAGGTTGTGTCGGAGGATTTACAGGTCCTGTGGGGATTCATGATTGCATAACGGTAGTTGACAGTGAACTTCCCGGCTTAAAAAACCTGTGCACAGGTGCAAACCGGGAAAACTATCACTCCATCAATGTGAACTACGAAAGAGATTACAGGGGCGATATTGTAACTGACATCAAAATCCTTGCGGAGGGAGATAAGTGCCCTGTTTGCGGGGCACCGGTTAAGCGTGCAAGGGGAATCGAGGTTGGGCAGGTATTTAAACTTGGCACAAAGTATTCTGAATCTATGGGAGCGTATTTCAGTGACGAGAATCAGCAGAAAAAGCCGATAGTTATGGGCTGCTACGGAATCGGGGTTACCAGAACCCTTGCAGCGGTAGTGGAACAGCATCACGATGAAAACGGTATAATCTGGCCAATGTCAGTTGCTCCATACCATGTGATAATTACCACGGTTAAGCCGGATGACGAAGTTCAGAAAGAGCTTGCGGAAAGAGTTTATAATGATTTGAATTCCCAAGGAATTGAAACCCTGTTGGATGACCGAAAGGAACGCCCGGGAGTTAAGTTTAAGGATGCGGATCTTCTTGGTATTCCTGTCAGAATTACAGTGGGCAAGCTGGCAGGTGAAGGCAAGGTGGAATATAAGCTGAGAAGAAATGAAGAGAAGCAGGAAATGTCTGTAGAAGATGCGGTTTCAAATGCGGTACAGATTGTGAATGCAGAGCGCAGAGGCTAATTGCAGGAAAAATAAATCCGGCGGGATGCGGTGTTTTATCATGGATGTGAAACTGTAAAATCCATAAGTAATCATGGATTTCGCCGGAATTGGAATAAATTTGAATATAATTATAGATGTAGTGCATAGGCGAAGAATGAGAGGTATCGAAGATGAAAACAGTAACGATAGAGATGGAAAATGGAAAGGTGATGTCGGGAGAACTTTATGAGGACATTGCACCTCTTTCAGTGGCAAACTTTGAAAAACTTGCAAATGACGGTTTTTATGACGGTCTGACTTTTCACAGAGTTATTCCGGGATTTATGATTCAGGGAGGCTGCCCTCTGGGAAATGGAACAGGCGGTCCAGGACATACGATTAAAGGAGAATTTGCTGCAAACGGAGTGAAAAATGACCTGAAGCACACAAAGGGTGTTCTGTCCATGGCAAGATCCATGATGCCGGATTCTGCCGGCTCACAGTTTTTTATCATGGTGGCTGATGCACCCCATCTCGACGGAAGTTACGCTGCCTTCGGCAAAATTATCCAAGGCCTTGAAGCTGCAGATGAAATCGTAAATGTCAGGAGAGATGCGATGGATAAGCCCCTTGAGCCTGTCGTAATCAAAACAATTACCGTAGAATAAAAATGATAGTACAATTTCAAAAGCATGGAGATACGAATTAAAAAGCGTGAAAGTGTAATCTAAAAGGAAACGGATATGAAAATATATAATACTTTAACGAGAAAAAAAGAAGAACTTGTGCCTATTCGTGATGGCGAGATTTCAATGTATGTGTGCGGTCCCACCGTATACAATTTTTTCCATATCGGTAATGCGAGACCCTTGGTGGTTTTTGATACTATGAGAAAATATCTGGAATATAGAGGCTATAAAGTAAAGTATGTCCAGAACTTCACAGATGTTGACGATAAGATTATCAATAGGGCAAAGGAGGAGGGCGTAACAGCACCGGAGGTTTCAGAAAAATACATAAAAGAATATTTTGAAGATACAACTGCTCTTAATGTCAGAAAGGCTGATGTCCATCCTAAGGTTTCAGAACATATTTCAGAAATTATGGATTTTGTCAATACCCTTATAAAAAAGGATTTTGCCTATGAGGCAGATGGTGATGTTTACTTTTCAACGAGGAAATTTCCGGATTACGGAAAGCTTTCCGGTCAGAATATTGATGACCTTGAAGCAGGAGCAAGAATTGCCGTTGGAGAGGTAAAGAAGGACCCCCTCGACTTTGCCCTATGGAAGACGAGGAAAGAAGAGAGTGAAATCGCATGGAAATCCCCATGGGGTATGGGAAGACCGGGCTGGCACATTGAATGTTCTGCTATGGCAAAAAAACATTTAGGGGAGACCATAGATATTCACGCCGGAGGACAGGATCTGCAGTTTCCGCATCATGAGAATGAAATTGCACAGTCTGAGTGTTGCAATGGTGTACCCTTTGCAAAATATTGGATGCACAATGCTTACATAACGATGGACAGACAGAAGATGTCAAAATCAAAGGGAAATTTTTTCACAGTCAGAGATATTCGCAAAGAATATTCAGGTGAGGAAATAAGATTTTTCCTATTGTCGGGGCAGTACAGAAGTCCGATAGATTTTAGTGAAGAACTTATGAAACAGGCAAGGGCAAGTCTGGAAAGACTTAAAAACTGCAAGGAGAACCTGCTGTACCTCATAGAGCAGGGAAACAACGGGGAAATCACCCGAAAGGAAACAGAAAACCTGAAAGACTATGACAGTTACAGACAGAAGTTCATTACAGCCATGGACGATGATCTGAATACAGCAGATGGAATCAGTGCGGTATTTGAACTTGTTACTGCGATCAATACTGCAGTTTCTGATGATGCTACCAAGGAATTTGCACAGAAATCACTGGATACCCTGATGGAATTTGCAGATGTTTTAGGACTTTTGCAGGTTGAGGAGGACAATTCGGTCGATGAGGAAATAGAAAAACTTATTGAAGAAAGACAGCAGGCGAGAAAGGAAAAGAATTTTGCCAGGGCTGATGAAATCAGAGATTTGCTGAAGGCTCAGGGGATTACACTGAAAGATACGCCCCGGGGAGTTCAGATAGTTAAGGAGTAATTTGCTTTTATGGAGGTAAATGCAAAGACAGCTAATACGACGGCGCTTGCCTATATAGGTGATGCCGTATATGAGGTGTATATAAGAAAATATGTGTTGGGTGATGCTCCGGCAGGGGTGAACAGAATGAACAGAAGGGTCATTCGTTATGTATGTGCAGACGGTCAGGCGAAGATTGCAAAGGAACTGGTAAAAGGCTTTTTGTCCGAGGATGAGATAAAACTTTTGAAGAGGGGAAGGAATAATACCAAAACTCCTAAGCCGAGAGGTTCCAGTCCAGTAGACTACAAAATGGCAACGGGTTTTGAAGCTTTGATAGGGTATCTTCACCTTAACGGCAATGTGAAAAGGCTGGAAGAGATTATCAGAGAAAGTATTGAAATTATTGAAAGAGAGGGGAACCTATGAGTTATGCAGATAAAGTATTCGTTTCCAACATGAAAGATATAATTGAAAACGGAGTTTCTGATGAGGATTTGCAGGTAAGACCTCATTGGGAAGACGGAACACCTGCCCACACTCTTGCGTTGTTTGGAATGGTGAACCGTTATGATTTGGCTTGTGAGTTTCCCATCATAACCCTCAGAAGAACTTACTGGAAGTCTGCCTGGGATGAGATTTCATGGATTTGGCAAAAAAAATCCAATAATATTGAGAATCTGAACTCCCATGTGTGGGATGAATGGGCGGATGAAAAGGGATCTATCGGTAAGGCATACGGGTATCAGATGGGGATTAAACACCATTATAGAGAAGGTGATATGGATCAGGTGGACAGAGTTATCTGGAGCCTTAAAAATGATCCCGGTTCAAGAAGAATCATGACTAATATGTATAATCACCACGACCTGTCTGAGATGGCACTTTATCCTTGTGCTTATTCTATGACCTTCAATATTGCGGGAAATAGACTGAATGCCATTTTACACCAACGCTCACAGGACATGCTCACTGCAAATAACTGGAATGTCGTTCAATATGCACTGATAGTTTATGCGATGGCTTCGGCATACGGTTACGAGCCCGGAGAACTTGTTCATGTAATTGCAAATGCCCATATATACGACAGGCATGTGGATATTGTAAAAGAGATGATTGAGAAAGAGCAGTTTGAGGCACCGAAATTCACCATAGATAGAAGTGTCAGGGATTTCTATGACTTTAACAAGGACAGCTTTAAATTGTCAGATTACAGATACAATGACTTTGATGCCAAGATTGAAATCGCAATTTAGCGATGTTGTTGTTTTATGATAATACTATTTTATAATTTACGGAGAAACGATGAATTTGATTTTAGCAGCCGATGAGAATTGGGCAATAGGAAATAAAGGGGATCTCCTTTGTCACCTTTCAGGAGATTTGAAATATTTTAAGAAAACCACAACAGGACACACCGTAATCATGGGAAGAAAAACCCTTGAGAGCTTGCCCGGGAAAAAGGGGCTTTCGGGAAGGAAGAATGTTGTACTGACTAGGGATGAGAATTTTTCCGCAGAGGGTGTGGATACGATTTGCCATAGTATTGAAGAGCTTATGCAGGTATTGAAAGATGATGATAACGCCTTTGTAATCGGCGGAGCGAAGGTTTATGAACAGCTTCTACCTCTTTGTGATACCTGTTACATAACGAAGATTTACGGAAAATTTCCTGCTGATGCCTATTTTGTAAACATGGATGAGATGAAGGAATTTAGGGTTACATGGCAGGATGAACTTATGGAGGATAACGGAATTAAGTACCGTTTTATGAAATATGAAAGACAGTAAAAACAGTATTTTGTCAGGAAGAAATCCGGTTGCTGAAGCGCTGAAAAGCGAAAGAGAAATTGAGAAAATCCTCGTGCAAAAGGGATCAACAGGCTCTGTAGGTAAAATTATTTCTATGGCAAAGGACAGAGGAATTCCTATATATTATGAGGACAAGAGTTTTTTGGATAAAAAAGCGGGAGGCGGTTTTCATCAGGGCGTTGCAGCAGTAATATCTCCTTATAAATACGCATCTGTGGAGGAAATTCTGGAATTGGCAAAGTCTAGAAAAGAAGCTCCGTTTATAATTATTCTGGACGAGCTTGAAGATCCTCATAATCTGGGGGCGATAATGAGAAGTGCAGAATGTGCAGGTGCCCATGGGGTGATAATATCAAAAAGAAGGTCGGCAGGAATTACGGGAACTGTTGCAAAAACCTCAGCAGGAGCAGTTGAGTATCTTCCGTGTGCAAGAGTGACGAATATCGCACAGACCATTGATAAACTCAAAGAACTTGGAGTCTGGATTTATGCCTGTGATATGGGTGGAGAAATTTATTATAAACAGGATTTGCAAGGTGCCATTGCACTTGTTATAGGTAACGAAGGTTCCGGCATAAGCAGATTGGTGAAAGAGAAGTGCGATTTCACTCTTTCGATTCCGATGACAGGCAAAATCTCATCGCTGAATGCCTCAAATGCCGGAGCAATATTGATGTATGAGGTTAGAAAGCAGAGAGATTGTCATATATAATAAAATGGGAAGGCTCTAAAGGAAACGAAGTTAAAGTATCAATAAAGTTTTATCAACAGCATTGATAAAGTAATTAAAAAATGTAGTTATTTTTAAAAATATGGTGTATAATACGACCGGAGATTATGCTGATTGTTACGCCGGCTGTGTGTACCAAATTCAAAGAAGGAAAGGATAGAAAAAGGAGAGTAGTATGATTAAAAGAAAGAGTAAAAACATAGAAAGGATGCTGGCTTGCCTCATGGCATTTATGATGGTGATTGCATTTTATCCTATGACCGCCCATGCACTGGGTGAAACTATCAATGTTAATTTTGCCGACAGCTTTACGCAGACAACACCGGAAGTCCTGTCGACACTGGATAAGTCTGTGACTGCTGAAACTTCAGAATATACAGGAAAACTTACCGCAAAAATTGATGTAAACAATATGCTTCAGAAGGCATACGAAGTTTATAAGAAAAATGAAAATCTAGCAGGTCCTAGGGTTATGTACGGTCCTAACAAGAGTGCACCGGCAATAACCTATACCGTAAATATGCCTGCAGGTCAAAATGTTAAAATTACAAATACGACACAATCTGAAAATGCAAATACAATCTCTGCCATAAAACCGGAAATTGCAGCAGATGGTAAATCAGTAAAATTCACCATAGAATTTCCATGGTTGGACTATCAGAGCTTTTTCAAAGAATATGAGAAGGATTTAGCAGCAGGCAATAAGTATCTTAATCTTGCTATCAATTATGAAGGTACTGCAGCAAAGGGTACTTCTTATGAATCGGTGAAAAACGGGATTACAGCCAGCGGTGGCGGAGAACTTTGGTATTACGGAAAATGGTTCAGCAGCAAGGTTATGACAATTACTACTGATACGGCAACTTTTCCGCTGTTTTCTGCGAAGTCCCCTCAAATTGATGAAACACCGATAATGAAAACAACGCTGCCGGGCGACCTTTTGCTAAACGGCGATACACAGTCTGACAAAGTCATAGAAGTGACTCCGGAAAATTCACTGAAATTCACGGGAAGCTTGGATGTTTCTTCTATAAAAGAACAGATGAAGAAGATTGAACAACAGTATGGAAAATCCGGTGCAGACTTGGAAAACATAAAATTGCATAATCCGGAATCGACTTTCACTGCAAAGATAATCTTACCTAAAGGACTGAAGGCGAAAAATAATCTTGCAGTCGGTACAGATGTTCAGCTTGAAGGTGCGGCAGGAACCTTTGCCATTGTGGATGCGAAAAATGACGGGAATGGAGTAATTACCGTTAAGATGACGCTCCAAAATACTGATAAGATTAAGAATTACAAAGACCTCAAGAAAGCTATTGATAAGTGTGCAGACGAACTTAAGGTTAATGTCAGTGCAATACAGTTAGAAGATACTGTAAAGAATAACGATCAGCTGACGGTTAAAGGTGAGCTTACGGGAACTATGTGCTCTGTTGCTGAATACCAGGGAAAAGCGATAAAATTCTCTTTTGAATGGAAAGGAGAACAGAAAGCCGGTGGCAAGGATATTACCGCAACTGACGATAAAGCTATACAGCTGACTTTAAAGGTTAAAAAACCGGAAGAAATTCAGGCGGATGCAAAACTGAAGGGTGATATTTTAATTGGAGCCGATACGGAACATGATGCTATTTTTGAAACGAAACCCGGAAATATCCATGACTTTACCGGAGCTTTAGATGTTTCGGATATTAAGAAGGCCATGAATAACTATAAAACTTCAATGGCACCTAATGACCCAAGTTCCGGTATTAAACTTGAAAATACCACTTCCAAGTTTACGGCAACCTTTACACTGCCGGAGGGAATGGAATATACACTCCCTAAAACCGTTGATAATGTCCAGCTTTTAGGTGCGGCGGATACCTTCAAAATAACTAATGTTGTGGATAACGGAAAGTCCATAGATGTTGAAATGACTCTTAAGCAGGGCATTGATGACTTTGATAAACTTGAAAAAGCAATTAACGCTTGTGATGATACTCTTAAGGTAATTGTGAAGGGGGTTAAGGTTTCCGATAATACAACTAATGACCAGAAACTGCAGGTTAAGGGTTCCATCATAGGAAACATGAAAGCTAAAGCTAAGCTGAATAATGATATTAAGAATTTTAACTTGAATTGGACAGCTGTTCAGTCCGATGAAGGAAGAGACAAAGTTGCAACAGACAATGAGTCCATTACGTTTACTTTGAATGTCAATAAGCCTGAAACCTATGAAATAAAAGATATTCCACTGGAAGGTGACATCTTAATAAATGGTGACACTGAACACGATAAAGTGTATGAAACTGAATCAGGTGCAAAACTGGATTATACGGGCGTATTAAATGTTTCTCCAATTAAGGACAAGATGGATGAAATTGAAGGTCTTTTCGGTGCCGACCCTGATAAGATTATGCTGGAAAGTACGAAATCTGAATTCACAGCAACATTTACATTACCTGAATATGTTAATTATAAAGACGGTATAACGAAAGATGATATTAAGTTTGAGGGTGCAGACGGAGTATTTACTGTAACTGATTTGCAGGTTTCGGGTAAGGTTGCCACAGTTAAGATGACTCTAAGAGATGGAATTACTAAGTATACAGAATTGAAAAAAGCTGTAAAAAGCTGCGACAATCAGCTGAAAGTGACAATTCCGACAACTGTTTCAGAAGACCTGAAGGAAGAAAAAACACTTACAGCAGTGGGTACTCTGACAGGTGGAATGTCTGCAAAAGCTATTATTGGCGTAAAAGAAAAGAATTTCCATTTAACGTGGAAAGCTAAGCAAAGTCCGGAAGGAAAAGATAAGATTGCAACAGATGATGAAACCATTCAGGGAACCATACATGTTAATCAGCCAACCATTGTTGATGGAAAGGTTGATCTTGAAGGCGACATCTTAATCGGTAAGGAAACGGAGCATGATGAACTTTTCCCAACGAAGCCGGGAGCGAAGCATGACTTTACGGGTGCATTGAATGTCAAACCTATCAAGGAGCAGATGGCGGCTATTGAAAAACAACATCCCGGAGTGTCGCTTGACAGAATTTCATTGGACGATGTAAAATCTGAATTCATTGCGAAGTTTACATTGCCGGAAAAACTTTCATTCGGTGTGCCGCTTACAACAGAAAATGTTAAGCTTAAAGGTGCAGACGGAGTGTTTTCTGTCAGCGATGTAAAAGTCGAGGGCAAGACCGTAACCGTTAAGATGACCTTGAGAGAGGGCATTCACAAATACACAGAGCTTGCCAAGGCCATTAAAGATGATTGCAGTGATCAGCTTGAAGTTATCATTCCACAGGTGACTGTTTCAAAGGATGCCAAAAACGGTGAGATTTTCACAGTTGTAGGAGAACTTACAGGAGGCATGTCTGCAGTGGCAAAAGTAGATAAAGGTTTGGAATACAGTCCTAAATTTAAGTTTAACTTCACATGGGAAGCAAAACAAAGTCCGGAAGGAAAAGATAAGATTGCAACAGATGATGATACAATCCAATTCAGTTTGAAAGCAAAAGTGAAGACGCAAGGCTCGGATAAACCTAAACCGGAGAAGCCGAATAAACCAAGACCAAATCCGCAAAAACCTGAAGGGCACAATCCAAAGACAGGTGATGCAACCGGTCTGGAAGTATATCTGATGCTTCTTTCAATGGCAGTTGTCGGCGGAGGAATGGTTGCGGCGAGAAGAAAAGAAAATGACAAATAACATAGAAGAGAAGCGGTTGCAGAACAAGCGATGGAAAGAATAATAGAAACTATCACAAAGTTGCTATTTTAAAAGTGTAAGAGGAGTAATAGAATTAAGAAGAACACTTAATCACTGTCTTAGTGAAATATGTACTTCTTAATTCTTTTTTATTTGAGAAATTAAGAGAAAGGGGATAAAAATGAGGAATTTTGAAAAGATAACAGTCCTCTATGAGAGGTTAAGCCTAGATTATGAACTACAAGGCGGTGGCAATTCTATCATCAATCAAAAGAAAATCTTGGAAGAATATGCAAAGAAAAATCGTTTGGAGAACATCATTCATTTTACCGATGATGGAATCAGCAGAACGCAGTTTGATCGTCCCTGTTTTATGGCAATGACGAACGGAATAAATGATTTGCCATATATTTTACCATAGATATTTTAATATTAAGCATTTTATGATAGTATTTAACCGTAACTATAAATTTATTTTTGAAGGTGACATGGTGACATTATGAACTGCAAAAAAATTGACGAAATGAAGAAGGAATTTAATTTCGAAGAAAATGCTGAGGTTTGCTGTGCTTGTGACGAAAATGAGTTTGATGACGATTCTTTAGACATTGAGATGGATAAAATTTTGGGAATTCTCCTCGAAGATTATGAAAAAGGCAGAGATGTTGACAAGATGGAGGTATTCCAACAGCCTGACCAGGATGCCGTTAAGAAGATAATAAAGAAGCTTCTGATGATTCTTTATCCGGGATATTATAGGGAAAAATTATATCGAACACGAAATATCCATTCAAAATTACAGGTTTTGATTGAGGATGTAATTTACGCTTTAAGAAAGCAGATTGAAATGGCTCTTTTATATGACAAGAATTTCGGTAATACCCCTAAATATGTCAGAAAGCGTGCTGCACAGAAGGTGTGCCTGCAATTTTTTGCGGCTATTCCGAAGGTCAGGGAATACTTGAACACAGATATTCAGGCAGCTTTTGACGGTGATCCTGCGGCAAGCAGCAAGGATGAAATTGTTCTTGCATATCCGGGGCTTTTGGCGATTACAATTTATCGCTTTGCCCATGAGCTGTTCTTGCTTAATGTTCCTCTCATTCCGAGAATGATGACAGAATACGCCCACAGACATACAGGTGTTGATATTCATCCTGGAGCAACCATCGGCAAATACTTTTTTATTGACCATGCAACAGGAATTGTAATAGGCTCCACCTCTTTGATTGGGGAAAGAGTGAAAATTTATCAGGGAGTTACCATAGGGGCTTTATCCACAAAGGAGGGGCAGAAGCTTCGTGGAACTCGCAGACACCCTACCATTGAAGATGAAGTTACACTGTATTCCGGAGCTTCGATTTTGGGAGGAAATACGGTTATAGGCAAAGGCTCGATAATCGGAGGAAACGCCTTCATTACAAAGTCGGTGGCACCGTATACAACAGTAACAGTTAAAACTTCTGAGACGGTGATGGAAAGTAAATAACAATTTTACTTGGTGTTGATATAAAGAGGCGGGCAGCTTTCAATATCAGAAATAGAAGCATTGCAGTATTATCAGCATCCGGTATAGAAAGGGAATAGATTGAAAACAGAGATATTTTTAGTGAGACACGGTGAAACGAATTGGAATAAGGCAAGAAAATTTCAGGGAATGACGGATATTCCTTTGAATGAGCTTGGCAGAAGACAGGCTATGTATGCCCATGAGGCACTAAAAGATATAAAAATAGATGTTGCTTTTGCAAGTCCGCTTTCCAGAGCACAGGAAACAGCCCGGATTATCTTGGAGGGGCATGGCATAGAGCTTATAACTGAGGATGAACTTCATGAGCAGAACGCAGGAGATTGGGAAGGGCTTACAGCGGCTGAAATTGAAGAAAAATTCCCCGGTCAGCATGAACTATGGACAAATAAGCCGACTGAACTTTTTATTCAAAATGGCGAAAGCTTTCAAGGCGTGCAGGAAAGAGCTGTGAGGGCTTTTTGGAAGCTTATCAGAGAAAATGAGGGGAAGACCATATTGGCAGTAGCCCACATGGTTTGTTTGTCCATGATTTTACTCAGGATAGCAGGAATCAGCATAGACGAGATTTGGGACAGACCTCTTTCAAATGCGAGTTATAGTTTGGTTAGTGCAGATCCTGAAACAATGGAAGCTGAAATTCTGGATTGGAATCATGATGAACATATTCCTGAGGAGCAACGCAGAAAACCTAGAGTAAAAGAATGGGGCAGAGAGTAAACATATGGAAAGTCGTATGATTTAATGTACAAAACCAAGACCGGTGACTTATTTGTTTGGGTTTCCATGATTAAGGGTAAACTTTAATCGTTGGAGATTTTACAGAATCATCGGTTTTTAATTTCATTGAAAGCCAAAAATGAAATGGTATCGGAATATGAAAATGATAGATCAAAAAGAGGTTCTTATGGAAAACAACTTTGATATAAAAGAGATAATAGAAAGCAGATTACCCTTTTGGGAAGACTTGAGCTTACCGGATAGAGATTTGATTCTATCGCAAGTTACAAGGCGGAAATTTGATAAAGGAACGGTTATAAACAGAGACTTTGAGGGGTGTCAAGGTGCTATGATTCTGTTATCCGGGCAGCTTAGAACCTATATAGTTTCTGAAGAGGGAAGGGAAGTTACCCTTTACAGACTCAGAGCAGGTGAAAACTGTGTTTTGTCAGCGGCATGTTTGCTTGATGCAATAACCTTTGAAGTGATAATTCAGGCTGCAGAGGATTCTGATATGCTTGTAATTCCAACGAATACACTGAATAAAATTATTGAGAGAAATCCTGTTGTAGAACTTTTTCTTACACGGACGGCAAATGAAAGATTTACGGATGTGATGTGGACTATGCAGCAAATTCTTTTTATGGGAGCTGATAAGAGAGTGGCACATTTTCTGTGGGAAGAGATAAAAAAATCCGATACTAAAATTCTGTCCTATACCCATGATGAAATCGCCAGATATATTGGAAGCGCCAGAGAGGTGGTTACCAGAATCTTAAAATATTTTGCGGATGAAGGGGTGGTTGCTCTGAAGAGGGGCAAAGTAGAGATAACCGACTTTGAAAAATTAAAAAGTTATCTGTGATTCAGTCACATACAATGGTGAATTCCTTTGATAATATCAATACATAATAATTACTCTTTCAACTTGCGAAATTAAGAAAGAACCGAAAAGATAACTCTTTTCGCAGTTAAAAAGCGAAACTTAATAGAGAGACGGTAAGCACAAAATTAGGAGGAAACTATGGGTTTATTTGATTTTTTCAGAGGAACGAATATTAACGACGGGATTCAGCAGTTTAAGGACACAGAAGGTGCACTTTTAATCGATGTCAGAGGTGATGGTGAATTTAGACAGGGACACATTCCGGGGAGTGTGAATATTCCTTTACAGAGACTGAAGGATATTAAAAAATATGCGAATAAGGACACTCCGTTGTTTTTATATTGTTTAAGCGGTGCACGAAGCGGCAGAGCTGTGAATACCCTGGTAGGTATGGGATACAAAGCAGTGACCAATATTGGAGGAATCGCATCGTACAAGGGAGAGATAGAGAGGTAATTTATGAAGATTTTAATTGTTGGCGGAGTTGCAGGAGGAGCAACGGCGGCAGCCAGAATCCGCAGGTTGAGTGAGAGTGCCGAAATAATAGTTTTTGAAAAATCAGGTTATGTTTCTTATGCTAACTGCGGACTTCCATATTATATCGGAGATGTTATTACTGACAAGAGGGAATTGACATTGCAAAGTCCGGAAGGCTTTAAAAATAGATTTAATGTTGATGTTAGAGTCCACAACGAAGTTATCGCTATTGACAAAGAAAATAAGAGCGTAGAGGTTAAAAATCTTCAGACAGGGCGAGTGTATACTGAAAAATATGATAAACTTATCCTTTCACCGGGAGCAAGACCTACCATGCCTAAACTTTCAGGGGTGGATATGGATAAAGTTTTTACCCTCAGAACCGTTGAGGATACGTTTAAGATAAAAGATTTTGTAATGCGTGAGAAGCCTAAGACAGCTGTTCTTGCAGGTGGAGGGTTTATAAGCCTTGAAATGGCGGAGAACCTGATTGAGATGGGTATTGAAGTTACAATAGTGCAAAGACCGAAACAGATTTTCCATCTGCTTGACAGTGATATGGTGTCAGAAGTTCATTCACTGTTTAAGAAGCATGGTGCAAAGCTGAAGCTGGGAAGTACCGTGGCAGGATTTGAAAGTGCCGGAGACGGTATAAATACACTTATAGAAAATGATGTTCCTATTAAGTCGGATATGGTTATTCTTGCAATAGGAGTTACTCCCGACTCAAAACTTGCCGAAGGTGCAGGACTGACCCTCGGAATAAAGGGGAGCATTGTTGTAAACGATCGTATGGAAACTTCAGAAAAGGACATTTATGCAGTCGGTGATGCAATTCAGGTCAAGCATTTTGTTACCGGAGAGGATGCGGTTATTTCTTTGGCAGGTCCTGCCAATAAGCAGGGCAGAATAGTTGCAGATAATGTTTGCGGCGGTGACAGCAGATATTTAGGCTCTCAGGGCTCATCTGTCATAAAGTTGTTTGATATGACTGTTGCAACTACCGGAATCAATGAGAGAATGGCAGAGTCATTGGGCTTGGATTATGATTGTGTAATACTTTCACCAAATTCCCACGCCGGATATTACCCGGGAGCCAAGGCGATGACTATGAAAGTCATGTATGAGAAAGAAACTTTGAAAATTTTAGGAGCTCAGATTGTCGGTAGGGAAGGTGTAGATAAGAGAATTGATGTACTGGCTACTGCAATACATGCAGGACTTACGGCAGTTCAGCTTAAAGATTTGGATCTGGCTTATGCACCCCCATATTCATCGGCAAAAGACCCTGTGAACATGGCAGGCTTTATGATAGAAAATATTATAACAGGAAAGGTTAAACAGTTCCGATATGAAGATATTGAAAAGCTTCCGAGAGACGGCAGCGTGACCTTGCTGGATACGAGAACCGAAAGAGAATTTGCAGGAGGAAGCATAGAGGGTTTTAAAAATATCCCTGTGGATAGCCTGAGAGAAAGACTTGGAGAAATTCCTGAAGGAAAGCCTGTTTATATTATTTGTCAAAGTGGTGTGAGAAGCTATCTTGCCTGCAGAACATTAAATGAGCACGGATTTGAGGCTTATAACTTTGCAGGCGGATATAGATTCTACAAAACCGTAAATGACGAGATTTTGGCATCGGAATCTTCCTACAGCTGTGGTATGGATAGATAATATACCGGTATATTTACAGAATCGTAGAACTTCAAATAAAAAGGTGATGTTGCAGAATGGGAAAGCTATTCTGCAACATCACCTTTTTATGTTAGTGTCTTTGACAACAGTTTCTACACTCTTGCCCATAATAAACAGTTTTTCTTGCTTATTATGGGCAGCTATATATACTGCCGCTACTGTTGCGAGTTTAAAATTTGTGTTTTTGGTAAAGCACAGTAGGGGCGAATATAAGTCCCGAGTTACTATGAGTTTAGGTTACATCTGTATTTTTCATAGTCTTTTTGGACTGCCTGTTCAGGGACTCCGGCAAGTTTACTCACTATGAAGATTGCAAGCAGTGCGGAGAGGAAGGCAGGAAGCAGTTCGTATGTATCCCATAATCCTCCTAACGGTCTGACGGCATACTTCCAAAGGAATATCATTATTGCACCGACCAAAAGCCCTGCAAGGGCACCGTACTTGTTTGAATTCTTCCAAAACAGTGCGCAAAGTACAACCGGTCCAAAGGTTGCTCCGAAACCGCCCCATGCAAATGACACGATTTCAAATACTGAATTGTCGGGGTTTGCTGCCAGAATTACTCCGACTGTTGCGATTGCAAGAACTGTAAGCCGTGAAACCAGAATCGCTTTCTTTTCGCTCATCTTAATTTTAAGGAAGTCCCTTGCTATATTTTGGCTTACGCCTGATGATGCTGCCAGAAGCTGTGAATCTGCAGTGGACATTGTGGCAGCCAATATTCCTGCCAGAATCAGACCTGCGATAATCGAAGGAATGAAACCGTGTGTACTTAGCAGATGTGCTATTTTTACGATTATGGTTTCAGAGCTTGAATCCTTTAGATATGGAATTATGCCGTTTGCAGTCATGCCATTGCCTACGATGCCGATGATAACAGCGACACCCAGGGAAATTACAACCCAGATTGTTGCAACTCTTCTTGAAAGAGTTAGTTTTTCCTTATCACCTATTGCCATGAATCTGAGTAGTATATGGGGCATACCGAAGTAGCCGAGACCCCATGCAAATGTGCTGAGTACATTTAAAAAGTTATATGATGTCGAAGTTTTGCCTGCAGGGTCGTATGTATTCAGAAAGCTCAAGTATCCCGGAATACTTTTTGCATTTGCTGCTACGCTGTCCAATCCCCCGGCAAGATATGTGCCGTATTCCAGAATCACTATCAGTGCGACAGACATTATTATACTCTGAATGAGATCTGTTGTGCTTGCGGCAAGAAAACCTCCAAGTGCTGTATAGCCTACGATAACTGCTGCACTGATTATCATGGCTTGAAAGTAGTCCACACCGAACAATGTGCTGAAAAGTTTTCCGCATGCGGCAAACCCCGATGCCGTATATGGTATAAAAAAGATTATTATTGTTATTGCGGCAAAGAAGTTCAAAATGTTTTTCTCGTCATGATAACGCTTGCTGAAAAATTCAGGGATTGTAATTGCGTTGAGCTGATGAGAATAGCTGCGGATTCTCTTTGCGATCAAAAGCCAGTTTACATATGTTCCGATTGCAAGACCGATGGCTGTCCATGAAGCATTTGCAACACCGGTTAGATAAGCTACGCCGGGAAGTCCCATCAAGAGCCAGCTGCTCATGTCAGAAGCCTCTGCGCTCATGGCGGTGACAAAGGGTCCCAGAGTTCTTCCACCCAGGTAAAAATCACCGGCATCTTCGTTTTTCTTTGAAAAGTATATTCCGACTCCCAGCATCCCCATAAGGTATACGGCAATTGCCAGCATCATCAGTATGTCGTTCGAATTCATAATAAAAGCCTCCAAATATTTTTTACTTGAAGGCATTATAGCATAGTTTTCATTAGACTAAAATACAGAATTTAGTTTAAACTAAAATATATAGTATATTATAAAGAAAAGAGATATATGATTGCAATTACAACGAATATTATATAGACTTAAATATAGACTAAAAACATTCTAAAAATAATATTTAAAATTTTTATTGTTATAAAGCAATCATGGTTGCTGAAATCACTGAAGAATTTTCATCACGAAAGAACAGGTCAAGATTTTACAAAATTTTTCATAGTGTAAAGGATGGGCGTCATCTTATGTCATTTAGCGTAGTTTTTCAGAAATTCAGGTAAAATAAGTTTGCTGTATTGTGCCAGTGAGTAATCACCGTTACATAGGCACCAGTCGTACATCATTCCCCGTTCTATAAGCGCATAGGCTTTGATTACTTCGTTCACAGACACATCATCTTTGAGCTCGCCGTTGACTTGCCCCTTTTGCAGAATTTCTCGAAGCAGTTTATAGTAGGTTCTGTCCTGATCCAAAAGATGACGATTCCCCTTCGTTATGAGTTGTGATGAGAATAGTCGGGCTAATAAATCTACTGAAATCGAATTTTCTATCATAAGAAACAGTTGAAAGTTCATGTAACAAAGTTTCTCCACGGCAGAGCCTTCCGGAAGCTTATCCCTAAGCTCTTCATATTTTTCGTCGAACAAAAATGACAGTGATGACAGCAGCGCATCTTTGCCGTCAAAATAATGGTAGAAAGATCCCTTTGAGGTTTCAGAAAGCTCAACTATTTCATCCACCGTGGTATCATCATATCCCTGTTCATAAAAAAGCTTCCATGCGGCAGAAATTATTTTTCCTTTGGTATTTCTATTATTCTTTTTGCCCATAACCTTATTCTTTCTGTTATAATATATGAAAAGTTTCGTAAATCCTTTGCCCGGGGTAGAAAAAGATACTGCCCTTATATGTACCTGTGCAAAGAATTATACCATAATATAAATGAACTTTATATACAAAATATATCAGCAGTGTATTAGGATTGGAGGAAGTTATGGAGAGATTGAGCGATAAATGGACAGTTGTTTTAATAGTTGTTTTGATGATTACACTTACCACATCAATAAGCGTTGCAGGATATAATTTCATTTACAAAGATGTTATAAAAAACATTAAGGCGATGAATTCTGAGAAAAAACAGCAAGAAGAGCACAAAGCCAAAACCGTAAAGAAGAAAAAGCCTAAGAAGAAAATAAAAAGCAGTGTGTGGAAAAAAGAATACAAACGCATTTTGGAGGAAAATGCAAGTGCCATAAAAGGCTATAACTGGCAACAGAGCAGCGGAGGAGTGAAGAATGTTTCCATGGTTGATATAAATGGAGATGGGATAAAAGAATTGTTTTTCATGAAAAGAGATGCGGGGGAGAGCGGAAATGCACATTTGAATATTTACACTTTTGCAAATGGAAAAGCAAGACAGCTCGGTTACAGCATGAGCAATATCGACAGAGCAGGCAAGGTTACGGCTGACGGCAGTGGACTCAGCGACTTCAATGCGGCTTCCGGCGTCAGATATTTGGTATATCTGAATAAGAATAATGGAAATTTTTGCATATACAAAGTCTTTGGTGATACTTATCAAGACAGGTATGTAGAGGAATATTCTTTTGCCGGCGGACTGGTGAATAAAAAACATATCTTTAATCATTACTCTGATATGGATTCCTCTGATTTATATTATGTAAATAAAACGAAAGTCAGTGCTGCTTTCGGCAAAAAGGCATTTGATGAAGCCAAAAGCGGTGTAGGTACGATAATCATGGCTTGTGATTCCGCATGGAAAAACGTTTCTACAGCAGGAAATATGGCTATGAACTATACTCGGGCAATTCAGGCTTTAAGCTGAATATCACAAAGTCTGACTCACATACCAGTACGAAAAGTATCCCGGTGTGAAAAGATAAATTTCGTTTGACTTATGTGTGTAGTGTGATAGAATTATGATGATGAGTTTAGAAAGGAGAGGACTATTATGGAAAAAAGAAATGGGAAGTTAATGGCGCAGTTCCTTATTCCATCGATAATCGGTGTTATTTTATTTATGATTCCTGTTAAGTATGATGGAAGCTGGACTATCTTCGTCAAAATACTTGCAGACAAAATCGGTGGAGCTTTAGGTAATTATTTACCAATGTTATGTGTTATTATTGTTACGGTTTCTGCTGTTATGTCGGTTCTAGCACTTGCTAAACCTAAATTCATAACAGAAAGCAAACTTTTAAGCGAAGCTTTTGTGGCAACACCGGTTTGGGTGGTGATCAGAGTCATCGGATGCGTATTCATCTGGCTGACATACTGCAAGGTTGGTAAAGAAGGAACTGTCTTATCGTATTTGACAGAAGGTAATGGAGATGGAGGAGCAGGCGGATTCGTATTAGAGGCTTTGCTTACTGTACTGGTAATTATCTTTGCCATTGCGGGGCTGCTTCTGCCGTTGCTGCTTGACTTCGGTCTGCTGGAATTTGTAGGAGCATTACTTACAAAGGTTATGAGACCTTTATTCAAAATCCCGGGAAGAGCGGCGGTTGACTGCTTCACCTCATGGATTGGTGACGGTACTTTAGGAGTTATGCTGACATGCAACCAGTATGAGGGAGGATATTATTCGGCCAGAGAAGCTTCAGTTATTGCTACTACATTCTCGGCAGTATCAATTACTTTCAGTATCGTAGTATTAGCTCAGGTTGAACTCATGCAGTACTTCGGACCTTATTACCTGACTATCTGCCTGGTGGGTATTGCGTGTGCTATTATTTGTCCAAGAATACCACCTCTGTCATTGAAGAAGGATACATACCTTGTTGAAGGAAAAGCAATGCCGGAAACTATTCCGGAGGGATACTCTTCATCCGTTGATTACGGTTTGACACTGGCTGTTGAAAGAGTTGAAGAACACAAGGGCGTTGGAGAATTTTTCAGCAACGGTCTAAAGAATGCTATGGGAATGTGGTTTGGTGTAATGCCGGTTGTTATGTGCATCGGAACAATTGCTCTTGCACTATCGAACCACACTGAGATTTTCACAATCCTAGGCAAACCCTTCCTTCCATTGTTAGAATTATTACAGATTCCGGAAGCGGCGGCGGCATCCAAGACAATGATTGTCGGATTTACTGATATGTTCACACCATCGGTAATTGCAGCAGAAGGAGTGAAAAGTGAAATGACAAAGTTTGTAATAGCGGTTATCTCCGTTACCCAGCTTATTTATCTGTCAGAAGTCGGCGGATTGATTCTGGGCTCCAAGTTGCCTGTTAACCTTATAGAACTATTTGTTATTTTCATAGAAAGAACACTTATCAGTTTAATTATTGTAAGCCCAATTGCACACTTGCTATTCTAATTAGCATACAAGATAATAGAACAATAAATTCATCATGCCGGTCGCCAAAATGCGACCGGCTTTTCGCTTAAGATGATATATCATTTTTGCTTACAGTTTTTTGTTTTTTGGATTACAAAGGTATGCCGTTTTAAATTATGATAGTATCCCATAGATGTTGTAGATTTGTGGTGAAAGCCCGGCGGAGAGTGATTTGTTCAATTCGCGAAATTGTGTGAGATATTAATATTTCTTTAGAAATGTGTTAGAAATTTGTTGTACAAAAACATAAAACTGACTAAAAAACATACATTTACTGTCACAATTAAACGGTATAGTAGGTAATGTAAAAGGGGTAAACAAATATAAAACCTTTTAAACATTCTTTCTCAATAACAACTCAACATAATTTTGAAAAGCTGTCCTAAATGGGCAGTTTTTTATTTTCATTTCTGTTTTGAGGAAAAATTTTGGAAAAAATATAGAGGGATGGGCATTGAACTTGGTGGGAAAGTGTTGACTTTGACATCTATCTATTGTAAACTTAATGAGCGACTTTATGAGAAAATTATAACAGGGCTGGTTACCAGCTCTGAGTTTTAGTTAGAAAACGGAGGTCTAACATGAGAGTTAAAGTAACATTGGCATGCACAGAGTGCAAGCAGAGAAATTACAATACTGTCAAGAACAAGAAAAATGATCCGGACCGTATTGAACTCAAGAAATATTGTCCGTTCTGCAAGAAGCAGACCGCTCACAAGGAAACGAAATAAGGAGGGTTTGTAATGGCAAAATCCAAACCAAACAAACCGGTAAAAAAAGAAACTTCAAAAAACGCCAGGACTCAGATCCGGAAAATGGCTATAGCTAACAGCCAGAAGAAGGGCAAGGTGTCATCGATGGAATACTGGAAGGGCGTTAAGCAGGAAATGGCTAAGGTTGTATGGCCGACAAAGAAAGAACTGGGAACTTTTACTGCAGTGGTAATCGGTACCTGTGCGGTATTTGCACTTGCGTTCTGGGCAATGGACTCGGCTTTTCTTGCAGCACTGAGAGCGATTCTTGGAATAACTTTAAGTTAATAAAAGAGAAGGTACGTAAATGTCTGACATTGAAAACAAGGGCTCGTCAAATGTCTTTTCCCCTCTTGAGGGTGAAGGGATTCGTGGAGACGGCATGGCTCATTGGTATGTGGTTCATACATACTCAGGTCATGAAAACAAGGTAAAAGTGAATATAGAGAAAATGGTTGAAAACCGTGGAATGCAGGATTTGATTCTTGATATCATTGTTCCGACGGAAGATCGTGTCGAAATGAAAGATGGACAGAGAAAAATCAAGACCAGAAAAATATTCCCGGGTTATGTGATCATTAAAATGATTGTAACTAACGAGTCTTGGTACCTGGTTAGAAATACTCAGGGCGTTACCGGGTTCGTAGGACATGGTTCAGAACCGTTCCCATTAACTCCGGAAGAAGTAGCAAGAATGGGTATTGAAAAAGTTTATATCGACTTGGATGTTAATGTTGGCGATATGGTTAGAGTTATCAACGGACCTTTCGAGAGCTTTATGGGTGAAGTTTTAGAAATCAGTCCGGAGAAGCAGGTTCTTACCGTCAAAATATCAATGTTCGGTCGAGATACACCGGTTGAACTTGAATTCAGTCAGGTGGATAAATTAAACTAGCAGAAAGGAGGAACGAGAATGGCAAAGAAGGTTGAAGGATATATAAAACTTCAGATACCTGCAGGCGGAGCGACTCCGGCACCACCAGTCGGACCGGCATTAGGTCAGCACGGCGTAAACATTATGGATTTCTGTAAGCAGTTTAATGCCAAGACTCAGGATCAGCCCGGCATGGTTATTCCGGTTGTTATCACTGTTTATGCGGACAGATCGTTCACATTTATCACTAAGACACCACCGGCAGCAGTTCTTTTAAAGAAGGCGGCAGGTCTGGACAAAGCGTCCGGGGAACCGAATAAGAACAAGGTTGCAACTATTACAAATGCACAGGTTGAAGAAATTGCAAAGACAAAGATGCCCGACCTTAATGCAGCAAACCTTGAATCAGCAGTTAACATGGTTAAAGGTACTGCAAGAAGTATGGGTATCGTAGTGGAAGATTGATTTTTGTGGGAGAAGCACCGGAAGATTTTAGAAAAAGATGATTTAGCGACCGGGCTTCGCTGGCACTACGAGGAGGAAATATGGCTAAAAGAGGAAAAAATTACAGAGCTTCTGTGGAGAAGTTCGACAGGTCACAGCTTCATGAAGTTAAAGAAGCCATGAAGCTGGTAACAGAAACATCTAAAGCAAAATTCGATGAGACAATTGAAGTCCATGTCAGACTTGGTGTGGACGGAAGACATGCTGACCAGCAGGTTAGAGGTGCTATGGTATTGCCTCATGGAACAGGTAAGAGCGTAAAAGTTTTGGTATTTGCCAAGGGTGCTAAGGCTGAAGAAGCACAGGCAGCCGGGGCAGATTATGTCGGTGCTGAAGAACTGGCACAGAAAATCCAGAGCGAAAACTGGTTTGACTTTGATGTAGTAGTAGCAACACCTGATATGATGGGTGTCGTAGGTAGATTGGGTAAGGTTCTCGGTCCTAAAGGACTTATGCCGAATCCGAAATCCGGTACGGTTACTATGGATTTAACGAAAGCGTTAGCTGACATCAAAGCCGGTAAAGTTGAGTACCGTCTTGACAAACAGAACATTATACACACAATTATTGGTAAGAAGTCCTTCGGTGAAGAAAAGCTGGAGGAAAACTTCAAAGCCCTGATCGATGCTATTATAAAGGCTAAGCCTGCAGCGGCTAAGGGTCAGTACCTTAAGAGTGTAACAGTTACTGCAACCATGGGACCCGGAATCAAAGTTAATCCGGCAGTTCTGTCACAGTAACTTAAACTGAATTTGAAGTCAAAACCGTAGACAGTGGGTGCGAAAGCTTAATTTCCCACCGAGGTACAATATAAAGAATATTGACCTCGTCTTGAGTCTAGCATGAATTTAGAATAAGATGAGGTTTTTCCTTGTGGAGTACCAAATATTCGTGAACTGATATACAGTTCCAGAAAGGAGAATTATGTCAGAACAAGCAAAACAGCAGAAACAGATTATCATCGATGAAATCAAGGCTAAACTTGATGGTGCACAGTCAGCTGTACTTATTGATTACATGGGAACAACAGTTGCAGAAGCAGATATTATGAGAAGAAAGCTTCGTGAGGCGGAAGTTGATTATAGTGTATATAAGAACACTCTGATGAAGAGGGCTGTCGAAGGTACTGAATTTGAAAAACTTGCTGACGTTATGCAAGGTCCAAGTGCAATTGCTATAAGTAAAACAGATGCAACTGCTCCGGCAAGAGTTTTGAAAGAAGCCATTGATGAATTTAAAAAGATGGAACTTAAGGCAGGTGTTGTAGAAGGGGAGTTCTATGACAAAGAAGGCATTGCTCAGATTGCAGACATTCCATCAAGAGATGTGCTTATTGCCAAATTTATGGGTAGCGTTCAATCCCCGGTTGGCAAATTTGTTAGAACCCTTGCAGCTATTGCAGACGCAAAGCCTGCAGACGGTGCAGCAGCATCGGCAGAAGCAGCCGCAGAAACTCCGGCTGCAGAATAATTTTAGAAAAATAATTTCACTAATTTAGGAGGAAATCATGGATAAGAATCAGATAATTGAAGCTATCAAAAATATGTCCGTTCTTGAGTTGAACGAACTGGTTAAAGCTTGTGAAGAAGAATTTGGAGTATCTGCCGCAGCTCCTGTAGCAGTTGCAGGTGCAGCAGCCGGTGGTGCTGCTGAAGAACAGACAGAGTTCACAGTAGTGCTTAAGGAAGTTGGAGGCGAAAAGATTAAGGTTATCAAGGCTGTTAGAGAAATAACAGGTCTTGGTCTTAAAGAAGCTAAGGCTCTGGTTGACGGAGCACCTGCAAATCTTAAAGAAGATGTTGAGAAAGCAGAAGCTGATGACATCAAGGCTAAGCTTGAAGAGGTTGGAGCAGTTGTTGAATTCAAATAGTCCTAGGCTATTTTCACATTTGTTCAAAAGGGCGTTCGGTTAGGACGTCCTTTTCTTTTTCAGATTTTATCGGGAAAGCAGGGGAATAATGTAATCAGGAGGAGAAATCCGCAGGTTGACGATGAATTTCGTATATGCTTAAATAGATTGCAAAGGAGGGTAATATTATATTTATTACATAAGATATATGTGGGAGATAATTATTGAAAAAAGTGCAAGGGAATACTTGGAAAAAAAGAAATCTAAAGACATTTATATAGAGCCTGTAGAAAGAAAGGTTTGCTGTAGTTCATATAGGGATTTTACTGTATCCGCAAAGGTTCAAAATAAGACTACAGAGTTTGAGGTGGTGGAGGCGGATCCTTACAGAGTGCATATTTGTAATGATTTGTCCGTAAAAAATAATAAGATTCAAATTGCCTGTGATAAGTTTATGATGTTTGAAAGGCTATATTTAAAAAACATTTCTTATGATTTTAATCGCAACAGAAGCAGCTGCAATGAAATTGAAAGAGAAGTTTAAAAACAATTTTGTTCACATAATAAACATCAAGTGTTCACATAATAAACACTTGATAATTTGACAAAACTACGCTATAATATTAGACTGCCATGCGAATATAGTTGACTCGGTTAGGTCAGTTCAGCATGGGTTCGGTTGTGGTGTGATTGCATCGCAATGAACAAGCTTAACATAAGCTTTGACACTTTTAACTCATGTATAAAATAAGGAGTGATAGGAATGCCAAAACCAATCCAAGTTGGTAGAAAAGAACGAATGTCTTATGGGAAAATCAATGAAGTCGGGCATATGCCAAACCTGATCGATATTCAGACAAAATCTTATGATTGGTTTCTGAAAGAGGGTCTTCATGAAGTATTTGAAGATATTTCTCCAATCAGAGACTACGCAGGGAATTTGAGCCTTGAATTTATCGATTATTCTTTGAACGACCCTCCTAAATACGACCAGGAGGAGTGCAAAGAAAGAGATGTTACATATGCGGCTCCATTGAAAGTAAGAGTTCGCCTGGTCAATCGAGAAACAGGTGAAGTAAAGGAACAGGAAGTGTTCATGGGAGACTTCCCTTTGATGACTGAAAAAGGGACATTCATCTACAATGGCGCAGAGAGAGTTATAGTAACACAGCTGGTTCGTTCGCCCGGAGCATATTTCGATGTGGAAAGAGATAAATCGGGAACACAGCTTTATTCATCTCAAATCATACCGAACAGAGGTGCTTGGATTGAATATGAAACCGACTCAAACGAGATCCTGTCGGTGAGAGTTGACCGCACTAGAAAACAGCCTCTAACAACCCTTTTGAGAGCTCTTGGAATGGGAAGTGATGAGGAAATTTTGCGTACCTTCGGCCCTGATACACGACTGATGAAAACTTTAGAAAAAGATACTACTACAGATTATGAATCCGGACTGAAGGAAATCTACAAGAAACTGAGACCGGGTGAACCGCCAACCTTTGATAGTGCGAAATCCTTGTTAAATTCCTTATTCTATGATGCCAAAAGATATGATTTGGCACATGTGGGAAGATATAAATACAACAAGAAGCTTGGAATTTCAAACCGTTTGGTTGATGTTATCGCAGCTGAGGATGTAATTGATCCGAATACAGGTGAAATTATGGTAGAAGCCGGTGACACAATTTCAAGAAGTCTTGGGAAAACAATTGAAAATGCAGGTGTGGATTCGGTTCTTGTTTACGGCAAGTCCAGAGGAACCGTTGATGAAAATATTGAAACTAAGGTTATCGGTAACCGATTTGTTGAAATCGCTCTTTATGTAAAAGAAGAAGATTTGCCGGCAAAGATGGCAAAGCAGGTTTACTATCCGGTTCTCAGAGAAATTCTGGATGAGGAGCTTTCCGGTCAGGAACTCAAGAATCGTCTGAAAGAAAGAAAAGATGAGCTTGCACCAAAGCATGTAATTATGTCTGATATTATAGCTTCGGTAAGTTATTTGCTTAACCTCAATTACGAAATCGGAGTCGTTGATGATATAGATCATTTAGGAAATCGAAGACTGAGAACTGTGGGAGAGCTTCTTCAGAATCAGTTCCGAATCGGTCTTGCCAGAATGGAAAGAGTGGTAAAAGAAAGAATGACCGTTTTGGAGCAGGAAGCTACTACTCCACAGGCACTTATGAATATTAGACCTGTAACTGCTGCCATCAAAGAATTTTTTGGAAGTTCACAGTTATCACAGTTCATGGATCAGAATAATCCCCTTGCGGAATTGACCCATAAGAGAAGACTTTCTGCTTTGGGGCCGGGCGGTCTGTCCAGAGAAAGAGCAGGCTTTGAGGTTCGCGATATTCATCAGTCCCATTATGGAAGAATGTGTCCTATCGAGACTCCTGAAGGTCCTAATATCGGTCTCATAGGTTCTCTGACGACATACGGCATAATTAACGAATATGGATTTATCGAAACTCCATACAGAGTGGTGGACAAAGAAACCGGAAGGGTCACGGAAGATATTAAATATATTTCAGCCGATGAAGAGGAACTTCTGATCGTTGCACAAGCAAACGAACCTTTAGATTCAGAAGGGCATTTTGTAAACGAAAAGGTTGCTGCCAGAGGTATAGGCGGTGAAATTGCAATGTTCCCGAGAGAAAAGGCAGACATGATGGATGTATCGCCTAAGCAGGTAGTATCTGTTGCAACGGCTATGATTCCTTTCCTTGAGAACGATGATGCAAACCGTGCTCTGATGGGATCAAACATGCAGCGTCAGGCAGTACCGCTGTTGGTCACAGAGGCTCCTTACATAGGAACAGGAATAGAATATAAAGCTGCCAGAGACTCAGGGGTAGTTATTTTGGCTGAAAATGCCGGAACCGTTGAGTTTGTAGATGCAGAAAACATACGAATCAGAAGAGATGATGATAACAGTATTGATGAGTACAAACTGCTTAAATTTAAGCGCTCAAACCAGGGAACCTGCATTAACCAGAGACCTATCGTGGCTCATGGGGAGCATATTGAGAAGGGCGAGGTTATTGCCGATGGTCCTTCGACTGAACTTGGAGAAATTGCGCTGGGAAAAAACCTTCTTATAGGATTCATGACATGGGAAGGTTACAACTATGAGGATGCCATTATTCTAAACGAAAGAATGGTAATGAACGATGTATTGACATCTTTGCATATAGTTGAATACGAATCAGAAGCCAGAGATACCAAGCTGGGACCGGAGGAAATTACGAGAGATCTTCCTAACGTCGGTGATGACGCACTTAAGGATCTTGATGAAGAAGGGATTATCCGTGTCGGTGCAGAAGTGAATTCCACAGATATTTTGGTAGGTAAAACAACCCCAAAGGGTGAAAATGATGTAATTCCGGAGGAAAGACTGCTTCGTTCAATCTTTGGAGACAAGGCTCGTGAGGTTAGGGATACATCCCTTAGGGTTCCTCATGGAGAACAGGGCATCGTAGTTGAGGTCAGAGTATTCTCGAGAGAAAATGGTGATGAGCTTCCACCGGGAGTTTCAAAGCTGGTTCGTTGTTACATTGCAACTAAGAGAAAAATTCAGGTCGGAGATAAGATGGCAGGACGCCATGGTAATAAGGGCGTTATTTCAAGAATTCTGCCGGAAGAGGATATGCCGTTTTTGGAGAACGGTCAGCCTCTTCAGGTAATGCTTAACCCCCTTGGCGTACCTTCCCGAATGAATGTAGGACAGGTACTTGAAGTTCACTTGGGGCTTGCAGCTAAGAAGAAAGGCTGGTATGTTGCGACACCGGTGTTTGACGGTGCCCACGAAAGGGATATTCGTGCCCTGCTTGAAGACTGCGGTTATTCAGAAAGTGGAAAACTTCATCTTAGAGATGGACGCACGGGAGAATACTTTGATAAACCTGTCACGGTTGGATACATGTACATGCTTAAACTTCACCATTTAGTTGATGATAAGATCCATGCGAGAAGTACAGGACCTTACTCCCTTGTAACGCAGCAGCCGCTGGGCGGTAAAGCGCAGTTCGGAGGACAGCGTTTCGGAGAAATGGAAGTTTGGGCATTAGAAGCATATGGTGCAGCTTATACACTTCAGGAAATCCTAACAGTTAAGTCCGATGATATTGTGGGTCGTGTTAAGACCTATGAGGCAATAGTTAAGGGCGAAAATATTCAGGAACCCGGAATTCCGGAATCCTTCAAGGTTCTGATTAAGGAACTTCAATCCCTGGCCCTGGATGTCAGAGTTTTGGCAGAAAACGATGAAGAAATCGAGCTAAAGGAAATGTCTGACTACGAGGACAATAATAATATAAATAGTATATTGAGTAAAACATCTGATTTGGAAAGCGATGAACAGATTTTGAACAGTGGCTTTGTTGAAGAGTCTGCCGGTGATAATGAAGTTTTCGATGATCAAACCGATGAAGAAATGTAGGAAAGGGGAGTAAATCTGTGGCTGAAAATACGAAAAACAACGGATATTTAGAATCAAGTACTTTTGAATCTTTGCAGATTAAACTTGCATCGACGGAAAAGATTCTTGATTGGTCATACGGCGAGGTAACGAAGCCTGAGACCATAAATTACAGAACCCTTAAACCTGAACGTGATGGACTGTTTTGCGAAAGAATTTTCGGGCCTACCAAAGACTGGGAGTGCCACTGCAGAAAGTACAAGAGCATAACCCATAAGGGGATTATATGTGACAGATGTGGAGTGGAGGTTACTAAAGCCAAGGTAAGAAGAGAGCGAATGGGTCACATCAAACTTGCTGCTCCGGTTTCTCATATCTGGTACTTCAAGGGCATTCCGTCGAGAATGGGTCTTGTTCTGGAAATGACGCCGAGAAATCTGGAAAGAGTACTTTACTTTGCATCTTATGTAGTTCTTGATCCCGGCGATACAAAGGTTACAGGTCTTGTGGAAAAGCAGATTCTATCTGAACAGGAATACCGTGATGCAAGAGCTGCTTATGGAAATACCTTCAGAGCCGGAATGGGTGCCGAATCAGTAAAAGAACTTTTGAAAAAGATTGACCTGGAGGAGCTGTCATCTAAATTAAGGGAAGAATTAAAAACTTCCACAGGTCAGAAAAAAATCAAGCTGATTCGCAGGCTTGAGGTTGTTGAAGCTCTCAGGCTGTCGGGAAATCGTCCGGAATGGATGATTCTTGATGTTGTTCCGGTAATCCCACCGGATCTCAGACCTATGGTTCAGCTTGATGGTGGCAGATTTGCGACATCGGACCTTAATGATCTTTACAGAAGAGTTATTAACCGTAATAACAGACTTAACAGATTACTTGAACTGGGTGCTCCCGACATCATTGTCAGAAATGAAAAGAGAATGTTGCAGGAGGCTGTTGATTCACTGATCGACAACGGAAGAAGAGGTCGTGCCGTTACCGGTCCGGGTGGTCGTGCACTGAAATCTTTGTCAGATATGCTGAAGGGTAAACAGGGGAGATTCCGCCAGAACTTACTTGGCAAGCGTGTTGACTATTCAGGTCGTTCAGTAATCGTAGTAGGTCCTGAACTTAAATTCTATCAATGTGGTCTTCCTAAGAAGATGGCTTTGGAATTATTCAAACCCTTTATTATGAAAGAACTGGTTGAACAGGACTTTGCCCATAATATCAAGAATGCAAAGCGTATGGTAGAAAAAGTCAGACCGGAAGTTTGGGATGTGCTGGAAGGTATCATCAAGGAACATCCGGTAATGCTTAACCGTGCACCGACACTGCATAGACTGGGGATTCAGGCATTTGAACCTGTTCTTGTAGAGGGAAAGGCAATTAAACTGCATCCGCTGGTTTGCACAGCCTTTAATGCGGACTTTGACGGAGACCAGATGGCTGTTCATGTACCTCTGTCAGTTGAAGCACAGGCAGAAGCAAGGTTTTTGATGCTTTCTGTAAATAATATTTTGGCACCAAAAGACGGTTCTCCTATTACAACTCCTACACAGGACATGATTCTCGGAGCCTACTATCTGACATATCCGGGAACCTGTAAGAAAGTTGAAATGGTAGACGGAAAAGAAAAAGTCTCATATAGCATGGATGAGTTCAGCAATAAGCAAATTGATGATAATAATAAGGCAGAAGGCTTTGTGCGTATTCCGGAAAAGGGAGACGGTAAGGTCTTCACCGATATAGATGAAATGCTGATGGCATATCAGAATGGTGCTGCAAATCTTCACGCAAGGGTAAAAGTCCGTATTCGTTTAGATGAAAAGGATTCGGGCAAAATCGTTGAATCAACAGTAGGCAGATTTATTTTTAATCAGGGAATTCCTCAGGATTTGGGTTTTGTCGACAGGAGCGTTGACAAGCATTCACTTGAAATCAATGTACTGTGCGGAAAGAAAAAACTTGGGGAGATTATTGACCACTGCTATAGAATTCACGAGAATACGGGAACTGTTTTGATGCTTGATTATATCAAGTCAATCGGATATAAGTATTCTACAAAGGCTGCAGTTTCGATCGGTATCTCTGACATGAAGATTCCTGACAGCAAGTGGGATATAATTGATGCTGCACAGAGGCATGTTGACAGATACGAAAAAGAGTATCGCAGAGGTACGATTACAAATAACGAAAGGGTTACGAATCTGGTAGAAACATGGAACAAGGCAACAGACGATATTGGTGATGCATTGATGGATTCGCTTGAGCCGGGCAATAATCTTAATATCATGGCAACATCAGGTGCCCGCGGTAGTAAGAACCAAATTCGCCAGATTGGCGGAATGCGTGGTCTGATGGGTACGGCTACCGGTAAAACAGTAGAGATTCCTATCAAAGCTAATTTCCGTGAGGGACTTTCTATTCTGGAGTATTTCATTTCCTCAAACGGAGCTCGTAAGGGTCTGGCGGATACAGCCCTTCGTACAGCTGACTCAGGATATTTGACAAGAAGACTTGTGGATGTATCCCACAATGTTATCGTTCGTGACTACGATTGCGGAACTGAAGACGGAGTGGAAGTCTCGGCTTTTGTGGACGGAAAAGAAATACTGGAAAATCTCAGCGACAGAATCGTTGGCAGAACCGCAGCAGAAGATATTGTAGATCCTAAAACAGAAGAGCTTCTGGTGGAAAAGAATACAGAAATAGATGATATGATGGCTGAAGAAATCGAAAAACGCGGAATTGAAGCGGTTAAGATTCGTTCAATCATGACATGCAGAAGTAAGAGCGGAGTTTGTGCTAAGTGCTATGGAAGAAACCTTGCCACAGGAGAAGAAGTTAATATCGGTGAATCCGTTGGAATCACTGCAGCTCAGTCCATTGGAGAGCCGGGAACACAGCTGACGATGAGAACTTTCCATACAGGAGGTGTTGCAGGTTCAGATATTACTCAGGGTCTGCCTAGAGTCGAGGAGCTTTTCGAAGCGAGAAAACCTAAGGGACTTGCAGAAATCTGTGAAGAAGATGGTATCGTCCGGAAAATTGAAAGTCGTCAGAATGACAAGACTCGTGTGACGGTTATTTCTTCAGAAACAGGAGAAAGCAAGACATATGATGTGCCGTTTAATGCCATTGTAATTGTTAAGGAAGGACAGCATATAGCTGCCGGAGATAATATTACACAGGGACCTTTGAATCCGCACGATATTTTCCGCCTAAAAGGTGTGAAGGGTGTCTATGATTATTTGCTGATGGAAGTTCAGCGTGTGTATAGAAATCAGGGTGTAGACATCAATGATAAGCATATTGAAATTATTGCAAGTCAGATGTTATCCAAATTCAAGATCGAAGACCCCGGTGATACAGACCTTCTTCCGGGAGGTATGTATGGTGCGATTGAACTGGAAGATGCGAATGCGGCAGCAGCGGAAGAAAATGGTGCACCGGCTTTGGGGAAACAATTGCTTTTGGGTATTACGAAAGCGTCCCTTGCAACGAATTCATTCCTATCGGCGGCATCTTTCCAGGAAACCACAAGAGTCCTTACGGATGCGGCAATCAAGGGCAAAACGGACAGGCTTCTCGGACTGAAAGAAAATGTAATTATCGGCAAGTTGATTCCTGCGGGAACCGGCATGAGACGCTACAAAAATGTCAAGGTTGACTACGGTGAAAACGAAGAGTATATCAACGCCTTTGATAAATTGAACGGAATTTCCGAAGAAGACAGTCAAGGAGACGGATTTGTTTTGGACAGAACGGGCGAATTAGATATTCCTTTGCCATTAGAAACCGAAACTCCCGATGCTATCGAGGATGAAACTTTAGAGGAAATCACAGAAGTTGAGGAATAAAAAGGATTGCAATGACTTTGGTCATGTGATAAAATGAACGGTAGTTGCGGTCATTTTCTGACCCTGAATCTATCAGGGTCAGTTTGGCTGTTATATATAATATATCGAGAAAGGAGAACAGAATGCCTACTATTAACCAATTAGTACGCCAGGGTAGAACCAGCACAATGAAGAAATCGGATGCACCTGCTCTGGGAAAGGGAATGAACTCACTTAAGCGTCAGGCGACAGACAATAATTCCCCTCAGAAGAGAGGCGTGTGCACAGCTGTAAAAACAGTTACACCTAAGAAGCCTAATTCGGCTCTTAGAAAGGTTGCAAGAGTTCGTTTGACCAATGGTATCGAAGTAACAGCATACATTCCGGGTATTGGACACAATCTGCAGGAACACAGTGTTGTACTTATCAGAGGCGGAAGAGTTAAAGACCTTCCGGGTGTAAGATACCATATCGTAAGAGGAACTTTGGATACGGCCGGTGTAAATGAGAGAAGCCAGGCACGTTCAAAGTACGGTGCAAAGCGTCCTAAGAAAAAATAAGAATTAATTTTGAGTAATCGGGAAACGGCGTGCCCTAGCCAAAGAGTAAGGCAATTCTGAAGCAGCGACAGCTGTATATAGATATAGGAGCACACGCGACATCCGAAGGCGTGATGTCGAGTACCCCCGGACAGACTGGTTCACCGAAAATTGCAGGGTGGATCAGAGTAATCGTTGTAAATACATTTATGTCTGCAAATCCTGAAGATATGCGGAGTTAATATGTTTTTGCAGGGTGAAGAAAGTCATGCAATTATTAAAGCAAGGGAGGAAGAGAAGTGCCAAGAAAAGGTAAGACACCAAAGAGAGAAGTACTTCCGGATCCGGTATACGGAAGTGTTGTAGTTTCCAAACTTATTAACAGCGTTATGTTGGACGGTAAAAAGGGAGTTGCACAGAGAATAGTATACGGGGCCTTCGACCAGATCAAAGAAAAGACTGGCGAAGAACCGTTGGAAGTATTTGAGCAGGCAATGAAGAACATTATGCCTGTGTTGGAAGTTAAAGCAAGAAGAATCGGTGGTGCAAACTACCAGGTTCCTATCGAAGTAAGAGCCGAAAGAAGACAGACCCTGGGTCTGAGATGGCTGACTAAGTATACAAGACTTAGGGGCGAGAGAACAATGGCTGATCGTCTGGCAAAGGAACTTATAGATGCTGCAAACAACACCGGAGCTTCTGTAAAGAAGAAAGAAGATACACATAAGATGGCTGAAGCTAATAAGGCTTTTGCTCACTTTAGATGGTAATAGAAAGGAGAAACATGGCAGGTAGAGAATTTCCACTAGCTAAGACTAGAAATATTGGAATTATGGCGCATATTGATGCAGGAAAAACAACTACCACAGAGCGTATCCTTTTCTATACAGGAAAAACCCATAAAATCGGAGAAACTCATGACGGAGCTTCTCAGATGGACTGGATGGATCAGGAGGCTGAGCGTGGTATCACAATCACCTCTGCGGCTACAACTGCCCATTGGAAGGGTCATAGAATAAACATCATAGACACTCCGGGTCATGTGGACTTTACAGTAGAAGTAGAGAGATCGCTGCGTGTACTTGACGGTGCAGTTACAGTTTTGTGTGCCAAGGGAGGAGTTGAGCCTCAGTCGGAAACCGTTTGGAGACAGGCTGAAGGCTACGGAGTACCGAGAATGATTTTTGTCAACAAGATGGACATTCTGGGTGCTGACTTCTATCGAGTGGTTGGTATGGTAAAGGACAGACTGAAGGCTAATGCCGTGCCTGTACAGCTGCCAATCGGTAAAGAGGAAACCTTCAGAGGAATCATTGACCTTATCACAATGAAAGCGGAAGTTTACTATGATGATCTTGGTCGGGATTACAGGGAAGAAGAAATTCCTGAGGATATGACAGAGCTTGCACAGGAATGGAGAGACAAAATGCTTGAGTCCGTTGCAGAAAGCGATGAAGAACTCATGATGAAATTCCTGGAGGGCGAAGAATTAACAGAAAAAGAAATTAAAACAGCTATTCGTAAGATGACGATTGATAATGAAATGGTACCGGTGTTCTGTGGTTCTGCTTACAAGAACAAGGGTGTTCAGTTGATGCTTGACGGTGTAGTTGATTATATGCCGGCACCGATTGACATTCCGGCTATCAAAGGTATTGATCCTGAAACAGGCGAGGAATGTGAAAGACCTTCAGACGACAAGGCTCCTTTTTCTGCTTTAGCATTCAAAATCATGACTGACCCGTATGTAGGCAAGCTGGCATTCTTCCGTGTATACTCAGGAACTCTTGATGCAGGCTCCTATGTATACAACTCCACCAAAGGACAGAAGGGTAGAATTGGTCGTATCCTGCAGATGCACGCTAATAAGAGGGAAGAAATCGACAAGGTTTATTCCGGAGATATAGCAGCGGCAGTCGGTCTGAAGAATGTTACAACAGGGGATACTCTCTGTGACGAAAAAGCGGAAGTTATCTTAGAATCAATGGAATTTCCTGATCCGGTTATCGAAATTGCCATTGAACCTAAAACAAAGGCAGGTCAGGAAAAGATGGGGGTAGCTCTTGCAAAACTTGCAGAGGAAGACCCTACATTTAAGACTTATACAAATGCGGATACAGGTCAGACTATTATTGCCGGAATGGGTGAACTTCATCTGGAAATTATCGTGGACAGACTTCTTCGTGAATTTAAGGTAGAAGCGAATGTAGGTAAGCCACAGGTATCCTATAAAGAAACCATTACTACAAATGCCGAAATTGACCACAAATATGCTAAGCAGTCCGGTGGTCACGGTCAGTATGGTCATGTTAAGATCAGGGTATTCCCTAAGGAGCCGGGCGAGGGCTTTGAATTCAAGAACTCCATTGTCGGAGGTGCTATTCCTAAGGAATACATCGGACCTATTGAAGACGGTATCAAGTCGGCTATGGAGGTTGGACCGGTAGCAGGATATCAGGTAGTGGATGTGGGAGTTGAACTGTACGACGGCTCATACCATGAAGTCGACTCATCCGAAATGGCGTTTAAGGTTGCCGCTTCAATGGCGTTCAGAGAAGCTGCAAAGAAGGCGAAACCGGTGCTCCTTGAACCTATATTCAAGGTAGAAGTGAATGTACCTGAAGAATACATGGGAGATGTTATCGGAGATATTTCCGGCAGGCGAGGCAGAATCGAAGGTTCAGATATGAACAACGGTGCTGTTGCAGTCAGAGCAATGGTTCCACTGTCAGAAATGTTCGGATACGCTACAGATTTAAGGTCAAAGACTCAAGGTCGTGGAATCTATGTTATGCAGATGGATCACTTTGAAAAATTACCGGACAGCCTACTGGAAAAGATTAATAAATAATTTTTGAAAACTTCAGGTGTGCAGCCCGGATTCAAAGGCGAGATTTGATGATGAGCAGTAATTTAGGATAACTTGCTTATTTTAGCAAATATTTAATCGGAGGAAATAGAAATGGCAAAACAGAAATACGAAAGAACCAAGCCACATATTAACATTGGAACAATCGGTCACGTAGACCATGGAAAGACAACATTGACGGCAGCAATTACAAAGGTGCTGCATGCAAAGTATAATCTGGGAACAAATGTAGACTTTGACCAGATTGACAAAGCGCCGGAAGAAAAGGAAAGAGGAATCACAATTTCTTCAGCCCATGTAGAGTATGAAACACCGAACAGACACTACGCCCATGTAGACTGTCCGGGCCATGCTGACTATGTAAAGAACATGATTACAGGAGCAGCACAGATGGATGGAGCAATTCTGGTTTGTGCAGCAACAGACGGACCGATGCCTCAGACAAGAGAACATATCCTTTTGTCAAGACAGGTAGGAGTACCATATATCATCGTATTCCTGAATAAATGTGACATGGTGGATGACGAAGAGCTTCTGGACTTGGTAGAGATGGAAGTAAGAGAACTTCTCAGTGAGTATGAATTCCCGGGAGATGATACACCGATAGTAAGAGGTTCAGCCCTGAAGGCACTGGAAGAACCCAATGGAGAATGGGCAGACAAGATTGTAGAGCTGATGGAGGAAGTAGATAAATACATTCCTGAACCAAAGAGAGATAACGACAAACCGTTCCTGATGCCTGTAGAGGACGTATTCTCAATAACAGGAAGAGGAACAGTAGCGACAGGAAGGGTTGAAAGAGGAATCCTGAAGGTCGGTGATGAAGTAGAAATCGTGGGAATGAGCGAAGAGAGAAGAAAGGTAGTAGTAACGGGAGTTGAAATGTTCAGAAAGCTTCTGGATGAAGCAGAGACAGGAGACAACATCGGAGCACTGCTGAGAGGAGTTCAGAGAACAGAGATCCAGAGAGGTCAGGTATTGGCGGCACCTGGAACGATCAACCCACATACAAAGTTCAAGGGTCAGGTATATGTACTGAAGAAGGAAGAAGGAGGAAGGCATACGCCGTTCTTCAATGGATACAGACCACAGTTCTACTTCAGAACAACAGACGTAACAGGAGATTTGCAGCTGCCGGAAGGAACAGAGATGTGCATGCCGGGAGATAATGTGGTAATGAACATCAGCCTGATCACACCGATTGCTATAGAAGAGGGACTGAGATTTGCCATCAGAGAAGGTGGAAGAACAGTAGGTTCGGGAGTAGTAACGGAGATTATCGAATAATCTGTCCTCTAAAGAGTAATCTTCAAGGTAAGACTTGTAGCTGTATAGAAGCAGATAAGAGCTACAACGATAAGTAAGATAAAGAAGATGGTTTATCAGAATGAAATATTTTCTGACAAACCATCTTTTAGATTTTTTGAACTGTAATCATTTTTTATAATAAAAGTTAAAGTCACTGAATTCATTTGCAGAAAGTGTAGACGAGGATAAGAGAAAAAATAAAAAATAAATTATCTATTTCATAAGCATTTCATAATTATATTATAGAATGCGTTTGGTAAGAGGGAAGCGTACGATATCCTCTGCGAATAATCGTATTATGCGATTGGAAAAAGAAAGGATTATAGGTTGCCGTAACTAACCTAAATACAATATACGAGGAGTTAAACTTGAAACTAATTAAAACTTCAATGGCTTATGTCCTAAGAAAGAAAACCAGAACGCTGATAATTTTTATTATTTTAACACTGGTGCTTTCCTGCTTATATGCCTGTTTAAATATCATGAAATCAGGCGATAGCTTGGAAAAGTCATTATATAAAACTTCAAATTCATCATTATCTGTGATGAAAAAAGATGGTCAGGGGAATTTTGAAAAAAAAGAATTTAAAGCCGCATACGGTTTAAGGGAAATCAAAGAAGTCATTCCTCAATATGACGGTGTTGCCAGGTTAGTAAATGGCAATGTAGTAAGCAGTAAACAAAAAATAAAGAGAGAACATGTACCGGACAGTTTAAAAAATGTTGTCTCAATACAGGCTACGAATAACACAAAAAGAAATGTTTTGTTTAACAGCGGAGTTTTTAAAATTAAAGAAGGACGGAATCTTGGAAAAAATGATGTGGATAAGATTATAGTTCATAGTGACTTTGCCAAGAGAAACAAATTAAAGTTAAATGACGAAATAGGTTTGAGATTCGTAGATCCTGCTAAAAAAGATAGCAGCTTTAAAGAACGTAAATTTAAAATTGTCGGGATTTTTACCGGAAAAAAGCAGGAAAAGTATACGGGACTGTCTTCAGACTTAAGTGAAAATATGATGTTTGCCGACTATGGTTCGGTTCAGAAGGCATTAAACAGATCCGAAGGTAAAGAAATTGTAAATAAATTGACTTTATTTACCGATACACCTGAAAAAATGGACGGTGCCATAAAAAAAGTTAAAGCTCTTAATGTTAATTGGTCAAAATATAAGGTTGATAAAGATACGAAAGCTTTCAAAAATGCTTTAGATTCACTTAATGGAATTAAACACATAATCAAAATCATGACTTACGCAATCATGGTAGGGGGAGCGATTGTCCTGTCTCTGATACTGATTCTGTGGCTGAGGGAAAGAATTTATGAAATAGGGATACTCTTGTCCATAGGTGTAAGTAAGATTAAGATTGTGACTCAATTTATTTTAGAACTGGTATTTGTGTCTATTCCATCACTGGCGGTTTCTTTAGTATTCGGTAACTTCATACTAAAGAGATTTATCGGAGGATTTGGCAATTCAGGTGAGGTAGGAAGCATTGCACCGACAGCCTTTGTTAAGGGTGGATATAATTTTGATAACATAGTAACTTTTACACAAAGCTATGGAATCTTAATGGTAATAATATTTTTATCGGTAATATTTGCATCAGGCATGATTTTGATTAAAAAACCGAAAGAGATTTTGTCAAAAATCAGTTAGAAGACCGTGATGCGTTCTAAGGTATAGAGAAGGGGAAAACCTTTAAAATTTCAATAAATTAGTATTTGATTATATAGGGAGAAGATAATGAATATATTAGAAATCAAAAATGTAACATATAGTTACGCAAACTCAAAAGAAAAAGTTTTATCGGCAATAAGCGAAAATTTCGAGCTTGGAAAATTTTATGCAATCGTTGGAAAATCAGGTGCCGGAAAGTCAACGCTCCTTTCTTTGCTGGCGGGACTTGATGAGCCTAAAAGCGGTGCGATACTGTTTAAAGATGAAGATATAAAAAAGAAGGGATATAGTAATCATAGAAAGAATAATATTTCTCTGGTTTTTCAAAATTATAATCTTATTGACTATTTGTCTCCTCTGGAGAATATCAGACTGGTAAACGGCAAGGCGTCTGAAAAAATATTGCTTGAACTGGGGCTTGATAAGAGTCAGATAAAAAGAAATGTGATGAAACTCTCCGGAGGACAACAACAGAGAGTTGCTATAGCAAGAGCTTTAGTATCAGAAGCACCTATAATTTTAGCGGATGAGCCTACAGGAAACTTAGATGCAGGCACAGCCGGAGAAATAATAGGAATACTTAAAAAGCTGGCAAAAGAAAGAAATAAGTGTGTAATAGTGGTAACTCACAGCAAAGAGGTTTCTGATACAGCCGATACTGTACTGGAACTTCATAACAGAAAACTGAAGAATGTCAAGAAACATATTTAGGGGGATGAGCAATGATAAAAAATGCTTTTGCATATGTAACAAGAAAAAGTTTAAAATCACTGATAATATTATTAATTATTTTATCCATGTCTACACTCAGCTTAATCAGTTTGTCCGTTAAGGACGCTGCTGATAAGGCATCGGAGAAAACTTTCGGAAATATAACCAACAGTTTCACCATGGAGATAAACAGACAGGTGAATCAGGGAACGCCTAGAGGAAGCGGTAATATCAAATGGGAAGATATAAAGAAGATAACTGATTCAGGGGACATAGACCATTATGTAAAAAGAATTGGAAGCATAGCTGATTTAGATAAACATAATATCATAGAAACCTCTGAAACACTGGCTAATCAATCGCCGGACAGAGCAAAAAAATTTAAGAGAACAGTTATGCTGACAGGTGTTAATGATTCTTCAAAAGAAACTAAATTTGTATCGGGAGCATACAAATTAATCAAAGGTAAACACTTGACTGATAAAGATAAAAATAAAGTTTTGATACATAAAGATCTGGCAAAGAAGAATAATTTAAAAATCGGAGATAAATTGAAACTAAAGTCCAATTTATTCGATGCAGATAATGAAAAAAAAGCAAATGAAACAGTAGAGGTTCAAATAAAAGGTATTTTTGACGGTCACAATAAAGGCGGTGTGAGTGCCGCACAGGAACTTTATGAAAACACTCTTGTAACGGATCTTCACACGGCGGCAAAAGTATATGGAAATACTGAAAAAACAGCAGTATATCAGGATGCAACATTTTTTGTAAGGGGTAATAAGAATCTGGATAAAGTTATGAAGGATGTTGAGAAACTGGATGTAGATTGGCAAAAATATAATCTGATTAAGAGTTCATCCAATTATCCTGCATTACAGCAATCAATTTCGGGAATTTATGGAATCGCAAACAAACTATTTGCAGGCTCTCTGATATTTGCAGGTTTGGTAGTAGCTTTGTTACTGTTCTTGTGGATGAACGCAAGAAAGAAAGAAATTGCAGTATTACTGGCATTGGGAATGTCTAAGGTCAGAATCCTGGGACAGTTTGCTATGGAACTTTTGATGGTTGCTATCCCGGCGTTTGCAGGCTCATATTTTCTGGCAAATTATACCGGGAAAGCTATCGGAAACAGCATATTAAAAAGAGTGACGGGAAATATCGCCAAGCAAATAGCTGAACAGTCAGAATCAACAGGACTGGGAGGCGGGGCCGAAGCTGAGGGCTTTAATAAAACACTTACAAGTTTAGATGTCAGCATCGGTTCTAAAGCTTTCATGTATGTGGTATTGTTCATGGCTATAGTGCTTGCAATTTCCTTAATCATTGCATCGCTGAATGTATTGAGAAAAAAACCGAAGGATTTATTGGTTGATACAAAATAGTCGGACGGCTGCAGCTCCGGTCTGCCTAAACATGGCGCTCTAAATTATCATATTGGTAATTTAGTATATATATATATAAATACTCTCTTTCATATTATGGTTTTCTGTTTGGAGATCATAAGTTAAGAAGAAAGGGAGTATTTTCTATGGGAGGGTCTTATAACATATTTATATATAAAGCCTTCACCATCTGCGATAGAAATAGCAATTTTCCAATTGTTATTTGTAAGTGGTAAGTTTGGTAAGTTTACCGGATTTTGTAAATTTAGCAACTTTCATGGAATATTTATGCCTGTTTGGGGTATAATCAAGGGGTATTGAAGTGTGAATAAGTCATTTAAGGGAAATGAAAAAGGGGAAATTTATGAAAATACTTGTTGTGGAAGATGATCATATGATAAGGGAAGGAATATGCGAGTATCTGTCTGAATTCGGATATGATATGGTTGAAGCACGGGACGGGCAAGAGGCACTATCAAAATTTAATAATGATGAAATTCATCTGATAATATTGGATATTCAAATTCCAATATTGAACGGATTAGGGGTGTTAAAAGAAATTAGAAGGAAAAGTAAGCTGCCGGTTCTCATGTTAACAGCTTTCAGCGATGAGGAGTACAAGATAGATGCTTTCTCAAGTTTAGCCGACGGTTATATAGAAAAACCTTTTTCTCTGCCCGTGCTGAAGGTTAGAATAGATTCTCTGATTAAAAGATACTACGGAGAGATAGAAACCTTTGCATATAAAAATGCGGAAGTTAACTTTACAAGTTATACAGCAAAGTTAGACGGTAAAACAATAGACATCAATGCCAAAGAAATAGAGATACTGAAATGCTTATTAGATAATGAAGGACAGGCATTGAGCAGAATGCAGATAATAGATAAGG
Source organism: Eubacterium nodatum ATCC 33099 (assembly GCA_000510425.1). GTDB lineage: Bacteria > Bacillota > Clostridia > Peptostreptococcales > Anaerovoracaceae > Aminicella > Aminicella nodata. The sequence goes on along the minus strand of AZKM01000008.1, from coordinate 20,752 downwards.
TGTGGAAGGAAACGGATGATATACCCTTTGACAGGGTCATAGATGTATATATAAAGGAATTGAGGAAAAAATTGGGTTTAGATTGTATCGTAACGATAAGAAATGTAGGTTATAAATTGGAGAGAAAATGAAAAATTTAAAAATATTTCCGAAAATGTTTCTGCAGACATTTGCCGTTCTTGGAATTTTAATTATTATAACACATCTATTGGTATACTTTATTTTCCCTAAAACATATTTGGAAACAAGGAAACAGGAAATTCATTCAAAGGCAAATGAAATTTCCCGCAGTATTCAGGGGAAAAATCTGAAATTTGTTGAGCAGACCTTGGAGCTTTATTCGAAAAGCAGTGAAATAAAGGCATTCATTAAGGGGAAAAACAGTTCAGACGAAGTACGAATTAAAAACAGTATTAATGTTGACTTAACAAGTAAGAACAATTCTTTGATAATTGAAGAAAGGGCGGTAAAATTAAATTCAGGTAAAAAAATATACATACAATTTATTTCTACAGCAGATATGCAAAAGGATGCTAAAGAATTAAGTGTTAAGTTTCTACCCTTTTCGTTGGCAACGTCTGTTTTCTGCTCCATAATAATTTCCCTTATATATGCTAAAGCAATAACCAATGACATCAATGAGATAAAGGATGTAACCGGAAAAATGATGCAGTTGGACAGAACGGCGGGTTTGAAAGTTGATTCCACTAATGAAGTAGGTCAATTAAAAGGTCAAATCAATGATCTGTATGCTGCTCTGTTAAAGCTTATAGATGATTTGGAAGTTAAAAATGAAGAAATAGTAAAATTAGAAAAGTTGAAATATGATTTTTTCAGAGGAGCTTCCCATGAATTGAAAACGCCCCTTGCCAGTCTTAAAATAATATTAGAAAACATGAAGTATAATATCGGCAAGTACAAGAACAAAGAAAAATATATTGATAATTGTATAGTTATAGTGGACGATTTGACGCGAAATGTTTCACAGATACTATCTTTATCTTCTTTCGAGCATCTCAAAAATGATGAAGAAATGATTGTAATTAATGATATTTTAGAGGATGTCCTGGATAATTATGTTTTGCTGTCAAATAAAAAGAATATATCAATTAACAATTATTTAGGCGATGAAAGAATATATATCGGTAAAACTGCACTCAAAATAGTTTTGTCCAACCTGATTGGAAATGCTGTAAAATATTCTGACGCAGGCGGTGTAATAAACATTGGGGTAGCCGAAAACCATCTTTATATTGAAAATTCATATAAGGATAAGGACGCATTAGACACAGATAAAATGTTTGAAATCAACTTTGACTTAAACAAGGAAAACAGCAACGGACTGGGGTTATATATCGTCAGAAACATTTTGTCAAACTATGGGATTAAATACCGACTGAATAAAAGTGAAATGGGAGTGGTCTTTTTAATTGAATTGCCTGCATGTTTATAAAATATTTAATGAAGAAACTCTGAAAACTACCAAAACCTAAAAGGGATAATTATCAAAAAAAGTAGACTTTTATTTACTGTTCATGTTATACTACTTGGGGGTGTGATTCAAAGAAGTTATTATACCCTTTTGTTTGTGAGTTAAAGTCTGCTTTAATTCACAGTTTAGCTTTTAAAAGCAATTACAGAGGGTAGACTTTGTAGTAAAGTGAGCAATGAGAGGAGGATTATTTATGGAATCAAAGCTCAAAATTATAGGTAAAAAATTGTTGGTAGTCATGGTGTCTTGTTTAATGTTGTTAGGCATGACACCTGTGATGAGACAGGCTTTCGCAGAGACTCAGCATGATGATGTTATCACTGATGTCAAGTTGACAAAAGAAGACTTGACAACGCCGGTAGGGTCTATAGGCTATGGGCAACAGATGCAGTTTGTGGCTAAGTTTTCTTTGCCTAATAATAAGGTTCATACCGGGGACAAAACAGTTATCCCAGTGCCGAAGGAACTTGAAATTTACAAGAAAGAAACTTTCCCAGTTAAAAATGCAAATGGAGATACTATTGCCAATGTGGTAGTTGATCCTGCCACTAAAACTATTACTATGACCTATACGGACTATGTGGAGTCTCACTCTGACATTACGGGGTCTCTGCATGTTACAGTTATAGTTGATTCAAATATTGTTAAAACCGCGAAGAAGTTGCATCTTAAAGTTACGATGGGCAACGGAGCTTCTTTTGATTTGGGTGAGCTGGATTACAAGGGGATACAGGGAGACAGCCCTGATGAATCACTTATGAAGTGGAGTTTTTTCGATAAAGATGACCCGACGATTCTTCACTGTCGTATTCGTGTCAACGCAAAAGGTGGTAATTTCCCATATATCAGTGTGAAGGATACTCTTGAATCTCCATCGGTTTCTTATCTTAAAGAAAGTCTTCAGATCAAGAAAGGTAAGTGGGAGCTTCCTGCAGGAGGGGGATATTATACCCTGAAAAACGAAATCGATGTAACCAATCAATTCAAACCGATAACATATAGCGGGAACAGCTTTACGGTTCGATTTAATAATATTCAAGGTGAGGGCTATGCTATTAAGTATGATGTGAAGCTTGGATATACACCTGTAAACCAAGAAAAAATTAAAAATAGAATTTTTGGAGAAACGAATGGTCAGGTACTCATAAATACGGTGGTTGAAGCCACTTATCAGCAGTCGGGAGGCGAAGCAAACGGATATAACTACACCATAAAAATTCATAAGGAAAGTGAAGACGGTCAAAACCTAAAAGGTGCAGTTTTTGAGGTTATCAGAAATTCCTCGCATGCAAAGGTGGGAGAAATTACTACAGATAGTAATGGAAACGGCAGCCTGGGCGGACTACTAAAGGATAATTATACAATAAGGGAGAAAAAAGCACCTGAGGGATATATCCCTCTTGACTCGGATATTCATGTTACACCGGCTGATTTTGGTGCGGATAAAGCAGTGTTGAAGACTATTAAAAACAAAAAAAATCCTAAGATAAACATCTGCGGCGAAAAGAAATGGAATGATAATAACAATCAGGATAAAAAACGCCCGGATAAAATAACAGTAATTCTTCTTGCTAACGGAAATCCTATTCAAAATCCGGATGTAAGACCTGATGAAAACGGCAAGTGGAAGTACAGCTTCACGGGTTTGCCTAAATATGATGATAAAGGTACAGAAATTACATACACAGTAAAAGAAGAACCTGTGAAAGATTATAAATCCAAAGTTGAAGGTTACAATATTACAAATAGCTATAAGCCTGAAGAAACAAGTGTAAAGGTAACCAAGAAATGGGACGATGCAGACAACCAGGATGGAAAGCGCCCTGAGAACATCAAGGTACAGCTATATGGAAATGATAAAAAAGTAGGAGATGAAGTAACTCTCAACGAAGGAAATAAATGGACTCATACATGGACAAAGCTTCCAAAGAATGAAGCAGGAAACCCTATAGAGTATACTGTAAAAGAAGTAGGGAAAATAGATAATTATACCACATCGTATGGTAAAGACAGTCAGGGGAATTTAATCATCTGTAATAAACATACGCCTGAGAAAACCAAGGTCGAAGGAGAAAAGACCTGGGATGATGCAGACGACCAGGACGGAAAGCGTCCTACAAGCATCACCGTAAATCTCCTTGCAAACGGGAAAAAGGTTGCGGAAAAAACGGTAACCAAGGACGATAACTGGAAATACAGCTTTACCGACCTTCCGAAGTATGAGGGAGGAAAGGAGATAGAATACACTGTAACCGAAAATCCTGTTGGTGAATATAATTTCAGCAGTAATGGCGGCTATAACATCAAAAACAGCTATACACCCGGAAAAACAAGTGTAACAGTAACCAAGAGATGGGATGATGCAGGCAATCAGGACGGAAAGCGTCCAAACAGCATCAAGGTGCAGCTTTACGGAGATGATGAAAAGGTAGGCGATGAAGTAGAGCTAACAGACGGAAACTGGACTCATACATGGAATGACCTTCCGGAGAAAAAGGCAGGAAAGACCATAAAATACACTGTGAAGGAAGTAGGAACGGTAGACGGCTACACTACAAATATAGATAACAGCAATACAGGAAATATAATCATCTGTAATAAACATACGCCTGAGAAAACCAAGGTCGAAGGAGAAAAGACATGGAATGATGCAGACGACCAGGATGGAAAGAGACCTAAAGAAATCACGGTAAACCTTCTTGCAAACGGAAAAAAAGTAAAGGAAGCTAAAGTTACAGCAGATACTAACTGGAAATACAGCTTTACCGACCTTCCGAAGTATGAAAAAGGACAGGAGATAAAGTATACCGTAACGGAAAATGCAGTAGCAGAGTATACTCCTGAAATTAACGGTCATAATATCAAAAACAGCTATACACCTGAAGAAACAAGTGTAACGGTAACCAAGGGCTGGAATGATGCAAACGACCAGGACGGAAAGCGTCCAAAGAGCATCAAGGTTCAGCTTTATGGAGATAATGAAAAGGTAGGCGATGAAGTAGAGCTTAGCGAAGGAAATGGCTGGACTCATACATGGACAAAGCTTCCTAAGAAGGCAAAGGGAAAAGACATAAAGTATGAGGTAAAAGAAGTTACAAAGGTAGATGGATATACCACGGAAATAGATAACAGCAATATAGGAAATATCCGGATACTGAACAGCCATACACCGGAAACAACGGAAATCAAAGGAAAGAAGACCTGGAATGACGGAGATAACCAGGATGGAAACCGTCCAAAGGAAATAACGGTAAACCTTCTTGCAAACGGAAAGAAGATAAAGGAAGCTAAGGCTACGGCAGATACCAACTGGGAATACAGCTTCACAGATCTTCCAAAGTATGAGGGAGGAAAGGAGATAGAATACACTGTAACGGAAAATACCGTTAAGGGATACAGTACAGATATAAAGGGATATGACATCGAAAACAGCTATACTCCAAAGAAAACTTCTGTAATGGTAACCAAGAGATGGAATGACAGTAACGATAAGGACAAGATAAGACCTGACAGCATCAAAGTGCAGCTCTATGCCAATGGAGAGAAGAAGGGAGAAGCTGTACAGCTGAAGGCAGAAAATAAGTGGACTTACACCTGGAAAGACCTTCCTCAGAAGGAGGAGAATGGAAAAGACATAAAGTACACTGTGAAGGAAGTAGGAAAGCTTAAGGGCTATACGGTGAAGGTGGATGATAAGAATCATGGAAATATAATAATCACCAATACCCATACCCCTAAGGATGTTACAAACCCTGAGACGGGAGACAGCAATAGACTTATTCCATACATACTGATGTTACTTCTTTCAGTAACGGCATTTATGGGAATATTCACATTCAGAAAACTGAGAAGAAGCCGGCTGTAGGAATCTAAAGAGACAATATAATAGAAATGAAACATCATAAATTCGTACCCACGGATAATATGATTAAGGATGAAAAGGCGATCGAAACTATCTGACGGTCGCCTTTTTGGATATGAGATAAATTTTAATGTTTCCTTTTATAAAGATGTTAAAATATGATATAATTACCGTGTTCGATTTATATTTTTTGTATTTGCATAGGATATGAGATGATAATTCTATGATATGGCAGCTTATATTTGTATTGATTATAGGTGCAGAAATTTATGCATTATGATACGCTGTTCAGGTTATAGGATTTACGGTATATGCAGGATATGTAGAGCTAAAGGGGAATTGTATGTGGAGAAAGCCTGTAAAGGACATGGATATATATGAAAAAACTGAGAGAGTTTGTGAGCTTCTTGCAGAGGAAGAAGCTGTTTCAGGAGAGTTTTCAAGAGCGGAAAATCTTAGAAGAAAACTTCAGGAAAAGGATATGACCGTTGCTGTTATTGGACAGTTCAAAAGAGGAAAGAGTGCTGTGGCAAACAGTATTTTAGGAGACAGAATCCTTCCCGTAGGAATTGTTCCCATTACATCCGCAGTAACAAAGGTGGCTTACGGTGAAAAAAAGGCTGAAGTTTGTTTTGAGAATGGAAGGGTTGAAGAAGTTGCCTTTGAGGATTTACATATTTATATAAGTGAGCAGGAAAATAAGAATAATGAGCTTGAAATTAAGGAGGTTATCCTTCACTCACCATCAGAATTTTTAAGCGAGGGTCTTACTTTCGTTGACACTCCCGGAGTAGGCTCTTTCCACAAGAATAATACAGAAGTTGCCTATGACCATATGAAAGAAAGCGATGCAGTAATTTTCTTATTATCTGTAGACAGCCCGATAAACCAGATTGAAATCGATTTTCTAAAAAATGCAAGGGAGTTTGCTGCCAGGTTCTATTTTGCCGTAAATAAAGTAGATACAGTTAGTCCAGAGGAACTCAATACCTACTTGGAGTATTGCGAAATGGTACTTTCTCAACTTATGGGAGAAAAAGATATCAAGATATTCCCTGTAAGTGCCAAGACAGGTGAAGGCATGGAAGGGCTTAAAAATGCAATTATAAGCGATCTTAGAGTGAACCCTAAAAAAATAATGGAGGATTCAACCTCAAAGAAACTTTATGACCTTATAAACGATGGAATTTCTCAGTTGAATTTTTACTGGAAAGCCATGAATATGGAGTATAAGGAGCTGGATGCGAGATTTAATCAGATTGAGCTTACTTTGGGCGATATAAAAAATCGTGCAGAAAACTGCCCGGGAGCTTATAATCTTTTCATAAATGAATTTAAAAGAGAACTTTCAGGCAAGGTGCATGAGCTTTTTGGCATGGAGTATCACTATGACTTGGATTTATTAAAAATTGGACTCACGGAGATGTCGAAAGAAGAATTTATTGAAAAAACTGATGAGCTTTGCGAAGATTTATCTAAAACATTGAATAGGATTTTGCTGTACAGAGAGGAAAATGCATATACAGTTTGTCATAGGATAAACAAGATAAATAGGTTGACAAGAGAGCTTAGAAGATTGAGAGATAGTTTGAAAGCGGGGGAATGAGTTGTCTGATATAACGAAAAATGCCTTGGCGGCATCGCTTAAAAAACTTTTGAACAGGAAAACGCTGAATAAAATAACGGTTAAAGACATAACGGACGATTGTGGTGTGAACAGGCAGACTTTTTACTATCACTTTCACGATGTTTACGAACTTGTAGAATGGATCTTTATTCATGAGTTGGAAAAGTACGCAGATGAAGGTTTTACCACGGAAAACTGGCAGGATGTAATTTTAAGTCTTATGGACAGCTTGCTTTTAGAAAAGAATTTTATAATAAATGTATATAATTCCCTGAGCAGAAAACAACTTGAGCAGTATATGGAAACCATGGCAAAACCGTCGATTGCAGGCATTGTAAAGAAGATTTCCGAAGATTATCATGTTTCAGATGAAGATATTGACTTTATGGTAATGATGCTTACGGCCTCACTTATGGGGATTATGACCGAGTGGGTTGCAGGGGGCATGGATGAGACCTATAATAAATGGATTGATAAATTTTTTGTTATTTTAGACGGAGCGATAGAGTATACCATGCAGAAGCTTGAAAACCATGAAAAAGATTTGCAACTTCTTCATTGATAATATAGAATATGATGAGATGTTATATATGTTTGAGCGGAGAATAAAATAATATGGATATTTTTTCTTTTTTCACCCTCTTCGGAGGGCTGGCATTCTTTATGTTCGGCATGAGCCAGATGTCGAACAGCCTTGAGAAGGTTGCGGGGGGCAAGATGGAATACATCTTGAATAAAATGACTTCCAACAGATTCAAAGGGTTGGCTCTGGGAGCTGTAATTACCGTTGCTATTCAGAGTTCTTCTGCAGTTACGGTAATGCTGGTTGGACTTGTGAACTCAGGTATTATGGATATTTCCAACACGGTTGGAGTTATTATGGGCTCCAATGTGGGAACTACCGTTACGGCGTGGATTATGAGTTTGATAGGAGTTTCCAGTGATAATGTTTTTGTCAGGCTGTTGAAACCTGAATCATTTGCACCTTTGCTGGCATTTATCGGAATCGTTATGATAATGGTTTGTAAGACCAGTAAGAGAAGAGATATTGGTACTATATTCATAGGCTTTGCTATTCTGATGTATGGTATGACTATGATGAGCGGTTCTGTCAGTCCACTTGCCAAATCACCTAAATTCATGGACATCCTTACAGCATTTAATAACCCTGTGCTGGGTATTTTAACGGGGCTTGTGGTGACTGCCGTAATTCAAAGCTCCGCCGCATCGGTGGGTATGCTCCAGGCTCTTTCACTTACCGGAGGGATAACCTACGGTATGGCATTTCCTATAATCATGGGTCAAAACATAGGTACCTGTGCGACTGCGGTTATTTCAAGTATCGGAGTCAGTCGCAGTGCCAAGAGAGTAGCAGTGATACATATTTCCTTTAACATAATAGGCACTGTGATTTTTATGGCGATATTTTATGGCCTGCATTCCATCTTTGATTTTGCCTTTGCATCGAAGGTTATCAATCCTGTTGGAATAGCCCTTTGTCACAGTATCTTCAATATTGCAACTACCCTTTTATTACTTCCTTTTACACAGATTATAGTGAAGATTGCAGTGAATTTGGTGAAGACGAAGGAAGAAGAACCGATTGCATTTTTGGATGAGCGTCTGCTAAAAACTCCTACGGTAGCAATTGCCGAAGCCACCAAACATATCAATGATATGGCTGATATGGCAAGAAAATCTATGAAACTTGCCATGGAAATACTTACTGCTTACGATGAAGAAAAGGCGGAAAAGGTCAAGAGCATTGAGCAGGATGTGGATATTTACGAGGATCATTTAGGCTCGTATTTAGTAAAGCTTTCGGGAAGTGAGTTGTCGGACAGAGATATTAAAACTATCGGAAAGATGCTTCACACCATAGGTAACTTTGAAAGAATAAGTGATCATGCCAGAAATCTTGCAGGTGTAGGTCAAGAAATCAGTGAGAAAAAGGTCGATTTTTCAAGTGCCGGCAGAGCAGAACTCAGAACAATTACAAAGGCTTTGGATGAAATTTTAGATATGACAATAGAATCCTTTCACAGGGATGATTTGGAACTGGCAGTTACGGTTGAACCTCTTGAACAGGTTATAGACGGACTGGTTGAGCGGATCAAGAGACATCACATTGCCCGCTTGCAGAAGGGGGAATGCACCATACAGAACGGATTCGTTCTTTCAGATATTCTAAATAATTATGAGAGAGTTTCCGATCACTGCTCAAATATTGCCATTGCAGTAATAGAAAAGGAAAAATCTTCCTTTGACCCACATGATTATCTAAACCAGATAAGATCAATTGATGACACTCGTTTTCAAGAGAAATATAAGGAATACAAGGGTAAATATGTCCTTGAGAAATAAAGAGAGAAAACTCCCCATGTCTTTGTTTTGCGTGGGGAGCTTTATGCTTTAATATGGAGGTAAAATGAGACTGAAGTTAGTCGCCACTGCAAGCTTCGGGCTTGAAGCCGTGGTAAAAAGAGAGATTCAAAGCTTGGGATATGAAATTATAAGCACCGAAAACGGCCATATAAAGTTTTGGGGAGATGAAAGAGCGATAGTAAGGGGGAACCTGTGGCTGAGAAGTGCAGACAGGCTGATGCTTTTGATGGGAGAATTTGATGCGGATACCTTTGAAGAGTTATTTCAGCAGACAAAGGGAATTGCATGGGAAGAACTGATTCCGCTTGATGGCAGATTTACGGTGATAGGAACATCTGCAAAGTCTGTTTTGCATAGCGTTCCGGCTTGTCAAAGTATAGTGAAAAAGGCAATCGTTGAAAGAATGAAAGACTTTTATGGAATAGAGGTTTTTCAGGAGACCGGTGCAGAGTACAGAGTGAAGTTTTCTTTACTGAAGGATCATGTTCTTTTGATGGTGGATACCAGCGGAGTCGGACTGCACAAGAGAGGATACAGAACATCGGATGTTGCCGCTCCGATTAAGGAAACTCTTGCTGCTGCAATGGTTTCGCTTTCATTTTGGAAAGAGGGAAGGCTTTTAGTGGATCCGTGTTGCGGTTCGGGAACTATTCCAATTGAGGCTGCCTTGATTTGCAAAAATATTGCCCCCGGTCTGTACAGAAGTTTTCCATCGGAGGAGTGGGAGTTGATAGACAAGCATATATGGAAAGAGGAGCGAATAAGTGCAAGAAAAGCAATAAAGCATGAAGCGGATGTTAGAATATATGCTGCAGATATAGATTCAGGGGCAGTAACCGCTGCAAAGGAAAATGCAGACAGAGCCGGTGTTTCGGATTGTATAGATTTTAAGAGAGCAGATATAACAAGTCTGGGAGCCGGAGAAAAAGGAGGAATTATAATAACTAACCCTCCCTATGGAGCGAGGATTGGAGACCGAAAACAGATAAAGAGGATTTATAGCTTCCTGAAGGATTTTTACAGAGAGAATCCTACATGGTCTCTTTTTATGATAACTTCAGACAGGACTGTTGAGAATAAAATCTTCGGTCGTAAGGCTGACAGAAGGAGAAAGCTATTTAACGGAAGAATGGAAGTTTGCTATTATCAGTTTCATGGAGAGAAGTTCTAAAAATGCCTATAACCTTAAATAAGAAAAGGAAAATTCCATATTATCATCAGATTGTTGATAAAATAAAGAGAATGATTTTAAACGGCGAGTTGGCAGACGGTGCAATTTTGCCCTCGGAAAGAAAACTTGCAGCAATGCTTGATGTTCACAGAAACACGGTAATCAGAGCCTATAACAACCTGAAGGATATGCGTCTTATAGAATCGGTGCAGGGTAAGGGATACAGAGTTTCTTACAGAAAACATAACGATGGTCTGTATAAAACATCTTCAGGTGTGCCTTTTAATTGGAGTTCTTTTATTAAAGATGAATATCAGGATATGGAAGAAATTTACGATGATATTTATCAAGAATTTTCTCAGGGCTCCGGCATTTCTCTTTCCACCGGGATGCCTCCATTTGTTTACCCTAAAGAGGATTTAGGGGCGGATATTGAGAAGATAATGGAGTCGAGCAATCTGCTGCCGGCTTATATGGCGCCGTATCAAGGGGATCCTTTTTTCAGGCGAACATTAGGTGATTTTTTCAGGCTTAAAGGGATAAACGCAGATGCAACTCAGATTCAGGTACTGACAGAAACAAATCAGGCTTTGGATTTTATAATAACAACCTTATTATATCCCGGGGACTGTGTGTTTGTGGAAGAACCCTGCTCGCCGGATATATACCGTGTAATTCAGCTTGCCGGGTGTGAAGCATATCCAATCCCTATGGATGAAGATGGCATGATGGTGGATCATCTGCATGGATTGATTGAGAATAAGAAACCGAAATTCATATATGTAAATTCAAGTTACCATGACCCGACAGGAAGGATAATGAGTTTGCAGAGGAGACAAAAGCTTCTTGAGTTAGCAGAGAATTACATGATACCAATAGTTGAAGAGGACGCAGGGTCGGAAATCTACTACGAAAAAAGACCTACACCTTCAATAAAATCCATGGATAAGACGGGAATTGTAATTTATATTTATTCATTTTCTTTGACTTTCCTTCCGGGTATATCTATTGCGGCGGTAGTAGCCGATAAAAAAATTATTCACAGTTTAAGTTATCTTGTATCAATTCATGTGATTTCCATAAGTTGGCTGAACCAGCTTTTGATTGCCCGCAACATTAAAGACGGCAGATATTATAAGCGTATAGAAGATATAAGGGAACATTCTAAAAGGAATCGTGATATATTATGCTCGAAACTTGAGCTTCTGTCAGATATAGACATCAGCTTCACCAAGCCTGACGGCGGTGTGTATGTCTGGGTAACACTTCCTCCGGGTGTGCGGGGGATGGAAATTGCAAAAGAGGCTTCCAGGCAGGGAGTCAGCATAGTTCCCGGAGAAGTTTTTTATCCTTTGAGAAATGGCGGAAAGGAAAACATCAGATTGAATTTTTCCTATGAATCGGAGATTTGGCTGGCAGAAGGTGCTGACAGATTAGTCAGGTTGATTAGAAAAATATGTAAAGAAAAGAATAAAATTTAAATAAAAAGAATAAAATTGAGAAGAGAAAGCACTGGTACCTAAAATAAAAGAGAAACTGGTACTTTTTTATGTATATTTGATATAGTATTATTGACAATATCGGAAGACGATAAATTTTAGTTAATAAATCTACAAAAAGGAGAAAAACAATGGCAGTAAACTTGAAAGGAAGACATTTCTTAACACTTATGGATTTCACACCTACGGAAATTCGCTACATGCTTGACTTGGCACATGATCTCAAGGCTAAGAAAAGAGCAGGAATTGTAAACCATGTTCTTAAAGGAAAGAACATCGTTCTTCTGTTTGAAAAAACATCGACAAGAACAAGATGTGCGTTTGAAGTGGCGGCTATGGACGAAGGCGCAGGTGTAACATTCCTTGACAGCAAATCATCACAGATGGGCAAAAAGGAAACTATTGCCGATACAGCAAAGGTTTTGGGAAGATTTTATGACGGTATTGAATACAGAGGATTTAAGCAGAGCGTTGTAGAGGAACTGGCAGACAATGCAGGTGTTCCGGTTTGGAACGGTCTTACAGATGTTGATCACCCTACACAGATTTTGGCTGACCTTCTTACTATAGAAGAACATGTTGCTAAACCGCTGCATAAGGTTAAGGTTGTTTTTGTCGGCGATGTCAGAAACAATATGGCATACGCATGGATGTACGGTTGTGCGAAGATGGGCATGGAGTTTGTAGCTTACGGACCGGAAGAACTGGCAGCAGAAGTTGATAAAGATGTTCTTGCAAGGGCACAGGAAGTTGCAAAAGAAACAGGTGCTTCAATCAGCGTAAGCAGTGATGAATCCTGCCTGAAGGGTGCGGATGTAATCTACACGGATATTTGGGCTTCAATGGGAGAAGAAGACCAGATTCCTGAAAGAGTTAAGCTTTTGACACCTTTTAAAGTTACAAAAGAGTTCCTGGACAAGACAGAAAATCCTGATGTAATCTTTATGCACTGTTTACCAAGCTTCCACGACTTTGATACGACAATGTCAAAGGAACAGAAAGACCTCGGATATGATATTCGTGAAGTTACCGATGAAGTATTCCTGAGCAGACATTCTGTAGCCTTTGATGAAGCAGAAAACAGAATGCACACTATTAAAGCGGTAATTGTAGCGACAATAGGCTAAAAATAAGTATTTAGCGGTATTTATAAGAAAGATAAATTGTTGAGGACATATTATAAAAAGTAAAGGAGAATTATTATGTATCCTGGAATTCATAATTTTTCCGAAATCGGTAAGTTGAATAAGGTTCTACTTCACCGTCTCGGAGCAGAGGTTGAAGGGCTTACACCTGATAACTTTGCAAGGCTGTTATTTGATGACATCCCATATATTGAGCAGGCACAGAAGGAGCATGACGCTTTTGCACAGCTTCTGAGGGATAATGGGGTTGAAGTCATATATTATGTTGATGAAACGGCAAAAGCTATTGCAGATCCTGAAGTAAAAAAGGCTTTCCTAAATGATATTTTATCTGAAAGTGACTTAAACTCTCAAGGTATCCGTGAAGCTATTTTCGATTATCTATATGCTATGCCTGAAAAGGAAATGGTAGCAAAGATTATCGCCGGAGTCAGAAAGGAAGACATCAAAGAATTTGAAGCTAAGAGTCTTTCAGATTTGGTAACAGATGATTATCCGTTTTACATGGACCCGATGCCTAATCTGTATTTTACAAGAGATCCGGGTGCTTGTATAGGTAACGGGCTGAATCTGCATCACATGAGTACACCTGCAAGAAGAAGAGAAGTAATACTTCTTCAGTATATGTACAATTACAACAAGGACTTTGCACCGGAGGGTTCACAGCTCTGGTACGACTACAACGGTCCGCACTCAATCGAAGGTGGAGATGTTCTGGTACTCAACAAAGAAACGGTAGCCATTGGCCTGTCACAGAGAACAACGGCATCGGGAATTGAATACTTTGCCTCAAATGTTCTTAAGAACTCAACCTTTAAGCGGGTAATCGTATTCCGGATTCCTGAGAAGAGAGCGTTCATGCATCTTGATACAGTGTTTACGATGGTTGACTATGACAAGTTCACAATTCATCCGGAAATCGAAGGACCTCTGCAGTTGTTTGAAGTTACAATGGGTGCAGACGGACAGCTTAACTACAAGTCCGTTACAGATGAATTGAGTCATCTGCTGGCTAAGGTTCTAAATGTACCTGCAGTTGATCTTATCCGTTGCGGAGGTACTGACTTTATGGCAGCTCAGAGAGAACAGTGGAATGACGGATCAAATACTCTGGCAATTGCTCCGGGAACAGTAGTGACTTATAATAGAAACTATGTAACAAATGATTTGTTGGACAAGAAAGGAATCAAGGTTCTTGAAATTGAAAGTGCCGAACTTTCGAGAGGAAGAGGAGGTCCTCGCTGTATGTCTTGTCCTGTTAACAGAGACGACTTATAAAAAACCAGAAAATAGGAGATAAATTTAATGGCAGAAAAAATTGTAATTGCGCTGGGTGGGAACGCACTTCAATCGGGAAAAGGCGAAGCAACGGCAGAAGCTCAGCTTGAAGTAGTAAAAAAGACTTGCGAATACATTGCTGATATCAGCTGCAAGGGTTATGAAGTCGGTATCGTACACGGAAACGGCCCACAGGTAGGAAGAATTCTTTTAGCTTCAGAAACAGCTAAAGAAGTGACTCCGGCAATGCCTTTCGATGTTTGCGGTGCCATGTCACAGGGATATATCGGTTATCATATCCAGCAGGCGCTGAGATTTGCTCTGGTGCAGAGAAATCATCCGGTTCCGGTTTCTACACTTGAAACCCAGGTTGTGGTGGATGGAGATGATCCGGGATTCAAGAATCCTACAAAGCCGATAGGACCATTCTACTCTGAAGAAGAAGCAAAGGCTTTAGAAAGAGAGAAGGGATATTCTATTAAGGAAGATGCCGGAAGAGGCTGGAGAAGGGTTGTGGCTTCTCCCATTCCTAAAAAAATCGTAGAAATTGATGCTATTCGCAGGCTGTGGCCTACAACAATAACGGTATCTGTTGGCGGCGGCGGAATTCCGGTAATTGAAAAAGCCGACGGTTCTTTAGAGGGCGTTGCAGCAGTAATTGATAAGGACTTCGGTGCAGAACTTCTGGCAGAGGAAGTTGATGCTGATACATTGATGATTCTTACAGAAGTCGAGAAGGTTGCAATTAACTTTAATAAACCAAACCAGGAAAATCTGGGAGAATTAACAATGGCTGATGCTGAGAAATATATTGAAGAAGGACAGTTTGCACCGGGAAGTATGCTTCCGAAGGTACAGGCTGCTATGAAATTTATAAGGTCAAACCCATCAAAGAAAGCTATTATAACTTCTTTGGACAAAGCGGTTGAAGCTTTGGAAGGTAAAACCGGTACAGTTTTCAAAGCATAAGTTTATGTATAACTAAAGACTATTAAACTCCGAAGGTGACAGTTCGCCTTCGGTTTTTTATAAATATCATGTTAGTATCAGGGTGATGTTTCTACATCAAGAACTGAAGTATCGGGCATGAACTTCAGTAGATGTATCATAAACTCCCCTTAATAAATAACGAAATGCCTGGCATGTATTGATTTCGGGTTCTGCTGACTACACATAATCTGTTTTTAAACCTGAACGGCAGGCATTAAATAGTGAGAATCAAAATGAAAAAGAAAAATAATAAAAAAGTTGAATTACTGGCACCGGCAGGGGGAGTAGAGCAATTTATAGCAGATGAAGGCGGGAAACTTTGATGATGCAATGTTGGTAAAAGCTGTTGATTTTGCCCACAAGAGAGGGGTAGATGTTCATGTTGCCATGAATATTCTGCTTCGGGATGATGAACTTCGGGACGCACTTGAATATGCAACCTTTCTTTATGAAACCGGAGTAGACGCCTTAATCGTTCAGGATTTGGGGCTTGCTTCTTTAATTTATAAGAACTTGCCGGATTTTCCTTTACACCTTTCAACTCAGGGAACAGTACATTCACTTGATGGGGTAAAAGCTGCCGAACGCATGGGATTTAGACGAGTTGTTTTATCAAGAGAATTATCCTGTGAGGAGATAAAATTTATTTGCGCCAATACGGAAACTGAAATTGAGACTTTTGTGCACGGTGCTATTTGTATATGCTACTCCGGTCAGTGTCAGTTGAGCCGTGCTTTTGGAGGGCGAAGCGGCAATAGAGGTGAGTGTGCACAACCTTGCAGACTAAGGTATAATTCTTTTGATGAAGATGTCAGATTGATGGAGAAGGGGAGTCATGCTCTAAGTCCTAAGGATTTAAGCCTGATTGACCATTTAGGAAAGCTGGTTGAAGCGGGCGTTGCTTCTCTGAAAATAGAAGGGAGAATGAAATCGCCGGAGTATGTTGGTGTGGTTGTAGGCATATACAGAAAGTATTTAGACGAATATTATCGTAACGGATACTATGAGGTGAGTGCTGGGGATCGTAATGCTCTTGAACAGATTTTTAACCGTGGAGGATTTACGGATCAATATTTTAAAGGCAACAGTGACGACAGGTTGATGTCAAAAAATATTCCTAAACATAATGGGATTTTGATCGGGGAGGTCAAGAAAAAAGTTAAGGGTACAGATTTAGTTGATGTAAAGCTTTTTAAAAACTTATCTTTAGGCGATGGAATTGAAATCAGACCACAAAGTGGCAAGACAGCTTCCGGAAGCTTTGCAGGTAATATTGTAACTTATTATAAGAAACTTCCCAAGGGACTTAGAATCGGGGATCTGAAAGGAACAGTGAATCCCGGAGATCTGATTTACAGAATATCTGAGAAAGAACAACTGGATGAAATAAGACGAAGTTATAAAGGAATCTCCCTGGATGGCAGCAGTAAAGAGAAAAGAAAAACACAGGTAGATATAATTGCAATAAGTCAAAAAGGGAAATTGAGGATAAAGGCAAATCATGGGAACGGAATTTCCTGTGAAGTAGAAACAGATATTGTCACTTCGGACAAAACTTTGAATATGGAGAAATTTATAGCCGCCATGAAAAAAAGTGGAAATACGCCTTTTGAGGTTAAAAATGTGAGGTTTACAGGCAGTGCCCAAGTTGACTTAAGGGTTTCCGGAATGAATCATCTTAGACGCAGTCTTTTGGAGAAGCTGGCAGAGGCCTTGGTGGTAAGGCGTAAATCGAAAAAATTCAGTTATACTGTCCATAAACCTGAGAAAAGCCCAAAGAGGTTTGAAAAATATTTTTATGACTGGGAAAGTTATGTTCTGCACAGAGAGGAAGAAATTCATGTGAACCTGCCTGTGTATGACATCATCCCGATTGTGGATTTTGAAAGACATTATGAAGAATTAAAAAGTAGGAATGTAATTCCATACATATCAAATGTAAGTCGAGGCAGCGAAGAAAGTTTTGTAAAAAATAACTTAGAAACAATATGCACCCACTGTAAAGACTGTGGTATATATATAGGAAATATCGGCTGGCTTGAAGTCTTTCGAGGGCTGGATGTTCCTTTGTATGGGGACTATGGACTGAATGTCTGCAATGAAGAAACAAAGGATATGTTAAAGACATTTGGAATATATATATGCGCGGGCAGCCTGGAGAGAATGACTGCTGCCAATGGCAGGTATCCGCTTATGGTAATGGAACACCGCATGAGAGAAAAAATCCTGGAGAGTAAAGGCAGAAAAGCCATAAGGACGATAGAGAGGCAAAACTCAGATCAGACTATAATTGTTTTCAAAGAGGTGAACGCCCTATCTGTGAACAAGATGGACTTTGAGGGAGAAGTTGTCAGATATTATTTTTAGAAAGAGACCGGAGAGTTTTTTATTTTAGTAGGTTGCCGGAGATTGTTGTGATGCGGGGGAGTTTGCAGGAGAATATTTTTATTTTAGGAAGCTGCCGGGAATTACTATTAAAATTAAAGGCTTGTCGATTGTAAAATAAAAAAAGTCTATGGCAAAATGCGTAAAAATCTCAAAATAAAAATGAAGAAAATATGAAGTAAATGTGAAGTAAAGCCACACAATATATTGACAATCTTTTAACGCAGGAATAAAATAAGAGTGTAATTACTTTTTATTTTAGATGTCTACATTCAAGATATCAGGACAGGAGGAAGACATGTTTAAAAAACTATCAAACGGTTGTGTTCATCTGGTAAACAGATTCTTACCGGATCCATTTATTTTCTGCATTATTCTGACGGTAATAGTTTTTGTTGCTGCTATGCCGGCAACGGGAATGGGACCGATTACATTAGTAGAGGCATGGGGAACAGGTGCCTGGGGATTATTACTTTTCTCAATGCAGATGGCTTTAGTTCTGGTTTTGGGTAGTGCCCTTGCAAATGCGAAAGTTGTTCGTGGAATTGTTTCTTCAATTGCAAGTCTGGCAAAAGGTCCTAAACAGGGAATCCTCATCGTTACTTTTTTCTCTTTGATTGCATGCTGGATTAACTGGGGCTTCGGATTGGTAGTGGGGGCTATACTTGCGAAAGAAATTGCAAGACAGGTTGAAGGTGTTGATTACAGATTGCTTATTGCATCAGCATATTCCGGCTTTGTTGTCTGGCATGCCGGATTTTCCGGTTCGATCCCTCTTGCACTGGCAACGCCGGGAAAAGAGGCCTTGATGAAGGCTACGGGAGGCGCTGTTACAGAAGCTCTTCCTACTTCTACGACTATATTTGCTCCATATAATTTGATAATAATATTAGTAATATTGATATGCCTACCATTCATCAATGCGAAAATGCATCCCGATAAGGATGAGGTTATAACTGTAGATCCGGGACTTTTAGAAGAAGAGGTTTATCCTTATGTAAAACCGGTTACTCCTGCGGAAAAAATAGAAAACAGCTGGATTCCATCTGTAATCATTGCAGTTGCAGGTATTGTGTATCTGGTAATTTATTTCGGCAAAAACGGGTTTAATATTACATTGAATATAGTAAACTTTATATTCTTGATACTGGGAATCATTTGTCATAAGACCCCTATAGCTTATGTAAGGGCCATTACAGAAGCAACAAAAGGTTCGGCAGGAATTATACTTCAGTTCCCATTCTATGCAGGAATCATGGCTATGATGATTACAGCTAATCCCGAAAACGGAATTTCTTTAGCCGGTTTTATAAGTAACGGGTTTGTTTCAATATCAAATAGAGTGACTTTTCCTCTGTTTACATTCTTATCAGCAGGAATTGTTAATCTGTTCGTTCCGTCAGGAGGAGGACAGTGGGCAGTGCAGGGTCCTATTATGATGCCGGCAGGTCAGCATTTGGGCGTTTCACCTTCACTGACAGGAATGGCTATTGCCTGGGGAGATGCATGGACCAATATGATTCAGCCGTTTTGGGCATTGCCGGCACTTGGTATTGCAGGTCTATCTGCCAGAGATATTATGGGATACTGTTTGATTACACTATTATTTACAGGAATTGTTGTTTGCGGCGGATTCTTAATAGTAGGTTTGATCTAGAAACTGACAAGAGCGTGACCTATGAAAGTGGGTCACGCTCTTTGTGTATAAAAAATGGCATATTGCAAGATGAAGTTAGCCACAATGATAAATCATTTCCGGAGTCAAATAATTAAACATTCTTTTAGGATATTTGTTTATCCAAAGTTCTATTCTTGCCACCTCAGCTGAGGTGGTGTTTTTAGAACCTTTAGGTAAATGTCTGCGAATTAGGCGATTGTGATTTTCGTTGCTTCCTCTTTCATAGCTGCTATATGGATGGGCATAATAAATATTATCTTTAGAGATTACATCGGATAATCTAGCAAATTAAGTTCCATTATCTGCTGTTATTGACTTTATTTCATACTCTTTGATTAAAGCCGATAATGCTTCATTAACGGCTTTACCGGTTTTATCTTTTATTAATCGTATTATCTCATATCTTGATTTTCTATCTGTCATTGTAAGCAGACACTGATTTTTTTCGCGTGTCAATATTACCGTGTCTATTTCAAAATGCCCTATTTCCGTTCTTTCATTAATATAATCAGGGCGTTCATCAATAGTTTTTCCAAATCCTCTAAATTTCTCGCTCTTGACAGGTCTTTTTCTCTTTGGCTTTTGTGGATATATCAGACAGTCCCTTTGGCTTCCTAAATATCCTTGGTGAATCCAATAGTATATGGTCGATACAGGAACATCTACATAGCCTTTGTTAACTATCATCTCAGGAGAGTAATGCCTCTTAAGATAATATTTAATTCTCTTATATGTCTCTTTATCTAATCTAATGTGTCTTACAGACTTTTTTCTATTCCGAATATATTTCCTTTGTGCATATTCTGTCCTGTATACTCGCCTATAAAGACCGGAGCGCAACTGCTGTAAAACCATTCCTCTTTTTATTTCATTGTTTATCGTCTGATGGGATTTGCCAAGCAGCTTAGCTATATAGCGATTACTTTTCCCTTCACTTGTCCATAATTCGATTAATTGACGTTCTTTTAGTGTTAAATGTTTATTATTTGGTGTATAATGTTCTTGCATCTTTAAGCTCCTTAATATGATATGATTTTTGGTTTCAACTTAATTATATCGCTTAAAGATGCTTTTTTGTTATCTAATTCCTTTTAGGTGGCTAACTTCATTTTAGAACTTACCGTGTATAAAAAATGGCAATTTATCATAAAAAAAGGAAAAAACGACTTGCCAATATGAAAAGGGATATGATATAATAAACACCAATCTTCTCACGAGGGGTGAAAGAAAAACCCCGCCC
>AZKM01000007.1 GCA_000510425.1 Eubacterium nodatum ATCC 33099 | reverse complement strand
GACATAAAAATCTTTCAGCTATGTGCTTTTTCTGTGCTTATTTTATATCCGGTGGAACTTTAACTGACATACCGTTATTAAAGCGTTTGAGGTTGATGGATTACAGCCATATGTTCCCGAATAAACAGTTGGACATGGAGGATAAGTTGGATAAGGAGGGCGAATACAGTGAAAGCACCGAAATTTCCAAGCTATGATGAAGCTGTAAATCGTAAAAAGAAAAAGCACCAAAACTTGCTGAGTAAAGAAGAATGGCAAACAAAGCCTTTACTTGCCTGTATCTTTTAATGTCCCGTAATGTCAAGGATATTTCCAATATACTTTTTAACGGCAAAAGTCTTTTGATTGGCATTTTCTGAAATTTTTTCTTGATTTTGCCTTAGGTAATTGAAACTTTTGATTATTAAAAAATATTTTACAATGGCATGTTAAATGACAAAGATATCCCCCACTTTATCCCCCATATATGATATAATAAACGTGGGTAATAAAATGGGGGATTAAACTATGAATAAGTATTTTGAAATCATAAAAAATTTAATAAGTCATCAAACAGAAGAAGAGTGGTTTGAATTCAAAGAAAATTGGCACGAAGCACATGGAATAGGAGAATATATATCTGCGCTGTCAAATGCAGCTGCAATTTGCAGACAGGAATATGGGTATCTTGTTTGGGGTGTAAATAATGAAACTCATGAAGTTTTAGGAACTAAATTTAATTATAGAGTAGATGTTAAAGGTGAGCCATTAGAGCATTATTTAGCAAGGCAGTTGAAACCGGATATTGTTTTTTCTTTTCATGAAGTGGATTTTGATAATAAGAGGGTAGTTCTATTAGAAATTCCTGGAGCTAAAAATGTTCCAACTTCTTTTGATGGAATGAGATATATTAGAATAGGTTCAAGTAAAGTGAGTGTTGCTAAATATCCTGATAGAGAAGTTCATTTATTTGAAGTACTAAGCAACAAAGAAAAAACAATAGATAGTATTGAATCTGAATATCAAGATTTAACTTTTGAAAGATTGTTTACATACTATGCAGGCAGAGGAATTTCTTTGAAATTTGAAACTTTTAAGAAAAATCTTGGGCTTTTAACTAAAGATGGTAGGTATAATTTGATGGCTCAATTGTTGTCGGATGACAGCCATATACCTGTAAGAGTGTCGGTATTTAGTGGAGAAACGAAAGCAAGTCCTCTATATTCTGTAAAAGAGTTCGGTAACACGTGCATTTTGTTAAGCTTAGATAAAGTTTTGGAATATGCAGATGTAATAAATATAATCCAAGCAGATGAAAGCAGAAGAATTACTACAAGAAAAGATGTTGCTTTATTTGATATGAGTGCTTTTAGAGAGGCGGTTATAAATGCCTTTGTTCATAATAAGTGGATAGATGGAAATGCACCGATGATTACGGTATATAGTAACCGTATAGAGATTCTTTCAAGAGGCACACTTGATCCGAAGCAGACGATTGAAGGGTTTTATATGGGTGAGTCTATCCCTGTTAACCAAAAACTGTCGGAAATATTTTTGCAGCTTCACATCAGCGAGCGTTCAGGAAGGGGCGTTCCTAAAATTATAGATAGCTATGGAAAAGATGTGTTTGATTTTAGAGAAAATTCAATTGTAGTTAACATTCCTTTTAATTGGATTAACAATGTAGGGGATAAAGTGAGTAATAAAGTGGGAGATAAGAGACCTCTAAATGATAGGCGAAAGAAAATTTTAGAAGAAATAAGAAACAACCCTAATGTAACTCAAGCGCAATTATCCAAAATTATAGGTATAGGATTAACCGCTATCGAAAATAACATTAGATTTTTGAAAGAAAATGAATATATAGAACGAGTAGGCTCTAACAAGACGGGATATTGGAAAGTTAAGGAATAGTTTCGTGCTTGCAATATGCTTGCAAAAAATTTAATAAACAGAAATAAACTAGATAATAAGGCTAAAACTGATATAAAAAACCTTGATTTTATGCCATTTATACAAAATGATATCAATGGACATATC
>AZKM01000006.1 GCA_000510425.1 Eubacterium nodatum ATCC 33099 | reverse complement strand
ATAGAAGAGAGATCCAGATTGGACGGGATCAGATCCACGCCTTCCTCGTGATGAAGGATCGTATCTTCCACAATGGGTTTGCAGTCTTTGGTGACCAAGTACATCAGCCTGCCCAGAGATTTTTCCAGATCGTCACCATTCCAACCAAGTGATTGAGTGAGATCCCCCTGAGGATCTGAGTCGATGAGCAGCACCTTCTTTCCGGCTCTGGCAAGACCCACGCCCAGATTCAGCGCCGTGGTGGTTTTTCCCACGCCTCCTTTCTGATTGCAGATCGCAATGGTTTCGCATTTTGCCATTCCTGACCTCCTAACTTAGCAGCTTCTGGTCCTTGCTGGGGAACATGTCACGGAGCCAGCCTTCCACGCAGTACCAGTCAACATATCCGTCATCAAAGAATGAATCGGCAAATACTTCGCAGGCATCAGGAACTTCACTGATGCAGTAATCCAGTGCCTCCATTTCCGCTGCAGCGGATTCCATTCCATTCTGGCGGAAGATCCTGCCGAGAAGGGCGATCATAGCACCCGGTTCATCCGAACAGGTCTCTGTTTCCAGCTTGCGCACGATCTCCAGGACCACTTCCTCATCCATCTCTTCTGTCATACCGGCAAAATTCTCTGCAGCTCTCCTGGCAAGTGCATCCACTAACGGGCAGCCTGCGCAGCTTTCTGTTTCACGGGCTCCGGTTTCTCCCAGCCCCATTGCAATAATTTTCATTGTCTCCTTTGTTGTAGCCATCTCTTATCCTTTCTCCGAAAGCCGGATAAAAAAATAACCCCGCACCGGATTGTGCAGGGTCATGTATTCAGCTTCCGGCTGAAAGGATAGCTTAATCGTCAAGGAATTTTACCAAGAGATCGTCGATGGCATCGGTGTAGCGGTTCTCCTGTATCAGCTTGTTTTTCATTTCGATCAGGCAAAGGACGATGATTCTGCGTTCATCGTAGCTCAGTTTATATTTGTTTCCGAACATCTTTCTGACCTCCTTTTTTCTTTTATCATAAGGAAGAAATACACCGACAGCAATTATGCGAATGACGGAAGCAAGTGGAAAATTATTTTTTCCTGTAGCCGACCCATGTAAATATGCTTCTCATATCTCAACGAGAGTGCTTCGCCCGTTCCCGCCTTGCCCGGTACTTGCCATAGTGATCCAGTGCTTTGATAATGTAATCTTCACGCTGTGAAGCCGGAAGGTTCTCCGGCAGATATGTTCTGATCGTCTCCGTTTTCAGGATGATCCGGTCTTTCTGATTCGGTTTTTTCTCATCAAGCAGTTGATAGACCATTTCTCTGGTGGGACTGCTGCTTTCAGCCAGCTTCCTTAATTCCTTCGCCTGCGCGTGGCTGGGAGTTCGTTTCAGATAATGTACGGCCGCAACAACGACTTCCTGCCATTCACGGGGAAGATAGGACAGTTCCACGGCAGGACGCAGGGCGATCTTTTTCTCATCCACCATCCGCAGGAGAGACGGAATGAGATGGGTCAGGCGGATGTACCGGCGAACTTGTTCGGAACTTTCACCGATTTGATTGGCTAAAATATTCCGAGAAGTTTGTTACTCCAACTTCTGCTCCAGTGGTGCAGAAGTTAAATCGGTTCGTTTTCCCTGTCGTTTCATGGCATCAAGCCGCATCTTATATGAAAAGGCTTTCTCACTGGGAAGGATTTCTGTTCTCTGCAGGTTGCTGTCTACCATGAAGATGACGGCTTCATCCTGATTCAGTTCTACGATTTTGCAGGGTAGGGTGCTGAGTCCTGCAATTTCGCAGGCCCGCTTTCTCCGGTGGCCGGACAGGAGCTCATACCTTCCGT
Organism: Eubacterium nodatum ATCC 33099; assembly: GCA_000510425.1. Classification (GTDB taxonomy): domain Bacteria; phylum Bacillota; class Clostridia; order Peptostreptococcales; family Anaerovoracaceae; genus Aminicella; species Aminicella nodata. Next base: position 192,077 of record AZKM01000006.1, on the reverse strand, counting down.
TGTCTTTTTTCCGGACGGCAGCTGGAGTGAGGATGCCGTTCATCCGGATGCTGTCCACCAGAATTTTCATATCCTCGTCCTCCCTGACATGGAACGGATGCTTAGGGAAGGGATCTATCTCACTGATTGGAATAAGATGAATTTTCTTCTGACCAGCATCGTCCTTGTCATCCGGTAAGGTTAACGGCTCATCAATAAACAGTGAATTGGTTTTCTGATATATTTCATCGGGCATACGGTATCATCTCCTTCAATATCTTTTGAATGTATGATCTGCAGCAGCTACCGGTCCTGTCTCAGAACTTTTCTATACTCAGATATTAAGGACTGAAAGGGTCCGATTCAATTATGCGAAATCGCAGAATCGCTCCCAACAGGTGTGACCACTCCGCAACTTCAAGTTCCACGGACTCTCAAAAATATGCGAATTCGCACATTTTCTCCCATCAAAATCCTCAAAAAACATGCCGTTATATACCGTTGTATGCGGTTATATGCGGTGCAAAACCGGATGCTCTGAAACCCGCAAACCGTTGCAATCGCCGGATCCCTTGGAATTGCATAAAAAAAGAGCAGCTTCGAAAAGCTGCTCGACCTGGCGGAGGACATGGGACTCGAACCCACGAGGCTGTTACACCCTACTCGCTTTCCAGGCGAGCTCCTTAGCCACTCGGTCAATCCTCCGCATCAATGCTCGACTAATAATCTATCATAAATGTAGTGAATATGCAAGTTTTATTAAATAATTATATTTTATTTTCGTATATTTTTCACCTGCTTTCTAAAGCACATGCAAATTGACAATAATAGCAGTTTTAGACCTTTCGCGCTTATTTTATTTGAATTAAAACATATTTTGTTACTGAACTTTCATCAATCTATAAAGCAAATTATGGCTTTATAAATTGAGAAATCAGCGTGAAATAATTTGGCAATAGTGGTAAATAGTAATCTATGTATAGCATTTTAAAATTATTGTGGTAGAATATAAATTGTTGGTTTAAATTGAACTTTTTTGTAATAAATAACAAAATAAAGGATAATAAATTTATTTGATAAGGAGCTTGTATGGATAGAAAATATTTTTCAGACTATATAAAAATACTGAATAAAGAGTTGGTTCCGGCATTGGGATGTACAGAACCTATTGCAATTGCCTTCGCAGCAGCTAAAGCGGCATCGGTTTTAGGTGAGAAGCCCGGAAGATTGATAGCCAAATGTAGTGGAAATATAATAAAAAATGTTATGGGAGTGGTAGTGCCTAATTCTGATAATAATAAGGGGATTGCAACTGCAGCGATTTTAGGTGCCATAGCAGGTGACGGCAATGACGGACTGAATGTTTTGAAAAGTGTTGAGCCGGAAGACATAGAAGAGTGTAAAAGACTTGCAGCAACGGATTATTGCAGCTGCATTCTTGCAGAAGGGGTAGAAAATCTTTTTATAGATATAGTGGCGTCACTTGAAGATGAAAATGGGAATGAAATCCACAGTGCAGAAGTAATAGTTTCTGATACCCATACTAATATCATTAAGATTTTAAAGGATGGTGAGGTAATCTATGATAAGAAGAATGACAGTAAGGCTGATGAGCATATTGCATATCCTATGAGCATTGCAAATATTGTTGATTTTGCTGCAAATGTTCCCATCGAGGATATAGAAGGGATTTTCAAAAGGCAGGTCGAATACAATACGGCAATTTCAAAGCAGGGATTGACGAATAAATACGGTGCGAATTTAGGCAGTACCTTGATAAAAAACGGAAATGCCTCCTTCGGGTCGAGAGTAAAGGGTAAAGTAGCAGCAGGCTCTGATGCTAGAATGGGAGGCTGTAATATGCCGGTTATCATAAATTCCGGTAGTGGGAATCAAGGACTTGCAGTATCTCTGCCTATAATTGAATTTGCAAAGGAGAATTTTTTGCCGGAAGAAAAACTTTACAGAGGACTTGCGGTAAGTAATCTGGTATCCATATATATTAAGAAAAAAATAGGAAGCTTATCAGCCTTTTGCGGTGCGTCATCGGCAGCGGCAGCTTCGGGAGCAGGTATTGCTTTTCTAAAGGGATGGGAAGTTCCACAGATTGAAAAGGTAATCGAATCTATACTTGTAAATGTGGGGGGCATTATCTGTGACGGTGCAAAATCCACCTGTGCAGCCAAACTTGCCACGGCTCTTGATGCCATGCTCACTTCTTTGGACATGCTGGAAGCCGGTTTTGAATTTGGATTGGATGAAGGGCTGCTTGGAGAGAGTGCCGAAGAAACGATTTCCAATGTTTGCTATGTTGGAAAAAATGGAATGTCAGAGACTGATGTAAATGTTTTAAAAATAATGACAGGGGAAATTGATACTATGTTATAGAGGAGGCAATGGCATTATCAATAGATATGTCAACATTTAAAAACGCAGATGAAAGTAAAGATAAACACCTATATTAAATTTCTTGACAAGACACTTTTTTGCTCGTATAATGAACGGGATTATTGAATTTAATATATGGACTGTGATGAAGACAGTAGTCTCGGGTAAGAACCTTACAGAGAGGATGGGCAGGTGAGAGCCATCCGGTGAACCGGTGTATGAAAATCACTTCTGAGTCCAACACTAATGAGTGGTCGCCTTGAACACGAGGATGACAACTAGGGTGGTACCGCGGTTGAGAATTGATCGTCCCTAATAGACAATGTGTCTGTTAGGGGCTTTTTTATAGACCTTGGACAGACCTGAAGGAGCGGTTTACCGGGGATGTATAAGCCCCCGTACAGACCGACACAGTGAAAAGCAGGTGTTAAAATCTGAATATAATTCGGATTTTAATCCGGACTAAAAGAGGAAGGAAGAATATGTATGTTTGAAAAATTATCAGAAAAACCGGTTGCAGAGGTGCAAAAAGAACAGGTTGCAGAGTGGAATGAGGAAAACCTTCTGAAGAAGTGCGTGGATGCCAGAGAGGGTAAACCCCAGTTCGTATTTTATGAAGGACCGCCGACAGCTAACGGAAAACCGGGGATTCACCATGTTATGGCTCGTACCCTAAAAGACTCTATCAATAGATATAAGACTATGCAAGGCTTTCAGGTTAATAGAAAAGCCGGTTGGGATACACACGGTCTTCCGGTAGAAATCGAAGTTGAAAAGCAGCTTGGAATTAACGGAAAACAGGAAATTGAAGAATATGGAATTCGTCAGTTTAATAAAAAGTGCAGAGAGTCTGTTTTCACGTATACAGGACTATGGAGAGATATGAGTGAAAGAATGGGTTACATGGCGGACATGGATGACCCGTACATCACACTTGACAATAAATATATTGAAACAGAGTGGTGGATTGTGAAGAAGTTCTTTGACGAAGACATGATTTATGAAGGTCATAAGATTTTACCATACTGCCCAAGATGCGGAACCGGACTTGCTTCCCATGAAGTTGCACAAGGTTATAAAGATGTGAAGGTAAATACTTTGACGGTTAAGTTTAAAAAGACCGGAGCAGAGAACGAATACTTTCTTGCTTGGACCACAACCCCTTGGACCCTTGCAGCAAACACTGTTTTAACAGTTGGTCCGGATTTCGATTACATAAAGGTTAGAATGACTGCAGGTGATGATAAAGGCAATGTTTTCTATTTGGCAAAAGCTCTTGCAGATAAAATTCTGGGTGAGAGTAATTATGAAGTTCTGGAAGAAATGAAGGGCAAAGACCTTGAGTACATGGAATATGAACAACTGATGCCATTTGTAAAAGCTGACAGGAAGGCATTCTTTATAACCTGTATGGACTATGTTTCTATTGAAGACGGCACCGGCATCGTACACTCTGCACCTGCATTTGGTGAAGATGACTATCAGTGCGGAAGAAAATATAATCTTCCGATGCTTCAGCCGGTTGATGAAAAAGGTGAATATACAGAAACACCTTGGAAGGGGCACTTCGTAATGGAGGAAGGCCTTGATGTGGAGATTATCAGGTATCTTGCGAAGGATAATAAGATTTTTGCAAAAGAGAAAATCTCACATAATTATCCCCACTGCTGGAGATGCGGGACACCTCTTGTCTATTATGCAAAGCCAAGCTGGTATATTGAAATGAGCAGGCTGAAGGAACAGTTAGTTGAAAATAACAATAGTGTAAATTGGTTTCCTCCTTTTGTAGGTGAGAAGAGATTTGGGAATTGGCTTTCTGAAGTTAAGGACTGGGCAATTTCAAGAAGCAGATACTGGGGTATGCCAATTCCTATTTGGAAATGTGACTGTGGACATTTGGAATGTATCGGAAGCAGAGCGGAATTGGTTGAAAAGGCTGTAGAGAATATTGATGAAACTGTAGAACTGCATCGCCCGTTTGTAGATGATGTTCATGTTAAATGTTCCCATTGCGGCAAACCTATGACCAGAATTCCTGAAGTAATAGACTGTTGGTTTGATTCCGGAGCAATGCCTTTTGCACAGTGGCACTATCCGTTTGAACATGAGGATGACTTTGACAAACTTTTTCCGGCAGACTTCATTTGTGAGGGCATTGATCAGACAAGAGGCTGGTTTTATTCATTGATGGCAATTTCGACATTTATTATGGGAAAATCACCGTACAAGAATGTTCTGGTAAATGATTTGCTGCTGGATAAAAATGGCAAGAAGATGTCCAAGCATGTTGGAAATACAGTTGATCCGTTCGAAATGCTCAATAAGTATGGTGCGGATGCTACCCGTTGGTACCTGTTGAATGTTTCGCCTGCCTGGACACCGACTAAGTTTGATGAGGAAGGACTTCAGGAGATCGTAAGTAAATTCTTCGGGACTCTTAAGAATGTGTATAATTTCTTTGTATTATATGGTAACTTGGATAACATAGACGTTAAAGCACTTTCAGTTGCTTATGAAAAGAGACCGGAACTGGACAGGTGGATTTTATCTAAATATAATAAATTAATTCGTGGCGTGACAGAATCTATGGACCGTTACGATCATATGAAAACAGTAAGAGCTATTACAGAGTTTGTAAATGAAGACCTTTCTAACTGGTATATCAGAAGAGCTCGCCGCAGATTTTACAGTGAAGGAATGAGTGAGGATAAGGAAAGCGTATTTGCAACAACTTATGAGGTTCTTGAGGGTATTGCAAGGATAATTGCACCTATAGCTCCATTTATTTCAGATGAAATGTATAAGAAGTTAACGGGGGAGGAAACTGTGCATATTGCATATTTTCCACAGGTCAACGAAAAACTTATCGATGACAAAGTTGAAAAAAGAATGGATGTCGTAAGGGCTGTTTGTAATCTCGGAAGAGGCATCAGAGAAAAGGAAAGCCTAAAAGTCCGTCAGCCGTTAGCCGGTGTTCTTGTGGACGGAAAGTTCAAAGACCTTGTTGAAGATATGACTCCTCTTATAATGGAGGAGCTGAATGTGAAGGAAGTCGTTTTTGCTCAGGAGCTGAGCAAGTATATGGATTTCTCTCTGAAACCGAACTTTAAGGTTGCCGGTCCTGTTCTCGGAAAGAATATCAAGGCGTTTGGCAGTGCTATTGCAAAGGAAAACGCAGAGGAGTTTATTTCAAAGCTTGAACAGAATGGAAGCGTTGAACTTGATTTGAATGATGAAAAAATTGCTGTAGAAAAGGATTTTGTAGATGTAAAAATTTCTGCTAAAGAAGGTTTCGCTGTTGCTATGGAAAATAATATCTTTGCTATTTTGGATACAAATCTTAGCCAAGAACTGATAGATGAAGGGATTTCAAGAGAAATAATTTCAAAGATCCAGCAGATGCGTAAGCAAAATAATTACGAAATGATGGATAACATCAACATTTTTATATCGGCAGATGCAGAGGTTTTAGGAGCAGTCAGCAAGTATGAAGAATATATCAAGAGTGAAACATTGGCATTAACCCTTGAAGAATCAGCTAGTCTTCCGGAATTTGATATAAACGGGCATAAGACGGGATTAAAGATCGAGAGAGTATAATGGTTGATCTTAGAAACTTGACATTAGCTGAATTACAGGATTTTGTTGAGGCAATGGGGCAATCGAAGTTTCGAGCAAAGCAAATCTATAACTGGATATATAAAGGTACAAGAAGCTTCCGGGAGATGAGAAATCTGCCGGAAGCTTTCCTGAGTAAATTGGAAAGAAAATGTCGGCTTGGAACTTTGAAACTGGAAAAAAAGCAAGTATCAAAGGAAGATGGAACTCAAAAGTTCCTTTTTGCATTAGAGGACGGACATAAGATAGAAAGCGTATTTATGAAATATAAATACGGAAACAGTGTTTGTATCTCATCTCAGGCGGGATGCAGAATGGGATGTAAATTCTGTGCTTCCGGCACTTTGGGACTTGCCAGAAATCTGACGGCAGGAGAACTTATTTCTCAAGTCATGGATATAGAGGAGATTACAGGTGAAAATGTCAGTAGAATAGTTGTAATGGGAACGGGAGAACCCTTCGATAATTATGAAAACCTTTCCAAGTTCCTGAAGATAATGAACGACCCCAATGGAAGAAATACGGGCATGAGACATTTTACGGTTTCTACCTGTGGATTAGCTCCTGTTATAGAGCGATTTGCAAAAGATTTTCCCCAGGTAAATCTTGCTATTTCTTTACACGCAGTAAACGATGATAAAAGAAGTGCAATTATGCCTATAAACAATAAATATAAGCTTTCCCGTTTGATGAAAGAAGCTGTGAAGTATACTGAAATAACCCACAGAAGAATTACTTTTGAGTTTGCTTTAATAAAAGGCGTAAATGATGATGATAAAACAGTACAGGAATTAGAAAAACTGGTATCAAAAATTTTGTGTCACATAAATCTGATTCCATTGAATGAAGTTAGTGAAAATGGTCTGAAGACGGCGGGAAGAAAGAGAGCAATGGAAATTTGCAAGTATCTTGAGGAAAAAGGTATTCCATGTACAGTCAGAAGGCAACTGGGAGACGATATAAATGGTGCCTGCGGACAGCTTAGACTGGATAATTAGATAAAAAAAGATGAAAAATAGTGCTTAAAGATTCTGTAACAAAAGGATATTTTAGATTGAATAATAATTGAATTTGGTGTATAATTGATGGCAATAAAAGAAAACCGATTGGAGGGCGATAGCATGGTTAAACTACTTATTGGACACAAAGGAACCGGTAAAACTAAGCAGATGATTAATTTAGCAAACGACCAGATTGAAGACAGCAAGGGCAGTATAATCTTTATAAATAAAAACTCAAGATTGATGTATGATCTTAAGTACAGGATTCGAGTAATTTGCATGGAGGATTTTGAACATATTACAAACAGCGACGAATACATCGGCTTTATATATGGAATTATCAGCTCTGATCACGATATAGAAACTATTTATATTGACAGCATTTTGAAACATGCAGATTTCTCGTTGGGTGATCTTCCGGAATTTTTGGACAGACTGAGTGCAATTTCAAATAATTACGGAATGAATTTTGTGGTAAGCCTGTCAGCGGAAAAGGAAGAGATGATTGGCGTTGATTTTGCAAACTATGAGCTTTTGAACTAGGATAATTCAATATTTAAGTAAATATAGGGGGCGGTTTGCCCCTTTTTTTAATAGGTATACGAATGATGAACTTAGAAAAACTGGTAAACTTTTATAGAAATAGAACGGCTGAATATATCGGAAAGCATAAGGATTTCAGCGTGCTTGTTCCCATTGTCAGAAAAGAAGAGAAGCTTTTTTTTATGTATGAGGTGAGGTCCGGCAAACTTGACAGTGACCCCGGCGAGATTTGTTTTCCGGGAGGTCATGTTGAGCCGGGCGAAACTTTTAAGGAAGCGGCATACAGAGAAACTGCAGAAGAAACCGGCATTCCTTTAGATAAGATTAAAGAAATCGGAATTGGCGGCATTTTACAGGGGTATGCAAATTATACACTCTATACATATATAGGGCTTATTGAATATGAGGACTATAGTAATGCAAGCGTTGAGGAAAATGAGGTAGAAGAACTTTTCTTAATTGAAATTGATAATTTTAATCTTAATGACTTTGAACATATTCATCAGAAAATTTCAGGAGAAATGGCTGATGATTTTCCTTATGAAAAGATAGGCATAGATAAAAATTACAGATGGCGACAGGGTTCATGGACAATTCCCATTGTTAAGGTGGATGGGAGAACTATTTGGGGCTTGACTGCCAGAATCACAGAATACATGTTAGAAATATTTAAGAATATAGAATGATATTATGAGTATAAAAGATTATATTGAAATAGTTGAAGCTGCAAAGAAGGTCATAGAGGCAAATAGTAATCACATTTTCTATCCGACCGAAATCTTTGGAAAGGGAGAACTGTTGAATGGAGGAGAGTGTGATAAGTGTACTTCTGATGATCTGGAAAGACTTGACAGAAACAGCAAAAATAAAGAGCAGAGTTCATCAGATTGGGGCAATACCCAAATAGTCAGTAATAAGATATACCATGGGAATAATATAAATCTGCTGAGTGAAATGGCAAAATCCGGAGAATTTCAAGGGAAATTCAACTTAATATATATTGATCCGCCTTTTTTTACTAAAGCAAATTACCACGCTGTAGTTAATGTGAGTGATGAAAATATAAAATGTTTAGCATATGGAGATAAATGGAAAAACGGAAAGAAAGATTACTTGGTAAAAATTGCAGCAGGCCTTCTGCTTATGAAAGAAATTCTTGCCGAAGATGGACTTATATGGATTCATCTGGATTGGCATATAGTTCACTATGTTAAGATCCTTATGGATGAAATCTTTGGTGAAAATAATTTTGTTAATGAGATTATTTGGACATATAAATCCGGAGGCAGCAGCAGGAGGAGATTTTCCAGAAAACACGATAACCTTTTGGTGTATAGTAAGTCATCAAAATATAAATTTAATCCTTTAAAGGAGAAATCGTATAACAGACAGTTCAAACCATATAAATTCAAAGGGATTGAAGAATTTGAGGATGAAATTGGCTGGTACACGCTGGTTAATATGAAAGATGTTTGGAATATAGATATGGTAGGGAGAACCTCCAGGGAAAGAACCGGTTATGCCACACAGAAACCGGAAGCGCTTCTGGAGCGGATTATTTCTGCATCCACATCTGAAGGAGACCTTTGCGGAGATTTTTTTTCGGGTAGCGGAACTTTGGCAGCAGCCTGCGAAAATCTGGGAAGAAAATTTATTTTGTGTGATGAAAGCAAGTTGGCTGTAGAAAGCTGTATCGAAAGAATGGCAAAAAAAGATGCAAGTTTTCAAGTTTTTAATGAGTTGGAGCTTCGCGATAATATTTCCGGTGTTAAAGATGTAGCACCCAAAAGTGAAATTGAGCTATGTGAGAATATAAAACAAGTAGAAGTTTGTATACATGATTTTACAAGCTATAGTATTTGTCCTCTGGACAGAAATGAAATTAAATACTGGAGTGTAGGGTTTATCTGTAATGGGGTGTTTAATGAATATCAAACCATTTTTAAAGAAAAAAATAAGGTGAAAGAACACTGCATTATCGAAAAAGACTTTTTTAATAACAGGAAAACCGCAGTTAAGATTGTTGACTTATTCGGTAACTCCAAATATATCGAATTAAATCAGGTAACCGTATAAAAACAATCTCAAAAGCTATCCTTGTCAAGCAGATACTAATACCCTAAAAGTGTGACTCTATAATTCTGAAGCGATTTTTTTTGAAGTAATTTCAAAATATGAACGAACACTTTTATCCAAAGCATAAAGTTCTTCGGTATCATCTGCAGAAACCGGTGCATCAGAAACAGAGGAAGCTATTAAGATTGCAGCATAGGTAGGAGTATGAAGGCTTCGTCCCGCTTTTTTACCGGTTTTGTCAAGACTGGTTTTTAAATCGCATATTTTCTCTATATTTTTAATAGAAGCGGAATTTGTCATCGGATCCCAAAGAGCCTCATTGATTGCAGAGTAGAAGATTCCCTCCATTGTAGATTTCAAGTAGGGTGTAAAGTCCAGCACCTTCTTGTTCTTCTTACATTCTGAAATATATTGGGTTAAGTATAGTTGATAATCTTTGCTGTGTCGAATTACTAAATCCCGTGCATAGCTTATATTGTTTTTGCTCAAGAGTTCAACTTCCTTTCTGATTTTTCTATTTGATTTACAAAGTTTATAGCTTTCATTTTTCGATATTATATCATGTACAGAACTTTTTTTCAAATATATTTGTTATTGTAAACATGCGAATTGAATAATTTCAGTATTTTTACTACTTATCAAAATGAATTATTGTAAACCTTTTACTTGAGATTTATAAAAATATTTGTTACAATATAAAACTACAAGTGGAGGAATTATGGCACAATTATATTATAGATACAGCACTATGAATGCCGGCAAGTCGATTGAACTGATAAAAGTAGCATACAATTATGAAGAAAGAGGCAAACGAGTGTTAACTCTGGCACCTTCTGTTGATGATAGATATGGAATGGGGCTTATTACATCGAGAATCGGTCTTCAAAGGGAGGCTGTAATAGTAAACGACGATACCAATATCTTGGATTTGTTCATAGAACGAAATGATGACAAGAAAATTGATTGTATACTTCTTGATGAATGTCAATTCTTGAAGAAGCACCATGTGGAGGAACTGGCAGAGATTGTAGACAGTTATGATGTTCCCGTACTGGCTTACGGGCTTAAGAATGACTTTAGAAATGAACTGTTTGAGGGATCTTATTACATGCTTATATATGCTGATAAGATTGAAGAAATCAAGACGATTTGCTGGTGTGGAAGAAAGGCGACCATGGTCGCAAGAGTTGTAGACGGAAAGATTGTAAAGCAGGGGAGACAGATTCAAATCGGCGGAAATGAAATGTATGTTTCTCTTTGCAGAAAGCATTATAATGACGGCAGGACAGGATCTGACCGTTAAGAGTTAAACCTTATTTGGAGGGATAACAGATATGAGAAAGTTATTGTTTAGGAAGTTTGTTGCTCTAATGATACCTTTGATGTTCATAGCAGCTACAGGGTTAGCCATAAGTTGTGCAATGTCCCACGGCTCATCGTCAAGGGTCAGGATAACCTCAAGCGACGGTGCATACATAAGGGCAAATCCCAGCACTTCAAGTAAAAGAGTGGGTGAAATCAATGGAAATAAGACCACTGATTTCAGCTTCGTCAAGTATGTGAGCAATAGTACAAATTCTGCCAAGAGGTGGTATTATTTAAGTAGTTATAAGGGTTATGTCAGAGGAGACCTTGCAAAAATAGTTACTTATACAAAGAACTATGGGAAAACTACCGATTCTTTGTATGTAAGAAAAGGTCCCGGAACCGGATTTGGAAAAGTAACACTCCTAGGTGACGGCAAGAAATTAGATGTGGATTATGTTGCAAAGAATTCGAGAGGAGAAACTTGGTATCACATAACGGCGGGTAGGTATAACGGTTTTGTAATGGCAAAATATGTGAAGAAAACTTCAAGCCGTAAAAAACCTGCGGCTGAAAAGAAGCCTAAGCCGAAGAAACCGAAAAAGAAGAAGCCCGGCTCTAAAACAAAACCTAAGAACACTGTAAAAGGATTTCCGAACAGTTACAGAAAATATTTAGTTCCTCTGCAGAAGAAGTATCCGAATTGGAAATTCATTCCTGTTGACACGGGACTTACCTGGAGTGCCGCAAGTTCTAAAATGATCCGAAACCCGGGTGCGAATACTATTTGGTATTCCTATGGAAAATCTTTTAGATCAACCAAACCTTCCTGTTATAACTATCTTCGAGATGTATATTATGCTAAGGACGGCAGGACATTTTTTGGAGCCAGTGAGCAGGCAGTGAAGTTTTATATGGATCCGAGAAATTGGTTGGACAGTAACTATATTTTTCTGTTCAACGACTACAAATACCACAGAGGAATAGATTATCTTTCGGTTGTAAAAACTTTGTTTAAGGGAAGAAACCGGACGCTTTATAAGAACGCTAAAAGCTTTGTTAATGCAGGAAAAACTTACGGGCTGAGTCCTATATATTTGGCAGCCAAGGCGGCGGAAGAACAAGGCGGAAGTATCAATTCTGGAAGAGTGGACGGAAAATATGTATATAATATATTTAATATAGGGGCTTACGACAGCAGCGGAGGCGGTGCAAGAAACGGTTTAAGATGGGCGAGAAGAAAATCAAACAGTAAATATCTTACCCCATGGACCAGTGTCGATAAAGCCGTAAAAGGCGGGGCGAAATATTTGGCATATAATTTCGTGGATAATAGACAAAATACCGCATATTTAGAGCATTTTAATGTACTTAACGGATATAGCAATGTGGGGACACATGTGTATATGACAGCGGTTTATGCACCGAAGAATATGGCTGCACATACTGCTTCAAATTATAGAAAGTACAAAATTCACAGTAAAACTAATGTGTTCTATATTCCTGTTTACCGAAACATGCCGTCTAAAGAAGCACCTGTTCCGAGCCAGTCAAACAGAAAAGACAATAACAATTATATGAAGGTGCTTAAAATTAAGATGAGTGATGGCAGTAAGACTTTTATTAAAAGGACATCTAGAAATCACAGCACGAAATTCTCATGTTCTACGAAGTCCTCCTACGTAATTATAGAGGGCAGCTATGCGAGCCGTACGAGAGCAAAAATTTATGGACTGGGTAGGAAATCCCTTGGAAAGGGAACAAACACATTTAAGGTTATCTGCCGTGCATCTTCAGGTGTAAAACGAGAATACAGAATAAAAATAAAAAGGAATTAGCATTAAAATCTAATCCCTTGGTAGGTGCCGCGCTTTTTGAGCGTGGCATTTATTTTATTCAATATTGTTCTCTTCTTGTAGCTCCAATCCGGTGCAATTAAAATTTTTCTCGGAGCATCACCTGTCATTCTGTGAACCACCATTTCCGGCGGTAATATTTCGATTATATCGCATACCAGTTCTGTATAATCTTCTATTGACCTGAAAGGAATGTAGTCAGGATATTTAATTGCCATATTCGAGCCTTTGACAACATTAAGTAAATGGAGTTTGATTCCCCATGCTTCACTTTTTATCACTGCATTTACCGATTCAAACATAGTGTCTTCGGTTTCCCCGGGAAGACCTAGAATTAAGTGTACTACAGTTTTTATATTTCTGGATTTCAGTTTCTCTGCAGCTTCGTAAAAAAGAGATGTGGGATAGCAACGGTTTATTAAATCAGCTGTTTTATCATCAGAAGTTTGAAGCCCCAGTTCAAGCCACATGAAATGATTTTCGTTAATTTCGCTTAAAAGATCAAGAACTTCCTCAGACAGGCAGTCGGGTCTTGTGGCTATTACTATGCCTTCGATACATGGAGAAGATAATGCGGCATAGAATTTGTTACGAAGGACAGGTATGGGAGCATAGGTATTGGTATGATTCTGGAAATAAGCCAGATATCCGGCATCTTGCCATTTGCCTGCGAAAAGTTTTATCTGTTCTTCTATAGTAGAGGCAAAGTCCCCACCTCCGCCGCTTCCACAGAACAGACAGCCGCTATGTCCCTTACTGCCATCTCTGTTGGGACAGGTGAAGCCTCCATCCAGGGCAAGTTTTACCATTTTCTTATTAAAATGTTTTTTTAGATACTGTCCCACCGTATATATTCTTAAAGACTCTCCGGTATTTGATAAAAGAGAATCTCTTTTTCTTTTTTTAAGCGATTTTGCGACATGGCTTTTGTGTTGCATTTTAGCGTACTCCTCTTTATTTTAAATACATTATATGATATAATATTTTTTCACAAAAGTGAAGTTTTTAGTGGGAGAAAAGTTAATGCCGGATAAAAAATATTGTAGTATTTCCTGCAATAATAGTGCAAAAAATGATTTGGATAACGGAATATTTACAAATTCTATAAAATCAAATATACATAAACCCGGGCTTCTTCTTCATAGCTGTTGCGGTCCTTGCAGTACAGCAGTCATAGAGAGGATTTTGGATAATTATGATATAACTGTATTCTATTATAATCCCTGTATTACGGAGAGAACGGAATATGAGAAAAGAAAAGAGAATCAGATCAAGTTTATAGAAATGCTGAATCAAAGACTTGGTGTGGAGCACAGCCCGGTTGATTTCATAGAAGGAGATTATGATAAGGATAGGTATTTAGAAAGAATTTCAGGGCTTGAAGAAGAACCTGAAGGCGGCAGACGCTGCACTGAATGTTTCGCTCAAAGATTGGAGATGACTGCAAAATACGGAAAAGAACACGGATTTGAAATCTATGCAACAACACTTACCGTAAGTCCCCATAAGAACTATAAGCTTATTACAAAGCTCGGAACGGAGTTTGCCGATAAATATAAAATCCGGTTTCTCGACAAGGATTTTAAGAAAAAAGCAGGATTTCAAAGAAGTGTTCAACTTTCAAAGGAATATAAACTTTACAGACAGAACTACTGTGGATGTGAATTTTCAAAGAGAGACTAGCGATATTCAGATAAGTTTAAACAAGGAGTTTTTTATGTCATATACAATTTTACCGGATGGTTACAAGCCATTATTGAATCCTTTAGAAACCCAAAGAGCTATTAAGAAGATTAAAGATTATTTCCAGGATGAACTGGCTTACGGTCTTAAACTCAGAAGGGTTTCAGCCCCTCTTTTTGTGACACCAGAATCGGGGCTGAACGACAATCTGAACGGTGTGGAAAGAAGAGTGGAATTTACTCTGAAGGATATGAACGAGCAGAATATGGAGATAGTGCAGTCTCTTGCAAAATGGAAGAGATTTGTCTTAGGGAAATATGGAATTATGCCGGGCAATGGAATTTACACTGATATGAATGCAATAAGAAGAGATGAAGAACTTGATAATCTCCACTCAATATATGTGGACCAGTGGGATTGGGAAAAGGTGATTACTAAAGAGCAGCGCTCCAAGGAATATCTGCATGAAACCGTAAACATAATTTATAATGCTATCAAGAATTTAGGGGACTACGTAAACAGACTTTATAGAGAAGTCAGAACAGAAATTCCTAATGAAATTTTCTTTATTACATCGCAGGAGCTTGAAGACTTATATCCGAATAAAACGGCAAAAGAAAGAGAAGATCTTATCTGCCAGGAACAGGGAGCAGTGTTCATAGAAAAAATCGGAGGCGTCTTGAAGTCGGGTGAAAAACATGACGGAAGAGCTCCCGATTACGATGACTGGGAATTAAACGGTGATATTATTCTCTGGAATGAGGTGCTGGAAAGGTCTTTTGAAATTTCCTCAATGGGAATCAGAGTGGATGCAGATGCTATGGAACGGCAGCTTAGGGAAGCCGGAAATGAAGATAGAAAAGACTTGTCATTTCATAAGGCGATATTAAAGGATGAACTGCCTTACTCAATCGGCGGCGGAATCGGACAGAGCAGGTTGTGTATGTTTTTCTTGAGAAAAGCCCATATAGGTGAGGTACAGGTTTCCGTTTGGCCTGATGAAATGATTGAGGAATGTAAACAAAATGGTATTTTTCTATTGTAAGAGTGAAGATGTATTACGGTAATTTTGTAATTGACAATAAAAGCAGATATACAGATGAACTTTACACCTATGCAAGCAAGAAACCTCTTAAAGTTGGGCAAGTGGCAAATTTAACCTTTGGAAAGAGCAAGAAGCTAAAACGAGGTTTTGTATTTGAAACTGATGTGGAACCGGATTTCGATATAGGTAAGATTAAAGAAATCGATTCTGTCGATGATACTATATCTTTGACTGAAGAGATGATTTCTACAGTGTCCTGGATGCGCCAAAGATACGGTATTAAATATATAGATGGAATTAACTGTTTCATCCCCCCGGGAAAAGCTTCCAGAAACGGCAAGGAAAAAATTCCGGAAAAAAATATAGGCGATGAGGAAGCAGAAATTCAGGTTTTGACTTCTGAACAGCACAAGTGCTTATTGAAAATCAAAGATTCGATCGTAAATGAAAAAAATGAAAGTTTTCTTTTACACGGGGTTACAGGAAGCGGAAAAACAGAGGTATATCTTCAGGCTGTTTCTGAAGCACTTAATCAGGGTAAAACATCAATAGTGTTAGTTCCGGAAATTGCCCTTACAAGGCAGGTGGTTCAGAGGTTTGCACATCGTTTTGGAGAAGATAAAATAGCTTTGCTGCATAGTAAGCTGACTGTACGGCAGAGATATGACGAATGGAGCAGAGTCAGATCAGGTAAAGCTAAAATAATAATCGGTGCCAGAATCGGTGTTTTTGCTCCTGCAGAGAATCTGGGACTTATCATACTTGATGAAGAACATGAAGCTACATATAAGTCTGACCAGACACCTAAATACGACACTGTTGATATTGCAGCTAAAAGATTGATGTACAGCAAAGGTACTATGATTTTGGGCAGTGCCACTCCGTCGGTTGTAAGCTATCAGAGGGCGAGGGAAGGGATTTACACCTTGCTTGAGATGAATAAAAGGTATAATAGTATCGAACTTCCCCATGTTAAGATCATAGATATGCGGAATGAGCTGAAACAGGGAAATCGGACTATGTTTAGCAGGGATTTGAGTGAAAGCATCAATGCAACTCTTTCAGCAGGGGAACAGGTGATTTTATTCTTAAATCGAAGGGGTTTTTCCACTTCTATAACCTGCGTAAGCTGTGGAGAAACCATTAAATGTCACGAATGTGGAATAACGATGGTATATCATAAGGGGGAAAATGCGGCAGTTTGTCATTATTGTGGAAGAAAGCAGCCGGTTCCTCGTAGATGTCCCGGTTGCAAAAGTGATGAAATTAAATTTTTCGGGATAGGAACTGAACAGGTTGAAGAAGAAGTTTCCAAGATTTTTCCAAGTGAAACGGCAGCCAGGTTCGACTTGGATACAGCAAAAAATACCGGGGAAATAGATAGAATGATTAAGAACTTTGCAAAGGGAAAGATTCGCATACTTATAGGAACCCAGCTTGTTGCAAAGGGACTGGATTTTAAGAATGTAGGTTTAGTTGGAGTTATTTCAGCTGACAGCAGCTTAAACATTCCGGATTATCGTGCGACAGAGCGAACCTTTCAGCTTATAACCCAGGTTGCGGGAAGAGCCGGCAGGGGTGAGAAACAAGGAAAAGTAATTGTACAGACTTATTCTCCTGATAATTTTGCAATAAACTCGGCTGCAAATCACGACTATAGAAGTTTTTTCAGGCAGGAAATAATTATTAGAAATTTTATGAAATATCCGCCGTATACAGACCTGATTGCAGTGGAGTTTACATCTCAGAATGAAGAAATTGCAGAGAATGCTGCGAGAGATTGCAGAAATTATTTGATTAAAGCAGGGCTTGAAAGAGCTGAGAATATATTTGAGCCCAGATTATCAGAGAACTTTAAGGGTAAAGACAACTTTAGATATAATATACTTATTAAGTGTCCAAAAGGTGCACGAAATAAGTATATTCATTACTTGAGATTTTATGAAGCTCAGAATAGAAAAATGAAAAAGCAAAAATGGGTTCAGACTATTGATGTGAATCCATACAGTACTTTTTAGTATTTATTGTGGAAAGGAGATTCTTGAGGACCGGAAGCCTCATCAACAAATATGGCGATAAGAAATATAGTAAAAAAAGGTGATGATATTTTAAGGAAAAAATGCCGGGAAGTATCTGAAGTGACTGACAGAATAAGACTTATACTGGAAGATATGGTTGATACCATGCATTCAGAACTTGGAGTCGGACTGGCAGCTCCACAGGTGGGTATCATGCGTAGAATGTTCGTGGCAGAGCCTGTTCCGGAATCCGGAAATATATATTATATGATCAATCCGGAAATATATGAAAGAGAAGGAAGTCAGGTTGGCGAAGAAGGCTGTTTGAGTGTGCCGGGACTTGTCGGTACAGTTGAAAGACCCGAAAAAATCAAAATGAGAGCACAAGATATTGACGGAAATTGGAAAGAGTATGAATTTGAGGGCTTTGAGGCCAGAGTTATGTGTCATGAATATGACCATTTAGAGGGAATTTTATACACAGATAAGGCAAGTAATATTCATGATCCGGCGTTAGAATACGAAGAGGGAGTGTAGAGTTTATGAAACTTATTTTTATGGGAACTCCTGATTTTGCCGTTCCTGTTTTAGAAAAATTAGTAGAAGAGGGGCATGATATCGGATATGTTGTAACCCAGCCGGACAGAGCAGGAAACAGAGGAAAAGTCACTTTTTCTCCTGTTAAAAAGGCAGCAGTTGATTGCGGTATATCAGTGTTGCAACCTGAAAATATTAACAAGGCATTAGAAGAAAAGGCAAAGATGAAAGAATTTGATGCTGATGCAATCATAGTGGTTGCCTATGGTCAAATTTTAAAAAGAGATATTTTGGACATGCCCAAGGTTGGATGTTTTAATGTACACGGCTCTCTTCTTCCAAAGTTGAGGGGTGCAGCTCCGATACAGCAGGCAATTTTGCAGGGGGATAAGAGAACAGGTGTGACTATAATGAAAATGGAAGAAGGGCTTGACTCAGGGGATATGATTTCCAAAGCGGAAACTGAAATCGGAGATAAGAATTTCAAGGATATACACGATGAACTTTCCCTTATGGGAGCAGAGCTGATGGCAGAAACCCTGACTCTTATAGAAAACGGACAGGCAAAGTACAAAAAACAGGATGAAAGCATTGCCACATATGCTCCCAGAATTGAAAAAAAAGATGGTGCAGTGGATTTTACGAAAAGTGCTTTTCATATTCAGCAGAAGATAAGAGCATTTGATCCTTGGCCGGGTGCGTTTTGTCGGTACAATGGCGCTAATATGAAGCTTTGGAAAGCTGTTGCATTGCGTGATAATGTTGGAGATAATCAGGATGCAGGGATTAAACCGGAGAAGAGAACTTTAAAAAAGGCTGTGCCCGGAGCTGTTTTATCAGCGGATTCAACAGGAATTATTGTTAAATGCGGTGAAGGATATTTAAATATAGAAGAGTTGCAGCTTCCGGGAAAGAAAAGAGTGAGGGCAGCTGATTTCATCAGGGGACACAAAATAGAAATTGGAAAGGTATTGGAATAAAGAGGTGATATCATGTTTTTTGGTTATGACAGTACAATAATTTTGCTTATACCGGCTATTATCTTTTCTATGATAGCCCAGGCAAAAGTTCAATCTACATTTGGAAGATATTCAAGAATTAGAAATTCTAAGGGATTAACCGGTGCACAGGCTGCAAGGGTTGTTTTGGACAGAAACGGACTTCAGAATGTGAAAATTGTAGCTGTTTCAGGAAATTTAACAGATAATTATAATCCGGGAAACAGGACTTTAAACTTATCTGAATCAGTATACGGTGCAGCGACGGTAAGCGCAGTGAGTGTAGCATGTCATGAAGCAGGTCATGCAATACAGCATTCAAAAGGTTATTTTCCTCTTAAATTCAGAAATGCCATAGTGCCCGTAGTTAATTTTTCATCAAGAATATCATGGCTTCTGATTATAGCAGGTATAATTCTCATGTCTGTTAATTCTGTGAACAGCAGTTTGGGGCTTAGACTTTTAGACCTTGGAATTATAGCTTTTATTGCGGTATTAGTATTTCATATAATTACTCTTCCGGTGGAATTTGATGCAAGCCATCGAGCTATAAAACAGATGGAAGCACTGAATTTGGTTTCAAGTCAGGATATTGCAGGTTCTAAGAAGGTGCTTGGAGCCGCTGCAATGACTTATATTGCTGCTGTGGCTGTTGCCGCTGCAAATCTTCTCAGAGTCCTGGTGATAAGGAACAGAAATTAGTTCAAAAGAGCTGAAACGGATATTATTATGGACAAAAATAGATTAGCAGCATATAAAGTTCTTCTCAGAATGGAGGAGAATGATACCTATTCAAATATAGAGTTAAATAATCAAATCCACAGGATCAGACCTGAATCGCAGGGATTTGTTCGTGAACTTGTTTACGGCGTAACAGAGAAGAGGCTCTATCTGGATTATCTACTTTCCCAGATTGTAATAGACGGATATGCAGATTTACCTTCCAGGGTAAAGGTTTTTCTCAGGATAGGGATTTTTCAGCTTGTATTCATGGAATCAGTTCCGGAATATGCGGCAGTATGTGAAACTGTCAATCTAGCGAAGATAAATTGCAGCAGGCACTATAAATCCATAAATAGAATTTTGCGAACTTTTATAAGGAAAAAAATAGTATATCCTTTCCCGAAAATATTAGAAAACGGGGAAAAAGATTAGTAAATCAATATTCTGTGGATAAATCCATAGTTGAACTTTGGAAAGAGCAGTTTGGATATGACTTTACAGAAGAACTTTTGAAAGCCGGAAATGAAGTTCCTCCTTTTACGATAAGAGTGAATACCACTAAGATTTCCAAAGCAGAGCTTAAAGATGCTTTAATATCAAGGGGATTTGAAGTTTTAGATATAGATGAAAAAATTAACATGCTGCAGATTGCAGGAAGTGACATTTTGCGAACTGAAGAATATAGAGAAGGACTTTTTTCTGTTCAAGATCCGGCTTCTGTTATTGCAATCAGCGGTCTTGAGCCGAAGAAGAACGATTTCATTATAGATGTATGCGCAGCTCCGGGGGGAAAGTCGTTTTGTGCAGCTGAAATGATGGAGAATCAAGGTGAAATTATTTCTTTTGACATTTTCGAACAAAAATTGTTAAATATGAGTAGCCAGGTTGATAGGCTGGGACTTGATATTGTAAAGCCTAAATTGGGAGATGCCCTGAAAATGGATTACAGTTTAAAGGATAAAGCAGATAAGGTTATATGCGATGTCCCATGCAGCGGTCTTGGAGTATTTAGGCGAAAGCCTGAAATAAAATATAGACCTGTGATAGATTCAGCTGAAGAACTTGCAGATAAGCAATTTAAGATTTTAAGAAATAGTGCCGGTTATCTTAAACCGGGAGGCAGATTGATATATAGCACTTGCACGATAAATAAGTTTGAGAATGAAGCTGTAGTTATGAATTTTTTAGAAAGCTGTAAGGATTTTGAATTAAAAACGCAGAGAAGGCTTTTCCCTAATATTGATGGAACAGATGGGTTTTACTTTGCAATACTGGAGAGATTTTGCTAAAATTGATGGCAGAAAGGAGCCTTTTTTATAATGGAGGTAGGTTTCAAAACCGACAAGGGAAGACGACGCAGTAACAATGAAGATGCATGTTATGTCATTCCTCATAAAAAAATATTTGTCATTGCTGATGGGGTAGGCGGCAGTAATTCGGGAGAAATTGCCAGCAGGACGGCAGTAATGGAAGTTGCCGATTTTGTAGACAAGAATGAATTACCTGAAGCTGCAACTGAAGCTGACATCAGGGAATATCTTCTGGAAGGCATGAAGCGGGCAAATATGGAGATTCTGAAGAGTTCAGAGAAATTTGAGCAGAATAGAGGTATGGCAACAACCATGGTGGTTACATGTATAAACAGGGACAAGGCCTATATATGTAATATCGGAGACAGTAGAGCGTACCTATTTAGAAATGATAAGTTAATTCAGATAACGGAAGACCATACCTATGTGAACAGCCTGTTAAAAGCCGGCGTGATAACCAGCAGGGAAGCTGAGAATCACGATAAAAAGAATATGATAACAAGGGCAGTTGGAGCTGAAGAAAAGATGGATGTGGATTTCTTCATAACGCCTGTAAACCACGATGATATTATAATAATGTGTACGGATGGTCTATATGGCGAGGTGAATGAAGCGGAAATGAAGAGAATGATTCCGAAGGCACAGTCCATGGGAAGTTTATGTTGCGATTTTATTGAAACAGCAAATGACAACGGTGGAGGAGATAATATAACAGTTATTTGCTTAAAGATTTCGGAGGATGATTTATATGAGTAATAAACTATTAGTTGGCAGATATGAATTGATTGAAAAAATCGGTGAAGGCGGAATGGCTGTAGTGTATAAGGCTAAGGATCGCCTTCTGAACAGGTTTGTTGCTATTAAGATTTTAAGACCTGAGTATACTAAGGATGTACAGTTTGTAGACAGCTTTAGAAAAGAATCACAGGCAGCTGCAGGACTGCAGCATTCTAATATAACAAGTGTATATGATGTAGGTCATGAAGGTGATATTCACTTTATAGTGATGGAACTTATAGATGGAAAACCTTTAAGCGATATAATCAAAGAACAGGCTCCTATGGATTATAAGGTTGCCATAGAAATTACAAAACAGGTAGCATCTGCTCTCAGCCTTGCCCATAGGAACAATATTATTCATAGAGATATTAAACCGCATAACATAATGCTTACCAAAGATGGAGTGGCAAAGCTGGGTGATTTTGGTATTGCCAAGGCGGTAAGCGATGCAACCCTGACGGAAACCAGCAGAATAATGGGTTCTGTGCATTATTTTTCTCCGGAACAGGCAAGGGGTGCTTATGTTGATGAGAGGTCAGATATTTATTCCTTGGGAATTGTTCTGTATGAAATGCTTACAGGAAAGATTCCTTTCGACGGTGATAATCCCGTTCAGGTTGCACTTATGCATATAAATGATGAAATCAAATCACCTTCGACAATTATTCCGGGGATTCCTCCGGCTCTTGAAAAGATTGTGATGAAAGCGACAGATAAGTTCCAGTCCAATAGATTTGCGAGTGCAGACGAGATGCTTGAGGATCTGAAGAATATTGAATTTGTAACACGAATGGTTGGGGATTCAGTATTTGTGGCAAAAGATAAAGCAGCACCATCAAATCCTTATCCAAACCCAACAAGAGATGATATTTCCGATGACCATGATGAAGATAAAAAAGGAAAGAACAAAAAGAAGGATAAGAATAAGAAGAAAAAAATGATATTTGCTGTTGCAGCAGGTGTAATTCTTTTTACTGCTGTGGTTTTCGGGGCTTTAATTGGAACCGGTGTTATCGGCGGTAAAAAGGTGGAAGTGCCTAATGTTGTTGATTTAAGTTATTCGGAGGCTAAGAAGAGTCTGGAAGATGCAGGTCTTAAGGTTGAAAAAGGAGATAAGGTATCAAGTGATACTGTCGATAAGGGAAAGGTTGCCAAACAGGATCCGAAAGCTTACGAAAAAGTTGAAAAAGGCACTACCGTTACCTTGAATATAAGTGCAGGTAAGGCAACGAACACAGTGCCGAACCTGATTGGAAAAACATATGATGAAGACTCAATTAAAGCTCTGCTGAAAGAAAAGGGATTTGAACTTGACACCAATATCAGATATGAAAAAAGTGATAAGTTTGAAAAAAATCAGATAATGAGTCAAAGTCCAACCGGAAATGCCGTAGCCGAAAAGGGAACGAAAGTAAGTATAGTTGTGTGTGAGGGAAAGAAAACCGTTGAAGTAACAATGCCGTCACTGATGGGACTTACTTATCAAGAAGCAGTAAAGTTATTGCGTAAAAATAAGCTTGAGGTAGGTAAAAGTCTTGTTGAAGAAAACGATACTTATACGAAGGGAACTGTTTTCTGGCAGCAATATGATGCAGGTACTAAACTTAAGAAAGGAACTACTGTAAACATTAAAATCAGCAAAGGTGCACCGGAAGTAAAACCGGATCCTGATGACAAAGACGATAAATAAAATATGATAGGCAGAATTATTAAAGGAATCGGTGGTTTTTATTATGTAAAGACCACCGATGGAATTATACAGACCAGAGGGAGAGGAATTTTCAAAAAAGATAATATTACATTAACAGTAGGTGATATTGTTGAAATTGAAGTTCTTTCTGATGGTAATGGAGTAATTGATAAGCTTTTTCCGAGAAAAAATCATTTTATAAGACCTCCTATATCCAATGTGGACTGTATAGTGGTCACATTTGCTGCAAAGAATCCAAAGCCCAACTTTGATTTGATAGATAAGTTTTTAATAATGGCAGAAAGCAAAGGAGTGAAGCCGGTTCTATGTATGAATAAAGCAGATTTGATCTCAGAAAAACTGGCGTTAGATTTTGTAAAACCATATAAAGACATATATGATGTTGTGATGGTTTCAGCGGAAAATAAACGGGGAACCGGAGGATTATTTAACCTGATAGAAGGAAAATGTACAGCTTTTGCAGGACCTTCGGGTGTGGGAAAATCAACCATTATAAATGCACTGCTTCCCTATGCCTATGCAGAAACATCTGAAATCAGCAGAAAGACTAAAAGAGGAAAGCATACCACAAGGCATGTTGAAATGTTTGAAACACCTAAGGGAGGATTTATTTACGATACTCCGGGGTTCACATCATTTGATTTAAGTGAGATAGATGAAGAGGATTTAAGTAAATTTTATCCGGAAATAAAGACATTAAGCCTTGAAAGTGGTGGCTGCAGGTTTGATAACTGCAGTCATATACATGAGCCCGGATGCAGGGTTTTGCTCGGTTTGCGAGAGGGAAGAATAGATCCTAAAAGATATGAATCATATAAGAAAAATTATAAAGAGTTATTAGAAAGGAAGAAGTGGTAATAATGGCAAAATTGTCACCTTCGATTTTATCGGCAGACTTCTCCAAGTTAGGAGAAAATGCAGTTAAAGCTTCAAATGCAGGGGCGGACTATATACACATTGATGTTATGGATGGACACTTTGTACCTAATATAAGCTTTGGTTCATCGGTTATGAAGAGTCTTGATAATTATTGTACTGCCGGTTACGATGTGCACCTGATGATTGAAAACCCGGATAAATATATTCCTGATTTCATTACGGAAAAAACTGATTTTATCACGGTACATCAGGAAGCATGTCCCCATCTTCACAGAACAGTTCAGCATATTAAATCCTATGGTGTGGGAGCAGGTGTATCTCTGAATCCTTCAACACCTGTGTCTACTTTAGAGAATATTTTAGAAGAGATCGACCTTGTTCTTATTATGTCAGTAAACCCCGGGTTCGGAGGTCAAAAATTCATTTCTTCAGTACTGAGAAAAGTAAGAAAACTTGTGGAAATTAGGGAGAATATGGGATATGACTTTCAAATAGAAATTGACGGAGGTATCAAAATGGACAATGTAGAAAAGATTGTAGATGCCGGAGTTGATATTGTTGTTGCAGGTTCTGCAATTTTTGGAGAAGATGATATAGAGAAGGCTGTAAACGATTTTATTTCTGTAATATAGGTTTTTGAAGCCGGCTTGTGTGTTTTACACATATAAAGCCGGATTTTCTTTGACTTTTATATAAGGGGAGGGTGTGATACGCTCTTCCTGCTGCCTGTTATACAGTGAAGAAATAATTTATAAGCAAAAAATATGACCTGGAAAAATTCCGGATCATACAATGTGGCGAAGCCACTTTTTTTATGCGTCCAAATGTCGATCAAAGGTTTAGTTTAGAGGATTAGGCTTAGTTTTATTATTCTTATTCTTTTTATTCCTTTGTCGTTCTTTTTCTAACTGTTGCTGTTTTCTTTTTAAAATCTCTTCAGGTGTTATATAATTACTGTAACTGTATGTATCTTTGGCGTAATACTCACCGTTGATATATTGAACGCCTTTAGGCATAGATTTATATTCACCTGATTTGGCAGCAGGTATCTGATTCATGATTTTCCCCCAAAGAGAGGCAGCATATCCTGACATGCTGGTCAAGGAAATATTGATATCGTTTCCAATCCAAAGAGCAGCTGAGTATTTCGGTGTAAAACCGTCGAACCAAATATCGAATTGATCACTGGTTGTACCTGTCTTACCTCCGGCACGAATACCGTATACTGTAGCGGATGTACCGGTACCTCCTGATACTACACCCTTCATCAAATCAGACATAATCCAAGCTACATCGTCATTTAGAACTCGTTTTGATTTAGCCTTACTTGTAAGTAGTGTTTCACCATCGGCATTTACAACTTTCGTATAGCAGATTGGTTTTTCTGCACGGGTACCATTGTTAGGGAAAGTTGTATAGGCATTGGCCATTTCCAAAGTGCTTACGCCCTTTGTCATACCGCCCAGTGCAAGGGCAGCGGCATTGTTATCGTTTACGGCACCTTTTGTTACTAAGGTACTGATACCGAATTTTTTGACCATCTTTGTTGAATATTGTTGTCCGACCTGAAGCCAGATTTTATAAGCACAGGTGTTGATTGAGTTTTTAATGGCACTTCTAAGGGTATTTCTACCGCTATATCCGCCTCCGGCATTGACCGGCCACGCAGTACCATTATTAGTGGTCCGTTCATCAGCTACTATGGAACCTGCAGTTATGTGATTTCCCCAGCCGCGAGCACCCTGCCTGTCAATATGATAATCTACGAAATTATGGTTTTTCTTTGCAGCCGCTTCTTCTGCACCTTGCTGAATAGCAGGAGCATATACGCCCAAAGGTTTAATTGATGATCCCGGCTGTCTGGGTTCTATCGCTCTGTTATATAACATTTTGCCCTTGGTTTTGCGACCGCCAACCATGGCTTTAATTTGTCCTGTGGAGTTCTCTATAATAGTCATAGCTGATTGAGGCTGGATTACTCCCTGATTAACGCTATAGTTCTTTTTGTTTATATAGTAGCCGGAGCTATCGTGTAAAATGGTTTCTCTGCCCTCCTTGGTCTGCATAAACCTTGCCGATATAATTAAATTGCCGTTGTCATCAAGTTGTTTGTATTCTTGGGGAATATTGATATACCCCCCGGATATGGAATATAATCTGCCATTGCTCCATTTATACATATTAGGGAACTCTAAACTGTAATCGGTTTTACCGTTAGCAGAAGTTTTATAAATTTTCAATCTTTTATTTGCTTTGATTACGAAAGACCCGTCGGAATTCTTTTTAATTTCATCTTTATTGAAGGTAAAACGACCATTTTTGATATAGTTATCCATTGAATACATTGCGACTCTTCCGTCTTTGTTGAGAATATTATTGCTTCCGTCGTATCTGATATTTGTAATTGAAGGGAAGTTGTAATTCTGTCGGAATTCTTTCTGAATGGTCTTCTGAGCCTTGCTGTCCATCGTGGAGTAAATCTTAAGACCGCCTTTATAAACCTTATCCCAGGCATCATCGTAGCTTAGGTTTTCCTTTTTCTGAAGATCCTTGATTACTTGTGCAACGGTATAGTCTGTGAAGTAAGCAATATTAGAATCGTTCATGTGATAGTTTGGCTTGAGCATCGACTTTAGAGAAACCTTAGCAGCCTTATTATATTGTTTCTTAGTTATGTATTTCTGCTCCAGCATGAGTTTAAGACATGCTAATCTTCTCTCTTTGGATATATCGTTGATTATATAAATTCCACTTGAATCCCTTTTGAGAATCTGTGACGGTTTAGGTTTTGCATCCTTATCCAGAAGTGATACCAAAGCATAGTTAGTCGGAGACTGCGGTAATGCGGCGAGTGCTGCACACTGTTCTAAGGTTAAATCCTTTGTGCGCTTTTGGAAATACGCTTCAGAAGCGGACTCCACGCCCCAACTGCTGAACCCGAGATATATTGTATTCAGGTAAGCTTCCATAATCTGTTTTTTAGACAGATTATTTTCCAGTTTAAGAGTGTACCATGCTTCTATAATCTTTCGACTCATGGAACGCTCGGTCATTCTCGATTTCAGGTAAACATTTCTTGCAAGCTGCTGAGTTATAGTACTGGTACCGCCCACCTGTCCGCCGGAAAAAACCGTTTCTTTTATAGCGCCGAAGATTCTGATAAAGTTGAAACCGTGGTGTTTTTTAAAGGTCTTATCTTCAAGGGCGATATAAGCATTGACTAGGTTTTTAGGCGCTTCATCATATTTTATGTTAGTTCTGTTCTCTCCTGAATATACCAAGTCAACCTTTTTTCCATGGTCATCGTATATGGTGGAGCTTTCACTGAGTGTCTTGTATATATTGCTGGTATCAATTTTCGGTGCCGTTGCAATGACAACAACTGAATAAATTATCAATATTAAGAGAAGTACCACGAAAAGCAATAAGATTGTTTTAAAAATGTTTTTCGGTGATAAAGGGATTTCACGCCCCGTAATTCTTATTATACGATAATTTTTGTCTTGTTTACCTTTGAATAGTCGCATCTTTTAATTCCTCTTCCATAAAAATGTTTTCAAAAAATATATATGCATTATATCATAAAAAAATGGGAAAGTTAAGTAATTTAATGTGAAGAATATATCTGTTGAAATATGTGAAAATATGGTATATAATCAAGCCGATAGGATACTTTGAGGTTCAGGATGAGACGAAAACTTTTCATATGTACACTATTTCTGATTTTAGGTACAGCTGCGTGCTACTTTTACTTTCTATTTTCAATTATTGCAGTAGCTGTTTCTGTACTACTGTTGAAGATTGTGAAAATAGATATTGGACAGACTATTTATAAGGTAATAGTCTGTTTTTTTATAGCAGGCTTCATGATGATGAGCTGCTGTCAACTTAGAGAGATGGTTTTGTACAAGTCTTTTGACGGACAAGACAAAGAGTATACAGGTACGGTTGAGTCTGTAAAAGTAAGAAAGGGAAAAGACAGCACTATGCAATCTGAATTTATTATAGGTATACAGAACTTTAACCACTCTATATTTGGGACAAAAATTTTTGTAAAAAAATATAAAGGTGATTTTGAAGATTATAATTTATATGGAAGAAAAGTTATCATGAAAGGAAAACTGGAACCTCCGGAATCTAACGGAAATCCGAGATGTTTTGATTACAGTATGTATCTAAAGAGCAGGAATATATATTTTACATCAAGCACAGCCCATGTTGAATTAAATGATGTTAAACCTAATGGTTATAATAACTTTAAGAGATATATTTTTTTACGAAGAGAATTATTTATACGAAATCTGAAATGCGATGATGAAACTAAAGGTCTTATAAAGGGGATTTTGTTCGGTGATACCGGTCAGATGTCGGAAAATCTCCAAGACGAATTTAGAGATAATGGTACGGCTCACGTGCTTGCAGTAAGTGGACTTCATGTGGGGATACTATACTCTATTTATAGACACTTTAGAAAAAGAAAGAAATCTGATTTTTTTACAGTGAGTTTCATACTTCTTCTACTCTGTTATGGTGTAGTTACTTTGTGGAGCGTTTCTGTTAGCCGTGCGATAGCACTTATTATTTTTAAAATACTGGCAGATAAACTGAATTTACGCTTCGACCTGTTATCTTCAGTATCGGGGATTTGTATTTATATGATATTAAAAAATCCATGGATAATATTTGGGGCGGATTTTCAAATGTCGTTTTTAGCAGTAACGGCTATCGCTTTTTGTACACCTTACTTATCAAAATGGATACCGGAGGAAGCGGCAGCAGCGATCAGCATACAGGCGGGAATTATCCCTTATGTTGCCTATACTTTTAATAAGGTACCTGTGATTGCGATTATATGTAATATCCCTATAGTAATGGTATTGTCTGTTTTACTTCCGGTAAGCATGACCGCCTTCGGTATCAGTTTCATAGTAAAGAGCAGCAACTTGATAAGCGATGCAGTATGTGTCATTGGCAGTCTTTTAATAAAGTTAAACGAAGTTATAAATTTTAATGGACTGTTTACCGTAGATGTTGTATCACCAAATCTGTTTATAATAGTAGTTTTCTATCTGCTGATGTTTTTTATGTCAAGTGAACTTTTAGTGGTCTTAATTCACCGCAAGATGTACAAGGACATAACTAAAATTATCTGTATAATCTTGACCATAGGTTTTATAATTTTCGCTTCCGAAAAAAGTGATTTTGACAGAGCCTTTGCTGTAATGGTGGATGTAGGTCAAGGGGATTGCCTTCATGTAAAATCAAAGGATAACAGGAACATAATTTTTGATGGAGGAGGAAGAACGGAATATAATGTAGGAGAGAAAATTCTTAAACCCTATTTTTTACATAATGGAAAGAGTCGCCTTGAGGGAGCTTTTGTAACACATCTTCACACAGACCATTATAAAGGTATCGAAGAATTGAACCGCTGCTTTAAAATCGGTAAAGTGATATATAAAGGCAGGCGGGGAGATAAATATAGTATTGGCAAAGGAGTTTTTGTAGAAATTTTATGGCCTGAAAAACAAGACTTTACAATAGATGATGAAAATGAAAACAGTTTGATTTTTAAAGTGACTGTAGACGGAACAAGTATTTTGGTAACAGGTGATATAGGTAAAGACGGTGAAGCAAGGTTAATTGAAAGGTATAGGGGAACGGGTACACTGAAGTGTGATATTCTTAAGATTCCGCACCATGGAAGCAAATACAGTTCTTCCGATGAATTTTTGAAAGAAACCGATCCGAAAATTGCGATAATAGGTGTGGGAAAAAATAATTATGGACACCCCTCAGATGAAGTTATTGAAAAGTTGCACCAAAAAGGTATAATTACATATAGAACGGATCATCATGGAGCCGTTGGAGTAATTAAAGAGAGAGGTAGAATCAGATTATGTCACCAAAGAAGAAAGAGGAGCGAGGTTTTCGGGACTTTACAGTGGACAATAAAAAAGGTTTATTGAATAATTCGCTTCTGCTGTTTGGTGTTGAAGAATATCTGATCAATTGGTCAGTAGCTGAAATAAAGAAAAAATATATCAATGATACTGCCTTGGCGGTGGATTATCTTGTTTTAGACGGAGATACGGCAACTCCATCTGAAATAGTTTCATCATGTCAGATGTTTCCCATGATTTCTGAGAAGAGAGTTGTTTGGATCAAAAATTTCAGGGCTTTGAAGTCGACTTCCGGATTGGCAGGTTATGGAGAAGATGGAATTGAGGCAATAGTTTCATATCTGAAAAATCCAAACGAAAATACAATTGTTATATTCAGTAACTCAGAAATTGACCGGCGAAGCAAACTTGTGAAGAATTTGAAGAAGGTTTCCGGTGCATACGAATACGGAACCCTTACAGAATCTGAACTTATATCATTTGCCGCAAAGAGATTTAAAGAAGCAAAGATTTCCATAGACAGGGCGGTTATGAGTGAATTGATCCACCATACCGGTTATCTTAATCAAGAAAGTGAGTACAGATTATATAATTTTGAAAATGATATAAACAAACTTATTGCATATAGTGAAAAAAGTGTTATAACTAAAGTAGATATAGATACTTTAATACAGGGCGATGGAGATACATTTATTTTCAGCTTAATAGACGGTATAAGCGGAAATGATAAGACAGTGGCTTTAGAGATACTTTACAATAGGATGAAAGATGACCCTTATGGTGCTGTTCCCATAGCTTTAGCCATCGCAGCTCAGATTGAGCTTATGCTTGAAATCAAAGAGTTTATTCAAGGTGATGAGGGTATTTGCAGTGCATATGCAATAAGCCAATATACCAAAATTCACAGATTTAGGATAGAAAAAGGAATGAAATATGCTTCGAGGTATTCTATGGAAAAGTTGAGGGATATGCTCAAAGGGATTTATGAAGCGTACAGCAATATCATAACCGGTATTCTCAGTCCCCAGACAGCATTGGAAATCTTTATAGCAAAGATTTAACTGTAAAAAAGAGTGAAATGAAAAATCGAAGTTTTATCTTCAGAACAAGTGACGGAGGAAGTGGTGGAGTTGGATAAGAAAAAGGAATTAAGAGCAGATTTAATGCTTCTTGTTGTGGCAATGTGTTGGGGTTTTTCATATCTGGGAATGAAAGTGGCAATTAAGGAGGTTCCGACATTTGCCCTGAATACCTATAGATTTTTAGGTGCTTTTGCAGTCGCAGTGGCATTATCCTTTAATCGTGTAAAAAAAGTTAATAAGATTACATTACTATACAGCTGCTTTATCGGTATTGCATTATCCGTTGTTTATACAGGAGCTACTATTGGTGTACAATACACCACATTATCGAACTGTGCATTTTTATGTGCCACAACAGTGTTTTTTACTCCGCTTATAGAATTTATAGTATATAGAAAGAGTCCGGAAAAGAAACTGATAGTTGCAGTTGCAGTGTGTTTTGTGGGCATAATGCTTATGACGCTGAAAAACGATTTTTCATTTAATTTGGCACATCTGAAGGGGGATCTCTTCAGTTTGAGCACAGGGATTTCCTATGCTATTCAAATTGTAATCACATCTAAAGCAGTCAGTGATAAGCGAGTTGATCCATACGTGACAGGAGTTTTCAGCTTAGGGTTTTGCGGAGTTGTGATGCTTATATTGAGTCTGTCTATGGAAACCTTTGCAGTGCCGAAATCTGCTGAAGTTTTGGTTTGGCTTGCGTTTCTGGCAATATTTTGTACCGGGGTGGCATTTGTTGTTCAACCCATTGCACAGCAGTATACAGAACCGACACATGTGGGGATTATCTTTTCTTTGGAGCCTGTTTTTGCCGGGATAGTGGGCTTTATGTTTGCCGGCGAGGTTCCTACAATGAAGGAATTTATAGGTGAAATAATAGTAATTATCTCACTGTTTTATATGGAAATTGACGTCAATGAACTGAAAAAGAATCGTATGAAAAAGCGATGAGTTTAAATCGGTTCATGTATAAAAAGGTGTATCCATGTAAGTACCGCATAAAACCTTGCATTGATAAACTGTATAATTTTATTGTATAATACAAGTTATAGTTATTTTAGCTATTATAATCTATTGAGCAACAGGAGGAGTCATAATGAGTGAAAAAAAATGTTGCGTCTGTCCCGGCACCGGTGAGCAATTTAAAGAATTGCAGCCTACGCTGGATAAGTATGCAAAAGTGCCTGGAAGCCTAATCACAATACTTCAGAAAGCACAAGAAATCTATGGATATCTTTCCGTTGAAGTGATTAATCACATTTCATTGGCAACAGGAATTAAACCGGCTAAAATCTACGGTGTTGCTACCTTTTATGCACAGTTTAGATTGCAGCCGGTGGGTAAGTATTTAATCATGCTGTGTAAGGGTACAGCCTGCCATGTTAATGGTGCTGACAGTATCGAAGAAGCAATTGGTGAATACTTAGATATTAAAGATGGTGAAACGACTCAAGACGGTATATTCACATTAAATAATGTGGCATGTCTTGGATGCTGTTCTCTAGCTCCGGTAATGATGGTTACAAGCAGCGAAGGAGATGAAACTTATGGTAATTTAACCAAAGATAAAGTTAAGCAAATCCTGGCTGAAATCAAAGAAAGAGCTTAGGAGGTGCAGAATGAAAGTAGTAATTGGACAGGGCAGTTGTGGTATTGCCACAGGTGCAAAAAAAACAGAAAATGCTTTTACAGAGCAGATAAAAAAGCACAATGTAGATGTTGAACTGACTGTTACAGGTTGTGTTGGAACATGTTATCTGGAACCGATAGTAGATGTTTATGAAGACGATGGCAAGCTCACAAGATATGTGAAGGTTCAGCCGGACAAAGTTGAAAAAATTGTTGAAGAGCATCTAAAAGGTGGAAAGATTGTTTCAGATTATGCAATTGATGTGGAAGATCAACAGTTCCTTGCTAAACAGGAAAGGGTAGTTCTTCGTCACTGCGGGCTTATCAATCCTGAAATTATCGATGAATACATTGCGGTAGGAGGATATGAATCTTCACGAAAAGTTTTAACTTCAATGACACAGGACGAAGTTATTGACATTATTAAAACTTCAAATCTGAGAGGTCGTGGAGGTGCAGGTTTTCCGACTTGGTTCAAATGGAATGCGGCAAAAGGGAATCTCGGTAAAGAAAAGTATATTGTCTGTAATGCCGACGAGGGAGATCCGGGGGCATTCATGGATCGTTCCGTATTGGAAGGCGACCCGCATTCTTTGCTTGAAGGTATGATAATAGGTGGTTTTGCTATGGGTGCAACGGAAGGTATTATTTATTGCCGTGCTGAATACCCGCTGGCAATAAAACGCTTGGAAATTGCCATGGAGCAGGCAAGAGAAAAGGGATTCCTGGGCGATAATATATTTGGAACCGGAAAACACTTTGATATTAGAATCAAAGCCGGAGCCGGAGCCTTTGTATGTGGAGAAGAAACTGCACTTATCGCTTCCCTTGAAGGTGAAAGAGGAATGCCTCGTCTAAAACCGCCTTTCCCTGCAGCAAAGGGATATTGGCAGCTGCCAACTAATATCAACAATGTGGAAACCTTTGCAAATGTTGCATGGATTATTGAAAATGGCGGAGAGGCTTTTGCAAAACTTGGAAAAGGACCTTCAACGGGAACTAAAGTATTTGCTCTTGCAGGGAAGATTAAAAAGGGCGGACTTGTG
This sequence comes from Eubacterium nodatum ATCC 33099, assembly GCA_000510425.1. Classification (GTDB taxonomy): domain Bacteria; phylum Bacillota; class Clostridia; order Peptostreptococcales; family Anaerovoracaceae; genus Aminicella; species Aminicella nodata. Next base: position 157,964 of record AZKM01000006.1, on the reverse strand, counting down.
GAAGTTCCGATGGGTCTAAGTGTTAAGGACGTTATCTTCAATATCGGTGGCGGAATTAAGAACGACAGAAAGTTCAAGGCAGTCCAGATGGGAGGACCTTCAGGAGGATGTATTCCGGCAGATATTTCAGAGACACCGGTAACTTATGAAGACATAGTTAAGACAGGAGCTATTGTTGGCTCGGGTGGTATGATCGTAATGGACGAAGATACCTGCATGGTGGACATGGCTCGTTACTTCTTAGATTTTACAAAGAAAGAATCCTGTGGGAAATGTAACTACTGCAGAATCGGTACGAAGAGAATGCTAGAAATTCTTGAGCGTATCACGCAAGGGAAGGGAGAAGACGGAGATATTGAAAAGCTTGAAGAACTGGCTAATAAAATTAAAGACGGTTCAATGTGCGGTCTCGGTCAGACAGCTCCAAATCCTGTGTTATCCACAATTCGTTATTTCAGAAATGAATATGAAGACCATATTTACAATCATACATGTACGGCAAAATCATGTAAGGCACTTATCAGATACGAAATCAAAGATAACTGCGTAGGCTGTACAAGATGTGCAAGGAACTGTCCGGTACAGGCCATTACAGGTGAGGTCAAAGGTAAGCATGTAATAGACCAGAGCATCTGTATCAAGTGCGGAAAGTGCGAAGACAATTGTAACTTTGGTGCAGTAGTTAGAATCTAGGAAGGAGGAAGAGAATGAAGAATTTTAGATTGAATATAGACGGAAAAGAAGTACTCGGCCTTCCAGGACAGACTATTCTTGAAGTTGCGAAGGAAAATGACATATTTATCCCAACGCTGTGTTTCGATGAAAGAACGGCTGTATATGGTTCATGTGGAATCTGTGTTGTAGAGGTAGAAGGAAACCCTAAGCTATGTAAGGCGTGTGCTACGGAGATTGCTCCGGGAATGGTGATAATGACGAGCACAGAAAGGGTCTTAGAGTCCAGAAAAACTAATTTGGAGCTTTTAGTTTCCAACCATAATGGTGACTGTATCGGTCCATGCTCCCTTGCATGTCCTGCCGGAACGGACTGTCAGGGATATGTGGGGCTTGTTGCAAATCAGGAATATGAGAAAGCAAATGAGCTTATTAAAGATAAGATTCCGCTACCTGCGTGTATAGGTCGTGTATGTCCTCATCCATGTGAGGATGCATGCAGAAGGGGACTAATTGAAGAACCTATAAGCATTATGTCAATTAAGCGTTTCGCTGCAGACCTTGCACTCAACGAAGAAGAACAGTATCTGCCGGAGATTGAAGAGGAAACAGGTAAATCCGTTGCAATAATCGGAGGAGGACCTATGGGTCTTTCTGCAGCTTACTTCTTAAGGCAGATGGGACATGATGTTACAATCTTTGATGCTATGCCGAAATTGGGCGGTATGCTTCGCTACGGTATCCCGGAATATCGTCTTCCAAAGGAGGTTTTGGACAGTGAAATTTCACTTATAGCAGCTATGGGAGTTGAAATGGTTCCGGACACAAAGATTGGTGTTGATATTCCATTTGAAACGATTAGGGAGAACTTTGATGCGGTTCTTATGGGAATCGGTGCATGGCTGTCCACGGGGGTCGGTTGTCCGGGTGAAGATGCAGAAGGCGTCATCGGCGGTATAGACTTTCTGCGTAAAGTGGTTAGAAATGAACCTATTGATTTCGGTAAGAAGGTTGCAATCGTAGGTGGCGGTAATACTGCAATGGACGCATGCAGAACTGCAGTTAGACTCGGTGCTGAAGAGGTTTATAACGTTTATAGAAGAACTAAGGATGAGATGCCTGCTGACATGATTGAAATTGAAGAGGGTGAAGAGGAAGGTGTAATCTTTAAGAACCTGACGAACCCGCTTGAAATCATCAAAGATGAAAAAGGTCATGTGAAACAGATTATCCTTCAGTGCATGGAACTCGGAGAACCTGATGCTTCAGGCCGCCGCCGTCCTATACCGATTGAAGGAAAGACAGAGACTCTTGATGTTGATAATGTTATTCTGGCCATCGGTCAGGCGGTTGATGCTGAACTTTTTGATGTGGAAAAGACCAGAAAGAATGCCATTGCATACGATAAAGAAACCTTTATGACAAGTATACCCGGAGTGTTTGCAGGTGGTGACTGCGGAAATGACAAAATTTCTATAGCTATTGAATCCATTGCAGATGCCAGAAAGGTGTCTACAGTAATTGATTCATATTTGAATGGAGAAACCATTAAATATGAACAGCCGTTTTTTGTGGAAAGGCATGATGTAGATGAAAAGACTTTTGAAGACAGGGAAAGAATATGCAGAGAAAAGGCTGATCAGCTCAATGCGACGGAGAGAAAAGATAACTTCTCAGAAGTTGTTTTCGGAGGATTGACAGAAGAACAGGCAGTTAAGGAAGCCGGCAGATGTTTGGAATGTGGATGCCATGACTATTTTGAATGTAAGCTGATTGAGCTTTCAAATCAGTATGGAGTTAAGTCAGACCGTTTCTGTGGCGAAAAGACTATGAACCGGTTTGATGATGATCATCCATTCATTGTTCGTGATCCTAACAAATGTATTCTTTGTGGACTGTGTGTAAGAGTCTGTGATGAGGTTATGGGTGTAGGAGCACTTGGACTTGTGAATCGTGGATTTGATACTGTAGTTCAGCCGACACTTGGAATGAAACTGGCAGAGTCGGGATGTGAATCCTGTGGTCAGTGCGTAACCTGTTGTCCGGTTGGTGCACTTCAGGAAATTCAGACAGTGCAGAAGGAGGTGCCGCTTGACACCGAAATAGCCGAAACGACATGTTCTTACTGCTCAGTGGGCTGTACCTTCGATTTGGAATCCTACGGCGATATGCTGATTAAGGCAAATCCGTCAAAAGAAGGCTATGTAAATAGGGGGATTTGCTGCGGTAAAGGTAAGTTTGGTTTTGATGAATCTTTGCTGGAGGGCAAGATTGTAGATCCTATGATTAAGGATGTAGATGGAAAATTCAGGCTTACTGACTATCATGAAGCCTTCGTCATGATGGCGAAAAAGTTGGAGTCGGTGGCTGTGAGACATGGCAAGGACTCAATCGGTGTATCGATTTCGGATCGTTATACAAACGAAGAAGCTTATGCAATCAAGAAATTTGCAGATTTGGTGGGTGCAAAAACATTTACCTTTAACAGAAGAGCAAGTGGAGTTAATGAAATTCTTGGATTAGGTCACGAGGTTTCTCCAAATACCATAGATGAACTTTTATCAACAGATGTAATTTTAGTTCCGGGATTTATTAAGGGAAGAAATCCTGTTATCTGGAATAAGATTAAGCAGGCTGCCGAAGCAGGTGCAAAGGTGGTTGTTGCTACTACTGAAGGAGCCAATGATGCTTGGAAATTTGCAGATAGAGTCATTGAAATCCAAAATGATACCGCTTTCCTGAAGAAACTTGCAAAGTCAATGATTGAGATGGGCAAGAGCAGTGAAGCTGAAGGATTTGAAGCCTTTAGAAAATCTCTTGATGATGTTGAAACCTGCGATACCTGTAAAGAGATTGCTGAACTTTATGCAAATGCTAAAAAGGCCATGATAGTTTATCAGCAGAATGTTCTTTCAGAGGAAGCCGGAAAACTCATCGGAGAGCTTGCACTTCTGTCAGGACATATTGGAACCCCGAGAGACGGTATTTTGGAGGTTAAAGCAAAAAATAATTCACAGGGTCTGGTGGATATGGGAATCCATGCGGGTGCTGAAGCTCTTGACAGTCTAAAAGGCTTGATTATATTCGGAGAAAATCCTGTCGATACAGACCTTTCAAATCTTGAGTTCTTAGGAGTCTCTGATGTGTTCATGACTGAAACCGGTGAAAAGGCAGATGTATTTATTCCGGGAACGGGTTTTGCAAGTACATCAGGAACATATACAAATACAGAAAGAAGACTTCTTCCTGTGGAGGCTGCAATTGAAGAAGATGTTGATTTCAGCAATTGGGAAATTGCAGCAGAGTTGGCGCATGTGTTTGAAGTTGAGTTCCCATTTGAAGATGAATACGACATTTCGGCTGAAATGAACGATGAAATTCCAATGTATAAGTATGCAGAAGAGGGCGAGGTTCTCGGAGGCGTAATGAAGCCTTACGAGCCTAAGTTCGTAGAAGCAAAAACTGTCAAGCTGGTGGATGAGTTAAAATGTACAGATGCTCTGATGACGGATATAATGAGCAGAATTCCAAAACCTGTGAGATTGGACATCCAGTAAGCAGAATTAAAGTTTAGAATGAGCAGTATAAAAATAAACTTAAAAAAGAGGGGTGAAGGAACCCCTCTTTTTAATTCTTATATTTTTTACGGATATTACTATTTATTACTTTTAATTACATATATTTTTTAGTATAATGAGTGATATATCATTTGATGACGGAACAAAGAGTGTCATATAGGCTGAATTGCCGTTAATTAAAAAATATAGTGGAATGACAGGCGTGAGCTCCTTTTTTTATAGCATAAAACTGATTTTGTGGAAGTGACTAAAACATGAAAATCAACTGGTGTGTTGAGAATTTAGAAAACAATTTAAAATCAACGGTGGCTGTTCAAAATGATGGAACAGTACGAGGGGGTTTTCTTGTTGTGGGCAAAGATGATTTTATAATCAAAGAAGCTGCAGGCTCATATTCTGAACAAGTTCACGATTATGTGGAGAATGGTAATGAAGAAGTGACGTCATTTAATAATGATTTTGCGGAACTTATAGGTATAGAGGGATATATTCAGGGTAAAAAGATAGTTAAGAAACGGCTTTTGGAAAATGGACATGATTCTTTTTCAGACATTTTTCTCCAGTGCATTTCTGCATTACTACAGGCAGAAACCTATGTATATAAAGAAAGAGGTTATAAAACAAGGGAGGACTATAATATATACTGGGATTTTTTAGAGAAAAATAATTGTAGGATGTACAGTGACAGCAGAAGAACGGAAAGGCTTGCAGATCTGCCCTGGATGGACTATGTTCCGGATAATTTTGAGAAAGATATTTTATTTGAGAGAGAAAAGACATACACTATTGAAAAAAAGAATGGTAATATTTTCTGCAAGGGATACCTTTCGGATACATATCACGAAATGTTGACATTAATTAAAATAGATTCGGAAGGGATTATTACGGAAAATAAAATAAAAATTATCAGAGCTCCGGGAGTCAGTTGTTTTACTAACGATGAGAACAATAATTCTTTGATGGGACGAAAATTAAGTGAAATAAGTAAAAGGGACATTATTTCTGCCCTGGGAGGTTGTGACGGCTGTTATCATATTGTGGAAATGTATATAGATAGCCACAGAGTGCTGACAGAGAAAAGGTAAGTGTGTAATTTCTTAGATAATGTAAATTTAGTAGAAAGAGAAATGATATGAAAATATTCGGAGAGGAAAGAGTGCTTGAGCCAAAGGGGTTTTTTCCGGTATCAGCTTGGCAACTGGACAACAAAAGAGAAATAGAAGATACAGAACTTAGAATATCGATCCAGAAGATAAAGCTTGAAGAAGGGAACTTTAGACAGATATGCAGCTCATGTGAGTACGACTTCAATAGAATTAAGAAAAGAATTTTGAGTATAACTGAAAGGAGAGGGAAACTTCACAATCAGCTTACAGATAGTGGAGGGATTTGCTGCGGAGTAATTGAAGAAATAGGAGAAAAGTATAAAAACACCGCCGGACTGAAAGTAGGAGACAAGGTGATCGGTATAGCATCACTGACTTCAGTTCCAATAAAAATTACAGACATTAAGAGTTTAAATTTTAACTATAGCCAAATAGAGGTTGAAGGTTATGGGATATTTTTTTCGTCCAGTCCGATAATCAAAATTCCGCAAGACATTCCGGAGGAGATCCTTCTTGTTGCGTTTGATGAATCCGGTTCTATTGCAAAGGCATCATCCATAGCAGAGACAGGAAAGAAATTCTTTATACTTGGCAGTGATATATTCACAACAATTTTATATGCGGCAGCCATAAGGTTTTCAAATGGAGTCGGCTGCTATATTTCAGTGTGCCTATATTTTGATGATGAAAATTATATATTGGAAGAAAATATAAAAGCACTGTTTAAACCTTATATTGATAAGCTTTTTACCATCAACGGCGTATCACCTTTAGACAGCTATAATGAAATTTTAAAAAAAGAATTCGACAAAGAACCCCCTGATGAAGAGCTTTTTGACAGTACAGTAATTTGTTCAAATATGATGGGTATGGAAGTAATAGGCGTGCTTCTGACTAAACAACACGGGAATCTTTTTTTTACAAATTTAATCAATAACTATAATTTAGTAGTACTTATGGCAGAATCCTTTGGTAAAAGTATAAACACTATTTCTGTGGAGGAATATTCCAGCGGATTCCCTGAGTTTACGTTGAATCTTCTGTATAAGATAATCATGAAACTTAAACGAATTCATGGCATATACATGACAAAAAATATTGTAAATAAACTTAAATATGACAGTAAGTTAAGTTTTGACCTTAAGAACATAAAGAAGATAGACGAATATGCATATGGCAGCAAAGAAACAGAGAAAATGCTTGAGGAGATTTTGCGCCTGGCAAGTTATGATTGTAATGTACTCATCTTAGGCGAAACCGGTGTAGGTAAGGAAAGAGTTCTTGATTTGCTCCATGAAAACAGTGCAAGGAAAGGAATGCAGTGTATAAAAATTAACTGTTCGGCTATTACGGAAAGCCTTGCAGAGTCAGAGTTTTTCGGATATGAGAAAGGTTCGTTTACAGGAGCAAAGGATGCCGGCAAAAAAGGTATTTTTGAATTGGCTAATGGCGGAACGCTTTTTCTTGACGAAATTGGAGATCTTCCGATGTCTATTCAGGCAAAGATGCTTAGAGTTTTGCAAGAAGGTCAATTTTACAGAGTCGGCGGTGAAAAGCCTATAAATGTAAATGTCAGGGTAATTTCCGCAACTAACAGAGATTTGCGAGAAATGGTCAGAGAAGGTACCTTTAGAGAAGATCTGTATTATAGACTTAATATTTGTGAGATAGAGATTTTACCACTTAGGATGCGAACAGATGATATTGAACCTTTGGTAAAAATGTTTGCTAAAAAGTATAATGATAAATATATGCTGGAAAGAAAATTTACCATTGAAGCAATAGATGAGCTTAAAGAGTATAGCTGGCCCGGAAATGTAAGACAGTTGGAAAATGTAGTGCATACCATAATAATAAGCTGCAAAGATAATGTAGTAGATGGCAAATCGGTGCAAAATGTCATTAAGAAAAAAACTTTGGAAGGTACAAGAAGAAATGGAACTCCTGTGACCGTTGACAGGTCACAGGAGCAAGATATTGCCGAGGCAGAAACAACAGGCGGATATAAGAACATGACCTTGGAAGAAGCCATAGGTAATCATGAAAAAGCCATAATCGTAGATGCACTTAAACGTTACGGAACCACGAGGAAAGCAGCAGAAGCACTTAACATAAGCCAGTCGCAGCTGATGCGAAAGAAGAAAAAGTACGAAATTGTATAACAGCACATCAATGCTTTTATAGTTGAAACTGATGGTCATTTGCGATTCAATATGTCAGATTTGACATAGGATATTTCGATTTTGACAATGATATAACAAGAGTTTGAATTTACGATTCCACGTTCAGAACCTATAACTTGATTATTTCAACGAGTTGTAGGTTTTTTATTTTTTGGCATGGCTTTTGCTATATATAAGAGTAAAAGCAGTTAATTCTATTTTGTCATCAAATAATCAAAAATTGAAAGGAGAGTTTCAGTGAAAAATCGATTCAATAAGATTAAAACCATTGAAGAGGCTATGAAACATGTGACTGACGGTTGCACAATTATGATTGCAGGCTTTGGAGGGATAGGATCTTCCTACGATTTAATTCAGGCAATTATAAAGAAGGGTGTTAAGGATTTGACCTTAATTTCTATTGATGCAGGTGACCCTGATGTGGGTCCGGATCATATAGTCGGCAACAAGCAGTGCAAAAAGCTTATTACAAGCCATATTGGAGCTACGAAAGCTGCGGGAGAACTTTTTAATGCAGGAGAACTTGACATTGAATTTTCTCCACAGGGAACTCTGGCTGAGCGTATCAGAGCAGGCGGAGTAGGACTTGCCGGCATTCTGACGGATGTAGGAATGGGAACGGTTATAGAAGAAGGAAAAGAAAAAATTTCGGTTAAAGGAAAAGATTATCTGCTTGAAACGGCTTTAACTGCAGATGTGGCTATTATACTTGCCGAGAAAGCAGACGAATTCGGAAATCTTGTATACAGCAAAACTGCAAGAGGATTGAATCCGCTTATGGCAAGAGCTGCAGATGTAACAATAGTGGACGCAAAAGAAATCGTTGAACTTGGTGAAATCGACCCGGAAGATGTTATAACACCCGGTGCTTTTGTTGACGTAATCGTTCACGGGGAAGGAGATTGGACATGGGGTTGGCAGTAAAAGAAATGATGGCAAAAAGAGCTGCTGAAGAAATTTCAAATGGTGATGTTGTAAATCTTGGGTTTGGTATTCCACAGAAGGTTGTTAATTATATACCTCCTGAAAAGAAGGTTTTCTTTCATGCAGAAAACGGGATTTTGGGGGCCGGTCCTGCACCGGAAAAAGGCAAGGAAGATCCGGATATAGTGGATTCAGGATGTGTTCCAATTACGGCAACCAAGGGTGCGTCATATTTTGACAGTGCTGATTCTTTTGGACTTGTCAGAAGTGGAAAGCTTGACATTACAATTTTAGGTGCACTGGAAATTGGAGAAAACGGAGACCTTGCCAATTGGATGGTGCCGGGCGGACTTGTTCCGGGAATGGGCGGAGCGATGGATCTTGCCAAAAAGGCAAAGAAGGTAATTGCAATAACAACCCATACTGATAAGAAAGGTAATCCGAAACTCAAGAAAAGATGTGACCTTCCTCTGACTGCAACAGAGTGTGTATCCCTTATAATTACAGACCTTGGTGTGTTAGAAATTACGGAAAAAGGTTATCTGTTGAAAGAACTTTTTTATGGTCACACAACAGATGAAGTTATAACAAAGACGGGAGCTCCTGTGGAGATTTCCAATAACCTGAGACTAATTGACTATAAGGAGGCGTGAAAATGAGCAAATTAAGAGAAGCGGTAATCGTATCTGCAGTTAGAACTCCGATCGGGAAATACGGAGGCGTTTTAGCAGGACTTGACGGATATGAACTTGGCGGTCTTGTTGTAAAGGAAGCTGTTAAAAGAGCAGGAATAAATCCTGAGGATATCGAAGAAGTGTATATGGGAAATGCTGAAGGTGCTCCCGGAAATATCGGTAGAGTGATAGCCTTAGAGGCGGAACTTCCTGTAACAGTTCCGGGAATTCAGTTTGACAGACAGTGTGCTTCAGGATTGGAAACAATCTGCATGGCGGCAGCTATGATTGAAAGTGGACATGGCGATATTTATGTTGCAGGCGGAGCAGAAAGCATGACTAATAATCCGTACTTCATGACAAAAACGAAGAGACCTTATAGTTACTCATATCCATCATTTAACTATGTGATGATGTCTCCTCCTAAGGCAGGAAATCCGTCAATGGGAGAAACTGCAGAAAATGTGTTGAAGGTACATCCTGTTTCAAGAGAAAAAATGGACGAATTCGCATATCAATCACATCAGAGAGCTTTAAAAGCAATCGAAAAGGGTGCTTTTAAAGAACAAATTCTGCCTATTACAACTAAAGTGAAACGCAAAGAGGTTGTAATCGATACAGATGAGGGACCAAGAGCTGAAACTAATATGGAACAGCTTTCAAAACTGAAGCCTGTATTCCAGAAAGATGGACTGGTTACAGCCGGAAATAGCTGTCCTATGAATGATGGTGCAGCAGCTGTAGTAATAATGAGCAGAGAAAAGGCTGACGAACTGGGTCTAAAGCCACTTCTAAAAGTTAAAGGTTTTGCCTCTGTCGGTCTGGATCCGTACACAATGGGTTTCGGTCCTATCGGTGCAGTTAGAAAAGTACTGGAAAAGACAGGAGTTACCTTGGATGAGGTTGAATTAATCGAACTTAACGAAGCGTTTGCATCACAGGCTATCGGGTGTATTGAAGAACTCGGTCTGGATATGGAGAGAGTAAATCCTAACGGAGGTGCTATCGCTTTAGGGCATGCTCTTGGTGCAACAGGTGCAGTTCTAACAACAAAGGCGGCTTATGCTATGAAAAATGCTGAAAGAAAGTACGCTATCGTAACTATGTGTGTAGGCGGCGGCGAAGGTTCGGCAGCGGTTTTCGAAAAAATTGATTAATTATTAATAATAAGGGGTGTTTATTAATGTCAGATAACAATTATGTATTAAGTTTGGATTTTCATAGAGAATATCCAAAGGTGAAAAGTGGAAAAGGAATTTACATGTACAAAGAGGACGGTACAGAAATTATTGATGGGGCATCAGGACCGGTACTTGTAAGTTTAGGACACGGAATTGAAGAAATTGCTGATGCAATGAGAGAACAGGCGGTTACTCTTGCCTATGCTCACAGAGATGATTGCACAACATCCGTTCTCGAAGAATCTTGTAAAATGATATGTGAAGCTTCTGACTATGATTTAGCTAAAGTTTTCCAGGTATGTGGAGGCTCGGAAGCCAATGAGATGGCGATTAAAATGGCAAGAAGATATCATATTCAGAGAGGAAATGAAGGAAAATACAAGATTTTGTCCAGATGGCAGAGTTATCACGGCATTTCCAACGGAGCACTTTCTGTAAGTGGCTTTGCAAAACGCAGAAAAGGATATGAACCGTATCTTCCGGAAATGGGACATATCCAGCCTGCATACACATACAGACCGTGGATTGAAGATGACGAAAACTATGCTATAAATTGCGCAAGATCACTTGAAAATGAAATCCTTGCACAGGGACCTGATACGGTAGCAGCATTCATTGCTGAACCTATTTCAGGAATGTCACTTTGTGCAGCGGTCCCACCGGAAGGATACTTTGAAGAAATCAGAAGAATTTGTGATAAATACGATGTACTTCTGATTTTAGATGAGGTCATGACCGGAATGGGAAGAACAGGTAAAATGTTTGCTTACAAGCATTTTAATATAGTTCCGGATATCGTAACTATGGGAAAATCCATTTCGGGAGGATACTTCCCACTTGCAGCAGTAGGTATTACGCAGAAGGTATACGATGGTATGGCAGAGGACAACGGAAATTATCCTCCAGGCTTCTCATGGTCAGGAAATCCATTGGGTGCTGCGGTTAATATTGCTGTTCTGAAGTATCTGAAGGAGCACAAGTTAGTTGAAAACTGTGCAAAAATGGGTGAGTACCTGAAACAGGAACTTACAAAGAGACTTTCGCATCATCCGATTGTTGGAGATGTAAGGGGAAAGGGTCTGATGGTAGGCGTAGAACTTGTAAAGAATAAGATTACAAAGGAAAGCTTCCCAATGTCAGAAAAGGTTGCACCAAGGATTCAGGATGCGGCTTTGGAAGAAAATATGCTAATCGAAGCAAGTCAGGGCTGTAACAGGGGACAGGCCGGCGATGGATTGGTTATTTCCCCGGCATTCGTTGTAACTAAAGAAGAAATCGATGAAATCGTTACCAGAGTAGATAGGGCGATTACAAAGGTTGAAAAAGAACTTGGTTTTTTAAGCTGAACCAAGGTAAGCAAAAAGATTACACTATAAATTCAAATTAAACAAAATTATATAAGCAAATCCTAAAAAAATAATTATAAGCAAAAATCCAATAAAAATTTAATAATAATTATAAGCAATAAGTTAAAGTAAAATCCAATGAAAATTTAATAATAATTATAAGCGATAAGTTAAAGTCATTTTATGTAAAAGGAGAAAAAAATGTTAAGAGATGCATTACCTAAGGTTGTTACCAATCTACCCGGTCCAAAAGCACTTGAAGTTATTTCAAGAAGGGATAACTCAATGCCTGCGGCAATTAAATGTGGTTATCCTTGTGTAATCAAACGCGGTGAGGGAGCTATGTTTGAGGATGTGGACGGAAATGTCTTTCTGGATTGGATAGGCGGAGTTGGTGTTCTTAATATCGGATATAGTAATCCTGAGCTTATTGAAGCTGTTAAAGAGCAGTCAGAAAAGTATTTTCATGCAATGATGAATATCACAACACATGAAAGATACATTGAACTTGCGGAAAAAATCAACAAAGTGGCACCGGTTAAAGGCGATGCAAAGCAGACAATGTTTGCAAACTCAGGTGCAGAAGCCAATGAAAATGCAGTAAAAATTGCAAAAGGTTTTACGAAAAGACCTAACATCATAGTTTTTACAGGGGCTTTCCACGGAAGAACACAGATGACTATGACTATGACGGGAAAAAAGGCTTACGCAATTGGAATGGGACCTTTCCCGGACGGAGTGTACAGAGCTGAATTCCCTAATATCTACAGAGCACCTAAGGGAATGGCTGATGAAGATAAAATTAAATACTATGTGGATAATTTGGAGCACATGTTTGTAGAAGCGGCTCCGGCAGACAGTGTTGCAGCAATAATCTTTGAACCGATTCAGGGAGAGGGAGGCTTTGTACCTGCTCCGATTGAATGGGTTAAGGCAGTTAGACAGATTTGTGATAAACACGGTATCCTAATGGTAACTGATGAGGTTCAGACCGGTTGGTCAAGAAGTGGAAGCTTGTTTGTTTCAGATTATTACAAAGAAGCAGGATGCGCTCCTGATATTATGACAACAGCTAAATCCATTGCCGGCGGACTACCACTATCTGCAGTTGTAGCAAAGAAAGAAATCATGGATGCAGTTCCGGCAGGAACGATTGGGGGAACATACTGTGGAAATCCGTTAGCTTGTGCATCAGCACTTAAGGTAATGGAAGTTATGGAAAAGGAAGATTACCCGGGAAAAGCTAAAAAAATCGGTGCAATTGCAATGGACAAGTTCAACGAATGGAAAGAGAAATACGAGGTTATCGGTGATGTTCGTGGAATAGGTTCAATGATAGGTGTTGAATTTGTAAAAGATAAGGCAACGAAAGAAGCCAACGCTGAAATTGTTGGAAAAATCGTTAATTACGCAGTTAAGAAGGGCTTGATGCTTGAAGCTGCCGGAACTTACGGAAATGTAATCAGATTCCTTTGCCCACTTTGCGTAACTGACGAACAACTTAAGAAGGGGTTAGAAATATACGAAGAAGCAATTGTTTCATGCATGTAACTTTTGGAGGTAATTACAATGTTAATGACAGGTAAAGAATATATTGAAAGTTTAAGAAAACTTAATACAAGAGTTTATATGTTTGGCGAAAAAATTGATAATTGGGTGGATCACCCAATTATCAGACCGTCAATCAACTCCGTTGCAATGACATATGATTTGGCACATGATCCTGAATATAAGGATGTTATGACTGCAAAGTCAAACCTGACCGGAAAGATTGTAAACAGATTTTCTCATTTACATCAGAGCACAGAAGATCTTAAGAATAAGGTTAAAATGCAAAGACTTTTAGGTCAGAAGACAGGATCATGCTTTCAGAGATGCGTGGGTATGGATGCGTTTAATGCAGTTTATTCCACAACCTTTGAAACTGATGAAAAATACGGAACAGATTATCATAAGAATTTTGTAGAGTATCTGAAATTCGTTCAGGAAAATGATCTCATTGTAGATGGTGCAATGACTGACCCTAAGGGAGATAGAGGGCTTGCTCCGCATGCACAAAAGGACAAGGATATGTATCTTCGTATCGTTGAAAGAAAATCTGACGGTATCGTAGTTAGAGGAGCAAAAGCACACCAGACAGGTTCAATTAACTCCCATGAACATATCATTATGCCTACAGTAGCGATGAAGGAAGACGATAAGGATTACGCAGTTTCCTTTGCATGTCCGTCAGATGCTGAAGGTCTGTATATGATTTACGGAAGACAGTCCTGCGATACAAGAAAACTGGAAGAAGGTGCTGATGTAGATTTGGGAAATGCTAAATTCGGCGGACAGGAAGCACTTGTAGTTTTCGATGATGTATTTATTCCAAATAACAGAATCTTCCTTTGTGGAGAATATGATTTTGCCGGCATGATGGTTGAACGCTTTGCCGGGTACCACAGACAGTCATACGGTGGCTGCAAGGTAGGTGTAGGTGATGTTATTATCGGAGCTGCTGCAGTTGCTGCTGAATATAACGGTGCTGCAAAGGCTTCACATATAAAAGATAAACTCATTGAGATGACTCACTTGAATGAAACCCTTTACAGCTGCGGTTTGGCTTGCTCAACAGAAGGCTGCAGAACTAAAGCGGGAAATTATCAGATCGACCTTCTACTTGCCAATGTTTGTAAGCAGAATGTTACAAGATTTCCTTATGAAATCGGCAGACTTGCAGAGGATATTGCCGGCGGTCTGATGGTAACGATGCCTTCAGATGCAGACTTTAAATCAGATACAGTTGTTGGCAATAATGGTGAAACCATTGGTGACATTTGCAACAAGTATTTTGCGGGTAATGACTGTGCTACAACAGAAGAAAGACAGCGTATTCTGCGTCTTCTAGAGAATGTTTGCCTGGGAACAGCAGCTGTTGGGTATAGAACAGAGTCTATGCATGGTGCAGGTTCTCCACAGGCTCAGAGAATTATGATCTCCAGACAGAGTGATTTGGCCGGGAAGAAAGATATGGCAAAGGAAATTGCAGGCATAAATAAAAAATAAAAAGTGGAGGCTCAGATGAATTGGCAGGAAATTTATAAAAATAAGTTAGTAACAGCCGATGAGGCTGTGAAACGAATTAAATCAGAGGATAAAGTTGTTTTTTCTCATTGCGTTTCAGAACCTACTGCTCTGGTAGATGCAATGGTGGACAATGCATCGTGTTATAAAAATGTAGAGATTTCCCATATGTTCTCATTAGGTGAGGGTAGATACTGTAATGAAGAGTATAAAGACAACTTTCATCCAAATCTCTGGTTTCTAAGTGGGCAAACCAGAAAATGTGTAGAGGAAGGAAGGGGTGAATTTACCCCTCTCTTCTTCCATGAGGTTCCGAAGCTGATGAGAAACGGCACCATTTCTGTTGATGTTGCACTTATAATGGTAACTCCGCCAAATGAATACGGTAAAGTATCAACAGGAGTTGCAGGTGATTATACCGTTCAGGCGGTAAAGTCTGCAAAGACAGTAATTGCCCAGGTTAATAGTGAAGTTCCATATACATTCGGTGACGCTGAATTTTCTGTTGATGAGATCGACTACTTTGTTGAGAAGAATCAGCCGCTTCCAACTTTACCGGAAGCCAGAATCGGTGAAATTGAAGAGAAGATAGGCAAGAATTGTGCCGAGCTTATTGAGGACGGCGATACTCTTCAGCTTGGCATAGGGGCTATCCCTGATGCAGTTTGTCATCAGCTTAAGCACAAAAAAAATCTGGGTATTCACTCAGAAATGCTGGGAGACGGTGTTGTTGAGTTATATGAAGCAGGGGCAATAGACAATTCCCTCAAAGGAATAGATAAAGGGAAATTTGTATTCAACTTTGTAATGGGAAGTAAGAGATTATATGACTTCTGCGATAAAAATGAGACTTGTTTACTCAAGGCGGTAGATTATGTAAATGATCCTTCTGTTATAGCCAAGAATCCGAATGTTGTAAGTATAAATGCAGCACTTGCGGTAGATTTCTACGGTCAGGTTGCCGCAGATACTATAGGTTACAAGCAATTCTCGGCAGTAGGTGGCCAGGTGGATTTTATCAGAGGCGCAGCCGCATGTGCAGGTGGAAATGGCAGAGCAATAATCGCAATGCCGGCAGCTGCAAAGAAAAAAGACGGTTCGTTAATCTCAAAAATTACACCTATTCTTTCAGAGGGTCAGGTTGTAACGACTTCAAGACACGATGTGGATTATGTTGTTACCGAATATGGTATTGCGAAGCTGAAAGGAAAAACAGTTCGTGACAGAGCCAGGGCTCTTATAAATATCGCTCATCCTGATTTTAGGGATGAGTATAAAGAAACATTTGAGAAAATGTTTAAAGCGAGATTTTAATAAGTTATTTCAACAGTTTGACTTTATTTAGGAGGAAAAAATGCAAGCTTTAAGAGTTGTGCCCAAAATCTTTTATTTTGACACATTTAAAGAATTTAATGAAGAATTTAATTTGGGCAAAGGTGACATTCTGGTAACTAACGAGTGGATGTACACGCCTTATGTTAAGCCCTTGGGAATTGATATTCCCGTAATCTATCAGGAAAAATACGGTAAGGGAGAACCTTCAGATGAGATGATAGATGCCATGGTGAAAGACATGGGTCAATACGACTACAATAGAATCATTGCCTTCGGTGGTGGTACTATCGTTGATATATGCAAAATACTTGCTTTAGAACCGGCAGAAAGGTCAGAAGACCTGTTTACCGGTAAAAAAGAACCTAAGAAGGTTAAGGAACTTATTGTAGTACCTTCTACATGTGGCACAGGCTCTGAAGTGACCAACGTTGCGATAGCAGAATTAAAAAGTTTAAATACTAAAAAAGGTCTTGCAGTAGAGGAAACCTATGCAGATATGGCGATTCTAATTCCTGAATCATTGCAAGGATTACCTGACTATGTCTTTGCCACAAGCTCAATTGATGCACTTATTCACGCCGTTGAATCCTACCTGTCTCCAAAGGCTTCACCTTTTACAGAAATGTATTCTTTAAAGGCTATAGAGATGATTATGGAGGGTTACAAGGCAATTTTAAGAAAAGGAAATAACAGCGAAAGCAGAAAGCCTTTGTTAAAAGATTTCATACTTGCTGCAAATTATGCCGGCATAGCATTCGGTAATGCAGGTTGTGCAGCTGTACACGCACTTTCTTACGCTATCGGCGGAGCTTTTCATGTACCTCATGGCGAGGCTAATTATCAATTCTTTACTGAAGTGTTTAAGATGTATATGCGCAAGAATCCTAATGGCAAAATCAAGAAAGCAAATGAAGTTTTCGCAAATATTTTAGGTTGCAAAGTTGACGTAGTATATGATGAACTTGAAAAGATGTTAAATCAGTTTATTCCTAAGAAAGCCCTTAGAGAATATGGCATGAACGAAGCTCAGATTCAGCAGTTTACAGATATGACTGTGGAAAATCAGCAGAGACTGCTGGCTAATAACTATGTATATCTTTCTGATGAAGAAATCAGAGAAATTTTTGCAAATCTTTATTAAAATACAAGGAGGCAATAATGAAGGATTTAGTGAAAAAATATATTGAAATCGCAGAAAAGAGAAATCCCGGCGAACCGGAATTCTTGCAGACAGTCGAGGAAGTACTGACATCCCTTGAACCTGTTATCGAAGCTCATCCTGAGTATGTTGAAGCAGGAATCATTGAAAGGATTATTGAACCGGAAAGAGGAATTTCTTTCAGAATTCCTTGGGTCGATGATAGCGGTAAGGTACAGGTGAACAGAGGTTACAGATATGAATTCAACAGTGCAATCGGACCTTATAAAGGGGGAATTCGTTTTGCACCGTCGGTTTACCCCGGAATTATTAAGTTCTTAGGTTTTGAGCAGATTTTCAAGAATAGCTTGACAGGACTTCCTATCGGAGGGGGTAAAGGCGGATCTGATTTTGATCCTAACGGCAAATCAGATGGCGAAATTATGAGATTCTGCCAGTCCTTTATGACAGAGCTTTATAGACATATAGGACCGGATACTGATGTTCCTGCAGGGGACCTTGGTGTAGGAGCAAGAGAAATCGGATACATGTTCGGACAGTATAAGCGTCTGACCAACAAATACACCGGTGTCCTGACAGGAAAAGGACTTTCTTACGGTGGTCTTGCAGGAAGGACTGAAGCTACCGGATATGGAATAGTATTCTTTGCTCGCGAGATGCTGAAACATTTCGGAGAATCTTTGAAAGGAAAGACCGTGGCAGTTTCAGGTTTTGGTAATGTATCCTGGGGTACAGTTCAGAAATTAAATGAGCTGGGAGCTAAGGTTATTACAATTTCAGGACCGGATGGATACATATATGACGAAGATGGTGTTTCAGGAGAAAAAGAAGCATATATGCTGGAACTCAGAGCATCAGGAAAGAATATCTGTGCTCCTTATGCAGATAAGTTCCCGGGTGCAAAATTCTTTGCCGGCAGAAAACCTTGGGAGGTGAAAGCTGACCTATATATTCCTTGTGCCACTCAGAATGAAATTCACCTTAAGGATGCTGAGATGATGGTTGCAAATGGCTGCAAATATCTTTGTGAAGGTGCGAACATGCCTACGACAAATGAAGCTCTTGAATTCTTAATTGAAAAGGGAATTGTTGTAGGTCCATCGAAGGCTGCCAATGCCGGCGGTGTTGCTTGCTCCTGCATCGAAATGGGACAGAATGCAGGAAAAACTGTATTCTCACCTGCTCAGGTGTATGAACAGCTTGAAGCTATCATGGTAAATATTCATAAGAGTGCTGCTGATGCCGCTGAAAGATACGGACTTGGATATGACCTCGTTAAGGGAGCAAATATTGCCGGATTTGAAAAAGTTGCAGAAGCAATGATGGCTCAGGGAGTTGTATAAATAAAATTGCAGTTAAAATTATTTCCTAAAGGAATTAATTTTTAGTCTACTCATCACTTTATTCCCTTCTTTCGGAATACACAGTTTTACGTATTCCGGAAGAAGGATTTTTTTATCTTGTGATAAATGTGGACCATTGTATAATTGAATACTATGTATAAGAACAGATCCGGCTTAATATTAAATGTTATATCATAAAAATTAAAAATGATGAATATAACCCTATATAAATTTCATTGAAATGTATTATTATTTATTGATTTTGCTATGACTCCATGTTAGAATTATCATAATTGGTTTAAGTAAATAATTTAAGTGAATTGATTGAATTTAAGAATTGTTTACTGAAAATATTGAGTTAGGAGGAAGAAAATGAAAAAAAGTACTTTCAACGGAAAGATCCTTGTACTTCTGTTGGCAGTTTCTATGATTATCACATTCATGCCTCTTCAGCATATGAATGGGAATGTTTATGGAACTGCTGAAAAATCAAAGAGAAAAGTTAAGTACGATGTGGATTTTAATGTTTCATTATCAGAAGATACGAAAAACCTGGAAATATCACTGGATGTTTCGGGAATTACGAAGGAGGGCTTAGAAGAAGCAATCAATGGTAAAAGAGTTGAGTTAAAACTGGAGAGAGATACAAACCGAGAATATGTTGATACCAAGCTTTTTCCTAATCAAAAAAAAGGTGGAAAGCTTTCCTCATGGCTGACCATGAGAAAGACACCTATGTTTAAAAATATTAAGCTGACGGTCAAGGAAGATGGCGGAAAGTTAAAACTCGTAGCTGATATGGATGTAGACTGTTATTTTGCAGATAAAAAGAATAAGCCGGATTACAGTGCTCCTCATATAGGTGGAGGACCATACCTTGACATCTGTGGTTATTTTGATTTTAAAGCTTTAATTGGAGATAAAGAAATAGGCAAGAGCCATGCGAAGGTAGTTCCATATGATAATTTCAGAACTATGAGCGAAATCTATGACGAGCTTAATCAGTTAACTTACATAAAAGGTAAGTACTTTGTCGCTCAAAAGTCTATGGGAAAATCTACAGGTGGAAGAAATATTCCTTATTTAATTGTTGCGAAGGATGAAAAGGCAGTAAATGATTGGCTTGAATACACTGAACTTGCAGAAAAAAATCCGAAAGCGGCAATTAAGGGTATAGAAAGCGGTAAATACGACAATCTCAAGGTTCCTGTAATGTACTCAAATGTCCATTCAAACGAAATTGCGGCAACTGATGGGATCATGGAGTTCGCTTGGAAGCTCGTAGAGAATAAAGACCTGTCGTATAAAGATCTGGAAGGATTTACCGATGAAGGTAAGCAAAAACTTAAGGCACAAATGGGTCCTGAAGGTGAAGCCGGAAGCACCGCTGTCCCTGACCTGGTGAAGGATAAGTCAACCTATCTGGGATATCTTAAAGATGGAAATAAAGTATCGGGTAAGGTGGATTTAAATAAGCTATATAAAGTTAAAAATAAAAATTTAAGTGCGGATGATTTGCTGGATGATGTTTTCTTCATATTAGTTCCGGAAGAAAATGTTGACGGAAGGGAATTCTTGACTCGTGAAGGTGCAAACGGATATGACTTCAACAGAGATAACTCATTCCAGACCACAAATGAAACTGCAGCAATGCAGAACTTAATAGGCAAATTCAATCCTGTATCATTTGTAGAATTTCATGGGAGAATTAAGGATTTCCAATGTGAGCCTTGCGATCCGCCACATGAGCCGAACTTTGAATATGACCTGTTGGCAGAACATTTGATGACAGGAGGTGAAGCATTAGGTAAATCAGCGGTTGCAAACAATGATAACTATAACAGTTATGTTATTCCGCAGAGAGATTATTTAAGTTATACAGGTAAAAAGGATAAGGATGGAAAGAATGCTACCAGGTGGGAAGATCCTTGGGATGACATGTCCACCAGCTATACACCGCAGTTTGCAATGCTTCAGGGAACTGTGTCTTATACGGTTGAACTGCCTGCATATAACGATGATACTGTAACTGCAGCGTGCTATGGCATAATCGGACAATCTGCGTATATCAAAAACGCTAAAAAATCCTATATGGAAGCACAGGCAAAAATCTTTGAAAGAGGAGTAAAGAATCATAATTCAGACAGCATGAAAGAAGTCGGGCAGTGGTTTGCAGACCAAAACGATATAGAAGGTGCAGAAGTTAACCTTTTCCGCCCTGAGTATAAGAAAGATGGTGAAAATAAGAATTTCTATCCTGAATGTTATATTATACCTTTGGACGGAAAGAATCAGAAAAATCTCCAGGCTGCCGGCGATATGATGCTGTGGCTTACAAGAAATGATGTTAAGGTTAACATAACCTCAAAACCGTTTAAACTGGGCGGAAAGACTTATCCGGAGGGAACTGTGGTGGTTTCCATGTATCAGGCAAAGCGTTCTGTTGCCAACAGTGCACTCTATAATGGTACATTGATACATACATGGTCGCAGCTTTATTCAGAAGGAATTACAGCATTTAATAAAACCCGTGGATTTGATATGGTAACTGTTGCAAAACCGAAAGAATACAATACAGTAAAATTGGTAATGGGTAAACCCGTTGATTTTGAAGGGGCAAAGGCATATCAGAAAAATATTAAGTCATCATTTACGGGAACAAAGGCTGCATATGCTGTTATAAACAATGTATCTGAAGATTCCACATCAGCTGTGAATAAGCTTTTGAAATCAGGTGCAAAGGTTGGTATGATTACCGCAGGTAAAGAAAAGGGTAACTTTATAACAAGCTACCTGAACTATAAGAAAGTTGCATCAAAATATCGTATAACAGCAAAGGGTACAAAAGGTAAAGGAATTAAAGCAAAGCTTATTAAACCGGCAGCGGTTTATGTTCCGGGTAAATTGCCGGATGCAAGTGAAGGATATATAGGAACGAACCGTGTAACATGGAATTCATATCCGTATAATTATGATGTGAGTGCCCTAAAGGATATGAACTTTAAATTGACAGAGAAACCTGAAAATGCAGGTGTGATCGTTGGCACATCAAAACTTGGTGATGATAATGCAGCCATGGAAAAAGTCAAAAAGGGAACACCGTATATGACATATTCCAGAAATTCAAGTGTTAACTTGTCCAGCTTAGGAATTAAAACAGATAGAAAATCCTTAAGTAACGCAATGGACTGCCTGGGTTATGTTGAATATCCATCAGAGACCCTGGTGAATGCAACATATATCAGGGAAAAGGATGATATTTTCTACGGATATGGATGCGGATATTTTGAAAATGTTCCTAAAGGAAGTAAGATTCTGGTAAAGATGGACGGCAAGAAAACACCTTTGGAAGGATTTATCCCTACTGCCTACGAAGACAATAAAGTTGAATATGATAAATTCTTAAATGGAAGTATTCAGGGTTTCTCATACAAGGGGAAGAGCAATAATGCAGCAAAGGTTGATGTTACGGCATTTGCAAATACTTTAACCAATAAATTACACCAGAGAGATGAATACACATTTATCAGTAACTTTATATTCTCGAAATCTCTTGGGAAAACTTTTGTTATCAAGAAGATAACAAAACCGGCTAAGGTTACTAAACTTAAGGCAAAAGCAGTTAAGGGCAGAAAAGTAGTCCTTACATGGAAAAAAGCTAAAGCGGGAAAGGCTTATCAGATAGTTTATAAGAAAAAGGGCTGGAAAAAATACAAAACTTTAGCGAAGACTTCAAAGTTAACTTTTAAGACAAAGAAATTAAGCAAAGGAGCTAAATACTATTTTAAAGTCAGAGCATACAGGAAAGTAAGCGGAGAAATCATTTACGGAGCATACTCCAAGAGTGTTTCTGTAAAAATTATAAAATAAGTATTAATTGTTTAAATAAGCTTAAATCGGCTTACTGAGTACGGATTAAATACTGATTAATCTTTTAAAATAGCAACTGAAAACAGCCGAGATGCGTGCATGCAGACGGTATCTCGGCTGTTTTAGTGCGTAATATATCCGTTAATAATCATGAAGAACTAAAGAGCCGCCATACTGTTAGGTAGCTCTTTAGTTCTAATTATAATGTAATTTTCTATTCGGATTTAGCAAGGTGAATTTTGTCTAATATCACCGATTTTGTGTATCTAACATTAACTCTTTTGCACCGGCAAGAGTTGTAGCTGTAATGGTTTCACCACCTATAAGCCTTGCAATCTCACGAACTGCAGAATCTTCTTCAAGTTCTTCTACAAAGGTATGTGTACTATTATCATCGGACTTTTTGTAAATCCTATAGTTGTTATCGCCTGCTGCGGCAATCTGAGGCAGATGAGTTATGCAGATTATCTGATGTTTTTGTGAGATCTTCTTTAATTTTTTGCCGATTATACTTGCGGTTTTTCCGCTGATGCCGGCATCTATTTCATCAAAAATAAGAGTATGTATATTATCGGTATTTCCGGTTATATTTTTAATAGCCAACATAATGCGAGAAATTTCACCTCCTGAGGCTACTTTGATTAAAGGCTTAAGAGGTTCACCTTTATTGGTGGATATAAAGATTTCCACATTATCTCTGCCTGTTGCTGTAATCGCTGAAGCAGGAGAAATTTTGATTTCAAATTTTGCATCTGAAAAGTTCAAATCATGAAGTTCCTGTTCAATCTCCAGGCTCAACGCTTCTGCTTTTTTTCTTCTGACGTCCGATAAAAGGACTGCTTTTTCTTTTAGTAAAACCAGATTTTCATTAACTTCATTTGTCAACTTTACCTTTATTTCTTCAAAATTTTCAAAGGTCGATAAATTGTTTTTTATTTTGTTATGGTAAATTAAAATATCATCTATGGTATCTCCGTACTTTTTCTTTAGGTTGTCGATGAGAACGAGCCTTGAAATTGCAATATCCAATTCCTGTGGTTCAAAATCCTGATTCTCACGTAGGATTGAAATTTTAGAAATTACATCTTGAAGTATGTAATAAGAATTTTCAGTGTCCTTAAAAATGTCTTTGAGTTCACCGGAGTACGAGGAAATGGATGAAAGAGATTCTTTTGCATAGCTCAATGCAGCCATAACGCTCTGTTCTTCTCCTTCAAGTGCCTGATATGCCTGCTCTAAACTCCGGAAGATCTTCTCGCTGTTCTGCAGGAGGGATATCCTCTCTGAAAGCTCCAGGTCTTCTCCGGGTTTTAAGTCGGCTTTTTCTATTTCCTCTGCTTCAAATCTGTAAAAGTCAGCTTTTTTTCTATTCTCACGCTCTTTGGAAGTAAGTTCATTGAGTTTTAATCTGGCATTTTTGTATTTTTCATATATCAATTGGAAATCACATTTTACAGGATCAATTTCATCCAGTCCGTAGCTGTCTAAAAGTTTGATATGTTGTTCAGGATCTAAAATCTGTTGATTATCGTATTGCCCGTGTATATCTGCAATCTTCTTTGCCAGGGAAGATACCTCGGAAAGTGTCACAAGGGAACCGTTTATTTTGCACACATTTTTCCCGTTTCTGGAGATTTCCCTTGTTATTATATAATCCTTGTCTTGATATTCGGCCTGCAGCTGGATAACTGCCTTATTTTCTCCACTACGAACAAAAGACGAATCCGCTCTGGCTCCGAGAGCCAAGCTTATAGCCTGTATCACTATGGATTTTCCTGAACCTGTTTCACCTGTGATTATGCTCAGACCGTCTTTAAAGTCAATTTCCGTATTAGAAATAATTGCAAAGTTTTGTATCAATAAATGTTGTATCATATCTTATTTTGATGATTTCAATAGAAGCATGTCATTGAATATAGCAAGGATTTTTTCAACATTTTCTTCCTTGTCAATGACCAGAAGTAACGTATTATCTCCGGCAACACTTCCTACAAGGTGCGGAAGATCTATGCAGTCAATGGCTTCGCAAGCAGCGGAACCGCAACCGGATAAAGTTTTGATGACTATGAGATTATTAGCAGATTTAAAAGATAAAATCGTCTCCCTGAATATTTTTATGAAGCGTTCGGAGATAGGTGTGTCATGCCGTGTGCTGACAGCATATTTATAATTTCCGGCGGTGCTGAGCACCTTGATCAGTTGTAATTCTTTAATGTCTCTGGAAATAGTTGCCTGGGTAACTTTGAATCCTTCGGCTTCCAACATACTGGCAAGTCGTTCCTGTGTATCAATTTCATACTTTGTAATAAGATCTAAAATTTTGTTCTGTCTTGAATAACGCATACATACACCTCAAATATAAATTTATAAATATATACTTATTTTTAAACATTATAACACACCATATACAAAAAATAAATATGAATATTGCAAATTTTTAACAGAGAACATAGGTTCGAAAATTCCTTCATAATCCTACTTTTCGGTTTATCTTTGTGTCAAAATATAGTATAATACCATCTGAAGAAATAATGGAAGGTGAAGGATGAGGATTTTAGGTATTGACCCGGGATATGCGATTATGGGCTGGGCTGTTTTAGATATGAAAGGCAATAAGTTCCAGGCTGTAGACTATGGTGCAATCACAACTGATGCAGGAACAGAAATGCCGATCAGGCTTAAGCATTTATATGCGGAGCTGACTTCTATTATAGAGAAGTATAAACCGGAGGATGCTGCCATAGAAGAATTATTTTTTACCAGTAATGCGAAAACGGTAATTCATGTTGGAGAAGCCAGAGGTGTTGCAATCCTTGCCTGTATAAACGGCGGGCTAAATATAAGTGAATATACACCTTTACAGATAAAGCAGGCATTAGTCGGATATGGACGGGCAGATAAGAAGCAGGTTCAGGCTATGGTTAAAGCTATTTTGAATCTAGATGCAGTGCCAAAGCCTGATGATACGGCAGATGCAGTGGCTGCGGCTATTTGTCACGGACATTCGGCAGGAACCCGGCAAATAACAAACAGGAGATTTATGAACATAAAATGATTAGATTTTTAAAAGGGAAATTTCATCCAATGGGAGACGGTACCGTTATAATCGAGTCCGGTTCCGGCATTGGATTTTTAGTTAATGTACCTGCGAATTCACATTTATATAAAAATCTTGAAGGTGAGGATGTTAAGGTCTATACTCACATGATAGTAAGAGAAGATGATATGAGTCTGTATGGCTTTAGCCATAAAGATGAACTTGAATTATTCAAACTTCTGATAACGGTAAATGGTGTGGGTGCGAAGGCTGCCATGGCAATAATGAGCATATTACCGCAGGAAGAACTTAGAAGAGCGGTGGCTACGGGAGACTCCAAGGCAATATCGGCAGCCAACGGCATTGGCAAGAAAACTTCGGAGAGAATAATCCTTGAACTGAAAGACAAGGTAGGTGAATTTGTAACAGAAGAAGATAAATTTATATCATCAGATGTCACAATTACAGGAAATCGGAGAAGCGAAGCCGTTAACGCTCTTCTTTCACTGGGATATAATAGAGGAGAGGCAGAAACTGCCGTCTCAAGGATCAAGGAAGATGACCTGACGGTGGAAGAATACATTATGTTTGCACTCAGAAAAATGTAAAGAGGATAATTATGGAAGAACAAAGGATAACTCAATCAGGTGAGGTACCTTCTGATGTGACACAGGACTTTACGCTTAGACCGCAGCGTCTGGATGATTTTGTGGGACAGAATGTGGCAAAGGAGAACCTGAAAATTTTTATAGAGGCTGCAAAACTTAGAAACGAACCATTGGATCATGTTTTGTTTTACGGACCTCCGGGACTTGGCAAAACCACATTTGCGGGAATTATAGCAAATGAACTTGGTGTGGATATTAAAATCACATCGGGTCCTGCAATAGAAAGAGCAGGAGATCTTGCTGCAATTTTGACTAACCTAAATGATAACGATGTGCTGTTTATAGATGAAATACATAGACTTAACCGAAGTGTTGAGGAGGTTCTTTACTCAGCTATGGAGGATTACGCTCTAGATATAGTGATAGGCAAGGGACCTTCTGCAAGGTCGATTCGTCTTGATATTGCAAGATTTACCCTTATAGGTGCCACAACCAGAGCGGGAAGCCTGTCGGCACCTCTTCGTGACAGATTCGGAGTAATAAGTAAGTTTGAGGTATATGAAAGGGAAGATTTATCAGATATTATCAAAAGGTCTGCGAGTTTAATGGGCATTCCCGTTGATGATGATGCCGCTGTGCTTATGGCAAAGTGTTCAAGGGGCACTCCCCGTGTTGCCAACAGACTTTTGAAGAGAATCAGAGACTTTTCACAGGTTAAGGGCAATGGCAGGATAGATGAAGAGATTACGAAGGAAGGTCTTCAGGCATTAGGGGTTGATTCTCTGGGACTTGAGCGTCTGGACAGAGAAATTATAACCACCATAATAGAAAGATTTAATGGTGGCCCCGTTGGAATAGACACCATAGCAGCCTCCATTGGTGAGGAAAGGGTAACCATTGAGGATGCCTATGAACCTTATTTGATTCAAGCAGGACTTTTATATAGAACCCAAAAGGGGCGAATGGTATCTAAACTGGGATATGAGCACCTTGAAATGGTTTTTCCTGAAAATGATAAGGAAGAAATTATTGAAGCGGATAAATCTGTGGATATGAATAGCGGTGACGATGAGAGAAAAGCCAAAGATGACGAAATTCAGATAAATATCTTATAGTTGAATATTTGACAGACGGAGATGGAATAAAAGCAAAAGATATTGATTATAAACAGAGATGAAATAAAAATAGATAATTTTGATTATAGATGGAGATAGAATGAAAATAGAGGATTTTGATTACGAGCTTCCTAAAGGACTTATTGCGCAGACTCCCGATAAGTCCAGGGATCACTGCAGGCTCATGGTATTGAACAGAGATAAAAGGAGCATTGAGCACAGGCGTTTTTGCGACATTTTGGATTATCTGAATAGTGGTGATTGCCTTGTAATGAATGATTCCAGGGTTATTCCCGCAAGACTGTTCGGTGAAAAGGCAGAAACAGGTGCGAAGGTTGAATTTCTTCTGAGCAAAAGGATAGAAGATGATGTATGGGAATCTTTGGTACGACCGGGCAGAAGATTGAAACCCGGTGATAAAGTTAGTTTTGGAGAAGGCAGATTGGTGGCGGAGATACTGGAGTACGGCTCAGGAGGAACGAGAAAAGTCAGATTTCATTATGACGGTATCTTCATGGAGAGGCTTGAGGAGCTGGGTAAGATGCCACTTCCACCGTATATTGAAAGGGAAAGTTCAGAAGAAGACAAGGAAATGTATCAGACAGTTTACAGTAAGGTAGACGGCTCTGTGGCAGCCCCTACGGCAGGTCTTCATTTTACAGAAGAACTGTTGGAAAAGGTGAAGAAGAAAGGAATAAAATTAGCCTATGTTACTTTACATGTGGGAATAGGAACCTTCAGACCGGTGAAATGTAATGATATAGAGGATCATGAGATGCACTTTGAAGAGTATTTTATTGAAGAAGAAACAGCGAATGTAATCAATGATACGATTCTTTCGGGGGGCAGAATTGTATCAGTGGGGACTACCTCTACCAGAACATTAGAAAGTGCAGCGTATTTTGATGAAAATAAAGGTAAGTTTTTAGTAAAGACAGGGAGAGACAACACAGGGATTTTTATTTATCCGGGATATGAGTACAGGATAGTCAAAGCTCTAATCACCAATTTTCATTTGCCTAAATCGACCCTCATAATGTTGATATCTGCCTTGTATGACAGAAAAGAAATACTGAGAGCATATGATGAGGCTGTTAGAGAGAAATACAGATTTTTCAGTTACGGTGATGCGATGATGATAGAATAAGTTTCAGTGTAAAGATTGTGAAAGGAAAGAATTATGATTTTAGATTTTAATAAGATGCCGGATTTAACATGGACTGATTTTAGAGGAGGGGAAGAGGACACCATTGCAAGGATGTATAAGGATTCAAAAAACCAGATTATGTTTCTTAAGCTGGAACCCGGCGCCTCCATGGGGGTTTATAATCACGAAAACAGCACAGAAATAATTTATGTGCTGCAGGGAAGTGCAACGGCAACTTTTGACGGCATTGAAGAGGAACTTGTACCGGGTATGTGTGCATACTGTCCGTCAGGTCACTCAAACAGCGTTAAAAACACAGGTTCAGAGGATTTGGTGTTTTTTTCGGTGGTTTCAAGATTTGAAGGGAAATAGAGGTAATAAATGGACCATGCAGTAACCTATGAATTACTACATAAAGATAAAGAAACCGGAGCAAGGAGAGGGGTAATACATACGCCCCACGGTGATATACAGACTCCTGTTTTTATGCCGGTTGGAACTCAGGCTGCGGTTAAATCAATGAGACCGGAGCAGGTAAAGGATATGGGAGCTGAAGTGATTTTATCGAATACCTATCACTTGTATTTGAGACCGGGACATGAAATAATCAGGGAGGCAGGAGGGCTTCACAAGTTCATGAACTGGGACAGGGCAATTCTTACAGACAGTGGCGGATTTCAGGTATTTTCATTAGGCAAACTTCGCAAAATCACGGAAGAAGGTGTCAGATTTCAGAGCCATATAGATGGCTCAAGACATATTTTGACACCGGAAAAAGCTGTAGAAATACAGAATGCCCTCGGTTCAGATATAATCATGGCGTTCGATGAATGTGCCCCGTACCCATCAGACAGAACATATATTAAAGATTCAATGAATAGAACTATTCGCTGGCTTGAGAGGTGTAAAAAAGCCCACAAAAATATAGAACATCAATCTCTGTTTGCCATAGTTCAGGGTGGTATGTACAAAGATTTGCGCCACGAGTGTGCAAAGATAATGGTCGATATGGAATTTCCGGGATATGCTTTTGGCGGACTTTCAGTGGGAGAGCCCAAGGAGGAAATGATAGATATTTTAGATGACTGCGTCGAAGATTTGCCTGTGGATAAGCCCAGATATTTGATGGGAGTCGGGACTCCGGACTATTTGTTTGAAGCGGTGGAACATGGTATTGACATGTGTGATTGTGTTGAACCAACTAGAATTGCTCGTCACGGTCTTGCAACTACAAGTCAGGGAAGACTCAACATTAAGAACAAAAAGTTTGAGAAAGATTTTACCCCATTGGATTCAGAATGTGACTGTTATACATGCAGGAACTATAGCAGAGCCTATATTCGCCATACATTTAAGGCAGGGGAAATGATGGCGGCAATGCTTATTTCAAATCATAATCTTCATTTTTTAGTCAGACTGATGGCAAATATGAGAAAGGCAATAGAAGAAGACAGATTTTTAGAATTTAAAGAGGAATTTTATGAGAAATATTACGAGTGAATGTCCCCATGATGAGTTTTGTGGCGGCTGCGTATATCAAGGTTTAGAATACCGGAAGCAACTTGAAATCAAAGAGGGAGAAGTACACTCCCTTTTTTCAAAGGAAGGGATTTTGCCGGATGTTTTTGACAGAATCGAAGGCTGCCCGGAAGAATGTATATATGAATACAGGAATAAAATGGAGTTTACCTTTGGTGACATGGTAAAGGACGGTCCCCTATGTCTGGGAATGCACCGGAGAGGAAGATTCATGTCTATTGTGACTGTAGATCAGTGCCAACTTGTGGATGAAGATTTTAATAAAATTCTTTTCTACACGCTGTCGTTTT
Source organism: Eubacterium nodatum ATCC 33099 (assembly GCA_000510425.1). Classification (GTDB taxonomy): domain Bacteria; phylum Bacillota; class Clostridia; order Peptostreptococcales; family Anaerovoracaceae; genus Aminicella; species Aminicella nodata. Next base: position 127,791 of record AZKM01000006.1, on the reverse strand, counting down.
GTATTGAAAAGGGGTATAAGAAATACCACAAAAAAAATCATACAGGACTTCTCAGAAACCTGATAATCAGACAGGGTAAGAGAACGAAGGAACTGCTGGTAAACATTGTGACTTCAACTGATACAGAATTTGACAGGAATGGATGGGCGGAAGGGCTTAAGGATCTTCGCCTCAACAATGAAATCGTGGGCATTATGCAGACTCTAAATGACAACAAAGCCGATGCCGTTATCTGTGATGAGCTGATATTGATCGATGGAAGGGACTATTATTACGAGGAAATTTTGGGACTTCGCTTTCAAGTTCATGAATTTGCTTTTTTTCAGACCAATGTGGAGGCGATAGAAAGGCTGTACGGCGATGCTATAGGACTGATAGATGATTTGGAAGGAAAAGAAGTTTTTGACTTATACTGTGGAACCGGTACGATAAGTCAGGTTATGGCACTTAGGGCAAAGCATGTTTTAGGAGTGGAAATAGTTCCCGAAAGTGTGGAATCTGCAGTAAAAAATGCAAAACTGAATAACTTGTCAAACTGTGACTTTGTATGTGGAGATGTATTTCAGATTCTGGAAAAAACAGATTTAAAACCTGAGAAAATAAATATGAAATCTGAGAAGATAAATCCGAAAGCTGATAACATAAATCCGGAATCAAAGAAGACAGATTTTAGGCTTGAGAAAAGGGGTTTGAAACCTGATGTTATAGTGGTGGATCCGCCTCGCGTCGGAATGAGTACAGATGCAGTAAACAAAATTGCTTCTTATGGGGTGAAACAGATAGTTTATATTTCCTGCAATCCAAAAACTCTGGTGAAAAACCTCGTCCAATTTGAGAACCTGGGATATGAAGTCAAATATGTGAAGCCATACGATAATTTTCCGTTTACAAAGCATGTGGAGACGGTAGCGTTATTGTCCAAACTTGATGTCGATAAACATATAGATGTTGAAATTAAGCTTGATGAGCTTGATTTGACAAGTGCTGAAAGTAAAGCGACTTATGCACAAATTAAAAATTATGTTTTGGAAAAGTATGGATTTAAGGTATCTACACTGTATATTGCACAGGTTAAGAGAAAACACGGTTTAGACGTTAGGGAACACTATAATATTTCAAAAAATGAGAATCAGAAAGTTTTTCAGTGTCCAATTGAAAAGGAAGAAGCTATTATGGATGCGTTAAGGCATTTTAAGATGATTTAATAGAAAAGGTACTAATTCAAGTTAAAAATTATATGGTAAAGGAGAGTGAATATATGGAAAGTATTAATATTGAATGTCAAGTATTTACTCCTCACAATATTGTCGTTGAGATATTAAATCAAGTTGGATATATAGAAAAGCTATATGGGAAAAAGGTTCTAGAAAATTCTTGTGGTGATGGAGCTTTTCTTGTTGAAATTGTTGATAGATATATTATAGACTGCTTAAAACAAAATTTTTCTAAAGATAGGATAATCTATGGATTGGAAAATGATATATATGGAAATGAAATAGATGAGAAGCACAAAGTGAATTGTATAGATAATTTAAATAGGGTCGCGCAAAAATATAATATTGATTGTGTTAAATGGAATATTGTACAGAATGACTTTTTAAAAAGTTCTATTAGCGAAAAATTCGATTTTATTATAGGAAATCCTCCGTATATAACATATTCAGATTTAAATAAAACTACAAGATCTTTCATTAAAAAGAATTTTATAGTGTGTTCAGATGGGAAACCAGACTATTATTATGCTTTTATTGAAATGTCTATAAAAGTATTAGCCGATGATGGTAAATTAGCTTATCTGATTCCTAACAACATTTTTAAGAATAGATTTGCAGATAGATTGCGTATCTTTATGTTACCTCATTTGTCAGTAATAATTGATTATACAACAGAAAAACTCTTTGAAAATAAATTAATTTCTTCTGCTATTATTATTTGTAATGGCACACAGAACAATAACGATATTCAATATGTAGATAAGATGAAAAAACGAGAAATAACATTGCATAAAAATAGTTTAACAAATAAGTGGATTTTTAGAAAAAAAGAAGTTGTTAAAGAAAATAAAAAAAGAAAATTTGGTGATGATTTTAATGCAATGTGTTCGATTGCTACGTTATTAAATGAAGTGTTTATAATAAAAAATTATGAAGAATATAATGAACATATATTGGTTAATGGATATAAAATTGAAAAATCGGTATTAAGGGAAGCCGTTAGTCCAAGATCATTGCAGTATGCCCGAAAAGAATTTTTGATTTTTCCATACTCATATGGAGAAAATAATAGCATATTGCGCTTTGAAGAATCAGAGTTTATACAACAATTTCCAGGATTGTGCAACTATTTAAAATCCTTTAGTGAAAGATTAAATAAGCGTGATAAAGATAAAAATGCAAAATGGTTCGAGTTTGGAAGATCACAAGCATTAAGTCATCTTAATCAAGAAAAATTATTGTTATCTACTTTGATAACAGAAGAAGTTAAAATACATCACATTACTAAAAACCAAGTACCTTATTCAGGGATATGTATATATCAAAAAGGAGATTTGTCATTAGGAATTGCAGAAAAGATTTTGAAAAGTGATGAATTTTTAAATTATGTTTATGATATAGGGATTAATGCTAGTGGAACAACAATGAGGATTACAGCAAGAGATGTTATGAATTTTGAATATACTTTGGATTAGGAAGGGAAATTACCATGGCGAAGATATCATTCAATGTAGATGCTTATACAGCTCGTTTAATAGGACGAGAAAATGTATCAAAATTAAACGGTGCCATAATTGAATTAGTTAAAAACACATATGATGCAGATGCTACGATTTGTGTCTTGTATTATGAAAAAACAACTAATTCGTTATATATCGCAGACAATGGCTGCGGTATGACAAAGGATGTCATTATAAAACACTGGATGACTATTGGAAGATCGACAAAAAAGAAACAATTTATTAGTAAATCAGGTCGAGTACAAACTGGAGCAAAAGGAATTGGAAGGTTTGCTTTAGACAGGATATCTGATACATGTGAAATGTTTACTGCTTCTGCGGAAGGAAAGTTAATTTGGAAGGTTGATTGGGAGGATTTTTCAAAGAGTGATAATATTACAGATGTAACAGCAGATTTATATGAACCAACTGTATCAATAGATGGGTTTCTTGATGAAGTTATTAATTACGAAGTAAAAAATATAATATTAAATAACTTAAAAAACACGGGAACTATTTTTAGGTTAACTTCTTTAAGAGACTCATGGAATGATAATGTTATAAAAAAAATCAAGGACGATTTAATAACATTAATACCATATGAAATGAAAAGTGAATTTCAAGTATATTTTTTTGATGAACAAAACTCTAGTGAAGATGCTAAGGTATTAGATGTTGCGAATGCTTTTTCTTATGATTATAAAATTAAATTTAATGTTCTGATAGATGGAAAAACTTATATTGAGATACATAGAAATGAATTTGACTTTGGTGATAGATTTGATGAAATAATTACACAAGCTGAATTTACTTCAGAAGATGAACAGTATTTTAAAGGCAAATATATTTGTATAGAAACAAACTTTGCACATATGCTACCAAAACGTGGGGAGCAGTTAAAAAATACAATAGGTGAATTTTCCGGAGTTTTGTATTTTAAAAAAGCGATTTATTCAAAAACAGATGCTGAAAAATATTTCTATAAATTGTCCAATAATCGTAATAATAAGAGGGATATTTTTGGGGGAATAAAAATATATAGAGATAGTTTTAGAGTGAGACCTTATGGAGAACCCAAAACATCTGATTATGACTGGCTACTATTGGCTGGTAGAAAAAACAAATCTCCTGCTGCACCTTCTCATCAAACAGGTGCGTGGCGGGTTAATACTGATCAAATAATTGGATCAATTTTTATTTCTCGTATGAATATTACATTACCAGATCAATCTAACAGAGAAGGTATTGTAGAAACAAAGGAATTTGTATTGTTAAAAGAATTTTTAATTAATGTGATTCAGGAATTTGAAAAAGATAGGCAATATGTTTTTCGTAAGTTAGATGCTCGCTATGATAAAATAATGGAAGCTGCAAGGATACAAGCTGAAATTAATAAGAAGGCAGAAGAAGCAAAAGCAGCTAGAGAAGATAAGAAATTTTTAGGTGATAGCAGTGAACGCAATCAAAAATTAGAATCTGCTAAAAGTTTTATAGATCCAGAAGAAGCTAAAACTGTTTTAGATCATAAAGATACAGTTATTAAAAACTTAGAAGATGAGAATAGATTGCTAAGAACATTAGCTACAACTGGTATAGTTACTAACACTTATGTCCACGAAATTAAAGATATAACTCATAAGCTAAGCAGAAAGATTGTTATGGCTAAAGAAGCTTTGGAATTAGATAGTAACTTGCAAGCTGGGTTAAAATATGTAAATGAAGCTAGTGTAATGAGAGAATCATTAAATTCATGGTTCAAGGTAACAATAGGTTCTGTAACGCGTGATAAAAGAACTATGAAAAAAACAGATTTAAATCTTCTGATATCACAGACTGTAAAGTCATGGAAAGAAACACTTAAAAACGTTTCAATAGATTTAGAATTTCAAGGATCAGAAATACAATTAAAATGTTTTCCTTATGATATTGAAAGCATTTTTAGTAATCTGATTGCTAATAGTGTTAGTTCTTTTGAATCCTGTTTTTCAGATAATAAGAGTATAAAAATTGTAGTATCTGACTTAGAAAAAGAAATTATTATCAAATACAGTGATTCTGGACGAGGGTTATCTCTTGCATATAAAAATAATCCAAGGAAAATATTAGAACCTATGGAAAGTGATAGAAGAAATGAAATAGGAGAAACTATTGGCACTGGTATGGGGATGTGGATTATAAATAGAACTGTTGCTGACTATAATGGAAGTATAGATTTATCCGATAATACGAAACATACTTCTGGATTCTATGCCACTATAAAATTAATAAAGAAATAGAAGTGGAGGACTGACATGTATAGAATAGGATTTATTGATGATGATCGAGATTCATATGAGGATTATCGAGTACGTTTAGCAAGAAAAGATATTGAATTACTATATCCAGATGGCATTACTGAAATGCTAGAAATGATAGAGTGGCTTTTATCTAATGGTATTAAATGTTTTATTATAGACTATAAACTTAATAATAAATTTAAGTTTTTGGGGACTGAATTAATTGCTTACATAAATGCGAAAGTCCCTGATTTACCATGCTTAATATTAACTAATTACCCTGAAGAATCAATACATGAAAATTTAGTAATTATAAATTTGATTGAAGATAGAAATGTTTTAGCCGCAGATGATATAGAAGAATTTGTAAGAAAAATCAAACAGGCTGTTGATGTTTTTGAAAATAGGTTACATAAATATCATATCGACTATGAGGAACTGCTCAAAGCAAAGAAAAATGGTTCTATATCAGCAATAGAAGAAGAACAATTTATAGATCTGTATAAATTATTACGTGCATATGGTGAAGTAGATGACTTGCCAATTCAGCTTTTAAGTAGCGAAGTTAATCAGAAAATTGATGAAATACTTGGAAGAGTAAATATTTTGGTAGAGGAAGTCGAAAACAGGTAAAAAATATGCGAATACATGGAAAAAATGAAATTAGTAGAAGTGTTGATGTAAATCAAGAAAATGACTATAAAAAATATGTTCCTAAATTGAGAGAAGACTTTAAACATATATGCGGTTATTGTGGTAAACCTGAAGAGGTTACAACAAAAGGCTTTGAACCAGATCATTTCGTTCCTGGAAGAATAGATTCAAGTAGAAAACTTGATTATTCAAATTTAGTATATTCTTGTTTCACATGCAATAGAAAAAAACTCGGCAAATGGCCAACAGAAAATAAAGATAAACCCAATGATGGAGAGGTTGGATTTGTAGATCCTGCATTAAAAGAATATGATACGCATTTAGGCAGAGACAAAGAAGGTAATATTAAATTCTATACAAGTGTTGGGGAATACATGTATAAAAATGCGTTTAGGTTTGATATGCGCCCGATGAAGGAAATATGGAAAATTAGTCAATTGATTAATGCAAAGGAAAATTTATTTGAAATTAAGGATAAGCTCACATCAGAGGAACTGATGAAATACTTAGAATTAGATAAGGCTATAGATGAGTTGAAGAAAATATTATTTGAAAAAAAAGAGTAATCGGACTTGATTATAGCTTTGACTAGCCATTAAAGCTATAAAATCAATAACTTATCCTGATATAAATTCACATAAAAATAAACAAAAATTCGGTTGATATATTAGTGTATATACGACATATGGAGGTAATCACGTTGCTTTCCAAACTGGACTCAAAAAGACATATTAGTGTTGAGTTTCCAATTGATGAGGTGGATTTAACAAGTGCGGAAAGTAAGGCGACTTATGAACAAATTAAAAATTATGTTTTGGAAAAGTATGGATTTAAGGTATCTACACTGTATATTGCACAGGTTAAGAGAAAACACGGTTTAGACGTTAAGGAACACTATAATATTTCAAAAAATGAGAATCAGAAAGTTTTTCAGTGTCCAATTGAAAAGGAAGAAGCTATTTTGAATGCTTTGAAATATTTTAAGATGATTAAAGACGGTTTTTAGCGGATATGGGAGGCTAGATATGAATTCTAAAGAGATAAAGCAGCTAATTCAAAATGGAGAGAAGATAGATGTTGAGTTTAAAGAATCTAAAAATGCTTTAACCAAAGATGTCTTTGATACGGTATGCTCTTTCAATAATAGAAATGGCGGACATATTTTACTTGGTGTAAATGATAAAAGAGAGATTGTTGGTGTTAGTAAAGAGAAAGTTGATAAAGTGATTAAAGAATTTACTACGGCAATCAATAATCCGCAAAAGATGTATCCACCGCTTTATTTGCTTCCTGAAGTCTTTGATATAGACGAGAAAAAAGTAATTTACATCAGAGTTCCAGAAGGTTATCAGGTATGCAGACATAACGGAAGAATTTGGGATAGGTCTTATGAAGGGGACATCAACATCACAGATCATTCTGAACTTGTATATAAGTTATATGCAAGAAAACAAGGAAGCTATTTTGTAAATAAAGTATATCCGAATCTTGATATTGATTTTCTTGATGCTTCTGTTATTGCTAAAGCCAAGAAAATGGCTGTCTCCCGAAATAAAAATCATGTTTGGGAAAATATGAGTAATGAGGAGCTTCTTAGAAGTGCCAATTTGATACTGACAGATCCGGAAACAAAGCGTGAAGGAATCACATTAGCTGCTATTTTGCTATTTGGAAAAGACAACTCTATTATGTCCGTTCTTCCGCAACACAAAACTGATGCAATATTCAGGGTTGAAAATAAGGATAGATATGATGATAGAGATGTTGTCATAACAAATCTGATTGATAGTTATGACAGGCTTATTGAGTTTGGGCAGAAGCACTTGAATGATTTATTTGTATTGGACGGAATTGTAAATGTCAACGCAAGAGATAGGATACTTAGAGAGATAGTTTCCAATACATTGGCTCATAGAGATTATTCAAGTGGGTATCCTGCAAAGATGATTATTGATGATGAGAAAATCACTGTTGAAAACAGTAACTTGGCTCATGGTATGGGAGCGTTAGATTTGCAGAAGTTTGAGCCATTTCCCAAAAATCCAGCTATATCAAAGGTGTTTAGAGAAATAGGTCTTGCAGATGAACTTGGTTCAGGAATGAGAAATACCTATAAGTACACACAGCTTTATTCAGGACAAAATCCGTTATTTGAGGAAGGAGATATATTCAGAACAGTTATTCCTCTAAAGAAGATAGCGACACAAAAGGTGGGTGGAGAGAATGTCTCTCGAAATGTCCCTCAAGATGTCTCTCGAATGTCCCTCGAAGAAATTGAAAACATAATCAAAGATATGATTAAAGTGGACAATAGAGTGAGCCGCAAAGATATAGCTATGATATTAGGAGTTAGTGAAAAAACTATTACAAGATATATAAAAGACATTCCTAATATTAAGTATGTTGGTAAAGGGAAAAATGGTCATTGGGAAGTGGATTAAAGTTGATGAGTGGAGAATTGGAGATCTGAAAAATTGAAAATTTATTATGATTTTATGTCAGAAATAAAGGATGATGAATTATATGATAGGCTTGTTTCTTATGGAATGTTTTCAGAGAAGTTACCTCCTATATTCGCAGGTGATTTATTTTTAAACTATTGTAAAAATATTCGTAAGCAAACATTTTCAGATGATTGGAGAGGATACATTAACTATGAAAGCATGAGAAATACTAATGTTCCAAGAAATATTGGTATCCCTACTCCAATGGGACATGAACTGTTATGCAAAACACTGATGAAGCATTGGACGAAATTAACTGAATATTTTAAGAAAAAAACAAAAGGACAACCAAGAATAATTAGCCGTATTCATATTAGAAAAATGAAGGAAACAAAAGAGCTGTTTTTGATGAATTATAAGAATTGGATAGATGATGGGACTCCTGAACCAGACATTTATTTAGGAAAAAGGTATATGGTTCATGCGGATATTTCAAAATGTTATCCCAGTATATATACACATGCAATTCCATGGGCACTCGTTGGAAAAGATGTGGCAAAAGATAATACACGTAAAAAGGAAGAATGGTACAATCAAATAGATCATTTTGCGCAGATTTCAAAAAATGGAGAAACACATGGACTTTTAATAGGTCCACATACTTCTAATGTATTGTCAGAAATAATTCTATGTGCAATAGACGAAGAATTATCAAAAAAATATGATTCTTATATAAGAAATATAGATGATTATATATGCTATGTTAACACGAAAGAAGATGCGGACAATTTTATTATTGACTTAAACAGAGAATTAAGAAAATATGATTTATTACTGAATCACAAGAAAACAAAAATATATGAACTTCCAATTTGTGTTGTTGAAACATGGGTTCATAAAATACAAAATTACATGGTCACATTTCAAAAATTCAAGGATTATGTCGATTATAGAGAAATTCAATCGTTCATGGATTTTATAATAAAATTAACTTCAGAAAATACTGATAATAATTCGATAGTATTATATGCGATAAAAGCACTTAAAGATTTTAACTTGACAAAAAATGCACAGGAATATTTAGTTAAAACTGTTGTGTCTTTATCATTATTGTATCCGTATCTAGTGCCGATATTAGGTAAATATATTTTTAAGAAGTATAAAGTAGATACTAATCAAATCTCAAAATATGCAAATATGATTTATGAAAGATATATTCACAAAAATAACTATGAAGCATGTTCATTTGCTTTGTTATATGCAATTGACTCAAACTTTAAAATTGACAGTATTGATATTGAAATCATTAAAAGTTCTCAAGATTGTATATTGATGTTGATGGCATTTATTTATTGCAAAAAGAATAACCTCAAATCAGAGGTAAAACAGTTGAAACAGTATGCAAAAGAATTGAAAGATAAAGGTGAAATGGATCAATATTGGCTGTTTGTATATGAATGTTTAGAAGAAGTATCTGGTGAGTGGGGCACAATGAAAAAGAATAAAGTTTCATTCTTGAAATCTGAATATAGATAAGGCAATTGTCGATTCTCAATAGGGTATCGTTAATAAGTTTGGACAATGATAAACATGTGGAAGTGGTCGTGCTGCTTTCCAAACTGGACTCAAAAAGACATATTAGTGTTGAGCTTCCAATTGATGAGCTTGATTTGACAAGTGTTGAAAGTAAAGCTACTTATGCACAAATCAAAGAATATATATTAGAAAAATTTAATTTAAAGGTTTCAACACTCTATATTGCACAGATTAAAAAGAAGTGTGGAATTGTACTGAGGAAGCATTATAATAAATCGAAAAAAGAGAAACAGATTATTCCGGAATGCACACCGGAAAAAGAGGAAGCTATCATGGATGCTTTAAGGCATTTTAAAATGATTTAGTAGAAATGGAGGGTATTTATGAGATGGATATTAAAAATAATTTTGTTCCCAATAATATTACTTCTATCAATACTAATTTCTTTTCTAAAATTCATAATCAGCGTTAGTGGAATGATTTTAGGAATATTATCATTCTTAGTGGTATTAGGTTCGATTGCAGCACTTGTGCAAAAAGACACAACTACTTTTATTCAAGCACTAATAATAGCATTTTTGATAAGTCCCTATGGATTACCTAAAATTGCATTATGGGTTATAGCATATATTGAATTTGCAAGAGATAGATTGAAAGAAATATAAAGAAACTAATGAGGCGATAGAGAAAATGCTATCGTCTTTTTTCATGCTAAAAACTGAAAAGAAAGGAGGGAATGATGTGAGTATGTATTTATTTGACGAACAGCCTATTGTTGCAAATAAAGCATTAGCAAGAGCATTAGGGTTAAATGAAGCCTTAGTATTGCAACAGATAAACTATTGGATTGAGATAAATAAGAAGTCGGGCAAAAACTATCATGATGAGAAATATTGGACATACAATTCTATAAGGGCATGGCAAGAAAATGATTTTGACTATATGAGTGTAGATATGGTTAAGGTAATATGTTTTAAGCAAGAAAAATAAAATAAAAATATTTCCAAAAAAGTATTGACTATAACATAATGTCATAGTTTAGAATATAAATTGTTAGGAGGTAGGTACATGTATATGATAAAAAAAGCAAGTGAGACTAGTGGTGTGTCAGTAAGAATGCTACATCATTATGATAAGATTGGTTTGCTGTCTCCCCAAAAATCAGAGAATGGATATAGGTATTATACAGAAGAAGATATGGCATGTTTGCAAACAATACTATTTTACAAATATTTAGGGTTTCCATTAAAAAAGATTAAATCACTAATAGCAAAAGATAATACTGAAATACTAATTCACTTGAAAAGACAGTTGAACTTAATGCAAAAGGAAAAAGAGAAACTCTTAACATTGATGGAAACATTACAAAAAACTATTGATTATGAAGAAAGGAAAATTACTATGTCAACAAAAGAAAAATTTAGGGGATTTGTTTATCAAGACAATCAGAAGTATGAAGAAATGGCAATTGATAAGTATGGAAAAGATGTAATTGAAAAATCTATGAAAACTCTAAAAGGAAAAGAAGTAGAATTTACAGAAAAGCTAAATCAAATATTCACTTCATTTGCAGAAAATATGGCTAAAGGAGTTGAAGCAACATCAAAAGAAAATGTTGAGATTGCAAAGAGTTTACATGAATGCATCTGTCAGTATTCTTTTGATTGTTCAATAGAAGCCTTTTTAGGTATCGGTTATGGATATAAAGAAAACCCTGAATTCAAAAGTAATATAGATAGATTTGGAGTTGGAACAGCTGAATATGCTTGCAATTCAATTCAAAAGTATGTTAGTGAAGCAAGATAACAGTTAGGTAAGAAACAATTTATGAGAAACAGTAAATCAAAAAAGGTTTACTGTTTTTTCTTTGCTCAAAATCAAAAAGAAAGGAAAACAGAAAATGAAAAATATAGATGAAAAAATCTTAATGGCAGAAGAAGAAATCAAGCAGTTACAAAACAAAAGAAAAAAGCTCATCAGTCAACAGAAACAGGAAGAACGAAAGAAAAGAGATAGACGGCTTTATGAAAAAGGAGCAGTCTTTGAAAGTATCTTTATTGAAAGCAAGGATTTTACCAAAGACGAATTTTATCAGCTAATCACATTCCCAAACATCAAAGAAGAAGTCAATCAAACAATCCTAAAAATCATAGAGAAGCGAGAACAAAGCGAAAACAAAATTACAGAAATACAAGAGGAAGTAATGGAAACAGAGGAATAGTCCCTTGTTTACAAGGGCGCACATATACACCTTAAAGCTAAGGAGTTTGAAAAGAGCGGGGATACCGGTATGTGAAATGCAGAACATTTTAATTGAATAATATATCTCAGGAGTTAATGAATAAAAAAATAAAATATTCATTGACTTTTATGTTTGCCGGTGTTATGATATCTATGAATAAAAAATGGAAAATTCATAGATGCATTTATAATATTTGGAGGCTTAAAATGGCAAAAGCATTTACAGAAGAAGAGAAGATTAAAATAAAAGAAGATATTATGGAAACAGCTCTTGATTTGTTTCATGAAAAAGGGAAAAAATCCCTTAGTATTTCAGAACTGACAAAAAGAGTAGGGATAGCTCAAGGAAGCTTCTATAATTTTTGGAAGGACAAAGAATCTCTCATTATTGATTTAATGGCATATAGATCCATACAGAAATTGAATGACATAGAAAAAGAATTCTCAAATTCATTAACAAATCCTAAAAAATTTCTTTCAGATGTGATTTATAAGTATGCCATAGATATTATCCTGAAGATTAAAACGCAGCCTATTTATCAAGAGGCATTTAAAATATTTGCAAGTCAAGATTCAAAGAAAGTAAACAGAGTAGAAAATCTTTATGGAGATTTTGTAGATAGGTTAATAGACTATTGGTACAAAAATAATGCAGTAAAAACTGTGGACAAGCAAGGATTATCCAATGCTTTTGTTGGTAGTTTTGTTCTATGTTCAAATTATATTCATTTCAATGAAGATACATTTGAGGAAGTACTACATATCTACATAGAGAGTATTGTTAGCAGGTATGTAGAAATATAGTTTAAAAAGGGAGAACATTATGATACTGAATTTTGATGAGATAAAAAAGGAAGATGTGTTAATTGCAGGAGGGAAAGGTGCCAATCTTGGGGAAATGACCTCTGCAAAAATAAATGTTCCAAGAGGATTTGTAATTACAGCAGATGACTATAGAGATTTTTTAAAGGAAAACAGCATTGATATTTTTATTGAAAATGAAATTAAAAAATCAGGGAATGATGAAAAAGTTCTATTAAATGCAGCTGATGATTTTAGAACAAAGATAAAGTCCGGTAAATTTCCTACACTACTTGAGAATGCAATAAGAGAAAAATATTTTAATCTTGGAGATAATGTAAGAGTTGCTGTGCGTTCATCTGCAACAGCAGAAGATTTGCCGGATGCAAGTTTTGCAGGGCAACAGGAAACTTATTTAAATGTACGAGGCTTAGATGATGTATTAGAACAGGTGCGTAGTTGTTACGCTTCTTTATGGGGTAACAGAGCTGTGAGCTATAGATTACATCAAGGTTATGGCCAAAGCTCCGTTTCGATTGCTGTTATTATTCAGGAAATGGTAGAAAGCGAAAAAGCAGGTGTTTTGTTTACTGTGAATCCGGTAAGCAAAAAAGAAAATGAGATGCAAATCAATGCGAGTTATGGTTTAGGAGAGAGTGTTGTAAGCGGAAGAGTTACAGCAGACAGCTATATTGTTGACAAAAATGGAGAAATTATTGAAGTAGCTATTGGAAGCAAGGAAACACAGATTATATATGGAGAGAAAAACACGGTAGAGGTGAAGGTAGATGACAATGATCGAAAAAAACGAGCATTAAATGATACGGAAATATCAGAGCTAATAAAGTCTGGTTTGAAAATTGAAAAGCATTATAAAATGCCAATGGATATTGAGTGGGCAATTAAAGATGATGAAGTATATATTTTACAGGCAAGAGCTATTACTACTTTGAAAAGTTCTATCAATCACATATCTGAAGATAATTTAGTACAAAAATATACAAAGGGTAAAAAAATCAATAGAAGTACACGAGAAGTGATGTCATTTTTTTTAGAAAAAATGCCTTTTGCACATAGAGCGCTTGACTTCGACTATCTGGCAGCAATAAATGATCAGAAAGTTAATATTTTATTAGAAGGCGGAATTGTTTTACCAAGAAATCCAATTATAGATGATGATGGAATACAAACTTTTTCTGACGCAGGTAAGCGAATCAATAAAAATATATTTAAGTTTTTTAAGATTTTAAAAAATATGAAAGATTTTAATGGTTGCTATCATAAGTGCAAAGATTTTATGAAAATATATGAGTCTAAAATAGAAAAAATTAAGCATTTAAATTTTGAAAACATGACATTAGAAGAATGCAAAAATTTTATGGAAGATAGCTACATTCTTTTACAAAAATTGGCTTATGACAGATTCAAATACGCTTTATTCCCATCTGTTTTAAACGATAAAAAATTCACTAAAATAATCAAAAAATCAAATGCTAATTATTCATCATTTGATTTTTATTGGAATTTGGATAACAAAACATCAGCAGTTACAAATGATATTTATAAAATGGCTTGTGAGATAAGAAAAAATGAATCTTTAAAAAGAGCTATTATATCCGGAGAAAGTTATAAAGAATTATATGAAAATTATGACGACTTTAGAGATGTAACAGATAAGTTTATGCGAGATAACGGATTTAAATCTGATTATAATTGCTATTGTTTATCTGCCAAAACATTTATTGAAGATCCTGATAGGCTAATAAATATATTAAGACCTATATTAAATACGGATGAAAATAGTGATGAGATTAAGCAAGGGAAAGATTTTTCCAAGTTAATGATAAGGCTAAAAGAAATTTATGGAAACAAGTATCAAGATATAGAAAAACAAATAGAATATTTCAGATATTTTCATGTGGTTCGTGAAGAAAGCCAATATATCTGGGAAACCTTATTTTATTATGTAAGACAATGTGTCAAAAGAATAAACTACATTCTTCTTGGCAGTGAAGATTATGAAGTTGGGATTGCAAATCTGTTTCATAAAGAACTTTTGAAAGTGATGAATAGGGGCAGCTTAAATGAATCGGATAAGGGAAAAATAAATAGGAGAAATGAAAAATTTCCTTTAGCAATAAAAGTATGGGATGCATCAAAATTGTTAATTTTTGAAACAAATGGTGATGTCCTAAAGGGGGTAAGTGGAAGTGCCGGTATTGCAGCCGGAAAAGTGTGCATAATAAATAGTCCGAAAGAATTTTATAAGATGCAAAAAGGCGATATTTTAGTTTGCCATCTCACTAATCCGGAGTGGACACCGTTATTTAAGCTGGCAAGTGCAGTTGTGGCTGATACGGGAGCGGCATTAAGCCATGCTGCAATTGTTGCAAGGGAGTTTAATATTCCGGCAGTGCTTGGCGTGGGCTTTGCAACTACAAAATATAAAGATGGGGATATGATTCAAGTAGACGGTAATAAAGGTGTAGTTAGAGGTTTGTAGCATGAACTTAAGTAATAATAAAAAAGAATTTAGAAGAAAAGCTATTTTAAACGATGCTCTTCTACCATTATTAGTGAAAACTTCTATTCCTACCATTATAGGTATGCTCGTCATGGTAATTTATAATCTGACTGATACATTTTTTGTCGGTATTTTAAATAATAAATCCATGACAGCTGCTATCGGTATTGTGTTTAGCTTTATGAGTTTTATTCAAGCTATTGGATTTTGGTTTGGGTATGGAAGTGGAAACATAATGTCAAAAAAGATTGGAGAAAATGAAGAAAAGGAAGCAGAAATTATATCGTCTATTGGAATTCTCTTTGCTATTGTCATTGGTATTTTAATAGCTATTTTATTATGGTTTTTTGTTTTACCGCTGTCAAAATTTATAGGTGGAAGCGCTTCTGAAAACTTGTTGAATTTCACAGTAGAGTATCTAAAGGTAATTATTATCAGCATTCCGTTTGGTCTTTATTCTATTACGCTTTACAATCAATTAAGACTTTGTGGGAATGTGAAAGATGGAATGATAGGATTATTGATAGGAATGGCTGTCAATATGGTTCTGGATCCTGTATTGATGTTTGGGTTTAAATTCGGCTTTATTGGAGCCGGATATGCAACATTGATAGGACAAATTACGGGCTGCATCGTATTAACGAATTTATCAGGAAAAAATGGAAATATTGCTGTTGACTTAAAAAAACAAGGATAAATAAAGATAGAGTATATCATATTCTGGCAGGAGGAATGCCTAATTTTTCAAGACAATCTATTACAAGTATCGCTTTAATTTTACTGAATGTTGTAGCCGCAAAATACGGTGATGGTGTTATAGCAGCATTAACAATAAGCTCAAGGATATTAGCATTAGCATATATGATAATGATAGGCTGGGGTCAGGGTTTTCAACCTATCTGTGCGATGAATTACGGGGCAAAGCAATATGATAGAGTTAAAAAGGCTTTTAAATTTGCAGTAATAGGAGGTACTTTATTTTTAATTATAGCGGCTATTTTGTTATATGTTTTTTCTGAACCACTTATTAAAACAATGTCAAATGATAATGAAGTTATTTTAGTCGGTGTAGAGATACTGCGTATGCAATGTATTACAATGCCACTTTTAGGATACTTTGCGATTAGTAGTATGCTAATGCAAAATATTGGACAATATTTTTGGGCATCAATAATTTCAATTTCACGACAAGGAATCTTTTATATTCCGTTATTATATATTTTATCAAATATCTTTGGGCAATTTGGAATATATTTGCTTCAACCAGTGGCAGATGTTTTGTCATTTGGTTTAGCTGTTATCGTAGTTAGGAAAATAAAATTTGCTAATGATAAATGCAAAAAAGATGGCATTTAAAGTTTATAAAAGATTTATTAAGGAGGAAAAAATATGTAGCTAAGTAATGGAGAGTTAAATAATGGAAACACTAAATTCTGTTATTCACATGAGATACATTTATCTTTTTTTATGCTTGGGATTGCTTACACATAGCAATAACTCTTTATCGAAACCAACAAAATAATAAACTATATAAAATATTAGTTTTTAAGCCGAGAGGACATTTTACGCCAAAGTGTAGAAGTCCTCCTCCTAATATATAAAGTGTAGTGGTCAGTAACCCCACATCCAGCGAGGAACTGCTCATCTCATTGTTAAAGCTGTTAAAATGTAGTGCATGGTTTTGACGTAGTCCTCCTTGGACTTTTATGTCCGTCGGAAAGCCTGCCGTCCGGTCACTCATTTGCAGCTGTTTGGTTTATGTAGGTTGAACCGCTCTATACTTGCGTGTTCGTTTGATGCCCAGGAGATTAAATAAGCAATGAGAAAGCCCGGTACCATTGCAAATTTATTCTTTAGGAGGCATAACTATGTTAAACGCTGTAGGTATTGATGTTAGTAAGGGTAAGAGCACAATCGCGGTTCTTCGCCCGGCAGGGGAAATTGTACGTAAGCCCTTTGATGTAAGGCACACTCCAAAGGAGCTTTCTATCTTGTCCTCGTATATCCAACACCTTGAAGGCGATACTCGCATTGTCATGGAGTGTACCGGTCATTATCACGAACCGATTCTCAAAGTTCTTTCTGATTCAGGTTTCTTCGTTTCTGCTGTAAATCCTCATCTCATTAAAGAGTATGACGGCGATAATTCTCTTAGAAAGGTCAAGTCTGATTCTGCCGATGCAAAGAAGATTGCAGGATATACACTTGACAAGTGGCACCTTCTTCGTCAATATTCAGCTATGGATAATACACGCACGCAACTAAAAACCCTAAATACTCAGTTCCAGTTTCTTATGCGACAAAAGACAGCTCTTAAGAACAATCTCATTTCATTACTTGATTTAACTTATCCTGGTGTTAATGCATTCTTCGACAGTCCTGTTCTCAAGAATGGTTCGCAGAAATGGCTTGACTATGCCTATTCTTTTTGGCATGCAGATTGTGTAAGAACCATCGGGCTGAAAACTTTTACCGAGCGCTACAAGAAGTTTTGTAAAAGGCATGGCTACATCTTTCAGCCTGATAAGCCAAAGAGTCTATTTGAATCTTCCAAAGAACTCATTGCCGTTGCTCCCAAAGACCATATTTACAAAGATATGGTTCTCTCCGCTATTGTACAGGTTAATCTCATTTTCGCACAGATTGAATCCATGCGTCTAAAAATGGATGAATTAGCTTCTACTCTGCCTGAATATGAAGTAGTTATGAACATGTTTGGCGTAGGTCATGGCTGACACAGAAGATGATGGCCACATTGTATGATGTTGGTTTGCCAACGATAAATGAACATATTAAAAAAATTTATGCAGATAGTGAATTAGAAGAGTCTGCAACTATTCGGAATTTCCGAATAGTTCAAACCGAAGGTTCCCGTCAGGTAACTCGTGATACAAAGCATTATAATCTTCAAATGATTATTGCGGTTGGATTCAAGGTTAATAATGAGCGAGCAGTACAGTTTCGCAAGTGGGCCAATGGCATCGTGAAGGACTACACCATCAAAGGTTGGGTCATGGATGATGAACGCCTGAAAAATGGTGGCTCTGTGCTTACAGTAGAATACTTCGATCGTTTGCTTGAGCAGATTCGTGAAATCCGTCTCTCTGAGCGTAGATTTTATCAGAAGATAACAGACATCTATGCTACAGCTCTTGATTATGACCGAACAGCAAAAACAACAAAGCAATTTTTTGCAAAAGTGCAGAACAAGATGCATTATGCGGTTCATGGACATACAGCAGCGGAGTTGATTTATGAGCGAGCCGATGCTGATAAGCCACACATGGGATTAACCACTTGGGCAGCAGCACCAGAAGGCAAGATTGTAAAAAGTGATGTTAGCGTTGCAAAGAATTATCTTTCGGAGAAGGAAATGCGTTCACTTGAGCGTATTGTATCTGCTTATCTGGATTTGGCAGAGGACCGTGCAGAACGTCATATTCCGATGACAATGGAGGACTGGGCAAAGCGTCTGGATTTATTCCTGATGGCTGATGATAGAGAGGTTCTTCAGGATACAGGAAAGATCACGGCAGAGATCGCCAAGGATAAAGCCGAGACTGAATTTGAAAAGTATCGTGTTATTCAGGACAGATTGTTCATGTCTGACTTTGATAAATACATGTTGGAATTGGAAGAGAATGCGAAGAAGTAATAGGATCAGTTCTCCCTTTCAATGCCGGATTTTCAGGCATGATAAGGTCGAGTGCATGGAAACCTGGCTATCAGTTAGGACGAAAAATAGCTGTTGACCTGTTTTTATAGGAAGAACGGACAAGGTTGAGGCGATGGCGGTTCCTCGCAAGATTTAACTTTTATGTTGGAATCACTATAATAGATGATGAAAAAGTGTCACCACTGGTGACACAATTGAGCTGGACTAATCACTTGAAAATAATGTCAGCTTCTAAAAGCCAAGAAGAGAGAAGATTTTATATTGAATTGGCAGTAAAAGAAAGATATTCAAAGCGTGAGTTAGAAAGACAGATGGATAGCGGATACTATGAACGCTACATGCTTTCAAACGAAAGTAATTTACCTGCAATAAAAAGAGCAAAACAGGAGACAGATAATCTATTTATGGATAGTTATGTATTGGAATTTCTTGATGCTCCCAAGATTGGAAATGAAAAAGACTTTCAGAAGTCAATTCTTGAGAATCTGAAGAACTTTATCTTAGAAATTGGAAAAGATTTTTCCTTTATAGGTAATGAGTACAGGGTACAGGTCGGAAATCATGACTACTATATAGATTTGTTATTCTATCATAGAGGATTATCCTGCTTGGTTGCTTTTGAACTTAAAATCGGGGAATTTAAACCAGAATATGTTGGTAAAATGAACCTATACTTGGAGGCACTGGATAGAGAAGTGAAGAAACAAACCGAAAATCCAAGTGTAGGAGTGATCCTTTGTGCATCTAAGGATGATGAGGTAGTAGAATTTGCGTTAAGTAGGAGCCTTTCACCTACAATGGTATCTGAATATAGACTAAAATTGATAGATAAGAATTTGCTGCAACGAAAATTAAAAGAATATATAGATATTGCGGGAGAAACAAACGAATAAAATTTAATAAATATAATGCGTAAAAGGTGATTAGAGTAAAGTTTAACCGCCTTTTTTGTTTGTAAAAAGAAGGAGGTAAAAATGCGAATAAACGATTTTCATAACATTTTGGAGCTTGTAAAACAGGATGTTCTGCAAAGTGAAGCAGAATACCTGAAGCTCTTAAAGGTTACCATTCCGTTCAAATTGGACTTGGTATATGACGGAGTATGACAGGGAAAGCGGTGATGCCTTTGGACTGGTGCTTGGGATAGAGCCTGAATGGAGATATTTTAACCTTGAGGAACTGAAAAAATTAAATGCACAAAAACTTATTTTAGAGGATTTTCCAAAGACCTTTAGAGAACTTACAGATACAGAGCTTATAAAACAGATGGATGAGCAGGAGCTTCAATCAGTCTTTAACGGAGAACTTAGCTTTGAATATAAAGCAGAGCTTGAAATAGCTGAAGAAGTCGAAGAAAGAGTACCTGTAACACCTGTTCAGGAAACTCTATTTGATTACCTCAAAGAAAGAGAAGATGTAGAACTTAATGAAAAAGAGGAAAGTTTTTTAGAAGATTTTGCAGTTAAAGATGACGATACCGTCTATTTTAATCATGAAGAATATAAAGTCAGAGAAATTTCTAAGAATGAAATCACAGGAAGATATGATTTGTGGCTTGATCCCAATAGAACTGGTAATCATCAGATACCGATTGTAGTCTTTAGGGTTAAATGAAGCCTCAGTATTGCAAAAGATAAATTATTGGATTGAGATAAATAAGAAGTCCGACAAAAACTATCATGACGGGAAATATTAGACATACAATTCTATAATGGTATGGCAAGAAAATGATTTTGACTATGTGAGTGTAGATATAGTTAAACGAGCTTCTGCTAAGCTGGAAAAGGCGGGTTATCTTTTGATAGGAAACTATAGTAAAGATCCGGGAGATAAAACAAAATAGCACACGATAAATGATGAAAAATTATAAGAATTATATTTTGAAGTGAACAAGAAAAAGCTGGAGCATGGAAGAAAAGTTTTAGAGAAAGAAATTCAAAACACTATGCACAATGCATTATGGCAAAATGCACCAATACCTACTCGACATTTGATGTTGTTCCAATATAATGATACAATGATGGAAATCAGAAAATATTCATATATATATGTATATATAACAGCAAAACAAGCCGTAGAAAAACAGAGAATTTCTGACTAAAGATTAATAATTTTATAATCTGTAGGTGTAATTTCAAAATTTTCATTAGGAGAAATCACATGATTGACAGTAACTATTTTATATTGGCCAAACTTATCATGATCGTAGCGGTAGTTTGCATTGCAATCATGATTATTACAATAATTATAAGAGCAAAAGATAAAACGAAGAAATGCAAAGGTGACCACATGGCTAGTGGCATGTTTTTAGGCATTTCGTTCGGGATGTTAATAGGCATGCTTTTTGATAACTCAGGAAATGGCATGTTTCTCGGAATGTCGTTTGGTGAGATAATTGGTATGACTATCGGCGTGTTGATTCCGAAGAAGTAAGCGTAGCAAAATATTGAGTTTTTATTTCAAAAAAGTAATAAAAACTCAATCCCTATATTTGTTATTCTATTTAAAGAAAAATCGTGTTGAATACTACGATAGAATGTCTGCAATAAGGGAAGCAGCAGAAAATTTATCTATAGCATACAATACCGTTTCTTCAGCCATAGGCAAGTTTGAAATCCTTGAAATTCTCAGTTTAGTGAAGAAACAAGGAAGAAACAAAGTGTATAGTTATAAAGAATATATTGATATATTAAGGAGTGGGGATGAAGATGAGATTATGGATACAGAGAGGCACTAAATACAAGTCATATATAGTGTGGAAGAATATAGCAGTATAGAAAAGCAGGCAGAAACATAACCTAATATAGATAATATGAAGGAGATTTTATGAAAAAGAAATATTTTAATTTGGCACTGATTTACGCTACAGCAGCGATGATAGGCGGAGTTTTCTATCGTGAGTTTACAAAATGGAACGGATTCACAGGGGCAACAGCACTGGGAAAGGTACACACACATCTTTTCATTTTAGGGATGTTGGTATTTCTTCTTGTAGCATTATTTTCTCAAAGCATGGATCTTGAGAAACAAAAAACTTTCCGTACTTTTATGAAAATCTACAACATAGGTTTACCGATACTTTCTATTATGATGGTAGTACGTGGAGTTATACAGGTACTTGAATTTGATATTTCCAGTAGAGCCAACTCAGCGATTTCAGGTGTTGCAGGAGCAGGACATGTGCTTGTAGGAATCGGAATAGTACTTTTACTGCTTACATTAAAAAAGAGCGCGAAGGAATGATATGAAAAAAACACCCGTATTTCATGTGAACAAACATACGCTTATAATAATTGCAGGGAGTGTATGGTTACTGGCAGGGCTTAATGTTGCAAGAATGGGAATGATTGCATACCTGTCTCTGCCTGAATTTAAAATATTGTACCTTATTCTTTCAATTGTGGTTTTCGGAATGTTCGGAGCTATGTTTTACAGCATGAGCATCAAGCACTCGAAAAGAATAGATAAGTATGATGCTCCTACCAAGCCTTTCTGGTATTTTTTTGACAAAAGGTCATATTTCATCATGGCGTTCATGATGAGCGGTGGTTTTTGGCTCAGAACTTCCGGGCTGGTTCCTTTGTATTTTATTGCGTTCTTCTACACAGGACTGGGAATTGCTTTATTATCAGCCGGTGCATTGTTTTTCTTGATGTATTTCAGGTTAATAAGAAAAAGCAAAAATATATAGATTGTTCGGTAAAGGATAGATACCGAAAATTCCTGTTTGAATTGTGGTATCAGGAAAGAAGAGGGATAAAAAAACTTTTCTTCTGATTTGTGAAAAAAGTATATGAGAGGTATTATGGAAGGAAATAAAGTAAGCATTGGCGAGTTCCTTAACATTGCAGGAGTCAAATTAAATACAGTAAAGAAGAATGCAGAAAAAATTCCGGGATTAAAATACGAAAACGGTGACTTTGATATTCTTAGCGGCACCAGGTATCCTGGAGATTTTCACAGGTATAAATTGGAAAATTCCGCTGACAGGCGCTATGTACTGCTTAAAGCGATAAGTGAATATAAGTATATAGACAGTACAAAATTAAAAGTTTATCCGGAGCAGTTTAAATCATTCTTGAAAGAACTTTTAGATGCCGGATTGATTTCTGAAAATGGTCTATCGAATCATTACGGTGCAAATGCATATGATTGTACCAAATTAGGTGATGATGTTTTAAAGCTTGGAAAAAAATCGGAGATTATAGACAGAATAACAGAACTTATTTCTTCTGCTACAGGACATTTTATGGGTGCAGTCATCTCAGAAATATACGGGTAGCTAACCTGACAAAGGCAAGGTATGAAAAGTTTTGTAAAAAATTATGTTAAAATATAGTTAAATAAAGAAAATATGGTATTATATTCAGTAATATGTTTTAAAGGAGAGAGATTATATGACCTATTTTCTTAGGTATGAACCGGATGGACTGATAAGTATGAACATATTGCTCATACGCATTGTCTTTGTTATCATGTTGCTTTTGGCGTATAGGTTTCGAGATAAGAAGACTTTACTTTCAGTGAGTCTTTTTGTAAGCGTCACACTGCAGGTTATTATGCTTTTGTGGTATACAGGAGATAAGTCCTTGCTGTTAAAAGAAGGTTTGCCTTTATATCACTGCAGATTGGCGGCATTGATGACTGCCGCAGGCTATGTTCTTAAGAAAAAAAGTTTTACAAAGTACTTTGCATGGCTGGGGCTTATTGGAGCTGCAATTGCCTTTGCTTTTCCTGATCCTATGCCGTTTGTATGGCCTCACGTAACAAATGTGACCTACATAGGAACCCATATTTCCATCGGGATGTCCTCTTTGATACTTATAACAGGAGAAAATACTGAATTAAAAGTACGCCCTATAGTGATATATACCTTAGTAATGAATGGAGTGTTGGCACTTGCTAATCACCTGTTTGACAGCAATTACGGTTACCTCATGAGACTTCCGGAGATGTTTCCGTTCCGATTTGGAAGGGTAGAGCTGTTCGTTATTATGTTTATTCTAATTGCCGGCGGGACATATGGCTGTGAGAAGATATATTCGTCAATAAAGAAAAAATCAAATGATAGTTGCGGTGTATTGAGCTAATTATTTTGAAAGAGCAGGGCTGATATGCGTTGATGATTGGAAAATAAGTTCTTAATCGAAAATTTTATTTACTGGGGGATGAAAATGAAAAAGTTTATAATAATTCTATTGTCTTGTATTGTGGTTATTGTGTCAGCAGGGTGCGGAACGAAGAATATAAAAACACCTGATTTACCTGATAAGGATAAGGTTACAAGCATTGAGATAAGCAATTCCGATAATAAAAACGGAGTAATAATCAATAGAGGAATTGTCAGTAATAAGATAATTACAAACATCAAAAAAGCAATAAAAGAGAGTGATGGAAAGGGTGATGAGTCCACCGACGATGTGCCTAAAAATGTAGATAAATTCTTTACTGTATCAATTTTTTCAGACAAAGAAAAGCCCGATGTGTTCTGTTTTTATGAAAAGAAGGGAAATAAATATATGGAAAGCCCCTATAATGGAATATGGGAGATTTCAGATGAAACCTATAATAAAATTATGAAGCTTATCGGCTAGACAGAATGGAATAACTTTTAAGCTGAGCTTCGCAAGGGAAACTGTATGCCAAGTATTTACATAAAAACAGGTATACAGTTTCGCAAGACAGCAAAATATCGATTATTGTATATGCAAAAATATTATATTTTTGCATATTTTGTTATATGTAAAAATAAGGTAGTATATAGGTGCGATATTTAAGAAGTGGTTTTATTTGTTTTAAGAATTCGGAGGAAGTATGTTAGCGGAGAAGAGTATGAGAAATTCAGGAAGAAGTAATGTTCAGCAACTGGTTATTGCAGCACTGTTTATTGCACTGGTTTATGTTTGTACATGGCAGGTTCAGATCAGATTGCCATTTATGGGAACGGGCGGTCTGATTCATTTGGGTAATGTGCCTCTATTTTTAGGAGCATTTTTGTTTGGAAAAAAAACAGGTGCGATTTGTGGCTCATTTGGAATGGCGCTATTCGATGTTACAAGCGGATGGACTGCTTGGGCACCGTTTACATTTGTAATTGTAGGCTTGATGGGATACGCTGTTGGATGGTTTGCAGAAACAAAACCTTTCAAAAATGTGTATGTCAATAATGCAGCAGCAATTTTCGTTGCAATAATTATAAAAGTTATTGGGTATTATTTTGCAGAACTTATCATAACTAACAACTGGATTGCACCATTTGGCTCAATTCCGGGAAACATAATCCAGGTCGGAGTGGCAGGTGTTGTGGTTTATCTGGTTATAGAGAAAATCAAGAAGTATGTTCACTAATATGTTCACTAAATCGTAGAATTGATTAAGGACCGGAAATTTGTTATTCTGATCCGTTTAACATGTAAGGGGGTTAGTCAATGTATAAAATAATGACAGCGGGACCGACTCGCGTAAGAGAAAATGTTAGAATGGCAAGAAGTCTGGAATTCACAAATCCTGATTTGGATTTGGAATTTTATGAGTTTTACAGGGAAACCTGCAAACTGTTTTCTAAGGCATTAAATACTGAAAATGAAGCCTTCATAATGGGAGGAGAGGGTATTTTAGGTTTAGAAGCAGCCTGTGCGTCACTGATAGAACAGGGCGATAGAGTTTTGGTGATTGATAATGGAATCTTTGGAAAAGGTTTCCGGGATTTTGTGAAGATGTATGGAGGAATTCCGATTTTATTTACTACAGATTATCATAAACCTGTAGATATTGGGGATCTTAAGGCTTTTTTAGATAAAGACTCTGATTTCAAGTTTGCAACTGTGGTGCACTGTGATACTCCAAGTGGTGTATTAAACGATGTTGAGAGCATAAGCAAACTTTTAGATGAGTACAATATAATGACCGTGGCAGATTCTGTAGCAGGTATGTTTGGAGAGCCTTTGGATGTATCCAACAGCAAAATTGATATTCTGTGCGGTGGTTCACAGAAGGCGTTATCAGCTCCTCCGGGGCTTACAATGGTTTGGGTAAGCAAGAGAGCTTTTGAAGTTATGGAAAACAGAAAAACTCCAATAGCAGGATATTACACAAATATCCTTGTTTTAAAAGATTATTACAAGAATAAATGGTTCCCATATACCATGCCTGTCAGTGATATTAACGGACTTAGAGTTGCAATAGAAAATTATCTGGAAGATAAGGATATATTTAATCGACACAGAAGAATTGCAAAGGCAACAAGAAAAGCCTTAACGGAGGCGGGGATTCAATTATATCTGGAAAAGGGCTGGTCGAACACTGTAACTGTATTTAATGTTCCGAAAGGAATTAAAGACTCGGATATTTTGGACACCATGTGTAAGGAGCATGGAATTATGATTTCGGGTTGTTTTGATGTTCTTGCAGGGAAAGTTATCAGAATCGGTCACATGGGGGAAAACTGCACTGAAAATAATGTTGCGGAGACTCTGGATGCTTTGGGCAAGACTTTTGAAAAATTAGGTATCGGTTTAAAAACAGACATGAAAGAGGTTTTCTTAAAAACTATTTAAAAATTTTTTAAAATACCCCTTTACAAGAAGGTCGGATATGTGTATACTATAACTAGTTAAAGACAGTTAACTTAATAAGAAATTGCCTATTTGTATAGGCATATTTTTTAGAAGGTATGTTAGTATTATTTAACTCATAGGCTTTCTTGAAATGAATTTATAAGCCAATATATAGAATCCATAATAAATCATTTGCACCTCGAAATTCGCCATAGTTTCGGGGTGTCTTTCTGCGTAAAAAATAATTTCTGTGGTACTATAATTGAGGGGGATAGAATGATTAGGACACTTTTGATTTTTTTTAAACCACATAAGTTTTTATTTATCTTAGATATCAGTTGTGCACTTATGGTAGCTGTGATAGATTTAGCGTTTCCGCTTGTTTCAAGGCATGCAATGTATGAGATGCTGCCTAATAAGTCCTATGGTATGTTTTTTATTTTGATGGCATCTTTTGTCGTGTTTTATGTGATCCGATCACTATGCTATTTTTTAATGACATATTTGGGTCATCTCTTCGGAGTAAAGGTAGAAGCTGATATCAGATACGCATTATTCAGTCATCTTCAGGAATTGGACTTTGACTTTTACGACAAAAATAGGACAGGAAAACTCATGAGCCGCTTAACGGGGGATCTATTTGAGATAACTGAACTTGCTCATCACGGACCGGAAGATTTGCTTATTTCAGTTTTAACAATTGCAGGCTCTCTCTTTTTTATGTTTAGAATTGAGTGGAGACTTGCAGGAATTGTCGCAGTTTTGATCCCTATTTTTATTTTTATCGTGATGAATCGCAGAAAAAGCATGGCAAAAGCCTCCAGTAATGTGAAACTTAAACTTGCATCTATAAATTCTGAGATTGAGTCCAGTATTTCGGGGATAAGAACATCTAAGGCCTTTGCAAATGAAGCTGTGGAGCAAAAGAGATTTCTAAATTCCAACGATACATATATTGATGCCAGAAAAGAGTTTTTCAAAGCTATGGGAGGATTTAACGCCAGTCAGGAATTTTTTCTTTGCATAATGCCGTGCGCTGTCATCGGTGTGGGAGGCTATCTGATTATGAAGGGACAGATGAATTATATTGACTTGATTACCTTTACTTTGTTCGTAAATGCCTTTATAACACCCGTTAGAAAAATGGCGAATTTTGCAGAAATTTTCACAAGCGGAATGGCAGGTATAAAGCGTTTTTCAGAGATAATGACTATAAAACCCAATGTGAAAGAGAAAAAGGATGCAATGCCAATAATAGTCGAAAAAGGTGGAATAGAAATTAACAACATATCTTTTGCATACAATGAGAATGCAGAAGTTATAGATAGACTTTCTCTGAAGGTGAAACCGGGGGAAACCGTTGCCATTGTAGGATATTCGGGAGGAGGAAAGACTACTCTCTGCCAGCTTATTCCACGTTTTTATGATGTGAACTCGGGAAGTATCAAAATTGATGAAACAGATATCAGAGATGTAAAGAAGACTTCGCTTAGAGAAAATATCGGCATCGTTCAACAGGATGTTTTTATTTTTGCAGACACCATTTTTGAGAATATCCGATACGGAAAACCGGATGCAACATGGGAGGAAGTAGTGGCTGCCGCAAAAAAGGCGGAAATATATGATGATATAATGGAAATGCCCAATGAATTTAACACTTATGTAGGGGAGCGAGGAACTAAACTTTCAGGCGGTCAGAAGCAGAGGGTTTCAATAGCTAGAATATTTTTAAAAAATCCTAAAATTTTAATTTTAGACGAAGCCACATCCGCTCTGGATACCATAACAGAAAAAAGAATTCAGAAAAGTTTTGATGAGCTTGCTAGGGGAAGAACCAGTTTGATCATTGCTCACAGGCTTGCAACAGTGAAAAATGCGGATAGAATAATTGTAATTGAAGATGGAAGGATTGTAGAAGAGGGCACCCACAGGGAACTGTTAAATCTTCACGGTGAATATGCGAGCCTCTACAAAACCCAGTTGCTTGATAAGTAATAACACATATTGGTCTTATTTGATAAAATACTACACGTATAGGTTAAATTTTTCTTAATTCTTGAATTAGAAGCATATCTAAGGTATACTTCTAGGTATAGTTTTATTATGGAAGGTATAAAAAATTGAGCAAACATGATGCCGGAAGGTTGAGAAAGAGAATAGAAAAAAAGGGAAATTTAAAGAAGATTCTAGCAGTCGTTGCGATTCTAACAGTTTTGGCAGTGCTTAGCGTACATAATCTAAACAAAGAAATTTTAGCTCTTGATAAGTTTCAAGACGGCTCTTCGGTAAATGGGATAGATGTTTCGAATTTGAATGCACAACAGACAAAGGCGAAGCTGACAAAGGCGTGGAACAAGCACGAAATTAAAATAATTCATAACGGAAAGAAAATCGGACTTATAAAGAATTTTGACTTGGTTTACGATGTGGATGAACAAATTGACGAAGCCCTCAACCCCGGATTTATAAGAAAAGTAGGAAGAACTATAAGCAAAACCTACCGAAAATATAGTATTAAAATGAATGCAAAACCATCTAAAGCTTTTCACAGACAGTTTGAAAAATTAGGTGTAGTAAAGAACGGAAAAGGTAAGACCCGGACAAGAAATGCTTATGTAAATCTGAACAATACCAAATTCGAAGTTGTCAAGGAGGTTTTTGGAGATAGTCTTGACAGCAAAAAACTGGAGAAAGCAATATTGGATGCAATTGCCCAGGGGGACAGGGAATTTAAGTATATTCCGGGCAAATATTTTTCTGTTCCGACTATCAGAGCAAATAGTCAGGAGATAAAAGACAAGATAGAATATGCGAATAAATATCTGAAAACAGAGATAACGCTGTCAGGTGCAGGCAAAAAATATAAGTTAAAGCCAATCGACCTGGATACAATGATTTCTGTTAAGAATGATAGAATAATTGTGGATCGAAAAGCTGTCGAAAAATTCGTAGATAAGAAATATGCTTATTTTTCGACTATTGGTGCAACCAGAACACTCAAACTTGCAGGTGGCACTATTACAGTTTCCGGCGGAAACTACGGATACGATATGGATAAAAAGAAGCAGGTAAAATCTCTTGTAAAGGCATTGGAAACAGGTAAAGATCATAACTTAAAAGTAGACTATGAGCAAAAGGGATGGGGAGTCGCAAAGGGTAATGACATTGGAAATACATATCTGGAAGTGAGTATCGGAAGACAACATGTATGGATGGTCAGAAACGGTAAAATTGTTCTTTCCACACCGGTTGTTACAGGAAATGTTGCTGAGGGTAATGGAACACCGTATGGAACTTTTTCCCTGATGTACAAAACTTCTCCCGCTACTTTAGAGGGAGAAAATAATGACGGATCCAAATATAAGACTAAGGTTAACTATTGGATGCCATTTTTTGCAGGATGTGGCTTTCACGATGCACCATGGAGAGGTTCATTTGGAGGAAGCACATACTTAAGGAACGGAAGTCACGGATGCGTAAACATGCCTCCTTCACAGGCTTTTGCTCTATATGGTATTGTGGAGGCAGGAATGCCCGTCATCGTTCACGGCTAGATACATTTTATACTTAATATAAGTAATCAAAAAGCGACTGTAAATTGCTGCAGTCGCTTTTGTTATGCTGTGGTGCACCTAAGGAGACTTGAACTCCTGACCTTCACATTCGGAGTGTGCTACTCTATCCAACTGAGCTATAGGTGCTTATCTTTATGTATTATATCATGTATTCTGTTGCAGATAAAGTACATATAATGTATAATATTTTTAGATAAGAAAGGAGCGTATCACTTATGAGAAAAGCATGGACAATTTTCAGCATTTGCACGGCGGCAGCTATCGTACTTTATGCAGCTTACGCAGCGGATCAGGCAGAGGAGAAGGAAGAACTATAGTAAAGCCGGAGGATAAATTGAAATTTAATGACAAGGAATTTGTAATCTGAGATTTTTTGAAGCCGGATAATTTTAGATTATTACATGGGCAGTAAAAAACCAAAGGGGTGGAGTTACTCTTCGGTTTTTTTGTCTGTAAAGTAAATTGGTGTCATGTAAGATACAGTTTATAAAGTCGGTATAGGAGTAGATAGGATCAAATATATATAATATGCAGAAAATATCGACCTGAAATTTGTGATTTTATCAATTTTAGAGTTGTTCCATAGGATATCACAGAAATATATTTTTATAGTTCTATAGCTCTGTGAAGATTGTATTAAACAGTTTGACACCTTCTATCAAAACGCTTTCATCGAAATTAAAGTTGTTGCTATGTAATGGGATCCCTGTTCCTGTTCCCAGGAAGAAGAAGATTCCGGGCAAAACTTCTTCAAAGAATGAGAAGTCCTCTGCTATCATGACAGGTCTTCTAAGTTCAACGAAATTTATATGCTCATCAACCAGCTTGGGCTTTATTTTTTTGTAAAGAACTTCATCGTTTACTACGGCAGGATGGAACTTTGATGTATCGATAAAGAATTTTACATTGTATTTACCGGAAACTTGCTTTGCATAGTGATGCATAGCATTTACGAGTTTTTTCCATGTGGATTCTTCAAAGGTTCTCATAGTACCATCCAGCCTTGAGTAGTCGGATATGGCATTTAAAACGGTGCCGCTGTGCATTTTTCCGAACTTAAGAATAGATCGCTCTCTTATGTGGTTATCTTTATAATCGTAAAGTAAATCTATGAATTTACATGCAGCGACAAGGGCATCATGTCCTTTTTCCGGCTCACCGCAATGTGAACTTAAACCTTCTATTTCAACTTTAATAGTTGTAGATTTTGCCATCATGGAATTGGGTTTTGTTGCGATTTCTCCTTTTTCAAGAAAGGGCCACATATGAAGTCCGAATATTGCCTTTACGCTGAAGTCCCGAAAAACATTGGTATCACATATCAGCTTTGCACCATCTATCGTTTCCTCTGCAGGTTGAAATAAGAGTAATGCATTGTAGTTAAAAGTTTTATGCTCTTTTTTATACTGGTCTAAAATACCTGCAAAAGACAGGGCATTTGCCATATGTCCATCGTGTCCGCATGCGTGCATACATCCTTCGTTTTTTGATGCAAATGAAAGCCCGGTTTCTTCCGCAATGGGAAGAGCATCCATGTCCGCCCTAAAACATAAACTTTCCTTTTTTCCGAAGTCAAAGAAAGCTGTTATCCCGGTTTTAGCAACAGTTCTGATTTCACAGTCGTACTTGGAAAGGATACTTCTGATATAATCACCGGTCTGATATACAAAGAAGCCAAGTTCAGGTATCTGATGCAAATCCCGTCTGTACTTAGTTAATTCAGAAATAATTTTGTCTCTGTTTTTCATTTTCACACCCCTTTGAAAGTTATGATACATCAAATTAAACATATTAGTCAAATCTTCTCTAAATCTACTTTTTAGAGGAAAGAATATGTGTTAAAGTATGATTATGAGAAATACCGGAAGAAGAAAGAAGAAAAAACAATTTTATACCATATTATTAGTATCAGTTATAGTTATGTGGGCTGCCTGCGTTTTTTTATTCTGCATAACCTATGTCGTTCTTGGGGATTACAACGGTCTTGGACCCAAGAAGTCTTTGAAACCTAACACCCTGAAGCAGAAGAATTATTTTTATGATCATAATTTTTTAGAGTACAAGGATAAAAACCATACATCGGAAAAAGGAATAGATGTGTCTGTCTTTCAAGGAGATATTGACTGGAAAAAGGTTCGCAGTACCGGTGTGAAATTCGTTATGATTAGAATTGGATACAGCGGTTCTGATACAGGAAAGATTTTCAGAGATACAAATTATATAAAAAATCTGGAAGGAGCGAAAAAAGCCGGAATCAAAGTGGGAGTCTATTTCTTTTCCCAAGCTATAACCACAGAAGAAGCTGTAAAGGAAGCAAAATTTGTTATCAGAAATATCAGGAGAAAAGGGATAGAGTATCCTGTCGCTTATGATATGGAACCCTCGGAGGGCTCAAGAATAAATAAACTGTCTACTAAAGAGCGTACGGAAATAACAGATGCTTTTTGCTCTATTATTAAAAGTCATGGTTATGAAACAATGGTTTATGGTAATTTACATTGGTTGACTACAAAATTGGATATGGAATATTTAACAGCTTATGGAACATGGCTTGCCCATTACACCGATAAGACTGCATATCCGAACAGCTTCGAGATGTGGCAGTACAGTGAAAAGGGCAGAGTAGCGGGAATCAAAAAGAAAGTAGATTTAAACATAAGATTTTTAAAAAATAATTAGTTTAGCAAGAACAGCCCCTAAAAGTTGAATTTTTACATTCAACTTTTAGGGGCTGCTCTTTTCACACATGATAGTGTTCCTTTTTGTCAAAGATATTTTGGAAGACACTTACTTCTATTTGTTTTCTTTATTGGAATTTACTAGGAATTTTATAATAGCCTCTGTACATTCTGTAGTTATATCCTTATTTATAGCAAGATTGACAATTTCTGCCTTGCGGTTTTTTTGCTGTACAAATGAGGCGTTCGTTGCAGAAATAGAATCGGAATATTTAAGGTTTTTTCCGGTTGAATCTTTATAGGCTTTGGCAAAATCTTTTGAGAAAGATGTTTCAGACTTGCTGTACCAAAGAGGTATAGCATCGGTTTTGATAAATTCTATATCCGATAGATTGCATAGTGTCTTAATATCAGTATCTATTGTTTTAAGTTTATTACTGTCCAATGCATGGGATATTGCCGTTAAAATTAACCGGTTATTCGTTATATTTATTTGTGAAATATTACTTATGGATACAATATTTCCTGTTTTTTCATCCTTTTCATATACGCCGTTTAAGGTCGTGTACATGAAATTTACGAACTTGTTAGTGTCTTGAGAAGAAATCACACTCTGAGGAAGCTGTACCTTTTTAAATGAGTATTTTGCATTTGGATATTTGTCTGAGAACTCCTCCTTCCACTTTGCAATTTCATTTTTCATTTTTTCGGTAAAGGTTTCGTTTTTGTTTTCATCAATGGTTATTGTTAAAGTTGCTGCCGGAGAATATAAATTAGGAGAAATACCGCTCTTAAAATCGGCTATTTCATAATTTATTCCTTTATTTTTCAGTGAGACCAGAAGGCTCTCAAATTTTGTGATAGGATTTGTCCTTTCATTTATAAGCTGGTCGGGCTGATTAACAGGAATTCCTTTTATTTTGATTTCATAAGCCTGAGAATTTTGTGGAGATACTTTAGTTATCTTCTGGATAAACTTATATGAGGAGGAGGCTCCCGATTTAAGTGATGCCAGACCTTTTTCTCCGGAATTCAATGTGAAAACCTTTGTTCCTTTTGTGAAGTATTTTGCTGAAAGTTTCTTTATTCCCGAAAAGTCGTGTCCCTTTTCCTTTGTAAATATGACAGTTAAAGCTCCTGTTCCTTCATTATTTTTTATGGTATATAATGATGCGGAAAGGACAGGTATGAGTGCTTCATAGTTAAGGTTGTCATAGGGACAAATGATTACAGTAGGTGCCGCTTTTGAATATTTTTTTGATGCTGCGACTTTCATAATCACATTTCCATGTTTATCGGTTTCATTTTGTATCCCTTTGGCTTTTCCCCAATTAACAAGATAATTTTTGATTGCGTCATCTTTTTTCATGGAAGTTTTATTGTCTAAAAGATCCGTTTGATAGGCTTCAAGTTTTCTGGAAATTTTTTTGTTCAGCTCTTTTGTGTCAGTGCTGTTGTCATTTTTAGCCTTGCTGCAGGAAGTTAACATTAACGAAAAAATTACAAGTAAAGATATAAGCGTGGATTTATGTAACTTTTTATTTATCATCAATTATTCTCCTCTTTCATTTCTTATAAAAATACGATATAATAATAGCACATATATTTAAAAAAATGTAGTATTTGTATGAAGATTAACTTTGCCATAGATAGGAGCAGGTCATGATTGAGTCCAAGAATTTGATATTGAGGGAAACAACCTTTGATGATTGCATGATTTTTGCAGATTGGGAGTGTAGAGAAGATGTAAGTCAGTATCTTTCTGTAGACAGTGACCACAGCTACGAGGATATTGTAAAAGAATTCTTTACCAATATGGGAGATGAAAGTAAAAGATACTTTACTATTGTGCTGAAATCAGAAGAAAAAGTAATAGGCAGGGTATATCTTTCCAAAATAAATTTAAAATTGGATTCTCTGGATTTAACCAGAATTTATATTGCAGATGAAAATTACAGGAATAAAGGCTACGGCGAAGAAGCTATAAGAGCGATACTTGAGTATGCCTTTATAAATTTGCATATGGAGAGAGTTACAATTGACCATTTTGCGGATAATGAAACTGCACATTATCTCTACAGAAAGATTGGATTTGAGGATGAGGGCAAAATGCGTCATTCAGGGAAAAAAGACGGCAAGTATTATGATATGGAACTCATGTCCATGCTCAGAGTTGAATACTATGATAAAATTCACCTTAAATGAAAAAAGGACTTGTAATACTTTGGGAAAGTGTGCTATAATGCTATCCGTGTGATGTATTTTGTATCACAGATGGATTTGAAAATGAGACTAAATAAACTTACGATAAATGTTAGGAGGTGCGGAAAATGTCTAGAAAATGCGAAGTTTGCGGAAAAGGTCAGGTTTCCGGAAATAATGTATCCCACTCAAACAGACACACACGAAGAAAGTGGAATGCAAATATTCAGACTGTTAGAATCAACGGTAATGGTACTGTTAGAAAAGCAAAGGTTTGCACACAGTGTTTAAGATCCGGTAAAGTAGACCGTGCCCTTTAATTTGATCATAATGTATTTTGCCGCCATACTGAAATATTCAGTATGGCAATTTTTTTGGGTTTAATTTATAATAGATGTATTAAGTCAATGTATTTAACGGGAGGAAACACAATGTACGGGCTAATTGAATCTCTATCAGAACTAATAAGAATCCCAAGTATCTCAGGTGACCAAGAAGCTTGTGATGAAGCTTTAAACTATGTTTTGGAACTCGGAAGAGAGTTCGGTTTAAAGACAGGAAAGGCAGCAGGTGGCAGGGTTGGATTTATAGAAATGGGAAAAGGCAATGAAACATTAGGGGTACTAACCCATGTTGATGTTGCTCATCCGGGAAACATTGCCAAATGGGAACACAATCCATTTATGCCGGTGCTTGGAGGGGGAAAGATTTACGGAAGAGGTGTCATAGACGATAAGGGTCCCGTAATTTCAGCACTTTTTGCTATGAAAGATGTGCTTGAGGCAAGCAGAAAACATAGAGTTCCCATGAATAAGAAGATTAGGTTGATTGTTGGAACACAGCAGAAAATAGGTGCAGGGGATATGAGGGAATATCTCCTTGAAAATCCGGCTCCGACATATAGTTTTACCCCGGACGGCAACTTTGAGATTTGCAATCTTCAGCTTGGAACATTGGATTTATTATTATCATTCCCTCTATATGATGAAAATCCTCAAATTGTAGATATAAAAGCCGGAAGTAATATAGAAACGATTCCGGATATATGTAAAATCAAACTCAAAGATGGGCGGGTTTTTGCCACCAAAGGTATGGCAGGACACGCTTCAGAACCTGCGCTTTATGCAAATGCTATATTGGAGATGGCAAGAACACTGTCAAAACTAAAGCGAAGAGCGAAGGCGGAAATGCAGGAGGATCTCATATATAGAGTCCTTCAGAAACTTGAACAGGGCTTTTCGGATGGTACAGGGCTTCATTTGGGAATAGCCTCAATGCCAAACAGCCAGAGAGAAAAATGGGGAAGGAACAGAGTGGCACCTACAGGAATCTTCTGTCATAAAGATAGATTATATATAAATATAAATTGTCACTACACCGCAGATACCACGGATGCCTACCTTGTAAGAAGTATAAGCAAATTTTTTAAAAATGAAGTTGTCCGTATAGAAAGGGTTTCCACAAGACACCCTTCAGAGGCCAGTAAAGGACTTCCTTTTATAAAAGAATTGCAGGAAGCGTATAACAATGTTTTGAGAAAGGAATGTGAGTTCGGTGTTAATGCACCCAGTACATATGCCCAAATTGTTCCCAATACCATTGTTTTCGGACCTTCAATAATCGGCAAAGAAGATATGAGGCACAGACCGGGGGAGTATATGCATCTCAAGGATTTAATGCTGATGCAGATGATTTTCGGAAGGGCTATGGCAAATATTGTATTTAAAGAGAAAAGTTTTCAGCTTGGAGGATGATATATGAGCCTTAAAATGGAAAATGAACTTGGACAGATGAAGGTTTCAAACACAATTATAGCACAGATTATTTACAGAGGAATAGAAGCTCTCAAACTGGAAGAAAAACTATGGCCGGCAACTCCAAGAGGAAGGCAAATAGGAATGGTTTCACGATTTACGGACAACGAGTTATCCATGTATATAGATTGTTTTTTTGATGATAAAAATACTATAATACTGGAGTTTAACACAATAGCAAAATTCGGTGTAAGCATAAAGAAAGTTACAAAGGTATTATCAGACTATATTTATGAATCAATTAAAGAGAATTTCGGAAATGAGAACATGAAAATCACTATAAATATTGCAGGTGTAAAATCAAAACAAAAAGCAAAAAGAAATACTAAGGTAGTGTATAGATATGAGGCTGAATGATGATGTCTCTGTTTTAAAGGGGGTAGGTCCGAAGAAGAAGACTGCACTTAACAGATGCGGCATATACACATTGGAAGACCTTATATGGCATTTTCCGTCAAGATACGAAGACCGTAGAACTGTTCGTCGTATTTCAAAGGATTTGGTAGGACAGGATGTTTTGATTTCCGGAAAAGTTGTATCAAGAAGATATAATGGAAATCCATATAAAAGGAACGTACCCATATCATTTCTGATTCAAGATGATCATGGTACGATAGAAATAGTATACTTCAATGCCAAATATATGGCAGGAGCATTGAAACTGAATTCGGATTATGTTTTTTTCGGCAGGATTGCAGAAAATCGTGGAAAACTTCAGATGATTCATCCCACAGCATGTAAAAAAGACAGCATAGATGATGTAAGAGGGGTATTTCCTGTATATCCCGGTATTAGTGGAATTTCACAGAATGAATTAAGAAATTATCAGAAACAGATTGGACCTTTGATAGAAGAAATTGATGAGTGGCTTCCCGAAGAGATTATTAAAGAAAATAAAATTGCGGATTGTAAATTTGCTATAAAAAATATACATTTTCCGGATGAAAGCAGAAATGTTCTTATGGCAAAATACAGATTTATATTTGAGGAACTGTTGATATTGCAAACAGGTCTTTTATATATGAAGCAGGGTATTCATACAGGAGATATCGGCGTAAAAATTGATGTATCGGGTGCATATAAATTTATTGACAGTCTGAGATTTGAATTTACTGAAGGGCAAAAGAAAGTTTGGAAGGCGATAAGTTTAGATTTAGAAAGCAATAAAGTGATGAACAGGCTTGTTCAGGGCGATGTCGGCTCAGGAAAGACTGTAATTGCGGAAACAGTGATTTTTTCTGCATTTGAATCAGGATTTCAGTCTGCTATGATGGCACCTACGGAGATTTTGGCAAAACAGCATTTTTCATCATTAAAGAATGATTTTGAAAAGTTTGGAATAAAAGTCGGATTACTGGCAGGAAGTATGAAACTTTCAGAGAAAAAAGCTGTTTTAAGCAAGCTCAAATCAGGAGAAATTGATGTTATTGTTGGTACCCACGCCTTAATTCAGCCGAATGTGGAATTTAAAAGGCTGGGTGTTGTCATAACTGATGAACAGCACAGGTTTGGAGTAGAACAGAGGTATAAACTGTCTGCAAAAGGCGAAAGACCTAATGTTCTGGTAATGACGGCAACACCCATACCCAGAACACTTGCCGTTATTTTGTATGGAGAACTGGATATTTCAGTAATTGATACCATGCCTGCAGGACGAAAGAAAATTAAGACGATTGCATGTACTGAAAAACAGAGAAGATCAGTATATGAAAAAATCGGAGATGAAATAGAATCAGGTCATCAGGTTTATGTAGTGACGCCGCTTATAGAGGATTCTGAGGCTATAGAAGCAAAGTCTGCGGAAATGCTATATAAGGAGTTGAAAGAATTATATAAATCCCACAGAGTAGAAATGCTCCACGGCAATTTAGGACATGAAGAAAAGGATTCCATAATGAGAGATTTTGCAAAGGGCGATATAAAAGTTCTGGTTGCAACTGTCGTAATAGAAATAGGGATCAATGTTCAAAATGCCACTGTTATGGTTATAGAAAATTGTGAACGATTCGGACTTGCCCAGATGCATCAGCTTAGAGGAAGAGTGGGAAGGGGAAGTGACTTATCCTACTGCTATCTCATTTTGAGCAAAGAAACTGAAGTTGCAAGACAGCGTGTTCAGATTATGTGTGAAAGTTCAGACGGATTTGATATTGCAGAAGAGGATTTGAAACTCAGAGGGCCGGGAGAAATTTTCGGAACAAGACAGCATGGGCTACCCGAAATGCATATTGCAGATATAATAAGGCACAATGATGTTTTAGAAAAATCAAAGAAAATAGCCGCAGAGATTTTGCACAGTGACGCCTCATTGAACTCTGAGGAAAACCGGGAACTGAGACGCAGAGTGGAAAAAATGTTTGGAGAAGATATAAATCTCAAGTTGTAGAAAAATGTAGAATCGGAGGAAAATCCCATCAGAACTTTATGGTTGGATAATATGTGAAAATGAGAGTAATTACAGGTGAATACAGGGGAAGGAAGCTGGAAACTCCGGCAGGATATGATATAAGACCTACCTCAGACAAGGTTAAGGAGTCGATATTTAATTTATTGATGGGCTGCATAGATGACAGTGTGTTTTGTGATTTGTTTGCAGGGACGGGAAGCTTAGGAATCGAAGCTCTTTCCAGAGGAGCTGAACGTTGCTATTTCTGTGATAAAAGCAGGGAAAGCATAGGTATAATTAAACGCAATGTACAGCACTGCCATGCAGAAGAAAAATCAGTTATTATACAGGGTGATTTTATGAAGGGGCTGAGCAGAATTAACGAGAAAGTGGATGTTTTTTTAATTGATCCACCCTATGGAGACAGTTTGTATGAAAAATGCCTGGAGATGATAGAAAATCTTGATTTATTGGCTGTAAACGGTATAATAATAGCAGAACACGATTCCCGGGATCAAATATCCGAGAAGGTAGGAGGATTTGTAAGGGTTCGCCGGCGCAGATATGGAAAAACTACTGTAAGCATATACAGAAAAGAAGCTGATATGATCAGAGAGTCGGAAGATTTGCAGGAGGAAGTTTAATGACAAAGGCTTTGTATACAGGTTCATTCGATCCGATGACTAACGGGCATATGGACATTATAACCAGGTCGTCCAAGATGTTTGATGAACTTGTGGTGGGAGTTATTGTGAATCCGGGGAAATCACCTTTATTCTCCAGGGAAGAACGAGTTGAAATGATTGAAAGAGTTACAAAGCATCTTGGTAATGTAACGGTAGACTCTTTTCAGGGGCTTTTGGCAGACTATGTTAATAAGAATAGATTTGATGCTGTAGTCAGAGGGTTGAGAGCAACTACAGATTTTGAGTATGAAATTCAGATGGCACAGATGAATGCGAGACTTTTCAATAGAGGAATTGAATCCTTGTTTTTGATGACAAGTCCGGAGTATTCTTTTATCAGTTCCAGCATGATTAAAGAAGTGGTTTCTTTAAACGGCTGTGTAGAGGGGTTGGTTCCAAAGGAAATTCTGGAGGAAATAAAGGAAAAGTATGAAAAATAGGAGGAGGAAATGACAGTTTTAGATTTATTAGAGGAGTTGGAAGATATAGTGAATACGGCATCTACGGTACCCCTTACAAATAAAGTTATGGTTGACGGAGAAGAAATTCTGGAGATTGTTAAAGATATAAGACAGAGTCTTCCTGATGATGTTCAGCAGGCAAAGTGGATAAAAGAGCAGAAAGATAATATTATAGCTGAAGCTAAACAAGAATACGAAAAGGTTCAGATTGAAGCGAAGAAGCATGCGGATTATCTGGTTGATGAACACCAGATTGTATCAAAAGCACAGAAGAAAGCAGATGGTATTCAGAAGGAAGCTCAGGAGTATTCCACAATGCTGAAACTTAAAACCTATGACTATCTGGACAGCACCCTATATGATATGCAGACCAAATTTGAAGAGCTGAACGGGAAGTATTTGAATGAGCTTTTTGCATATATGGAAAAGACTTTTGAAAGCACCAATGATGTTCTGGAACAGAACAGAGCTGAGCTGAAAGAAATGGCATCAAGAACCAAGAACGGTGAAGATTGGCTATACAACAAAGGTCATTAGTCTATGGCTTCAGTTGGGATTATTGCGGAATTCAACCCTTTTCATGAGGGTCATAAATACCTTATATCAAAGGCTAAAGAGTCTTGCTCTGACGGCGCAGTGGTTGCTGTTATGAGTGGCAATTTTACCCAAAGAGGAACTCCTGCAGCTTTTGATAAGTGGCATAGGGCAGAGTGTGCTGTAAAAGGCGGGGTTAATTTAGTTGTTGAGTTGCCTGTGGTATTTGCCTGCAACAGTGCGGAATTTTTTGCAAAAGGTGCTGTTGATATACTTGAGGGCTTCGGTGGCATTGATAAAATAATTTTTGGAAGTGAATCCGGAAATTTAGACGAATTAACTTTTGTAGCAGAACAAATCAATCGTTACGACCGTATTATAAAGTATGAGGCTATGAACTCTCTAAAAGAAGGCATAAGCTATCCCAAGGCCAGAGAACTTGTGATAAAAAAGTATATCGAAGACATTGATAGTTGTCTGATGTCTGAACCGAATAATATTTTGGCGATAGAATATTTACGCAAAATAAGAAATTTAGAACCGATTACGATAAAAAGACAAGGATTGTCTCATCATGTTTCAGGGACAGAAGAAAGACGAAAACTTGAAAAGTTGTACCCGGGGAGGTACGAGAGCATAGAGCAAAACTATTATAATTTAGTTGCCTGTAAGGTTCTTGAAAGTAATGTTGCATGGCTTGAAAATATATTTTTATCAGATTCAGGACTTTCCGGAAGATTAAAAAGATACATAAGATATTCATCTGATGTTAATGATTTAATTGAAAAAATAAAAACAAAGGGGTATACTAGAACGAGGGTATCAAGACTTCTTACTCAGATTTTACTGGGTATTGACAAGGATATTCTGAATGATGCAGATAACTATATTAGAGTTTTGGCTTTTGACCGAAAAGGAGCCGGTTTTATAAAAGAAATCAAACGAAAAGCATCTAACACTTTACCAATAATTACTAATATAAATAAGGAATTGGATTGCCTTCCGGAAGTTGCTTCTTTGCTCGAAAAGGATATCATGGCTTCCGATATTTATAACTTATTAACTATGAATGACTTGTATAGTTGTTCTGATTATATTAAAAAACCTTTTAAGGATTATGATGTATAGCACTGACAGTTAGAGAATGGAGGACTTATGTTAGTACTGGTTATCAATTGTGGGAGCTCATCCCTAAAATATCAGTTGCTTGAAATGACAACTGAAACACTAATGGCTAAAGGTCTTGTAGAGAGAATCGGGATCGAAGGCTCTGTAATTAAGCATGAAACCATAGGAAAAGAAAAATATGTTTCAACGACACCTATGAAGGATCATACCGATGCCATCAGCCATGTTATGAATGCAATTACACATCCGGAGCACGGTGCAATTAAGGAATTAAGCGAAATAAAGGCTGTAGGACATAGAGTGGTCCACGCAGGTGAGAAATATGCAAACTCAGTTATCATCAATGACGATGTGATTGCAGTTCTTGAAGAATGTGCAGAGCTTGCACCTCTTCACAATCCACCTAACTTAGCAGGTGTAAGAGCTTGTGAAAAACTGATGCCCGGAGTACCGAATGTTGGCGTATTTGACACAGCATTCCATCAGACAATGCGTCCGGAAGCTTATCTGTATGCCATTCCTTACGAAATGTATGAAAAACACAGAATTCGTAAGTATGGCTTCCATGGAACATCACATAAATACATGGCGATTGAAGCTTCAGAAATGCTGAATATTGATGTTAACGATTTGAAACTCATTACCTGTCATTTAGGGAACGGAGCTTCCGTATCAGCTATTAAACATGGCAGAAGTGTGGAAACCTCAATGGGATTCACCCCTCTTGAGGGTCTTGTAATGGGAACCCGCTGCGGAGATTTGGATCCGTCAATCGTTACACTGATGGCTGAAAAACTAGGTATCGGACTTGACCAAGTTACAGAAATTTTAAATAAGGAATCAGGAGTTTTGGGTATATCGGGAGTATCAAGCGATTTCCGAGATTTGGAAGAAGCTATGAAAGAAGGAAACAAGAGAGCCGAACTTGCCCTTAAAATTTTTGCACACAGAGTTCGTTTCTATATCGGGGCATACATTGCTGAGATGAATGGAGTAGATGCCATCGTATTTACGGGTGGAATCGGTGAAAATGATGCATATATGAGAGATGTTATCTGTGCCAACATGGGCAACCTTGGAATAAAACTGGATAAAGAAAAGAACAAGGTAAGAGGAAAACAGACAATGCTTTCTGCAGACGACTCTAAAGTTAAGGTTATGTTGATTCCGGCCAATGAAGAACTGGTTATCGCTCGTGAAACTGACGAACTGGTAAAAAAAGCATAGTTCATAGCGGAAAAAAGGTATGCAAACCGGTTGACATTAGCCTGTTAAGAGTATATACTTTAGAGGTTAGCGAAAAAATATATTTTGTATATAACTTTTTACGAGGAGGTGTAGACAATGGCAGTTCCAAAAAGGAAAACATCTAAAGCCAGAAGAGACAAAAGAAAATCTGCAAATATGAAGATGACAGCTCCGGGGCTTTCGATTTGTCCGCAGTGTCATCAGCCCAAACTTCCACATAGAGTGTGCCCTAATTGCAACTACTACGATGGAAAGAGCGTTATAAGTGATGCTCAGGATGTAAGTGCAGAGGCATAGTTAATTCAGATTATTGGTTTAAAAACAGGCTTTTGAGCCTGTTTTTTGTTATTGACATTAGATTAAAGTGACTTTACAATAAGTGGTATATACAAATGAATATTACCTGGCGTAACTAACGGAAATGGGTTGAATTCCCATACTGTTTCTCAGCAACCGTAAAGCATAAGTGATAGAATAATTCAATGATTAAAAAGAGAACATAGCCGGAGTATAATTAGTGTAGTTTTAGTACAAAACTTTGAATAACTCTGTTGCGGAATGATATGTGACAAGTCGGGAGACGAGTTGCGACCATGATATTATTTACTCTGAGGCAGTAAACTATCAGGAAATTCTCAAGAATAGATTGTGTGTTTTGACGATGAAATGGAGAACTTGCTTTTGAAGTGACTGTCTGATTAGGCAGTTTTTTTATTGCATATAACATTTGAATTTTAAAAAGGAGAGGCGATGAGGGAGAAGATTGCAGCTATTGAAAAGGAAGTTAACAAAGTCATCTTAGGCAAGGAAGATGTCATCAAGAAATTTCTTTCAGTTATTTTAGCCGGTGGACATATATTGCTGGAGGATATTCCGGGAGTAGGTAAGACTACACTGGCTCTGGCATTTAGTAAGGCACTGGCACTCAATTTTAACCGTGTGCAGTTCACGCCGGATGTGGTACCATCAGATATTACAGGTTACTCAATTTATAATAAGGCTAACGGGAAGTTTGAGTATAGAGCAGGCGCAGCAATGTGCAATATTCTCCTGGCGGATGAAATCAACAGAACTTCCAGTAAAACGCAGTCGGCACTTCTTGAGGTAATGCAGGAAGGAAATATAACAGTAGATGGTAAAACCCGAAAGGTTCCTGAACCATTTCTCGTAGTCGCAACCCAAAATCCAATCGGAACGGCGGGAACACAGATGCTCCCGGAAGCACAACTGGACAGATTTATGGCACAGCTTTCCATCGGCTATCCCGGTAAAGAAGCCGAAATGAAGATTTTAATGGACCGTAAGAATGAAGACCCAATGGACAAGGTTATTAGTATAGTTAACCGAGAGAATCTAGTTGAAATGAAGAACAAGGTTAAAGAGGTTTTTGTGCATGAGAAGATGTACGAATATATTACAGATTTGGTTAGAGGAACCCGAGAAAATGAATTGATTAAAATGGGAATAAGTCCTCGTGGTGCAATTTCAATCTGTGCTATGGGTCAGGCATGGGCGTTTATGCATGGCAGAAATTATGTGATTCCACAGGATATTAGAGATATTTTCTTTGATGCCGTTTGTCACAGAATTTTGATAAGTCCGAAGGCACATGCCCAAGGAAAGTCCATATACGAAATTCTTAGTGAACTTGTGGCAGAC
Source organism: Eubacterium nodatum ATCC 33099 (assembly GCA_000510425.1). Lineage (GTDB taxonomy): Bacteria > Bacillota > Clostridia > Peptostreptococcales > Anaerovoracaceae > Aminicella > Aminicella nodata. Next base: position 82,999 of record AZKM01000006.1, on the reverse strand, counting down.
ACCAAAATCCCCGGAGTTACTAAGGAATAAACCATGAAAAGAGAAAAGATTTATTATTTAATCATTTTGATTCTAAGTATTCTGTTATTTATTTTCAAGGGGAGCATATTATGTGCTATTGTTTTTCTGATAAGTTTGCTGTATGGACTTATTACTATGGTATGGATGGGTCTTTCCGGCAGGAATTTTGAAGTTTCGGGAATATCCGAGAGAATAGTTGAAAAGAAAGAAACTCTTAGACAGGGGTTTTCCTTTAGGAACTTTTCCGGATTTCCGCTAACCGGATCCACAGTATCAGCCCATGTTATAAATAGACTTACCGGAGACTACGAGAAAATCGATTTTGAATTATCACTGAGAAATAAACAAGAAAAGACTAATTATGTAGAAATTCAAGATGAATTTTGTGGGAAAATTGATGTTACAGCAGAAAAATTTATAATTTCGGATCCACTCCATATTTTTAAAAAAGAAGTTTATATTGGAAAGACTTCCGGGGGATATGTTTTGCCCGAAATTTCCAGGGCAGTAATTCCGGAGGATTATTTAGACTCATACAATATGGAAAGCCATCAGTATTCTCAATACGAAAAAGGAAATGATACGGGGGAAGTATTTGGAATAAAAGAATATGCAGCGGGAGACAGTCTTAAATCTATCCACTGGAAACTTTCTGCAAAGATGGATGAACTGATGGTGAAGATTCCTTCTTTTCCTATAGAAAATAATATAATCATAATTTTAGATAATGTATATTGCATGAATCAAAGCCCGGAAAAGAAGACACGAAATGATTTGGTTGAGTTGTTTTTTTCTATCTCAAACGAGCTTTTAGAGAGAAACTTGCCTCATAGCATTGGATTCTTTGATTCTTTCACAGGAGAGTTCAAAATAGAAAAGATAAGTAGCAGAGAAGACTTGGCAAACAGTATCCCGGCATGTCTTAGCAGCGGGTTTACAGAGAATGAATTTGGCATTGCAGAAGAGTACATCAGAGTTTTGGAAGGTACAGGCTTCAGCAATCATTTCCTGGTTACCGATACGGCAGAATGTGATATAGAAAAATTGGAGAGTTACGGTGAAGTTAAGGTGTTCAGAGCAAAGTAGAAATAATAAGATATTAGAAAACATAATATATGTCTTAAGTGCAGCTCTTTTAGGCGGCAGCTTTTTTGCGGTGCTTTTAAATATTTTTGAGTTCGGATGGTCCACGAAAGTCATGTTTTCAGGGAGTATTAAAGGTGGTTTTTTAAGTACAGTAAACGCTGTTGCAGACCAGTTTGGAAGTAGAAAATATATTATTATGGAGAAATTTGCAGACGGGTATTACGATACAGGAGAACTTTTTCCGAACGGACTGTTCATGACGACTGTACTGGTAATACTGATTGTGATTTCTTATTTGATAGTCAGGTACTGCTCCAAATGGTTTATCCTGCTTTATATAATTCCGGTAATTGTTTTGCCGATAGTCATCGATAAGAAGCCGGATTATATTTTGCTTTTCATATTCGCTGCAACTCTTTTTATATGCCTCATTGCCATGATAAATAAGAAGGTTACATCCTTGATGTTTATTTTACCGGCTGTCATCATTTTGATTTCTTTCGGCATAGTATTCAGCATTAGACAGAACGGAATTGTAGATAACTCAAAGGTGCTGGGAAAAATAACGGACAAAGTTAAAGAAGCTGAGGAAAGCAGGTACGGAAAAGACCCTCTGAAGAACGGAAAATTGGATGAACTTTCGGCTAAGGAACTTAGAAAGGATAGAGGAAGCATAGATAAGGTTCTTTCATCTCTGAAGGGAAATAAAGATGAAAGTAAAACTGCTTTATCGGTGGAGAAAGACAAGATGCAGTCCTATTACCTGAAGGGCTTTATAGGGGAAAGATTTGAGAATAATCGCTGGGAAAAACTCGATTCTAGAATCCATTATGAAAATAGAGATAAACTCTATTGGCTTAATAGGTCAGGCTTTGATGGGCTTTCGCAGCTTGGGAATGTAAAATCAATTCTGGATAATATCAGTCCCGAAACTATGAAGATAGAAGTAAAAAGTGCAAATAGAAAAAATATGTTTTTGCCATATGAAATAACGGGAACTGATAAGAGTATTTATAAGGGATTTGAAAATTACAGCGGTGGATACCTTGGAACGAATAAGTTTTTAGGGAAAAGAAATTATAACTGTCAGGTTGAAGAAAATCTGACCTCAACATGGACCAAATGGGTGGGAAAGCTTTACGCAAAAAAAGTCGATAAGAATATTAGTAAATATTTTATAAATGAAAGTCACCATAATGTTTTTAATTACAAAAATTATACTGAATATCCCGAGACACTGGCTCCTGCTTTTGAGAAGGAAATCGGCAAAATCGGAGACATAAGAAAGAATCATGTTCAGTACAAAATTGCAATAGATAGGATAAGGAAATACTTAAAGGATAAATATATATATACAGATTATTTTACTAAGAGTAAGGGTGAGGATGAGATAACAGCTTTTATAAATTCAAAAAAAGGTAGTGATGCCCATTTTGCAAGTTTAGGAACACTGTTGTTCAGGTATCATGGAATTCCCGCAAGGTATGCGGAAGGATATCTGATAACTCCATCGGATGCGAAGGAAAACAAAGTTGATTTGGGGCGAAGCCATAACCACGCATGGACGGAGATTTATATTGACGGATATGGATGGGTTCCAATAGAAGTGACACCTGAATATATGGGAATAATGAAAGAGGCAGATCTCAATGTAGGACTGGAGGCAGTGAGCTATGACAATAAGTTCAATGCAAAAGATAAACCCGAGCAAAAACCGTCAAAAGAAGGAGAAAGCGTAAAGGCGAAGATTAGAAATATATTAAGGCTTATTTGGATAATGCTCGGAATCATTGTGACGGCGGCATTACTCATATGGGCATTGTATAAATTAATTCCTGTTTTATGGGCAGTATGGAAGAGACATAAAGCTTTCAACGACAGAGACCCCAAGGAGGGAACTAAAGCTATATTCAGATATATAAAGAAAAAGAACCTGCCTGTAAGTGAAAAAACAGAAAGTCTGGGGAATTATGCAATTTACTCTTTGGGTAGAGTGGCAGAAGCTGACAGAAAACATATGAAAGATGCTTTGAAGAGAGGAAAATATGAAAAAAGAAAGATTAAGAAAATTAACAGGACTGCTGGTACTAATTCTGCTGGTAGTATTATTGGCAGGCTGCGGATCAAAAAGTAAAGACAAAAAAGACGCAGATATTACTTTAGGAGGAAAATCCTTTAACGAAGTCGTAACAAAGGTTTCAAATTATGCAATAAAACATAATTCCGCAGACACGGTGGCAGCTTCCAAACAGGACTGGCTGGTTCTGTCCTTTAAGAAGTTAGGCATTAAGGATTCGGAAAATTTCGCATCAGAAGAATATAATAATCAGTATTACGACGGTCTGAGAAAACTTTTGAAGCAAAAGAAAGGGATCTTAGATAAATTCAATCAGACAGAGTATGCCAGAACTTCAATGGCACTTCTTGCAATCGGAAAGAATCCGACTGATGTGGAAGGGTATAATCTTGTGATAAAAATGGACAACTACAATGCTGTTAAGGCTCAGGGGCTAAATGCAGAATATTATGCACTTCACTTAAATAATTGGGGGAAATATAAATTTAAAAATGAAAAAAAATATCTAAATGATATTCTGAAAGCACAGCATAAGGACGGCGGTTTCAGCTATGGTGCAGGAAAATCAGATATAGATATGACAGCTATGGCAGTTCAAGCTCTTGCTCCGTACAGAGATGAGAATAAGCGAGCTAAGCCGGTTATAGAAAAAGCTTTGAAGTTCTTATCAAAGAAGCAGAACGGGGATGGTGGCTACGACACATGTGAGTCTGTTGCTCAGGTTATTATTATGTTCAGCTGTCTTAAGGAAAATCCACTTACGGCTGAGGGCTTTCAGAAAAAGGAAAAGAATCTCGGAGACGGTCTTATGGTTTACTACAAAGGTGACGGCTTCTGCCATTCAAAGGATAATGAAATTAACGAGCTTGCCACAGAACAGTCACTTAGGGCATTGGCTTCTATCAAACTCGGGATGAAAGGGAAATCGATATACGAGTAGGCAGAAGCTGATATTAAATCATACATAAGGTTGATAGAAACTGTTTTGATAGTCACGATAAAGTGCTTTGGTACAAGTGGACAAGGGAGGTGTGGAGGATATTGTTTCACAGATTTTTTTCACAAAGCTTTGAAACAGGACATTCTTCACATGCGGGTTTCCTTGCTGCACAGCAGTTTCTTCCATGGAAAATAAGGACATGATGAGTTTTTGACCACCTGTTTTCCGGTATAATTTTCATAAGAGCCTTTTCAGTTTTTAAAACATCTTTTTCGTGGACAAATCCCATTCTGTTGCTGACCCTGAACACATGGGTATCCACAGCAATTCTTTGAACACCGAACCATTCGGATTGAACTACATTGGCAGTTTTTCTGCCTACTCCGGGAAGTGAGACTAAAGAGTCGTAATCTCCGGGAACTTCACCATCAAATTCAGTTACAATTTTTTGCGCCATTGCGATTATATTTCTGGATTTGGTTTTATACATTCCGATGGTTCTGATGCAGTTGATAACATCATCAGCAGAAGCGGCAGCTAAATCAAAAACAGTAGGGTAGTTTTCAAATAATTGGGGAGTTACTCTATTGACGCTTTTATCGGTGGTTTGGGCTGAGAGAGCAACTGCTACTATCAATTGAAATGCGTCCTTATGGTTTAATGCACATTTTGCTTCCGGATATGACAATTCTAATAAATCTAAAATTTTTTCTGCTTTTTTCTTATTCATAGTTCAATTATAGAGAGCATGAAAGAAAATTTCAAGTATAAGCTTATTCAAGTAATTACAACTCTTGACAGTTCCTTTAAAGAACATTTATAATTGTATACAATATGTATCTGTTATGTGAGAAGCAGCATAATTTTGTTGATTATAAAGGTGGCAGGATGAAGCCTCTTTGAAGGAGTAGCAGATATTCAAAAATCAAATTTATAGGAGTAATAATGTCAATAATTAAATATATTGAAGATAATCAGAAAAGAAAATTGCCTTTATCTACGGCTTTGTTTCAGCAGCTTCAGAAGGCAATTTTGTCCGGAAAGTTGAAAAGCGGTGACAAACTCACAGAGAGTAAACTGTGCAGAGAATATAAAACCAGCAGAACTCCACTTCGTGAGGCTTTGCGTCAGCTGGAAGCAGATGGACTTATTGAAAATATACCTAACAGAGGAGCTTTTGTGATAGGACTTTCACCACAGGATATAAGTGATTTGACAGAGTTAAGAAATCAGGCAGAAATAAGTGCTGTAAGGTGGGCAATAGAGAGAATTACAGAAAAGGAAAAGGAAGAGATGAGTGAAACCTTTGAATTTATGCAATTTTACACACAACAAAACGATATTCCCAAAATGCTTAACATAAACCGGGCTTTTCACAAAATTATATATAATGCAACCCATAACAAAATGTTAATAAAAAACCTGAATATCTATCAAATATATTTAAGTTATACTAATCCGTCAAACTATTACGACCCCAATTATTTGAGAGAGGTTTTATACGAACACAGAGAAATATATAATGCTTTTTTAAGCTGTGATAAGGATGCAGGAGAGGTTGCAATGCGATATCATATGGTAAATTCAGCTAAAAGGAAGTTTAAGTTGTAATGATAATCTTCCTTTATGTTTACTGAAGGTGATTGCTTCACGAAATATAGATTTCCGAGGGTATTTCTTATTAATTATTACAGTACTGAATTCAATTTTTGCCACAGCAGTTTTTGTATTTTTTACCACTGCCGCAAGGGCAGGGTTCATTTCTGCCGATTTTAACCGGAGCATGATAAATCTTGGACTTTTTAAATTCCCGTATAATTTCCTTTTTCTTTTCCGGTGTAAATAAAGTGTCCCATGGATCCAGAGAATATAGGTGAGGTGCGTCTGCTTTCCACATATTATAGTAAAGCTTCTCAAAGTCCACATCTAAATCAATTTCAGTTTCTTCTGTTACAGCTTGGACATCGAGGGCATTGTTCAGGCTGGATGTAATTCCGTCAAGAAAACCTTCAAACATTAAAGGTCTGCAGTTAAATTTTTCGGAAAGGTTTTTAACAGTACCCTTCAGATGTTCATTGCTATGAGAAAGAATGTGTGTATAAATTGCAATTTCAGCATCGCTGTATTCCTTCCAAAAACTTTCAAAGGTTTCGTCTGTTTGATTTTCAAGCAGGTCTTTCCATTCTGTGTATAAGCTCATTATTTATATCTCCTTCTAATCATTTTAAATTATATAAATCTATGTTCAGATTGTTTCACAATTATGTGCCGGTTGTAAGTCCTTGTTATAGGTCATAGTGCAAGAGAATCGCATTTTAACCTATTTTTTTCATGACTGAAATTATGTCACCGACTACTGCACTTCCGGTAGGCAAAGCACCGGCACCCCTGCCATAAAACATCACTTCTCCAACGGCATCTCCGGTTACATAGATTGCATTAAATTCGTTGCTGACTCCGGAAAGTGGGTGGGAGGCAGGAAGCTCCATAGGCTTTACACTGTATGAAAGAACTCCGTTTTCATCTAAAGCCGCTTTTGAAATCAGCTTTATTTTGCAGTTTTTTTCTTTTGCGGCTGCCAGAGCATCCATTGATATTTTAGTTATACCCTCGGTCGGTATGTCCTTAGGAGCAACATATTTATCAAAAGCCAGTGACATCAGGATAGAAAGTTTATTTGCACAGTCTATTCCCTCCACATCGGCAGTGGGGTCAGCCTCAGCAAACCCCTTTGCCTGGGCATCCCTCAAAACTTCATCGTAGGAAAGTCCCTCATCGCCCATCTTAGTGAGAATATAATTCGTCGTTCCGTTTACGATTCCCAGAACTTCAGAAAAAGCATTTCCCGACAGTGCTTCTGTTATAGCTGTCAGGGCAGGAATTCCACCACCTACACAGGCTTCGATTCTGATTTCGCAACCGCCTTCTTTTGCAGCAGCTTTTAGTTTATCAAAATTTTCTGCAACAGCTGCTTTGTTAGGTGTTACTACGCTTTTTCCATTTTTAAGGGCTGTTAGCATCCATGTGGAGGCAGGCTCAATTCCTCCGATTGCTTCAACTACTAAATCAATATCATTGTTTTCGATAATATCTTCCGGGGATGTCGTTGCAATATCAGTTGACACACCGTGATTTTTAAGTCTTTCAGGGCTTCTGACTAAAATTTTCTTTATTTCGTATGAACAACCGGTGCGTTTTTCGATAAGGTCTTTATTCTTAGTAAGAATATCATATGTTCCACCGCCTACCGTCCCGAATCCAAGGATTCCAATGTTGATTTTTTTCATGGCATTATTAGGCTACATAATAAAAAGTAGCATTTCCTTTCTTTGTAAATACTTACGACCCATTATATAATATAATTTGTTTTTTGTCTTTATTTTTATTAAATAAAAGATTTTTTATGGTAGAATGATACGGTATGGAAATAGGAGGTTATAAAATGGCAATTCATATTGTATTCGTGGAGCCCGAAATTCCACCCAATACAGGAAATATAGCAAGAACTTGTGCTGCAACCGATTCGGTGCTTCACCTTGTGAAACCCTTGGGCTTTGATATAGATGATAAAGCAGTCAGAAGAGCAGGTCTTGATTACTGGAAATATGTGAGTCTGCATGTTCATGAGAGTTTAGAGGACTTTCTTGCAGAGAATAAAGGGCATCGAATGTTTTTGGCTACTACTAAAGGAGGTACAAGTTATGCAGATGTTGAGTATAAAGACGGCGATATGATATTATTCGGCAGAGAAACAAGAGGACTTCCTCGAAACTTTATAGAAGAAAACAAAGAAAAAACGATAAGAATTCCAATGAGCAAAAATACTAAACTGCGTTCTCTCAATCTTTCAAACTCTGCCAATATTATTTTGTTTGAGGCTTTGAGGCAGTTGAAATTTCCTGAGCTTTTGTGATTTTGACTTTTATGATTATATATAATTCACATTGATTTATTTATCTTGTATGGTATAATATTTGCGTAGGATATAACAGATTTATCTACAGAAAGGGTACCTTTATTATCGTTTGCTAAGGTATCATGAAAGGGTCTTATCTCTATGCAAAACGGAGAAACTATGAAACTTGGATATGAGCTTACAATAGAGCAAAAACAGCAGCTTGCCATGACACCGGAGCTTATTCAAGGGATTAAGATTCTTCAATTCAACAGCATGGATTTGTTTGACTATGTCCAAAACGAATTATTAGAAAATCCAATCTTGGAGGAGCAGAAGCCGGAAGGAAACAGAGAACTTGAAACTGTAGAAGTTGATATTATGGAAAGCATCGCAGAAGATAATTATTCGGGCGGCAATTATCAATTATGGAACCCCGGTAACGGGGAGGAGCGATATTATTTCGAAAAGTTCACATCTGAGGAGAAAACCCTTCAGGATTTTTTGTTGGAACAATTGAATTTTTCAAAGCTGAAAGGAAGTGATAAGGCACTTGGAAGATTCATAATTGAAAGTTTAGATGATAACGGGTATCTGCTCGTATCCTCCCGGGAGCTTATCAATTTATTTCAGGTTTCAGAGACGAAGTTTGAAGAAGTTCTGGCTTGTATTCACGATATGGAGCCAAATGGAGTCGGTGCAAGGAACTTAGAGGAATGCCTTAAAATTCAACTGTCTAATAGTGATGAACTTACAGACAGCATTTGCTACATAATAGACAACATGTTGGATGATGTAGCAGGCAACAGAATTTCAAAAATAGCAAAGACTATAGGGACTACACCTGTAGAGACACAAAAAATCGTTGATAAGATTAGAAGCCTTGAGCCTAAACCGGGCAGACAGTTCCCGGGCAGAGGAGAAACTACCAAGTATGTTGTTCCGGATATATTTTTGGAAAAAATAAACGGGGAGCTTGTGCTTTCGACAAACGATGCAAGCATACCATCATTAAATGTGAGCTCATATTATACTGAGCTTGCCCATAAAGCAAAGGAAGACAGAGAGTTAAGTCAATATCTAAACGACAGATTTAATGCGGCCAAATGGCTTATAAAGAGTATCAGACAGAGAGAAGACACGATTTTCAGAGTGGCGACAGCAATAGTCAGTTTTCAAAAGGACTTCTTTGAAAAAGGTGAGAAATATATAAAGACTCTGACATTGAAACAAATATCAGAAGCCTTAGAAATACATGAATCTACGGTAAGTAGAGCAATAAACGGAAAATATATCCAGTGCCCCGGAGGAGTTTTTGAATTGAAATATTTCTTTTCCGGCGGGGTGCACAGAGAAGGAGACGATGAGGGCTTGTCTTCGAACAGTGTAAAATCTATAATCAAAGATATTATAGATAGTGAAAATCAAAAAAAACCGTTCAGTGATCAAAATATGGTGAAGTTACTGAAGGAAAAAGGAATAGAAATTTCCAGGAGAACCGTTGCAAAATATAGAGAAGAAATGGGAATTCCCTCTTCCTCTAAAAGACGACGCTTTTAGTGTTTGCAATATGTGGCAGCTTTTGTCAGATCTTATCAGAAAAGATACGAGATAAGGTTTTGCTGCAGATGTGAATAGATAAACTGATATATACTTTATTGATGCCGAAAGGAGAATGTTGAGATGGCAGTTAAGGTAGGAATTAGTGGATTCGGAAGAATCGCAAGAGTTATGGTACGTGCGGCAGTGGATATGCCGGACATTGAAATCTGTGGAATCAATGTTAGAAATGCAGACCCGGATTACATGGTTTACATGTTGAAATATGATTCTACATTCGGTCGCTTCCCGGGAGAACTGGGAAGATATGAAGACGGTCTTCTTATAAATGGGAAGAAGGTCAGGGTTTACAGTGAATCCGATGCTAAGAACATCGACTGGACGCTTTGTGGTGCGGAGTATATTCTGGAGGCAACAGGAGCTTACAATACGACGAAAAAAGCCATGGTTCATATCGAAAATGGTGGAGCTAAGAAGGTTATTATTACAGCACCTGCAAAGGATACAGATACACCGACCTTTGTTTACAAGGTTAATACGGATAAGTACACTCCGGATATGAAAGTTGTATCAAATGCATCTTGTACGACGAACTGTCTGGCACCTCTCTGTAAAGTGCTGGAAGACAATTTTGGTATTGACCAGGGATTGATGTCAACGATTCATGCAGCTACAGCAAAGCAGCATGTAGTAGATGCCCGTTCACAGAAAGATTGGAGAACCGGAAGAAGCGTATTTGGAAATGTTATTCCATCAAGCACAGGTGCGGCAAAGGCTGTCGGTCTTGTTATTCCTGACTTGAAAGGCAAGATGACAGGCATTTCTTACAGAGTGCCTACAGCAGATGTTTCAGTGGTTGACCTGAATGTAATATTAAAGAAATCAACTTCATATGAGGAAATCTGCAAAGCTGTAAAAGAAGCATCAGAAACATATTTACAGGGTGTTATCGAATATGTTGATGATGAAGTTGTTTCAGGAGATTTTATTGCCGATTCCAATACATCTATCTTTGATGCTAAAGAGGGGATTGAACTTAACGATAAGTTCTTCAAGCTGGTTTCATACTATGATAACGAGTACGGTTATTCATGCAAGACTCTTGAACTTGCAAGACTTATGAATGAAGAGGATAATAAATAAAAGTTGTCTGATAAGTCCTTGCCGTACTTATTGAGTAGGTACTGAACAGAAGTGATTGATACAGAGTAATATTTTTGGAGATCAGGAGAAAAAATATGAAAAAGACAGTTAGAGATGTTGAGGTAAAAGGGAAGAAAGTTATCGTAAGATGCGACTTCAATGTTCCTATGAAGGATGGTAAAATCACAGACGATACAAGAATTAAGGCGGCACTTCCGACTATCGGGTATTTACTTGAGAATGGGGCTGCAGTGATACTTATGTCTCACATGGGAAGACCTAAAGGTGAAGCAAAGATGGAATTTTCTTTGGCACCGGTTGCGGAAAGACTGTCAGGCTATTTAGAGACTGAAGTCAGATTCAAGTCATCTCCGGAAGTTGTGGATGATGAAATAAAGAAAGAAGCTGCAAGTCTTAAAGCCGGTGAAGTTTTTCTGCTGGAAAATGTTCGTTTTCGTAAGGAAGAGACTGATAATAATCCTGAATTTGCAAAGGAACTTGCATCTCTTGCCGAGATATTCGTTCAGGAGGCTTTCGGTACAGCCCACAGAGCCCATGCCTCAACGGCAGGGATTGCAGCGTATTTGCCGGCAGTTTCCGGATTCCTAATCGAAAAAGAGGTGAAGTTCCTTGGAAGTGCAGTAGAAAATCCAAAGAGACCATTCGTAGCTATAATGGGAGGTGCCAAGGTGGGTGACAAAATACCTGTTATCGAAAACCTGCTGACTAAGGTAGATGCACTCATTATAGGTGGGGGAATGTCGTATACTTTCTATAAAGCAATGGGTCTTGAAATAGGAACATCAATTCTGGATGCAGACAATGTGGAGCTTGCAAAATCGCTGATAGAAAAGGCAGAAAAGCTTGGCGTTAAATTGCTTCTTCCAATTGACATTGTTTGTGCAAAGGAATTTGATAATAATTCGGAATCCAAGGTTTTCGATAAAGAAAGTATTCCGTATGATTATATGGGGCTTGATATCGGACCGGAGACAATTAAACTTTATAGAGAAACCTTGGTTAAGGCGGCAACGGTTGTATGGAATGGTCCTATGGGAGTATTTGAAATGGATAACTTTGCAAATGGAACAAGAGCTGTTGCACAAATCCTTGCAGATATAGATGCCATAACTATTATAGGTGGCGGTGATTCTGCGGCTGCAGTAGAAAAGTTCGGTTTAGCCGATAGAATGTCTCATATCTCTACAGGTGGAGGAGCTTCTTTGGAATTTTTAGAAGGCAAGGTTTTGCCGGGAATTGATGTGATCCAGGATAAGTAACTATTCCGGATTTTCCCTTTGGAAAACTGAACCCGGTGAAGTCTTTTGATTTTGATGAACATGGGGCAGTAGAGTAATAGATAATTTAAAATTTGGAGGATTAAAATGTCGATAAGAATTCCTTTTATTGCAGGAAACTGGAAAATGTTTAAGACGAAAAAGGAAGCTTTGGAATTTGCAGAAGAATTTAAAAAGCTATATAGGAATACAGATATTAAAACCGCAATATGTGCACCGTTCACCCAGCTGGACACATTGAAAGAGGCCTTTGCCGGAACGAATATAGGTGTTGGAGCACAGAATGTTTATTTTGAAGATGAGGGTGCTTATACCGGAGAAATTTCAGTGGAAATGCTGAAGGAAATCGGTGTGGAGTACTGCATCGTAGGACATTCTGAGAGGAGACAGTATTTTAGTGAAACAGACGAAACTGTCAATAAGAAGGTAAAGAAACTTTTTTCTGAAAGCGAAATAATCCCTATACTTTGTGTGGGTGAAAATCTTGAACAGAGAGAAGCAGGTAAAGAAGCAGAAATTGTTTCAAAGCAAATTAAAGCTGATCTTCTGGGATTAAGCGGAACGGATGTATCTAAGCTTGTCATAGCATATGAACCTGTTTGGGCCATTGGAACCGGCAAAACGGCAAGTCCTGCCCAGGCGGAAGAAATGTGTGAGCTTATCAGAAAAAACATTGAAGAATTATACGATGAAGATATTTGTGACAGGGTAACAATACAGTATGGCGGCAGTGTTAAACCGGAAAATGCAACTGAAATTATGAATATGGATGAAATTGACGGTGCATTGGTGGGCGGAGCCAGCCTTGTGCCTGAGAAGTTCATGGGAATCATCAATTTTTAATACTTGATTTTTAGGTTCTACTATGCTATGGTAAAATAGTTACAGAAAAAAAGATTAAGGAGTATTTTATGAATACAGCGTTGATGATTATTCTAGCTATTGTAAGTGTTATACTTATTTTGAGTGTATTGTTTCAGGAAGGAAACAGCGATGGTCTTTCCGGTTCGATTGCGGGCGGAGCTGAGCAGTTATTCGGAAAGAAGAGGGGTCGTGGCTATCAGGGTATTTTGAACAGGATTACAATTGTGACTTCTGTTTTGTTCATCATACTATCATTGATTCTTGTAACCACCGTTAAATAGCATTTTTTATTATGTTTATATTTTTTTTCGCAAGGAGGTGCTAATTTAGCCCCTCCTATATAGCGTTAAATTTTAGGAGGTATTATATGGAGTTAAAGCTTATTGCTCCGATTTGCGCATTAATTGCTTTGATAGTCGCTTTTGCATTATCAAGTTGGATTAAGAAGTGCAATGAAGGAAATGAAAGAATGAAGGAGATTTCCGGATACATCCGTGAGGGTGCATTCGCATTTCTGAAGAGAGAGTACAAATTTATGATAGTTGTAATCGTATGTATGGCTATTCTGCTAAGCGTATTTCTCAAGCCTACAATTGGTATTTTGTATGTATTTGGTGCATTACTGTCAGTTCTTGCAGGCTTCTTCGGAATGAATGTTGCTACACTGGGGAATGTAAGAACAGCTGCGGCTGCCAAGGACTCAGGAATGGCAAAGGCACTTAAGGTTGCATTCAGAAGCGGTGCAGTTATGGGGCTTTGCGTTGCAGGTCTGGGACTTCTGGGTCTTGGCATAATCGTTTATGTACTTGACCTTGCTACGATTGTTGAGTGTGTTACAGGATTTGGTTTCGGTGCTTCATCAATGGCTCTGTTCGGTCGTGTCGGTGGTGGTATATATACTAAGGCTGCTGATGTGGGTGCTGACCTTGTAGGTAAGGTTGAAGCAGGTATTCCTGAAGACGATCCAAGAAATCCTGCTGTAATTGCAGACAATGTAGGTGACAATGTAGGCGATGTTGCCGGAATGGGTTCTGATTTGTTTGAGTCGTATGTAAGCTCAATTATTTCTGCTATCACACTGGCTGCAGTTGCAGTTAAAAGTGCAGGTATAAATGCAAACTTTACTGAAATGCAGGCTGCAATGTTTCCTCTTATCCTGGCCGCCATTGGTCTAGTTGCTTCTGTAATCGCAATTCTGTGCGTAAGAGGCAGTGAGAACGCAAATCCTGCCAAGTCACTGGATATGGCTACATACATAAGTGCAGTTATAGTAGTTGTGGCATCTATATTTTTAAGCAGATACATGCTGGGAAGCATGGAGTATGCATATGCTATTATTGCAGGTTTGGTCGTAGGTGTTGCTATAGGTAAACTTACAGAAATCTATACATCAGCCGATTTCAGACATGTCAAGAAGATTGCGGAACAGTCACAGACCGGTTCTGCTACAACCATTATAAGCGGACTGGGTGTGGGAATGATGTCCACACTTTGGCCAATCCTCTGTATTGCTGTAGGTATCTATGTAGCTTATAAATTTGCAGGAGTATATGGAATTGCTCTTTCTGCAGTTGGGATGCTATCCATAACGGGAATTACCGTGGCAGTTGATGCTTACGGTCCGGTATCGGATAATGCCGGTGGTATTGCAGAAATGTCGGAACTTCCTGATGGAGTCAGAAACATTACAGACAAACTCGATGCGGTGGGCAATACGACAGCGGCTATCGGCAAAGGTTTTGCCATCTGTTCGGCAGCTTTGACAGCACTTGCTTTGTTCGTATCCTTTGCTACAGTTGCTCACCTGGATAGAATTGATCTTCTTAGTCCAATTGTAATTATAGGGCTATTCATTGGGGCTATGCTTCCATTCATTTTCTCAGCACTTACAATGAACTCTGTTGGTAAGGCTGCCAATGACATGATTGAGGAAGTTAGAAGACAGTTCCGTGAAAATAAGGGTATAATGGAAGGTTCGTCAAAGCCTAACTACACAAGGTGCGTTGATATTTCAACTACGGCAGCTTTGAGAGAAATGATTATTCCGGGTCTTATGGCAATCGTTTGCCCTGTGGCAGTTGGATTTATTCTTGGAGCTGAAGCTCTCGGAGGAATGCTTGCAGGAGCCCTCGCTTCCGGTGTTCTGCTTGCTATTATGATGGCCAATGCAGGCGGAGCTTGGGATAATGCAAAGAAATTCGTTGAAGAAGGTAACTACGGCGGAAAGGGTTCAGATACTCATAAGGCTGCGGTTGTTGGAGACACGGTAGGAGATCCGTTCAAAGATACTTCCGGTCCTTCAATCAACATCTTAATCAAACTTATGACTATCGTATCACTGGTATTCGCTCCACTGTTTGCCAACGGAATTTTAGGCTAACTATCAGATTTTTTAGGCTGTAGCACAATCATACTTTTGATTGTTGTTACAGCTTTTTTTTATCGAAAGGTTGATATCAATTTAGCCGGTTAGAAATATAAGAGGGAAAAATGATAGAGCTATTCATATACTTAGCGGTTTTAACCGTGGTTGGCGGTATTCTTCTTTTTAAGGGAAGAGATTTTTTTAAGCCTATGGTTTCGCTGACCTGTTTTATTACAACATTTAATTTTGTAGTTGAAGAATTGGGAACAAAGGACAGTGATTTGATAATTGCCGGGCTTTCCGGTCTTGTAGTGGCAATGCTTACAGGCTTTGTGATTAAATGTGGAGTGTTTTTATTGGGGGCTGCTGCAGGAATTATTATGGTACTTATGGCAAGACCTTTCGTTCCTAAAGAATATGAACAATTTAGGTATGCCGCATATGGAATCATAATCGTTGTTGTGATAATTCTTTTCATAAAGTCTGTGGATCTTTTAGTCACTTTATCTACGGCAGCAAATGGGGGAGTTTTGTTTGCAATGCCGAGTCTATACATGATTACGAATTATAAAGGGCTTATGTCCGAAGTAGGAAAGACTCCATGGATTACTATGAGGAATATAAATCAGAGGATTTTTTATGATATGATAAAAGATAAGCCGATGCTGGTTACCGGCGTGGTTTTAGCCGTTATTACATCAGGAATTATTGTTCAGATTAAAACTAACAGGAAGCATATTTATGGGTAATTTAATTATGACATTTTTTATAGCCATGGTTCCCATTGCTGAACTCAGGGCGGCAATTCCTTTTGCTGTGGCAAATGACATTAATCCCTTTCTGACATATATGATTGTAGTTATCGGCAATATGGTGCCGGTACCATTCATCATCATATTTATAAGGCGCATATTTAAAATTCTAAGAGAGAAAAGTCCCAAAATGGATGGATGCATCGCAAGATTAGAAAAAAAGGCTGATATTAAAGCGGAAACCGTTAGGAAATATGAGAAGTTCGGGCTGTTTCTTCTGGTTGCCATTCCACTGCCGGGAACAGGAGCATGGACCGGAGCCCTGGTTGCTGCTATGCTGGATATGAGGCTTAAATCCGCAATTCCTATGATTTTTTTAGGCGTTTGTGCTGCCGGAGGATTGGTTATGCTTTTGACATTAGGTATCATAAGTATTTAAAAATAAGCTGAATAGATTTTGAAATTGTAATTTATGTAATAAAAATTACCGCTAAAATAGAGGATTCGCTGTGAATCCTCTATTTTAGCTTTATCATCATATGAATTTTTTTAATGTTCAAATGTTTATTTATTCTTCCATTCAGCCTTGCGTTTTTCCATGAAAGCGGACATTCCTTCGAATTTATCTTCTGAACCGAAGCAAGCGGTAGATGCTTCAACTTCCAGCTGACAGCCCGATCTCAGGTTCATATCCATTCCTTCTCCTATTGCAATCTTTGCCTGGGCTACTGCTATAGGAGCCTTTGAGGCGATGGTATTTGCAACTTTTTCTGCAGTTTCCATAAGTTCTTCGGAAGGAACAACCTTTTCTACAAGACCGATTCTTAATGCTTCAGCAGCATCGATCATTTCAGCAGTATAAATCAGATATTTGGCAAGTCCTTTGCCCACTAAGCGAGCCAGTCTCTGAGTTCCGCCAAATCCCGGGATAATTCCAAGACCAACTTCCGGCTGTCCGAATTTTGCCTTTTCGGAAGCGATACGAATATCACAAGCCATCGCAAGTTCGCATCCGCCACCCAGAGCAAATCCGTTGATTGCAGCGATGAAAGGCTTAGGCATACGGTCAATAGTGTTCATAACTTTATGACCTGCCTGCATCATAGCTCTTCCGTCAACTGCATTCAGATCTTTCATCTGAGAAATATCTGCACCTGCAACGAAAGCCTTTCCTTCACCCGTTAGAATCACAGCTTTTACATTATCATCACCGTTGATTTTACCCAGAACATCTGACAGTTCGGATAAAACACCGGTGTTAAGAGCATTAAGTGCTTTCGGTCTGTTAATAGTCAGGTAACCAATGTTGCCTTTTACTTCATACTTGATATTTTCGTACATTTTCTAAACTCCTTTACTGTATCAAAGTTTAATAATTTGTTATCAATATAACATTTTAATTATAATATTTCAAGACTTTACATCATTAGATTCTATAATGAGCAGCCTTCCTTTTTTGAAGGAAAGACGAGCTTCAGAATCTAGGATCTCATTGCTGACTCCCAGGGTGGTATTATTCTTCAGATTGCAGTTCGATAAAGGATATTTTACACCTGAAATGTTCAGCCCATGGCAAGAACATCCATAGGAAATCAGTCCGAGATATTTGTAATTGCTTTTTTTAATTCTGTGGTTCCCCGGACATAACATGTATACTTTGTTATTGCCATCCACAAGGGTTACTTTGTAAGGGGAGTCTGCATATTTTGCAATTATTCCGATGTTTCCCATGGTATGGTCAAAACGACCGCCGAGTCCTCCTAAGACCGTTATTTCATCATATCCTTTTGAGATTGCAAGATCAACGGCAGCTTCGCTGTCGGTCATGTCCTTTTCCGTTGGAAGTTTTATAACAGTTCCATTGGCAGGCTGTATGCCGGAATCGTAATCTCCTATAAATACCGATGGTTTTATGCCAAGCTTTTGTGCGGCAATGTAACCTCCATCTGCACAGATTATGGATTTGTAAGAGTTAAAGTCCAGTCGTATTTTTTCTAAATTGTCTATAAAAGATGTGAATATAAGTGCTTTTTTCATAACATTAAAATCCGTTAAATTATATATTTGTAATTGTATTTATATATTCAGTATTATATAATAAAAATAATAAATTTCAAACAGGAGAGTGGGATATGGAAAATTACATTATAAATTTAGATTGTGGTTCAATCAGGAGAATGACCAGGGAAAAATTATCCGGAAACTGGCTGAAAGTCTATGCAGGAGTTGCACTTGCATATATTTTGTCAGTCGGCATGGTGATTTTTTTATCAAATTGTGTGCCCTTGGGAAAGATTAATGCTAATATAAATACATATAATACAGCTACTTTATTTAGAATGGCAGGTTATGGCACAAAAGGGAACAGCCTTTCACTTATCGCTTATTTCTATCAAATTTTTATTTCAGAAGTATTTTTGGTAGGTCTTGCATCTTTTTTATTGAGATTTGTTAGAAAAAATGAAATAAATCCGGGTCACATATTTGACAGCTTCGAATACTATTTCAAATGCCTTGGTCTTATAATTATCAAGTCGATATTTATTTTGGGATGGGCACTGCTTTTCATTATACCGGGAATTATAAAAATCTATAGTTACAGCCAGTCATACTATATTTTAGCAGAAGATCCTACCAAGGGAATTCTCCAGTGCATTACAGAGAGCAGACGGATGATGGATGGAAACAAAGCAAAGCTTTTTCTTCTGCAATTATCCTTTATAGGGTGGGCCATACTTTCGGGGATTCCTTATGGAATAATTTATTATATGGTAAAGCCGGCACCCGGCAGCGTAAGCGAATTTGTGATTTTCTTCCTGGGAATGCTTCCTGTTTATGTGATTTATGAGTATATAAATACATCTATGACGGTTTTCTATAATCTGATTACCGGATTTACCCAAATACCTCATTTGAATTCAAGAAACGGATTTAATGAAGCAGAGTATCACTTTACAAGTGAAGTAAGAACTCAAGATGATGAAAAAACTGTAAAGAGCAATGAAGAAGCTGAGTTTATGGAAAATAAAGTATGTGATAATGTAAATAAAGAAAATTCACAGGATGAGACAACTGCGGTTAATAATGCAGTAACTTCAGAAAATAAATTCACTGATGAATCCTAATCTGAAAGCTCAATACCACCAAAAGAAGATTGAATGTAATTATAAAAGCCCCTCTCTCTGACAGAGAGGGGCCTTTATATACAGCATGACTTTCTTATGTTAAATAGTTTTTATTTAATTTCTTTTATAAGATTAATCATTTCTATTGCACCTTCAGCACAATCAAAGCCCTTGTTTCCCGCCTTAGTACCGGCTCTTTCTAAAGCCTGTTCGATGCTGTCTGTTGTAAGGATTCCAAACATTACCGGAATTCCCGTTTCCAGACCTATATGGGCTATGCCCTTTGAAACTTCTGCACAAACATAATCATAATGAGAGGTGGCTCCGCGGATTACTGCACCCAGGCATATTACTGCATCATATCTGCCACTCATAGCCAGTTTTTTTGCAGTAAGTGGAACCTCAAAGGCACCGGGGCACCATGCAATTTCAATATTTTCATCCGGCACATTATGTCTTTTTAACCCGTCAAGAGCACCACCCAACAGTTTGGATGTTACCAGTTCGTTAAATCTTCCGCAAACGATTGCAATTTTTGCTTCTTTTGATACTAATTTTCCTTCATAAACTTTCATTTTATCCTCCGTAATTGATGAAATAATTTATATGTCTTTTAGTTTCTAATGATTTATTTTCTAAGTGTATTTTCTGAAATTTTTCAGTGCAAGTAAAAGTTTTGCAGATACACACTAGTAATCCAGTATGTGACCCATTCTGTTTTGTTTGGTCTTCAGGTAGAATAAATCGTGGGTTGTTGCTTCCATTTGGATTGGAACTCTTGAGCTGATTTCAATTCCAAAAGCTTCCAGCTGATAAACTTTATCCGGGTTATTAGTTAAAAGTCTCATGGTTTTTACTCCCAGTTCTCTCAATATTTGAGCACCGATATAGTATTCTCTGAGGTCTGCCGCAAAGCCCAGTGCGAGATTTGCTTCCAGTGTATCCATTCCTTTGTCCTGAAGTTCATAGGCTTTGAGCTTATTGATCAATCCTATTCCACGACCTTCCTGACGCATATAAAGAAGAATTCCACGGCCTTCTTTTTCAATCTGTGTCAGAGCAGAGGCAAGTTGTTGTCCGCAGTCACATTTACTGGAACCGAAGGCATCGCCTGTGAGACATTCTGAATGTACACGACAAAGTACGTCATCGCCATTTCCTATATCACCCTTAACTAATGCAATATGGTGTTCACCGTTGAGTTTATTTATGAATCCGATGGCTCTGAACTCTCCGTAACATGTAGGAAGCTTTGTGTTGGCAACTTCTTCGACAAGTTTATCATGTTTCTTTCGATAGTCCTGCAGAGCCTTTATTGATATAAATTTGAGATCGAATTTCTTTGCGAGTTGTATCAGTTTAGGGGTACGCATCATAGTTCCGTCATCGTCCATGATTTCGCAGCAAATGCCACAGTGTTTTAATCCTGCAAGTTTCATTAAATCGACAGTTGCTTCCGTGTGTCCGTTACGCTCCAGGACGCCTCCCTTTTTTGCAAGCAGGGGAAAGTTATGACCGGGCCTTCTAAAGTCTGTAGCCTTGCTGTTTCCTTCTGCCACAAGACGTGTGGTAAGCCCACGCTCCTCTGCAGAAATTCCTGTTGTAGTATCCACATGGTCTATTGATACAGTGAAGGCAGTTTCGTGGTTATCGGTATTTTCTGAAACCATCTGTGTCAGGTTAAGTTTATTGCATATTTCCTGGTCTACAGGCATACATATAAGTCCTTTTCCGTGTACTGCCATAAAATTGATATTTTCAGTTGTCGCAAATTCACCGGCACAGATAAAATCACCTTCGTTTTCTCTGTCAGGATCGTCTGTGCAAAGAATTATTTTTCCCTTTCGTAAGTCTTCAAGAGCTTCTTCAATGGTATTAAACTGAAATTCTTCATTTACATTTTCTTTTATCATTTATTTTTCCTCCTTGAAAAACTGTTTTACATATTTTCCTACAATATCTGTTTCCAGATTCACAATATCACCTGTCTTTTTTTCAGAAAGCGAAGTTTCAGAAAGGGTGTGAGGGATTACAGATACCTGAAATTCTCCTTTTGGCTTTTGATGAGTGACGGCTGCCACCGTCAGGCTTATTCCATCTATCGTTATAGAACCTTTTTCAACAATAAAATCCGTTATATCTGAATCCGTTTCAATGGTGAACCAAATTGCATTCCCATCTCTCTTAAGAGATGATATTTTTCCGGTTCCGTCTATATGTCCCGATACTATATGACCTCCAAATCTGCCATAAGCCGGCATAGCTCGTTCAAGATTTACTTTGCTGCCCGGTCTTAGTGAAGACAAACTTGATCTCGAAAATGTCTCCGGCATAACATCTGCTGTAAAGGTGTCTCCACGAAGTTCAGTTACCGTCAGGCAAACTCCGTTTACGGCGATGCTGTCCCCCAGGATTGTGGGAACTCCAATGGATGGATAAGAAGACATAGTATTTTTTTTGCCTAGGACCCTGCTGCAGGAGATTACGATTTTAGCTTCACTGCTTCCTCTCCTTATTGCCTTTACCCGTCCTATTTCTTCTATAATTCCGGTAAACATTATTTCAACTCACTTTCTATGAAAATATCGTCACCGATTCTTTTAATTTCGGTATTTTTTACTTTGAATGCTTCTGACGGAGAGCTTACACCGGTTCCCTGAACAGCAGTGGCGGCGTCTTTGCCCCCTAGAATCTTAGGTGCGAGGTAGCATTGAATTTTATTCACTACTCCTGCATTTAGGGCTGACCAGTTCAAGGTGCCTCCGCCCTCCAGAATCACACTGTCTATTTTCATTGCACCAAGACGAATCATAAGCTGGTGCAGATCTATGTGTCCGTCTTGTCCTTGAGGGGTGTAGAGAATTGTAACTCCACGCTCTTCGTATTTTTTTATGAGGTTCTCGTTTGTCACCGAAGTGGCTATTATAGTTCTTGGCAAACGAAGCTCGTTTGTATTATTATTTTGTTTTGTGGTTTCCGCATATTTGATTTTTTTTTCATCTGCAAATGCAGATATTACAACTTCACAGTCTAAAGGCGTTTTAAGCTTTGTATCGCAAATGACTCTGATCGGTGAAATTCCTCTTTCGTTTCTGCAGGTAAGGGAAGGATTATCTTTGATTACTGTTCCCACACCTACCATGATTGCCATATTATTTGCTCTGTAGTCATGAGTATGTATTCTTGAAGTTTCGCATGAAATCCATTGAGATTTTCCTGTTGCGGCTGCAATTTTACCGTCCAGACTCATGGCGTATTTTAAAGTGACATAAGGTGTTTTATTTTTTATAAAGTGGAAGAACACCGGATATAGCTTGTCACATTCTTCTCTTAAAAAATCGTCAGTTACCTCTATACCGACCTCTCTTAGAAGTCTTATGCCTTTTCCAGCCACAAGGGGATTAGGATCCTTTGACCCGATTACTACCTTTGAAATATTGCTTTCAATGATCGCTTCGGTGCAGGGAGGTGTTTTTCCGTAGTGACAACATGGTTCAAGGGTTATGTACATAGTTGCACCGTCAGGTGATTCTATGCATGATGCCAGCGCATTTCTTTCTGCATGCAGTTCACCATATTTTTTGTGATACCCTTCGCCGATAATCCTGCCGTTTTTTACGACTATTGCTCCTACCATGGGGTTGGGATTTGCACTTCCTGCTCCTTCTTTTGCAAGTTCAATAGCTCTTCTCATAAATAGTTCATCTTGTGTTTGATTGACAATATCAATTTTCATCATTTTCTCCTAAATAAAAAACTGAAGCATCATCGCTTCAGGGCAAAGGTAAGAAAAATAAAAAATCCGGATCTCAAATCCGGGACAGATTAAACCAATATAATATAGTTTATATCTCTTCTCACATCCAGACTGTACTGTCGGCTTCGGAATTTCACCAAATCATGCCGTAAGGCTCGCGGGCTGTAACCGCCGGTAGGGAATTTCACCCCGCCCCGAAGATATTCAACTGAGGATATTTTATACCCTTTGAGCATAATTTGTCAATGGCTGTAAGGGAATTGTATGAAATTTTTACAACTGGTAAATAATGGTTGACAGTCTATGGGGAAGTTGTTAGGCTGAAAATAATTCAAGGGAGGTGAAGGGGATGATTCATATCGGAGTTGATGTTTCAGACGGTGATTTTGCCTTTGCACTGTCAAGGGGGTTGTCCAGAACTTCCGGACAGTTTCAGGTTCATTTAGATAATGTCAGGGATTGCGACCTGATTTTATCAGATAATGAGAACCGTCGTAATATTGATAAGGTTCTTTATTTGAGTGATAAAGGTACTGAAGAAGATTCTGCAAGCAGCATATATAAATATTCAGATTGCAGAAAGATAAATAATAGAGTGTTGGAAAGGGTCAGGCTTAAGGAATGTGCAGGTACAGATTATACATCAGAAGCAATGAGCGATTATGAAAAAGGGAAAAAGTTAAAGACTAAATTAGTATCATTTGTCGGTGATTCGGGAGGTTCCGGAGTAACTTCTGCTGTTATAAGCATCTCCAGAATGCTGTCGGAAGTATTCGGCAAAAAAACTTTATATTTGAATTTGCAGAGCAGGGATAATTCAAAACTGTATTTCGGAAATTTAAAAGATGAAGCCAAGACGCAGAAACTCTTTTACTATTTAGAAAATGGAATTGAGATTGATAAGAATGAATATGTAATGCATGGTACACCGGACTATATTAAGAGAAATGAAATAGACGATTTCTTATACAATGCAGACAAATACGAAATAATTAAACTTATGGATATTATCAGCAAAGGAGAACCCTATAATTATATTTTTTTAGATATCGGCACAGAATTCAGCAAAAGAAATATGGAAATGATTGAGACTTCTCATGTACTTGTAGTTGTGCAGAGAAGTAAAAATAGTAGAAGAACTGCCGTTTTCGACATTGCAGAGAAGTTATCTTCCTCAATGATGATTATAGATAACTTTTCAAAAGGATATATTTCAGATAACAACAGATTCCAGTCTGTGGCGTGGGATGATGAGGCTTTTAAGGATGTGGGAGGTATAAGAACTATAAACTTAAAAACAGTTTATGGCAGTGATATGTGGAAATTTACGAACAAATTGGAGAGGCTGTATGGTGGATTATAAAGAAAGAAACAGCATATATAACTATATGCTGGAGGTTATCAGGGCTAATCCACAGATTTCCGATGATGAGTTTGATAAAAGACTTAGAAACAAAATACTCAACGGTAAAAATTCAGTGAAAGAATGTCAGGAGATTTTCACATGGATCAGATCCAAGCTCAGAAGCAAACTCGGTATATTAACATCTTTAACACAGGATGAATCTATAAATGAAATTATGGTAAACGGATGTGAAAACATATTCATTGAAAGAGGTGCAGGAATTGAGAAGGCGGATTTAAAATTTGAAAGTCCCGAGGAACTTGAAGAAGTAGTTAGAAATATTGCAGCATCGGTGCATAGAGAAATAAATGAACTTAATCCTATTTTAGATGCCAGATTAGAAAATGGAGCCAGAGTGAATGCGGTATTCAGTAATGTCGCCATAGATGGAACGGCACTTACTATAAGAAAGTTCTCAAAGGAGCATATAACAATGGAAAAACTCTTGGAATATGGAACATTAACTGTCAGCTGTGCTCAATTACTTAAAGATATGGTTAAAGCAGGATATAATATTTTTATAAGCGGTGGAACTTCTTCGGGAAAGACTACTTTTCTAAATGCAATGGCAGATTATATCCCTAAGGATGAGAGGGTTATTGTAATAGAGGATTCCAGGGAGTTGTCTTTAGACCGGATAGATAATATTGTTCAAATGGAGTGCCATAATGCGAACTCTTTGGGAAAAGGTTCAGTATCAATGGATATGTTAATCAAAACAAGTTTAAGGATGAGACCTTCTCGTTTGATAGTAGGAGAAGTCAGAGGCAAAGAGGTTTCCGATATGCTTCAGGCTATGAATACAGGTCATGACGGAAGTATGTCAACCGGACACGGTAATTCTGTAAAAGGGATGATAAGAAGACTTGAAGCTATGTATCTGATGTCTGCAAAACTTCCTATGGATACTATAAGAGCTCAGATTATAGAAGGTGTGGATATATTTGTTCATTTAATAAGATTAAATGACGGAAGAAGAACGGTTTCTCAGGTGGTTGAACTTGTCGGGTACGAAGATGGAAATTACGTGTTGAATGAGATTTTTATTTTAAATAATAATAAAACCCTGGTTGAAACCGGAAATAAAATAATCAATAAAGGTAAATTTGAATTAAAAGGAATAACTTATGCTTAGGGTCAGGTTAAAAAATCATTTTCTGCCAAAATGCAGAAGCGTTTCTCCGGAAGGGATTGCAATTGCTGTTATATTAACTTTTTTAACAAGTATTTTAGGTATTTTATTTTACGATACAGTTGTTACAGGTATGTTTTCGGTTTTTCTTTATCGACCTGTAAAAAGGTATATAGATGAACTGATTAGAAAACACAGAGCAGAAACATTAAGACTTCAATTCAGAGATTTTCTCTCTTGCGTGGCATCTTGCCTTTCCACCGGAAGACATATGGAAGAGGCACTTAAAGAAACAAAGGCTGAACTGGATAAGATATACAGTTCTAAAGATGTAATAATTATTGAACTTGTAATTGTCATAACACAGATTGAAAGCAGACAGGCGGATGTATCGCAAGCTTTGAGCAATTTTGCAGAGAGAAATGATGTTGACGATATAGATATGTTTGTCCATATATATGAATCCTGCAGGAGAAGCGGAGGCGATTTTGTGTCTGCCATATATAAAATTTCAGATCTGATATGCCAGAAAATAGAGGTTGAAAAGGAGATAAAACAGATAATAAGTCAGAGAAAATTTGAAGGAAAAATTATTACTGTCATGCCGATACTGGTTTTACTTTTCTTGAGAATATTGTCTCCGGAATATCTATCTATAATGTACACAGGGCTTCCGGGCAGAATTGCTATGACTTTGGCGCTGATGGGGATATATATGGCATACAGGATGATTGAAAGGATAACAGACATTGAGATTTGATTTTAATTATGAACTGAAGAGGATTAAAGAATTTACAGCCCGGCGTGAAAACAAGATGAACTTTTTGGCATTGTTTATTATAACTTTGGTTATCATAGGAATCTTATTATATAAGGGCATGGGAATAGGCAATAAATATGTTACGGATAAAGATGGTAAACTGATTGGCATAAGCAGAAACAGTGATAAAGATTTTGTTTCATATCCTCTTACAGTTGAAATTGAGAAGAAAGGGAAGAAAATTAAAGAGGTCGTAACTGTTAACCTTAGAGGACAAGTTAATGACAGCAAGGAAAAGAGCGTAGAAGATGAAAATGAACTTTCTAACAGTATCAAGAAGGTGGTTGATGAAATAAGTCGTTCAAAGGGAAAATTGGTTATTTTGCCAAAAACAATTCCCGGAGGGATCTCGCTTAAATGGGGAAAAG
Source organism: Eubacterium nodatum ATCC 33099 (assembly GCA_000510425.1). GTDB lineage: Bacteria > Bacillota > Clostridia > Peptostreptococcales > Anaerovoracaceae > Aminicella > Aminicella nodata. The sequence goes on along the minus strand of AZKM01000006.1, from coordinate 56,391 downwards.
TAAAGAATTATAACTCTCTGACACTTATAATTTTACCCTTTATTATAATGACGGTTGTTTACTTTGATAAGAGAAAAAAAGAAATCGATGTGATATTAAAGAAAAATGAAATTATACTCAAATCTCTTCCGGGTTTTAATGACCAGCTAATAATGCTGTTAAACTGCGGATTAATATTTAATGATGCCTTCTACACTTTGACCGGAAGTTATATGCAGAAGAAAAATAAGGATTATTTTACAAATTTAATTCTGGAGATTGGAAAAAATGCACATACTTCCAGTAAAAGTTTAATATATGTTTTACAAGAAAAAAGTATCAATTTAGGAAACAGATGGTTTTCCAGAATGGTATCTGTAATTGTGGAAAATCAGAAAAAGGGGGTGAACCTATGCGAAAAATTAAGTAGAGATGGCGAACTTATATGGGAAGAACGAAAGAAAAAAGCTATAGAAAAGGGGAAATTGGCTGAATCAAAAATGTCTTTTCCACTGGCAATTTTGCTTATTGTTTTAATTATTGTAACGGCACTTCCTGCCATGCTGCAGGTAAAAGGAGGATGAGATTATGTTAACGAAAGTAATGAGTTTTGTACTAAAAATTAAAAATAAGTTTAAACATAAAAGGGGAACGGTGATGCCGATGGAAATGGTTCAAGTCGCAATTTTAATTGCACTTGCAGTTGCCTTGGGTCTGATTTTTAAATCTGAAATCACATCATTTATCAATAAGACTTTCAGTACATTAAACTCGTAATAAAGAATGATTTCAGCAATATTAAAAAACAAAAGAGGAGAGGCAATGATGGAGGCGGCTATAGTAGTTCCAATTATTGTTTTAATGATAATAAGTATGCTTTATTTGTTAATCCACTTTTACAGTGGAATAAAAAAACAAACCGAAAGCCATGAACTTCTCTGTGAAAGAGCTATGAAAGAATCAGTGATATTTAAAGTTGAAAGAAATGAAGCAGATATTAACAGTTATGTAGGAGGGCTTATTAAAAAGAGGTTTTCAAGACACTTTGACGATAAGTGTTACATACTCAATCCTGCCGACGGAGTTAGGTTGAAAGAAGGCTTAAAAAATGCTAAGGAATAAAAGGGGTTCTGTGACTATTCTTATACTTTTAATTTTTTTATCTCTAATTTCGGCAGTAACAGTATTTATAAACGTATCCAAGAAGCTTGCCGTTAAAAGTACAACAAAAGAACTTGGTCTTGTGTGGTGTGAAGCTATATTGGGGGAATATGATTTGAATCTGCAGGGCAGGTACGGTATTTTTGCCTTTGACGGTATTGAAAGTGACATAAATGAAAAGATTGATTTTTATGCACATCAAAGTTTTTTAGGCAAAAAGTACATAGCCTATCAGGGAGCAAATTGCAGTTTATATAATTACTCTTTAGGAAATTTATCATGTTTCAAAAGACAGATAGTGAAAGAAGGAAAGTGTGCTGTTTTAAATAAAAATAATGGTATTAGAGAAATTAAGGCTGCAAAAAATGCTAAGACTATATCCCCCTCTAAAGTTGAATTTAAAGATTTGCCCTCATCAGAGAATGAAACTTCAATGGATATTAAAACCGCAATCGAGATCTTAAAGAAGTTAAAGTCTTTGAATAAGGTTGTAAAATCAGGAAGTGATGCCTATTTTGAAAAAAAATATATAGAAAAATATTTTAAGAATCATTCAAGTGATAAAAAACTGGGAAGAACATATTTTAATCTTGAAGAAGAATATATTTTAAATGGCAAAACCAGCGATGATGAAAACAGAAAATCAACTAAAAGGAAACTCATACTGCTCAGGAGTACTATAAATTTAGTTTATTTACAAACTGATAAAGAAAAACATGCAGAAACACTGGCTGCAGCAGAGGCATTAACTCCGGGACCATGGGCAGTGGCTACGCAAAAGGCACTTCAGGCAGCATGGGCTGTAGCTGAGGCAAGAAATGACTACATGCTACTTGTAAATGGAAAGAAAGTGCCGTTCTACAAGACAAAAGATTCTTGGGCAACAGACTTAAAATCATTAACAAAGGATGCAGTAAAAAAAATGAAATCCCGTAAAAAGATTGAGAAAGATAAAAATAAGGAAAGTAAACCACAAAAGGAAGAAAATAGCCTTAGTAAAAGCGATTTCAATACAGATTTGCCGTATATAGAAATGGATAATGATAAAGGCGAAGTATATGAGGACTATATTTCTGCTATGATATTTTTGATGAGAGAAGAAACAAAGCTCCTCAGAATTATGGATTTAATAGAGATTAATATGAAAACTATGTATTATGGCGGGTTTAGAGTTAGAGATTATAATTCAGGAGTTAAGGCAGGCATTAAGGTGAATGGGGGAATTTGCGTTGTCAAAAAAGAATATACTCCTAAATAGGAAAATTATCAAACATAAAATTATTCAAGGCTGTTTCAATAAATACAGACCAAGTAAAAAAGGAAGTTATATTGTTGAAGCGGCAGTAATATTACCGGCATTTGTGATAACTGTGTTTTTGCTTATAAGTATAATTCTTGCAATAGGAACTTGGGAAAATTTGAGTTATGGATGTATAGAAGAGCTTAGATTGGAAATGGCAAAAAATCCTATTAGAAAAAATCTTCCAGCATTGCCTGTTTCCGTATATTCAAGAGTGCAGAGGGAAAATCATAATTTATCATTTTTTTATGTTTCAAAGTATAAATACTTATATCGAGATCATGATATTGATGATTTGATTCTCATAGCTTTTAAGGGAAAACTCGATAAGAAAAATCCACTGGGTGCAGTCAGCACACTTAAGTATTCGGGGAAAATTGTGGGAAGGGCTTTTTCCGGAACCTATTATGGAGGCAAAAACGATGGCGGAGCCACAGTCTACATTTTTCCCGATAAAGGTGAAAAGTATCATAATGAGAAATGTGGATATTTGAATGCCTGTTGCCGGCAAGTTTTTCTAAACGGAAATATAAAGAAGAAATATCACAGCTGCCCGAATTGTAAATCGAAAAACGCACCATCAGGAAGTCCTGTGTTTTGTTTTGAAAGAACAGGCAGGGCATATCACATGGCAGACTGTAAAGCGGTTAAAAAATATTATATTGGAATATCAAAGGGAGCAGCTGTGGATAAAGGTTATACACCTTGCAGTAAGTGTGGTGGATAGAAATGAGCAACTATATTGAGATTAAATATCCTAAAGATTCGTTTAAGAAATACCAAAAGGATATTCTTTGTCAAAATCGGCTGGAACTGTTTTTTAAAATGGCATTTATCAGTTTAGAAAATTATACTTTTGCAATTGCAGATACTGAAAACTTTGTATCAATTTTATCTGTAGAGAACATAAATCCATATTATCTGTTAAAAATCGTTGCGGAAATAATAGAAAAAATGATTGAAGCGGAAAATAGGTATCTTTATATAGGGGAATATAAAATAGATGCAAGATATATAATGTGCAGCACAATAGATAAAAGCGTTATGATGTTTTATGTTCCCTATGTTTACAGATCAAAAAAGGAAATAGTGGATGACATAAAAAGAGTTATACTTGATATTGCACGGAATGTACCGGTAAAATATAGAACTTCCGGTGTTTTAAACAGGGCATTGGATTTTATAGAACTGAGCGGCAATGATTTGAGACTAATAAGCTGTAAATTTAACAGAATGTATTTTAATGAGAAAAAGAGAGTGTGATATTTTTTCTACAGGAATAGGGGAGAAGCTATGAAATTATCCAAAATCGAAACCGTTTCGGATTTTTTCGGGCTCTTTCGACTTCTGTATAAACTTAAAATTCTTATATAAACCATATGAATAGTTACATAAAAGAAAAGGAACCCAAAGGGTTCCTTTATGTGCTTTTGGAATGTAAGTTAAGTTTAGCAGCCACCGAATACATCGCAGAAATCACAGTTTTCGTCTTCAATAACTCCGACAGGTTCTTCCAAACCTTCAGTAGTACAAGCATCCGGCGTTTCAGGAGTTTCTTCTCCTAATGCGTCCTTGATTGACAGGCTGATTCTTTTTCTTTCTGTGTCAATATCAAGAATTTTAGCCTTTACTTCCTGACCGATGGTCAGTTCTTCGTTAATGTTAGCTACACGCTTGTTTGCAACTTCTGAAATGTGAACAAGTCCGTCCAGACCCGGTTCCAGTTCAACGAATGCACCGTATTCTTTCAGCTGGACAACCTTTCCTGCTACGATTTGACCAACGCTGTAGTTATCTTCGATAACCGACCAAGGTTCAGGTGTGGTCTGTTTTAGACCGAGAGAAATCTTGCCTTTTTCTTTGTTCATCGAAAGGATTCTTACATTTACCGTCTGACCGATTTCCAGAACTTCGCTAGGGTGTTTAAGTTTACCCCATGAAATTTCAGAAATATGCAGAAGCCCGTCAATGCCTCCAAGATCAATGAACGCACCGTAATCTGTAAATCTCATTACGGTTCCTTCTACGATATCGTTGATATTCAGTGTTTCCCAAATTTCATCGATCTGTTTCTGCCTTTCTTCAACCAGAATTGCTTTGTGTGAGAATACTGCTCTGTTTCTTCTCTGGTCAACTCTAGTAACCTTGACAGAAAGAACTTGTCCTATAAATTCATCTGCACTCTCAACAAACTTGTTGGATAGCTGAGATAGTGGGATGAATCCGGAAACTTCCTTGTAAGCAGCAATAACGCCACCCTTTACAGGTCTAACAACTTTTACATCAATAGTTGTCTTATTTTCCAGAGCTTCGTTGATTTCGTTCCAATGCTCGTTAACTTCAAGTCTCTTCTTTGACAGCAGGATACCGCCATCATTGTCATCAGTTTTGATAACCTTAGCTGTGACTTCGTCGCCGACTTTGAATAAATCAGATAGGGTTTGGCCTTCTTCTAATGATACTTCATTTGAAGTGAGAATGCCGTCTTTTTTGCAGCCCATGTTTATAATGATATCGTTTTCATTTACCTGGTCAACTTTACCGGTGATGATTGCACCTGTTCTCGGTAAAGCTAACGAAGCATCGATTTCATCCATGATATCTGCCATTGAAATGTTTTCGTTAGTGATGTTTTCACTCATTGTAGAAATAACCTCCTTAATCACACGTTCAGGCGTCGATGCACCTGCCGCAATTCCTATTGTATTATATTTTTCCAATTCTTTCAATGGTAAATCACCAATATCTTCGATAAAAAAGCAATTATTTTGCTTTTTTTTACAAATTTCATACAACTTTTGTGTATTGGAGGAGTTTCTGCCTCCGATTACTATCATAGCATCAACCTTTTCTGCTAAATCTGCCGCTGACTTTTGACGCTGATGTGTAGCATTGCATATTGTATTCTGAACTTCCAAGATCACACCTTCTTTTGTAAGAGCTGCAATAACTTCTTCAAGGGTTTCTTTTTTAAGTGTGGTTTGGCTCACTAAAAAAGCACTGTCTTTATTAAAAGTTTCAGCATCTTTTGAGGAATTGAATATGCAAGCTGTATCATCACACCAGCCATTGATACCGATAACCTCCGGATGATTTTTATCTCCAACGATTATTATATTTTTGCCCTGATTATGTGCATCACTAACTAATTGATGAATTTTGGATACGAATGGACATGTAGCATCTACAATTTTCACACCGTTTTTTTCGGCTGCTTTGTAAAATGCTTTCGGTTCGCCATGGGAGCGAACTATAATCGTATCATTTATACCTGCTTCATCGGGAGATGGGATAATATTCACGCCTTTACGGGCCAGTTCGTCTGTAACAGAGGCATTATGTATAAGCTGTCCGCAAGTAAAAATATTTCCATTGTTATTTTCATTATTTTCTATGCTTTCCAGAGTTTTTTGAATAGCTCTTTTAACTCCGAAACAAAAACCGCTATGTTTAGCTCTAATAATTTTCATATCTGCGATTTTTCATAGGATAACACCTATTTTCCTCCTTAATTGCACAAAATGACAGATCACATATTCTTTATAATTTCAATTGCCTTTAAAAAGTCTTCAGGCAGAGGAGCTTCAAATTCCATTTTTTTATCGCTTGTCGGATGTTTAAATGATAAGTTGTATGCATGAAGAGCCTGCCTGTCTATTATTTCGGGACAATGGTCACCGTAAAGAGTATCTCCGCAAAGGGGATGTCCAAGGTGAGTCAGATGAACCCTGATCTGGTGTGTTCTTCCTGTTTCAAGGCGTACCTTAAGAAGGGTGAAGCCTGATGAAAAGCGCTCCAAAACTTTCACATGGGTTATTGAGGGTTTGCCGTGAACTTCCATTACTGAACGAAGGGGACTGTCGGAATCAGGTCTTCCGATGGGAAGGTTTACCGTAAATTCATCATCTGATACTATTCCGTTAACCAAGGTTATGTAAGTTTTTTCAACATCACCTTTGTGCATCTGATGGATTATTTTATCTTGGGCATTAGAATTTTTACCTACGATTAAAAGACCGGAGGTATCCATATCAAGTCTGTTTACAAATCGTATTTTAAAGCTTTTGCTGTTCTCACGCATATATTTCATAAGCCCGTTTGCTATGGTTTTGTCCTGGTGCAGTCTTGTGGGATGAACCGTAATCTTTGCTTGTTTGTTGATTATCAGAAGGTCGTCGTCTTCATAGATTACATTTATTGGAATATCCGCTTCAGGAAAGTTACTCCGTTCCTCCGGTAAAACAGCTTTTATAATGTCTCCGGCTTTTGGTTTCATGTAGCCTCGGAGTACATTGCCGTTAAGGTACACTTGTTTAGTTGAATTTAATTTAGTTAAAAGCCTTGATGAGAAGCCAAGGCGTTTTTTTAATAATTTTCGAAGACCGATTCCTTCATCTTCTTTTTCTACCACAAATTTAAATTCTCTCATATCCACCTACAGTAGTTTACTGTTAACCTTAGACCAAAAGTCAAAATCAATGGAACGAATAAGGTTAATCTTTTTATCGTAAGTCGAAATTACAACTTCTTCAACATTTGTATATTCGTTTTTATAACCGTCTCTTATAACACAAAGGTTAGTATCTCTTTCCATCGCCGGAATAAGTTTAAGGGAAGTATTTGACGGTAAAATAATGCTGGATGACAAAGTTCTGTAAGCAGTATTATTCATAGGTGCGATGGGAGTAATTTGTACAAGATCAAGACGGGGGTCTATTATGCTTCCTCCCAGAGAGTAGTTGAACGCAGTACTTCCCGTCGGAGTTGACAAAACTATGCCGTCTCCGTTACAACACTCTATAAGTTTATCATCTACATAAATATTTAGATGAATACTCCTGAAATCAGTGCTTCTAATGGTAGTTTCATTTAGGAAACAGTGTTCAAAAACGCCGGAGGCAGTTTTTACACTTGCCTTAATCAGGGAAAGCTGTTGAATTTTATACTTTCCTGTTATATAACAATCTATAAATTCATCTATTCTGTCAGGAGGAACATCCTGGAAAAATCCAAGATGTCCTGTATTGATACCGATAATAGGAATAGAGGGATAATTACACTTGTGGATTGCGTCAAAAAAAGTTCCGTCTCCGCCGATACAGACGAGTATATCAGCCCTGTTGCAAAGCCCCTTTACGATGTCGAATCCAAGTTTTCTAAATTTTTCGGTTAAAATTTCTTCCGTTTCCGGAGAAGAGCCTTTATTATTCGAGTAAACACTTATGATTTTTTCCATAGGTTAAAATAATCCTTTCAGTTCATCCACAAGATTTTTGAAGGTTTCCATAGCTTTGTCCACAGGTTCTTTGCTTGCCATATCCACTCCGGCAATTTTCAGAAGTTCAACCGGATAATCATTAGTGCCGCATTTGAGAAATTCTATATAGGCATTTTTTGCTTCCTCACCATTTTCTAATATCAATTTAGATATAGCAGTGGCGGCAGAATAACCTGTTGCATATTGGTATACATAAAAACTTCTGTAGAAGTGAGGAATTCTGGACCACTCATATTGAATAAGGTCATCGTGGGTCAGGGCAGGACCGAAATATAAAGTGTTCAGGTCATCATAAGTTTTATTTAGCCATTCTGCCGTTAGACTTCCGCCTTCTTCAACATACTTATGTGATTTATGCTCAAATTCTGCAAACATGGTTTGTCTGAAAAGAGTGGTTCTAAATGCTTCGATATACATATTCAAGATGTGTTTGTGCATTTTGTCATCCTTTTCCGTGGAAAGAAGATGTTTCATCAAAAGAGATTCATTTACCGTTGATGCTACTTCTGCTGTGAAAATTGAGTGGTCTCCGTAAACGAATGGCTGATGCTTTCTGGTATAATAGGAGTTCATTGAATGACCCATCTCGTGAACAAGGGTGAAGACATCTTCCAACCTGTTGTTGTAGTTCATAAGAACGAAAGGATCGCTGTCATAGGACCCGAAGCTATATGCTCCACTGGTCTTTCCTTCGTTTTCGTAAATATCAACCCAGCCGCTATCTATACCGCTTTTGAACTGTGTAAGATATTCTTTGCCTAAAGGTGCTAGACCTTGCATGGATATTGAAACGGCGTCTTCAAATGGAATGTATCTTTCAGGAAGTTCTACTAAAGGTACATAAACATCATGCATTTTCAACTCATCAACACCTAAAATTTTCTTTCTGAGTTCAATGTATTCATGCATGGCAGGAAGAGCATCGTGAACTGCAGATACCAGATTATCATAAACTTCCTCAGATATGTTTCCGCCGGATAACGCTGCATTTCTCGAAGAAGGGTATTTCCTTATCTTGCTCGTCACTACATCAGTCTTGACATTATAACTATAGTTGGCAGCCAGGGTGTTGATTAAGTTTTTATAGGAGGTATAGCAACATTTGTAGGCATCCTCTCTAACTTTTCTGTTATGGCTGCGCATAAAATTGATATAGTTTCCATGTGTCAGGGTCACCTTTTCTCCATTTTCATCTGTGATTTTTCCGAATTTCATATCAGCATCGTTGAGCATTGTGAAAATAGTATCAGTGGCACCTAAAACTTCACCTATCTGAGCCATTAAGGTTTCTTCATCACTTGATAATACATGATCCTTTTGGCGTAAAAGATTGTGGAACATGTGTTCATAAACCTGTAATCTGGGTTCTCTCTCCAGGTATGACAGTAAAGTTTCCCCGGGGAGAGAAATGAGCTCAGGTGTAATGAAACTCAGTGCTGCAGAAATTTTGGCAATGGACTGTTTTGATCTATCGTGCATTGCCTGATGTTTTGCAACTCTGTTGTCTTCGTCAAGTTTCATTCGTGCATATACGAAAGCCCGTTCGAGTTTAAGCTCGATTTTATCGCCGGTTTCAAGGGCGTCTGCTAAGATTGAAGGACTTTCACCGAGATGACCTTTGAATTTTGAAAAATCTGCTGCCAGTGACTCCGCATCAGAAAGATCCTTTTCCCAGTCTCCGTCATCAGAATACATTTTTTCTAATCGCCATTTAAATTCCGGCGCTATTTCGTTACGGGTTTTTAATTTTTTGTTTCCCATTTTTGCCTCCTGTTGTATAATAGATAGAGTATATCATAAATGTGAAAGGAAATACAGATGGACAACAGACCTATTGGTTTTTTTGATTCGGGTATAGGCGGTTTAACCAGTATCCCATATATAATGAGAAAATTACCTGACGAGCGTATTATTTTTTTTGGGGACACTGCAAGGACTCCATATGGTTCTAAATCCACTGATACTATAAGACAGTTTACCATGCAAATTGGGGATTTTATGGCAAAAAATGATGTGAAAATGATGGTAATTGCATGTAATACCATAAGTGCAACCTGTATAGATGAATTGAGGATAAAATATCCGGATAAGCCTATAATAAGCGCTATTTCACCAACGGCAAGGGTGGTTGCAGAAAACTGCAATGCCGAAGAAAATATAGGGATTCTGGCTACAAAAGCAACTATTAAGAGCGGTGCTTATGAGGATAAAATTAAAAAGAAAAATAAAACCTTAAATAATTTGTTTCCAATGGCATGTCCGGCATTTGTACCCTTGATAGAAGAGGGGATCATAGATAATGAAATAATGGATTTGACTATCAAATATTATTTAGATGACTTTATGAAGACTCATTCAATCGATACTCTGGTTTTAGGATGTACCCACTATCCGTTGATCAGCAAAAATCTGAAGAGAATTTATCCGGGGGTTAAAATAATAAACTCTTCCAAGGAGGCTGCGACGGCGGTAAATATTGAATTGAAAAAATATGATTTGCTGGCTGAGAAGCGTCTTGGAGAAAATGTTTTTTATGCCAGTGATCTTTCTGAAAACTTTATGAATATGATTCAGCTGATATTAGGAAAGTATCAGGAAGAACTGAACATAAGATTTAAAAACTTGGATTTGTAAGGAGATTTGGATGAAAAAAGAAATTTTTTATGAAATACTTGATATCGAGCATCCGGGAGATTTTCAGTATTTTGATAATATTGCGGAACTATTTGAAACCTCAGAGGATGTGGAAATTGATGATGTATATGAGCTTATTCAGGATGTGGATATGGAAGTTTTCGGTGAGCTTATTCAAAATTATTTTGCAGATATGGAGGATTGGATACCGGAGAGAGAAACGGACTTTATATTGTTAATGGATAATATAGAAAGATCCTTTTTAGGATTGGCTCAAAACTTATCTGCAAGAGATGATGACAAAGGCGAAGACCTGCATCTCAGATTTGCTGAAGAAATAGTTAAGTTCAGAGACTGGTACACATTGAGCGAAAATGTAGAATGTATTTCAAATAGCACAGGAGAAAGCAGTTTTGCCTCTGTTCGTGACGCATTATCATCTTATAAAGAGAGTAAGATGGGAGGCACCGAGTATTACTATGACTTTAAAAATGCAATGGAATATAGTATAGAAGAATATGTTATGAAGTTCGATGATTTAATAGAATTAAGTGAGTGAGGAGTGCTTTTTGAAAGAAAAAGAACATTTAAATTTCATCAGTGTTGCAGCAATGTATGTAGGCGTAATAGTCGGGGCAGGATTTGCGTCGGGAAGGGAAACATGGCAGTTCTTCGGAATATTTGGAGAAGATGGTTTCAAAGGTTCTATTCTTGCAGGGTGTGCCTTTGCTGTACTGGCTTTCATGATTGGTTTTCTGGCTGCTGAACTGAAAACTGAAGATATGGGAAGGATAATATCGTTAGTTGACAATAAAAAAATAACGGAAAGCATAGGTTGTTTTATGGCGGTTTTTCTCTTTACGACCATTATCTCTATGACAGCTGCAGGAGGATCTTTTTTATATCAGCAATTCGGGATTCACAAAGCCATAGGTGGAGGAATAATTGCAGTACTGGTAGCTGTTACTGTATTGGGTGATTTTAAGAGAATTTCCGGATTTTTTAAATATATAGTTCCGATTCTCTTTGCCGTGGTAATGGGTCTGTGTTTCTACATAATACTGTCCGGTACCGAACAAAGTGGAAAAACCTATAATTTTCAGCAACCGGAAATAATCTCTTCTTGGTATGTGGCTGCACCGCTTTATGTCGCTTATAACTCTTTAGGAATGATTCCAATGGGATCTGCAACTTGCCTTAATGCCAAGAATAGAAAGCATGCGATGGCAGGGTCTATAATCGGTGGATTACTTTTGGGTGCAATGACCTTTACTTTGGTTGCAGCACTTCAAAAGGATATGGCATTTAGTGCAAGTTTAGATCTTCCTATGCTGGGTTTTTCCGCAAGGATTTCAATTCCGGTAAATATTGTCTACGGAATCGTTCTTTATGTGTCAATATATTCAGCTGCTACCAGTGTGTTTTATGGTTTTACCATGAAGATTCCGGACAAGCCCTATAAGAAGAAAGTGATTTTAATCGCTGTTTTGATAGGGTATCTTCTCGGTTTAGTGGGCTTTAAGAATATTATAGCTTATATTTATCCTGTGGAAGGATATTTCGGCATTGTTGTGATAATTTTGATAACACTTCATTTTATAACTGTTTTGGGTAAAAAAGTTATAAATAATTTCAGTAAGTAGGTTTCATATGAAAAAAACGGCAGTATATATACTCATAGCGGTTTTGCTTATATTTCTATTCATTTTATTAAGCACTAAAATTCTGGGAGAAGTTTTTGGTAAAAAAATAGAAATGTATAGCTTGATTGCGATTGGCGTAATCTTATCGGTATTATTGATTTTAAATAACAGGGATAGAGGAAACAAAGATGATAACAACTAGAAGCCTGTCAAACGGCATAAGAATAATAATGGAAACCATGCCGCAGGTTCAGTCCATGGCTATTGGAATAATGGTCAGAGCAGGTGCAGTGGATGAACAGGCGAAACACTCGGGAATTTCTCATTTTGTAGAACACATGATGTTTAAGGGGACCAGCAACAGAAATGCAAGACAGATTGCAGGAGATATAGATAAAATAGGTGGGCAGATAAATGCTTTTACAGGAAAGGAAATGACCTGTTATTATGTAAAATCCATTGCAAAAAATTACAAGAAAGCGGCAGAAGTTTTGGTGGATATGCTTGAGAATTCCATTTTTGAAAAGACTGAACTGGACAGAGAGAGGAAAGTAATCTGTGAAGAAATAAAAATGACTAAAGATGCTCCTGATGATTTGGCACATGATACATTTGTTTCAAATATGTTCAAGGGAAGCAACCTGGGACATTCTATTTTAGGAACACCGTCTTCTTTATCAAGGATAACCCATAATGTGATGAAGGAGTATGTTGAAAAACAGTATACGAGGGATAGCATTGTTGTATCTGTTTCAGGTAATTTTGACTGCGATGATGTGTGTGATTATTTTGAGAATAACTTTCAAAAGCTAAAGGCAAAGAAAGAAGCCCTCAAATGGAAGAATTATAAATACAGCCCATTTACTAAATCACAGGTAAAGGACATACAGCAGGCCCATATTTGTTTAGGTACTAAAGGACCCACACTTCAAGATGAGAAATTTTATGATTTTCAGGTTCTGAATAATATTTTAGGCGGCAGCATGAGTTCAAGACTTTTCCAGAATATCAGAGAGCAAAAGGGACTGGCTTATTCAGTTTATTCTTCAAGTGGAAATTTCAGCAAAGACGGATATTTTGAAATATATGCAGGAGTTAATCAAGATAAGATAGGTTCTGCAATCGAAGGTATAGAAGAGGAACTGGAAACACTTTCCAAAGAGCCTGTATCTCTTGAAGAACTTAATTCATCAAAAGAGCAGCTTAAGGCAAGCTATGTTTTCAGTCAGGAAAACACTTCAGCCAGAATGATGGTAAACGGGAAAAACTTTATTTTGCTGAATAAGGTGTTCCATCCTGAAGAGGTTATTTCCGGCTATGATGGCGTTACAGTTCGCAGTATTGATGACATTAAAGATAAAATTTGCGATTTCAGAAATTATAGCTGCTCATGTGTATCCAATAAGAAAGTGGATTTAAGGAAACTGATGGTATAGCCAAAAACATTGAAATAATTTGACAACCGGAGAGGGCATTATATGAAACTGAAAATTATTAGCAAAAGCGGAGTTTTACCGAAATATGAAACTGAGGGAGCAGCCGGTTTTGATATAAGGGCATATTTAAAAAATGATTTTATCCTTAAATCAGGTGAGCGAGCTTTGGTTCCAACGGGATTGTTTTTTCAGATTCCGAAGGGGTATGAAGCTCAGGTCAGGGCTAGAAGCGGTCTTGCTATAAGAAACGGAGTAGGACTGGTTAATGGAATAGGAACTGTTGATTCCGATTACAGAGGTGAGATTAAAGTGCCTTTAATAAACTGGAGTAATGAAGACTTTACAATACATAATGGTGACAGGATTGCACAGGTTGTGATAAATAAATATGAGTATGTTGAATTTGAAATAACGGACAAACTTTCATATACCGAACGGGGAGAGGGCGGTTTTGGACATACAGGGGTATAATTATGCAGATGAGATTAGATTTAGAAGAAAGAGAACTGAGGGAACTTTCCGGCTTTGCAACTAAAGCTGTGAATAGCAAAGGAAGAGAAGTTGAAGAAACCCAGTGTGAATATAGAACGATATTTCAGAGAGATAGGGATAGAATAATACATTCAAAAGCTTTCAGGAGACTTATGCATAAAACTCAGGTGTTTCTTTCTCCGGAGGGAGATCACTATAGAACCAGGCTGACCCATACTATTGAGGTCAACCAGGTGGCAACAAGTATAGCAAGAATCCTTAATCTTAATATGGATTTGACCAATGCGATTGCTCTTGGACATGATCTGGGACATACTCCTTTTGGACATAACGGAGAAATTGTACTTAACTCTATTCATCCCGGGGGATTTCATCACAATATACAAAGCCTAAGAGTCATCGATGTTCTGGAGAATCACAATAATAAGAGAGGTATGAATCTGAGTTATGAAGTAAGAAACGGAATCCTGCACCATACCGGAAAAACTCTGCCGGATACCCCGGAGGGTCAGGTTGTGAAAATCAGCGATAGAATCGCATATATAAACCATGATATAGATGATGCCATCAGAAGCGGCGTTATCTCCACCGAAGATTTGCCCGAATCTTCTCTTGAACTCTTTGGCTGCAGTCACGGAGAAAGAATTATGAATATGATAGAGAATGTGGTGAAAAACAGTGACGGAATGCCTACGGTGGCAATGGATGAAAAACATACGGCAGAGCTTAACTTATTAAGAAATTTTATGTTCAGGAATGTGTATAAGAGTAACTCGGTTAAAAGAGAAGAGGATCTTGCAAAACTTGAAGTTGTGATAACTTCGTTATACAATTATTTTCTGGAGCATCCTAAAAAGTTGCCGGAGGACCTTCAGATTATAGCAAAGGAAGAAGGTACAAATATAGCGGTCAAAGACTATGTGGCAGGCATGACAGACAGATTTGCAGTTAAGATGTATTCAGAGATATTCGTACCTCAGAAATTTTAAAAACATATAGAATTTAGTATAAAAATTCAAAGAAAGGACAGATGCGATGAGCTTTTCTATTTCTCAAAGTTCAATTGAAAGTTTAAAGAATCAAGTTGATATTGTGAATGTTATCGGTCAAGCGGTTCCGCTAAAACGAGCAGGCTCAAATCATAAAGGTATTTGTCCTTTTCACAATGAAAAAACACCGTCTTTTGTCGTATCGGAACAAAAGCAGTATTTTACCTGCTTTGGATGCGGTGCTTCGGGTGATGTTATAGAATTTGTAAAGCGATATTATAATATGGACTTTTCAGAAGCTGTTGAAAAACTTGCAGATGAATATGGAATTCTGCTGGAAAAAAATGGCGGTTATGATAATAGGAATGAATATTATGAAATAAACAGGATAACGGCTGAATTTTTTTATCATTCATTCACCCAAAAAGCAAACAAAGGGTATGCTTATATGAAAAATAGGGGGATTGCTCCCGCCGTGCTGAAAAAATTTGGAATAGGATATGCCGACAGAGAGTGGGACAGCCTCTATAAACATTTAAAATTCAAGGGTGTTGAAGATAAAAAAATGCGGGAATTAGGTTTGATTTCGGGTTCTAAGGGTAAATACTATGATAGATTTAGGAATCGTGTGATGTTCCCAATAATCAATACCGGCGGCAAGGTAATAGGCTTTGGCGGAAGAACTGTAGATGATGAAAATGAACCCAAATATCTCAATTCTCCTGAAAGTATCATTTTTCAGAAGAAAAATAATCTATACGGACTTAATATTTCCAGGCAGTCAGCAGGAAAAGAAGGAAAAATGATTCTGGTAGAAGGTTATATGGATGTGATTTCGCTGTTTCAGAGTGGCGTTGAGAATGTGGCGGCAAGTTTAGGTACAGCTCTCACTGAAAATCAGGCAAAGCTTCTTAATCGTTATGTCAAAGAGGTGATTTTGAGCTATGATTCAGATTCTGCCGGTAGAAAAGCTGCATTAAGAGGGATAGAAATTCTGAGGAAAGAAAAGTCAAAGGTAAAGGTTTTACATGTTACTGACGGAAAAGATCCGGACGAATATATTAAAAAAAACGGGAAGAAAGCTTTTTTGGAATTAATTGATAAAGCTCTTCCTTATGGAGATTACAAACTTGAATCTGCAAAGAACGGTTATGATCTTGAACTTGATGAAGACAGACTGGAATATCTTCAGAAGGCAGTAGAAATAATATCAGAAATGACCCCGCTGGAGCAGGAAATTTACAAGAAAAAAGTTTCCAAAGACTTGGGGATTTCTCAATCTGCAATTGACAGAGAATTATACCGGAATTTTAAGACTACAGATGAAAAGAACCGTGACAGAAATGGAAGAGAAGATTTGCAAAATGATAACCCGGAGCTTTCATCATTGGAAAAGACATTGATAAAACTGGCTTTTTCCGAAGAAACATATATAGATAAGATTATTTCTGAACCTGATTTAATTCAGTCGGGATTTTGTCGTAAGATTTTGTCGGTGGCTCATGAAGACTTGAGAATTCATAGCTTTTTCAAACTCGAAAACATACTCTCCGGTTTGGAGGATAGAGAGATTGTCATTTTAAGAGATGTTATTGATAACACTGTAATTGACAACAATCATGAGGAGGTATTCAAAGAGTGTGTTAGAAAGAACCGGGCGCGGCTTCTTGCTGAAAAAGAAAAAGTTTTGCTGCTCAAGCTTTCCATGGCAGACGAAGAAAGTAATGAGGATTCTATTAGAAAGATTACTGATGAATTGATGAAGGTTCAGAAGGATAAAAAGAAATTTATGCAGTAATTTGGTGTAAGGGGAAATGATGAGTAAGGACACTACAAAAAACAATGAGAAATTAAGTAAGAGGAAAGATAGCGCATCGGATGAAAGAGATCCGATTCAGGATATGAGTCCGGAGGAGATGAAAGAAGAACTTATCTCAAGATTGTTAGGTGAGGCTCGCGGGAAGAATAATATTTTAACTCTTACAGATATGGCAAAACACTTGGATGCCCACGACATCGATAAAAATACCATTGATGATATATATGACTGCCTGATGGCAAAAGATGTGGAAATAAAGTCAGAAACATCTCCGGAGGAGTTCACATTATTGTTAGAGAATGATGAGGAAGATGATGAAGACAAAGATGATGATGCTGATGGTGTTATAGTTCAGAAAAACGGAGAAATCGATGTAGATGCCACTGTACCGAAGGGCATTGCAATAGATGATCCCGTCAGAATGTATTTGAAGGAGATAGGTAAAGTACCTCTGCTTTCTGCAGATGAAGAAATAGATCTTGCACAGAGAATGGAAGAAGGGGATGATTATGCAAAGCAAAGACTCTGCGAAGCAAATCTCCGTCTGGTTGTAAGTATTGCAAAGAGATATGTAGGGAGGGGAATGCTTTTTCTGGATCTGATTCAAGAAGGAAATCTGGGTTTGATAAAAGCCGTAGACAAATTTGATTATAGAAAAGGATATAAATTTTCCACCTACGCTACATGGTGGATCAGACAGGCTATTACAAGGGCAATAGCAGACCAGGCACGAACCATCAGAATCCCTGTTCACATGGTTGAAACAATAAATAAGCTGATTAGAGTGTCAAGACAGCTGCTTCAGACTTATGGAAGAGAACCTACTCCGGAGGAAATTTCAAAGGAGATGGGAATAACCGTTGAAAAGGTCAGAGAAATTCAAAAGATCGCCCAAGAACCTGTATCGCTTGAAACTCCAATCGGTGAGGAAGAAGACAGTCATTTGGGTGATTTTATACCGGATGATGATGTTCCGGCACCGGCAGAAGCTGCAGCATTTTCAATGTTAAAAGAACAGCTGGTGGAGGTTCTTGACACATTAACAGACAGAGAGCAGAAAGTTTTGAAGCTTCGCTTCGGTTTAGATGACGGAAGGTCAAGAACCTTGGAGGAAGTAGGTAAGGAGTTTGATGTAACCCGTGAAAGAATTCGTCAAATTGAGGCAAAGGCCCTGAGAAAGCTTCGTCATCCGAGCAGAAGTAAGAAACTGAAGGATTACTTAGAATAGGCAAATACAAGAACTCCACTTTTATGTGGAGTTCTTTTGGGAATTTTGGAAGTTACAGTTGTGAACATAGCTGCGGGTGTGGAGGATTCATGAAATTAAGTGACAGATTACAGGCTATGGCGGAGGAGGTCAGCTTTGGAGAAACTTTAGCTGACATCGGAACAGATCATGGTTACCTGCCAATCTATTTAAAACAGATTGGAAAATGTCCCCATGTCATTTTATCTGATATAAGCAGAGGTTCTTTAGAAAAAGCTTTAAAAGATTGTAATTTATATAGACCGGGAGTGAAATTCGATATTCGAGAAGGTGATGGACTTAAAGTTTTAAAATCAGGGGAAGTTGATGTTATTTCCATTGCAGGGATGGGAGGAATTTTAATTTCTTCGATACTGGAAGATGACATTAGTCATTCAAGAAGTTTTAAAAAGTTTATTTTACAGCCTAGAAATAACTTAGGGCATTTAAGATTTTGGCTTCACAATAACGGCTTTAGAATAGAGAAAGAAATCATTGTGAAGGAGGGAAAGTTTCTTCCCAGCATATTCATCGTTACGCCTTTGATTGATTTTAAAAAGGAGCCTACAAAATGTGCGGAAGAGGAAAAATCCCCCCTATGGGAATATCCGGATACTTTAATTAGCAATAAGAATGAGTACACACAAGAATACCTATTAAGGGAACTTTCTAAACATCGTGCCATTAAGGAAAAATTAGGATACGGAAATTTATCCAGAAAGCATGATGTAGATGAAAATATAGCCAGAATCGAAACTTTGATGGGAGAATTATAAATGATAAAAAGTGAATTTTATAAGATGATGGAGAAATTATGTCCAAATGATTTAGCAGAATCATGGGATAACTGCGGTATTCAAATAAATACAGAAAAAGATAAAGTAAATAGGGTACTTACAGCTTTAGAAATCACAGATTCTGTTATAGATGAAGCTGTTTCTAAAGGATGTGATGTGATTGTAACTCATCATCCTATGACAAGGTCGGGAATGACAAGTGTTGACTATAATAATTTTATGGGAAAGTTATATATTAGGCTGATAACCGCCGGCATTTCAGTCTATTCATGCCACACATCCTTTGATAAAATCGATGGCGGCAATAATGATTATCTGGCGCATCTTTTAGGACTTGATAATGTGGGCAGGTTTGCAAAGGATAACGAATTCTGCAGAAGAGGATATCTGCCATTGCCCCTTATCCCGGGGGAAATTGTTGAAATTCTAGAAAAAAAATTGGGTGTTGACTCAAGATATTTCAGATTTATAGGGGAGCCTGACAGTAAACTGCTAAAAGTCGGAATCTGTACAGGTGGAGGTGCCGATTTTATTCAAGATGCCTTTGAAGAAGGATGCGATTTATTTATTACCGGTGATGTTAAATATCATTTTGCCCAGGCGGCAAAGGCAATGGGAATTGCAGTCCTTGATGCCGGACACTTTGCTACGGAGAAAATCTTTGCCGAAAACATGGCAGACAAAATTAATCAAAAAAATTGTATAGAAGTGATAGCTTCTGAGATTGATATTAATCCTTATTTGTGGTAAAATTCGTATTCATGGGTAGGTCAGATGGTCGCGTGCGAGAGCATGAGGAAAGTCCGGGCTCCAAAGGGTAAGGATGCCGTGATAACATCCGGCGTAGGTAACTATAGGGAAAGTGCAACAGAAACATACCGCCGAAACGGGTAGTGCCGTGGTAAGGTTGAAATGGTGAGGTAAGAGCTCACCGGCAATGTGGAGACATATTGGCCGTGTAAACCCCATCCGGAGCAAGGTCGGTGGGACAAAGGCGGCTACCCGCTGCCTCCCAAATGGTGGACCGCATGAGCGCACAGAGATGCAGCGCCTAGATAGATGATCATCGAATACAGAACCCGGCTTACAGACCTGCCCGTTTTTTTGTATAATTTTTTTAATGATGAATGATTATAAGCTATAAATCAGGGAATGTTATATAAATAGGAAAGGAAAATCGCTTTAAGATGGCAGGAAATACAGGTGAAAACATCATAAAAATACATGCAGAGAATAAAATGGGAACAGCTCCTATTGGGAAGCTTTTAGCTTCGATGGCATGGCCTGCTGTTTTGTCTATGACTATTGTGGCTTTGTACAATATAGTCGACAGTATATTTGTCGCAATGATTAGTCAAAAGGCACTGACTGCGGTTTCACTTATACTGCCGATACAAATACTTATGATTTCTGTAGCAGTGGGCAGTGCGGTGGGTGTTAATTCGCTGATTGCCAGAAGACTGGGGGCAAGAAGATTTGATGAAGCCAACAAAGCTGCAAGTACCAGTATAAGAATTGGAATCTTTAATTTTGCAATATTTGCTCTGATGGGTTTATTTTTTGCCAAACCTTTTTTGACCTTATACACAAGTGATCCTGTTATTTTTTCCTATGGCAGCAGTTATTTGAGAATTGTGACCATATTCTGCATCTTTATTATGGTGGAGATACAGATGGAAAAGGTTTTGCAGGCAACCGGCAACATGGTTGCTCCTATGATAATAAGTATGAGTGGCGCTGTTACAAATATCATATTGGATCCTATTTTAATCTTTGGAATGTTTGGATTTCCCAGGATGGAGGTTCAGGGTGCTGCAATTGCCACTGTGACAGGACAATTTGTTTCTTTAATAGTTGCGGCGTATATTGTGTCAACCGGAGAAAAAGCAGTTGACATTCAGCTAAAAGGTTTTAAACTGGACTGGAACATAGTGAAAGATATATATGCAGTGGGATTTCCCGGAATGGTTATGCAGGCCATCGGCTCAGTTATGTTATTTGGCTACAATGCTATATTAAGCTCTTCTGCCGCTGCAATTGCCGTTCTGGGAGTATATTTCAAGCTGCAATCCTTCGTGTTTATGCCTCTTTTTGGACTGAATCAGGGAGCTATGCCTATAATAGGATACAACTATGGTGCAAGGAACAAAGTAAGACTTATGGAGGTTTATAAGAAAGCCTTAATCGTTGCCATTACAGTAATGGTTTTTGGATTTGCTCTGTTTCAAATTGCTCCCGATATGCTTCTTACATTTTTTAGTGCAGATAAAGAAATGCTCAGGGTAGGAGTACCGGCACTTAGAATAATAAGCTTGTGCTTTATTCCTGCAGCTTTTGATGTAATATCCTCTGCACTTTTTCAGAGTACGGGTCATGGTATTTACAGTTTATGGGCATCTTTGATTCGTCAGTTACTGGGAATCCTGCCTTTGGCATATGTGTTGTATAATTATGCCGGTCTTACGACTTCGTGGTTTTCTTTTCCCCTTGCCGAAATTATGGGACTTATATATACGGCGATAATGACTCGAAATCTCTATATAAAGGAGATAAAGAACTTATAGTAAAATTATATTGATTTTTTTAATCAGGTGTTGTGATGAGACTAGGTATCGATATTGGATCCACAACGGTTAAGCTTGTGGTAATAGACGAAAAAGAAAATATTAAGTATTCGAGATATGAAAGACATTTATCGAATGTTTTTGAAAAGGTGAATGAACTTATCAAAGACATGTATGAAGAGATGGGAGATATAGATCTAAAAACTGTAATTACAGGTTCAGGAGGTCTGGCCCTTGCAAAACTTATCAACATAAAGTTTGAGCAGGAAGTTATATCGTGCAGCAAGGCAGTAGAGGAGCTTATTCCCGATACAGAAGTTGCAATAGAACTTGGTGGCGAAGACGCCAAAATCACATTCTATGGTGCCACAGTTGAACAGAGGATGAATGGAACCTGTGCCGGCGGTACAGGTGCATTTATTGATCAAATGGCGATTTTGCTGAATACAGATGCTATGGGATTAAATGAAGCGGCAAAGCAGTATAAAATAATATATCCTATTGCGGCAAGGTGCGGAGTGTTTGCAAAGACTGATATACAGCCGTTGATAAATGAAGGAGCCTCTATACCTGATCTGGCTGCGTCAATATTTCAGGCAGTGGTAAATCAAACTATCAGCGGTTTAGCCTGCGGTCATGTTATAAAGGGCAATGTTGCATTTTTGGGAGGTCCCTTATCATTTCTATCTGAGCTTAGAAAGGCTTTTGTGGATACACTGAAGCTGAAAGAAAATGAAATTATCTTCCCTGAAGATTCCAAGTATTTTGTTGCCATAGGCGCGGCAATGCTGGCAAATACACAGCCTGAGTTCAAGTTATCGGAGCTTGTTAAAAGAATGAAAGAGGCGGATAGGACTTCTATGTCTGAAACCAAACATGTGGAGCCTCTTTTTAATGATGAAGAAGAATACGATGAATTTATTTCAAGACATAACAGGGACAAAATCAGCCGTAAAGATATAAAAAAGGTTAAAGGAAAGGTGTTCCTGGGGATAGATGCAGGCTCTACAACAACTAAAGCAGCTTTGATAGATGAGGACAGAAATCTTTTATACTCTTTTTACAGAAGCAATCAGGGAAATCCGGTTGAGGCTGTCAAAAGTATGCTTTATGAACTTTACGACCAGTTGCCGGATGAGGCAATTATTGCAAATACAGCAGTAACCGGATACGGTGAGAGCTTAATCAAGGCAGCTTTTAAAGCTGATTTCGGTGAAATCGAGACTATGGCTCATTATAAAGCCGCTGAGGAATTTTTACCCGGTGTTGATTTTATTCTTGACATTGGCGGTCAGGATATGAAATGCATGAAGATAAAAGATGGTGCTATATATAACATCATGCTGAATGAAGCCTGTTCCTCGGGGTGCGGATCTTTTCTGGAAACCTATGCCAAATCAGTCAATCTGGACACCTATGCATTTGCAAAAGAGGCTTTATTTGCAGACAATCCCGTTGACCTGGGAACAAGATGTACGGTTTTTATGAATTCCAAGGTTAAACAGGCGCAGAAGGAAGGTGCATCCATTGGGGATATTTCCGCAGGATTATCATATTCTGTCATCAAAAATGCACTGTACAAAGTCATCAAACTTAGAAATACTGAAGACACAGGCAAGAAAATCGTTGTTCAAGGCGGGACTTTTATGAACGATGCCGTTCTTAGGAGTATTGAACAGATAATCGAAAAGAATGTTGTAAGACCGGATATTGCAGGACTAATGGGGGCATACGGCTGTGCTTTGATTGCACAGGAACACTATGTTGAAGGAACAAGGTCAACAATCCTGAACAGAAATGATCTTGACTATTTCCATATGGAACATTCCAACGGAAGATGCAGGCAGTGTGAGAATCAGTGTATTCTGACTATAAATAAATTTAGTGACGGAACAAAGTTTATAACGGGAAACCGTTGTGAAAAAGGTGCCGGCGGTGCAATGTACAGCAAACAAGTTCCAAATCTCTATGATTATAAACTGAGAAGATTATTTGATTATAAGCCTCTTGATGATATTCAGGCAACCAGGGGGACGGTGGCAATTCCAAGAGTTCTCAATATGTACGAGGATTATCCTTTTTGGTTTACACTATTTACGGAGCTTAAATTCAAGGTTGAGTTGTCACCTGCTTCAACTAAGGCAATATATAATTTAGGAATCGACAGCATTTCATCGGATACAGCATGTTATCCGGCAAAACTTGTGCATGGACATATTAAATGGTTAGTTGATAAAGGGCATAAATTCATCTTTTATCCCAGTCTTAATTATGAAGAAAATGAAGATCCTACATCTCCTAATCATTACAACTGCCCGATAGTTGCCACATATCCTGAAGTTATCGCAAATAATATGGATGAACTTTTGGAAGAAAATGATGTTAATTTTTTACATCCGTTTTTGCCTTTTGACAATGATACAAGACTTTCTAAGGAACTTGATCGTGCTTTTGAGAATTTTCATATTAGAAAAGATGAAATTATCCGAGCCGTTGCAAGTGCCAGAAAAGAACACCATCGCTTTAAAAATGATATGAAAAAGCAAGGTGAATATGCTATTAAATATGCCAGAGATCACAACAAAAAAATCATAATTCTGGCAGGAAGACCTTATCATTTAGATCCTGAAATTAACCACGGCATAGATAAGATGATAAATTCATTTGATCTGGTGGTGGTAACAGAGGATTCTGTTGCTTCTATGGTTGAGCTGGCAAGACCTATGAGAGTATTGGATCAGTGGATGTATCATTCCAGACTATATAAGGCTGCCACCTTTGCGGGAAAACATGATGACATAGAGCTGATTCAGTTAAATTCGTTTGGATGTGGGTTAGATGCAGTTACCACAGATCAGGTGGAGGAAATCTGCAATAAAAATAATAAACTATATACTGTACTTAAGATTGATGAGGTTTCCAATTTGGGTGCAGCAAAGATCCGGGTTCGTTCATTGAAGGCAGCCATGGAAGAGAGAGAAAAGAATGACATCAAGGTTACTCCTGATAACAGTCCGTCGAAGAGAATTGTTTTTACAAAGGAGATGCGAAAGGACTATACAATTTTAATTCCTCAGATGTCGCCGATACATTTCAACTATATGAAAGAAGTTATAAGTTTCTGCGGTTATAATGCGGAACTTCTTCCTCCTGTTGATAAAAATTCAGTTGAAGAAGGATTAAGGTACATAAATAATGACGCATGTTATCCGACAATCGTAACTCTCGGACAGATTATATCTGCTCTGAAATCAGGAAAATACGATTTAGATAAGACGGCAGTTTTCATGTCTCAGACCGGAGGAGGCTGCAGAGCCAGCAACTATGTTTCGCTTCTGCGTAAAGCACTGAAGGATATGGATATGGAGCAAATCCCTGTGATTTCATTCAATGCCGTAGGGCTTGAAAAAAATCCCGGATTTAAAATAACCCCAAAGATGGCGTTTATGCTTGCAGTCGCTTGTGTTTACGGTGATTTGATAATGAGAGTTTTATATGCCACAAGACCTTATGAAAAGATTCCGGGAACCTGTGAAAAATTATTAAAAAAATGGCATGGACCCATAATTGAGAATATTCTTCACTTCAGAAGAAAGAGATATATAAAAAACATTAAAGAAATTGTTTCTGATTTTGATAATGTTGAAAGAACAGGTGAAGCTAAGCCTAAGGTCGGAGTTGTTGGAGAAATTTTAGTGAAATATCATCCTAATGCTAATAACGACATAGTTGGAACTATAGAAGCAGAAGGCGGAGAGGCAGTCGTTTTAGATTTAATAGACTTCTTTCTATATGGTTTTGAAAGTGAGAAATTTAATTATGAGCATCTTTCGGGAAGCTGGAAGGTTATGAAAATAAATGAAATTGCCAAGAATTTAGTGGAAATGCTGAGACAACCTGTTCGAAAGCCTTTAAGAGAAAGCAAATATTTCACTGAGCCTGACAGAATTGAAAAAACTGCAGATACAGCAGCCGAAATTCTTTCAATAGGTAATCAATGTGGAGAAGGCTGGCTGCTTACCGGTGAAATGGCAGAACTTATTAAAAGTGGAGTAGAAAATATTGTTTGTTTACAACCTTTTGCCTGTTTGCCAAACCATGTGACAGGAAAAGGCATGATGAAAGCCTTAAGAAAGAAATACCCTAAAGCAAATATAGCTGCAATAGATTTCGATCCGGGTGCCAGTGATGTAAACCAGCTGAACAGAATTAAACTGATGATGAGTACAGCACACAAAAATGTGGATAAGAAAATATAGAAAATCATTAAAATCAGTATTGACTTCCCCTTACTATGGTGGTAATCTGCAATTGTAAAAAAATGTCAATAGATGATTGGCAGTGATTTAGGATTTCATACATTTGAAAATTGCAAGCAGCAACCTTTCAAGTGTAATGAAGTCCTATTTTTATTGCATCGTTTTGGCATTAGCTTGTGATGGGAGAGAAGCGTGGTGTTTTTTTAAAAGCTTCTTCAATCCTTTCCTTGGGAACTGCATATCCTTTTGAAAGAGAATATAGCATCTTGTTAAGGAATATACGAGTCTATTTTTACACCGGCTTCACATAGGGTGAGGCTTTTTTCTTATAAAGTAACATTAGGGGGGAGAGAAAGTGGATATTAGAAAGAAAAACAAGAAAAATTTATTGATTGTTATAGCAGTTTTAATCTTTATCTTGTGTACCGGTTTTTTGCCGAGGGATGACAGTAATATTTCTTTTGCTTTAGCCAGATCCGGTTATTGCTGGGGGAGTAAAGTAAATGATAAAGCACTCAACCGGAAAAATGGTATTTCTTACGGTACAGGGAATGGACAGCTTGTGTGCACTACTTATGTGTCCTGGGCTGTTCATAATTTATACAAGGTAATAGGTTATCCAAGTGGAGGAGTTGTTACCACACACTATAACTGGCTTAAAAATAATGCTGAACATGTGTGTACAATTTCCAATCCGTCTGCTTATAAAAGATATAAGAATAAAGTAAAACCGGGAGATATTGTAGTATATAACACAGGGAATAATTTTAACGGTATATGGGTTCATGTTGCAATAGTAGGTGGTGATTCCAGAACTTTGCACCATGCAATAAGCAGCGGCGTCAGATATAAATTCACACTTGGCGGCTGGCTTGGAACTGCTGCGGATGTCAGAAAGCAAGCATCTTCCTGCAAAGTTTACAGACTCTTAGCGCCGGAAACAGGGAAGCTTACAATGACAAAGGCTGTGAGCCGGGACAAATCTATAGTGGGCAAGTTGAACAATTATAGTTTGAAGGGTGCCGTATATAAGGTTTATAAGAGAAAATCCGGTTCAGCAATTCACACATTTAAAATAGATAAAAAGGGAAATACACATATCTGGAAGGTAAAAGCAGGCACTTACTATATAAGAGAGACAAAGGCTCCAAAACATTTTAAACTGGACAAAACATGGTACAAAGTCACTGTTAAGCCCGGAAAAACCGGTGTGTTTAAAGCAAAGGATGTGCCTCTATTCACCAAGTCGGGTATACTTTTAAAGAAAACTTCTGCAGATACGAAAAAGCCTTTGTCAGATGCTGTTTATGAAATCAAATTCTATGACAATGATGATAATAATACTAAAGGAAAGCCCGTTAAAGTATGGAAAATTAAAACTGATGAAAACGGTTACGGAAATCTGAAAAATTCCAAACATTTACTGACGGGGAATCCTTTTAAAAATGATAAAAAAGAAATACTTTTGCCATTCGGTACATACTCATACAGGGAGGTAAAGGCGCCTGACGGATATCAGATAGATAAGAAAACTTATGTATCAGGTCAGATTAACGATGTGAAATATAATCTGAGAAACGTATCAGATATTAAACTTACGCCAAAGTTAAAAACAGAGGCACGGGACAAAGGTACAAATTCAAACATTTTATCCTTTAGAAAAGATGCTGAGATTACCGACAGGGTTAATTATTACAATCTTGATGTAGGTAAAAACTATGTTATTAAAGGCAGCATAGTGGATAAAGCTACAAAGAAGGTTATAAATACAAATGGTAAGCCTGTAACGGCAGAAAGAAGTTTTACTGCAGAAAAGGAAAGCGGAGAGATAAGCCTTGATTACTCTTTTGATGCAATGAGGTTTCGGGGAAAGACCTTAGTTATATTTGAAGAACTGTTCTTTGAAGGGAAAAAAGTGGCAGAACATCGTGATGAATTGGATGCAAAACAGACTCTTTATTCGCCTGCTGTTAAAACTAATGCTGCAGGTAATAAAACCTTGATGCAGATTACTGATTTGTCCAGAGAATCGATTATTGTGGATAAGGTTAAATACAGTAATTTAATTCCCGGTAAGGAATATAAAATAGTCGGGGTACTGATGGATAAAAATAGCCGAAAACCTATTTTAGACAAGAACGGTAAAAAGATTACAGGTGGTAAATTATTCAGGGCAGAGAGACCTGACGGTGAAATAGAAATAGAATTTCAACTGGACTCCGAAGCACTTGCCGGTAAAACAACGGTAGTATTTGAAAAGCTTTATTATGGAAATAATGTAATCGCAATACACGAAGATATTAACGACAAGAATCAGACCGTTAGAATTCCAAAATTAAAAACTAAGGCAAAGACCGGTTCGTCGGTAATCGGTGCCAAACCGGAGGAGGAATTTATTTCTATAGTTGACACAGTAAAATACAGTAATCTGATTTCAGGGAAAAGATATACTGTTTCCGGCACTTTAATTGATAAAAATACAGGAAAACCTTTGCTGAATTCTAATAATGAAAAGATAAAGTCCGAAAAGACATTTGTTGCGAATGCATCAAATGGGGAAATCGATATTGAATTTAAGGTGGAAAAAAGCATTGCAAGGGGCAAGAGCATTGTAGTGTTTGAGGACTGCTATTATGAAAATGTAAAGATTGCAAGTCATTCTGATATAAAAGACAAAAATCAAACTGTGCATTTTGAGAATAAAAGAGTTAAAGAAGAAAATCATAAGCCTAAAATCACAAGTCAGAATAATAGAGTTAAAACAGGGGATAAATCTACAATATGGAAGTATGTTATCTTACTCATATCGGCACAGCTTCTCCTTGCGTTTATTCTCTTATCCAAATTCTTGAAAAAAAATATGGCATAGTGTATAATGAATTGGTCATTTGATAAGAAATATTATACAAAAGGAGGTGTCTCCATGGGAAGACACGGTACAATAGCAGGAAGAAAAGCAGCACAGGATTCTAAGAGATCAGCTCTTTTTACTAAATATGCTAAAACAATCACAGTTGCTGCCAAGGATGGAGGAGATCCGGAATACAATTCAGCACTTCGTGTTGCTATCGAAAAAGCAAAGGGCATCGGAATGCCGAATGACAATATAAATCGTGCAATTAAGAAGGGTACAGGAGAATTAAGCGGAGCTTCATACGAAGAATTGAAATTTGAAGGATATGGTGCAGGAGGGGTGGCAATCGTTGTTGACTGTCTCACTGACAATACTAATAGAACCACATCAGCTGTACGCTCCTCTTTTGATAAACACGGAGGAAATCTCGGAACTCCCGGATGTGTGTCATATATGTTCTCCAGAAAAGGTGTGATCCTGATTGAGAAGAACGATGGTATTGACGAAGATACTTTGATGGATGCTGCATTGGAAGCCGGTGCGGAAGATATGGTTAATAATGAAGACAGTTTTGAAATCATTACAGAACCTTCAGATTATCTTGCTGTGGATGAAGCTCTCAGAAAGGCAGGGTATGAATTAGTTGAATCTGAAATCAGCTATGTTCCGTCTGTAGAAAGTACTCCTGATGAAAATGACCTTAAAAAATTAAAAAACTTATTGATGTGCTTGAAGATAATGATGATGTGCAGTCGGTTCACACCAACTGTGCAATTGAGCTTGAATAAGCCGAGATACAAAAGCTTTGATACATTTAAAGTCAATTCAAGAAGTCATATACATTGCAGTCTGTGTGTATGACTTCTTTTCTTTTAATGGATAAATAGTATTGTTATTTGTTCGGTAAAGTAGTATAATTTACTTGCCTAGAACATTTGTTGAGGGCTCTTAATTGAACCTACAACACTTAATCGGGAATCCGGGTTCATTGTGGGCTGTCATGCCTTTTTATAAGGACGACAAAACACCGTGGCAGGATACCCACCTATCATTACGATAGGCGTCAATTAAGCCCTAACGGTGTTTCTGGGTTGTTTTTATATAAGTGAGAATTGGATAGGATTATGGATAGAATTGTAATAATCGACGGAAACAGTTTAATAAATAGAGCATATTATGCCATGCAAAGACCTATGATAACGAAAGAGGGTATTTACACTCAGGGAATTTACGGATTTCTGAATATGCTTTCCAGAATTAAAGAGGATTATTCTCCTGAATATATTGCTGTGGCATGGGATAGAAAATCACCGACTTTCAGGCACAAGGAATATAAGGAGTATAAAGCAGGAAGGAAGAAAATGCCTCCTGAACTTGCGATGGAACTGCCGATTATCAAAGAAATTTTAGATGCCATGAAAATTTCAAATTTAGAAATAGACGGTTTTGAGGCAGATGACATAATCGGAACGATTTCCAGAATTGCAGAGGGGAAGGGTATAAGCCCGCTAATTATAACAGGAGACAAGGATGCTCTACAGCTATCCGGCAAGATAACTAAGGTTTTAATTACCAAAAGAGGTATTACAGACTTTGAAATATATGATTATGATAAAATGCTTGAAAGATATGAGCTTACTCCACAGCAGTTTATAGATCTTAAAGGGCTTATGGGAGATTCTTCAGATAATATTCCCGGGATACCCGGAGTTGGTGAAAAGACGGGGATTAAACTTCTTAAACAGTTCGGTTCCGTTGCGAATTTATTGAAAAATACAGAAGAGATCAAGAACGAGAAGCTAAGAAATAAGGTTGAAGAAAATGCACAATTGGCAGCTATGAGCAGAAGTCTGGCTGAAATAAACAGATTTGTACCACTTGATATTGATTTTGAGGATTTCAGATGTGAGGAGCCTGACTCAGATAAAATTATAGAACTCTATACAAAACTGGAATTTAATTCTTTTCTTAAGAAAATGTCCAATCGTAATCCGGATTCCAAGGTTAACAGTTTAACTGAAGATACAACGAAGTATGAGAAAATTATAATTAAAAATGAAAAAGATTTGGAGAAGCTTGAGGTTGTCAGTAACGAAGAAGAAATTGTAATCAAAACATTTGGAAATAACGACCATGTCGGCATACCGTTAATAGAAGGAATGTCCGTTATTTCAGGGGAACTGTATTTTTATATAGATTTTGACGAGATTAAACCTGATTTGATAACTGAGATTTTTAATAAGAAAAATGTGAGGTTTATCGGACATGAGCTCATAGCTGACTACTATATGCTGGGTTTTTATGGGCTGACGAATTATTGCACAGAATTTGATACCTCCATTGCAGCCTATGTCCTTGAACCGTCCAAATCCAACTATGACATTAAAACCTTGGCATTTGAAATACTTCGCACAGAAATTGAAAGTGAGCAGGACTTTCGGAAAAATCGGGGACAGATGGATTTGTTGGGCGAGAATAAGATGGAATTTGCAGAGTACGGTTTCAACCGGTGCAGATGCATAAAACTTCTTCATACAGCCTTTTTACGGAAGTTAGAGACAGAAGGTGAACTTAAAATTTGTACAGATATCGAATTCCCTTTGATTGAGGTTCTTGCCGATATGCAGCGATGCGGAATTGAAACCGATAAAACTGTACTGGAAGAGCTTGGAAATTCATTACAGCTTCAGATTTTGGATTTAGAAAAGGAAATACATGAACTTGCAGGGGAGAAATTTAATGTAAATTCCCCGGCACAGCTTGGACCTATTTTGTTTGAAAAACTGGAGCTGCCAATGGCTAAGAAGACAAAGAGGGGCTATAGTACAAGTGCAGATATATTGGAAAAAATAAGAGACAAGCACCCTATCATCCCTCTCATTTTGCAGTTCAGGACTTTGTCAAAATTAAACAGTACCTATATAGAAGGTCTGAAACCTCTGATAGGATTTGACGGTAAAATCAGGGCCCATTTTCAGCAGTTGGTTGCTGCAACAGGGAGACTGAGCTGCACAGAACCGAATCTTCAGAACATACCCGTCAGGTATGAAATTGGCAGAAAAATAAGGAAAGCTTTTGTTTCAGAGGATGGATTCAAGTTTGTCGGAGCAGATTATTCGCAAATCGAACTTCGAATTTTGGCACATTTATCGGGTGATGAAAATTTGGTAAATGCCTTCAATGCAAGACAAGACATACACAGGATAACGGCATCAAGGGTTTTTAATATACCTGCAGATGAGGTTACGCCTCTTGACAGAAGCAGAGCAAAAGCTGTAAATTTCGGAGTTATCTATGGGATGAGCGGTTTTGGCTTATCAGAGGAACTGAATATTACTGTGAAAGATGCAACAAAATATATTGAAGACTATTTTGAAAAACACGAGGCAGTAAAAAAATATCTGGAAAGTCAGATAAAGTCATGCAGAGAGAAAGGCTATTCGGAGACTTTGTTCGGCAGAAAGCGATATATTCCGGAAATCAAAGCTTCAAATTATATGACCAGACAGTTTGGAGAAAGGCTTGCTATGAACAGCCCGATTCAGGGAACTGCAGCGGATATTATTAAAATTGCTATGAATAAGGTTCATACTGCACTCAAAAAAGAATATCCGGAATCGAAATTGATTTTGCAGGTTCATGATGAACTGATTATTTCAGCACGGGATAAAGATGTTGAGGGTATAAAAGAACTGCTTATTTCCAACATGGAAAACGCAGCAAAACTGGCTGTAGAACTGACATGTGATATGAATTGCGGATCTTCATGGTATGAACTCAAGGATTAAAAATGACTAAAATAATAGGTATAACCGGAGGTATCGGTACGGGAAAATCAACTGTTTCAAGCTACTTGAGACAAAAAGGATACAGAGTTTTGGATGCTGATGAAATGGCAAGGGGCATCAGTCAAAAAGAAGAAGTTCTCAAAGAAGTGATAGAAAGCTTCGGAGATGACTTTGTAATTGACGGAAAACTTAATCGTGAAAAAATGGCAGAAGAGATTTTTTCAAATGCTGAAAAGAAAGAGATACTGGAGTCAATTATAACTAATAGGATAATAGTTTCAGCAAAAGACATATTTAACAGAATCAGATCAGAAGATAAAGAACAGTTTGTTTTTTTTGATGCACCGACTCTCATTGAATCAGATGCATCCGTTTTAGTTGACAAGATTTTATTAGTAACTGCTGATATTGATATCAGGCTAAAAAGAGTTTCCGATAGAGACGGATGTGATGAAAAGGCAGTTCTTGATAGAATAGGCAACCAGATGGCAGATGAAGAGAAGAGAAAAGCTTCTGACTATGTAATAGACAACTCCAAAGACGAAGAAAAGTTGTATAAAGAAATAGAATCTTTTTTAAAAAATATAGAATAATTCAGTTCAAAAGACTATAATGTGTTTTAAATTTTTTATTTGACAAATGTGTAATAATACCGTATATTAGAAAGGCAAGTTATTTGTGCGGCTGTGGCGGAATTGGTAGACGCGCACGCTTGAGGGGCGTGTGGGCAACCGTGCTGGTTCGAGTCCAGTCAGCCGCACCAATATTATGAAGTTTTATATTTGCCGGCGTGATGGAATTGGCAGACGTGCAGGATTCAAAATCCTGTGGTGGCAACACCGTATGGGTTCGACCCCCATCGCCGGCACCATAATATATTATACGAGGAGAAAAGTTATGAAATTAGATGCCGGTTTTCAGATTGTTATTCTTATCGCTTTTGTGGGTTTAATGTATTTCTTACTGATTAGACCGCAGAAGAAGAAAGAAAAAGAAGTTAAGCAGATGAGAAACACCTTGAGTGTGGGGGATGAGGTAATAACAATTGGTGGAATTTGCGGAAAGATTGTTAAGACCAAGGATCAAACTCTGATTCTTCAGGTTGGTGCCGACAGGGTTAAGTTTGAGGTTATGAGATGGTCGATTTCATCAGTTACCAAGAAGGGTAAAACGAGTGGAAAGAATGAGACTGAAGAGCGAAAGACTCCTAAGAGATTGAAGAAATCAAAACCAGCTGAAGCAGAAAAAGAAAATGAAACGGTTTCAGAAGCGAAAGAAGATACCAAAGCGAAGACTATAGAAACGGAAAAGGAAATAACTGAAACTGAAGAATAGTGTAGAAATAATATAAAGTTACAATATCCTATTGCCGAATAGGATATTACAGACTGTAGACAAAGGTTAAACCGGATAGCAAAATGCTATCCGGTTTTTTGTTTTTGATATTAAGTGTTAAGGATATTTTTCTATTATAATTACTCATATCCAATTGTTGGACATAATAGACACGCATAAATAATAATTATTGACATATTTTAGATAAATGATACAATTTAGTAAAGTACGAATTGCAAAAAGGAAAAAAGGAGTTGAAGAAAATGTTAGTTGAGAGAAGAAAAATTGTTTTTATACTCAGTGTGATTTTTTTCATCGCATTCGTTGGAGTTTTAGACTCCGATGTTTATGGAGCAAAGAAAACACCGCCGGGGAAGGTCAAAATCAGATCTGCATCACAGACAAGGATTCCTATCTATAAATATGGTGAATCCGGTAAAATTGTTGGCTATATGAAAAAACAAAGCGTGCGTATTAAATGGAAACATGTAAAAAATGCCGATGGTTATGTAGTTTATAGGAAATATAAAAAGGGTAAATACAAGGCAATCAAGAATATAAAGCTGAAAAAAGCAAAGGCGGCAGGCAGCATTTTGAGATACACCACCCCTGAAGTCAAAAAGGGTAAGTATTACTTTAAGATTGCTGCATATAAGCTTTATGCAGGTAAGAAATACTATGGTAAGAAATCCTCTGCCAAAGGCACCTATGTAAAACCGAAAAAGGCAATAAAAAGATGGAATATAGGCTGTGGAAGCAAAAGTACCATATATGGCTGGGCAAAGGCAAAGAAGAATGTGAAAGCCACCTTGTATAACAATGGCGAGTTAATCATATCGGGAAAAGGTAATGCCCAGTACGCAAAGGGATATGTTGATGATGAAGACTATAGCGGCGATGGCTATTATGACGGTATGCCTTGGTATTATCGGTATTATAATGTCTCGATAGATAAGGTGACCATCAAGAAGGGAGTGGCTCCAAAATCAATATACGGGTGGTTTTACGCTTTACGCAGATTGAAAAAAGCCCCCCAAATACCATCGGGTGTAAAAGACATGGATGGAACCTTTTGTGAGTGCGAATCATTAAAACAAGCTCCCAAAATACCGGCAGGTGTAAAGAGCATGGATAGAACATTTGAGGGTTGTACATCATTAAAACAAGCTCCTAAAATGCCGGCAGGTGTAGAGAGTATGTGTGGGACATTTGAGGGTTGTGAATCACTGGAAAAAGGTCCAAGTTCCATTCCGTCAAGTGTAGCGTATATGAATAGGACATTTAGGGGTTGCAAGTCAATGACAGGCACAATAAAAATTAAGACCACACTGGCAAATGTAACTGATGAAGATAGCTCATACTCTCATTGTGGAAGCTGCTTTAGTGATGCTGCAACTGATGATGGATGTCAGATAAGGCTTGATTATGTAGATGAAGCCTTGGTGGATAAGATACTAGAGGATGTTTCTTCTCCAAGCCATGTGGTAAAAGGAAATTACATCGGTTAAAATTACCATAGAATAAAGTATTTCAGTAGTGTGACAGAATGAAAATGTTCTGTCACACTATTTTTTTATTTTTTGCGGAAATTTCCGTTGCAGATGTAATCCGTGGGCAGTGAAGATAGAACAATTATCAAGAAAATATTCAAATTCAAGTCTGCCAATGAGATGTATTGTGAAGCGATGTAACAAAAGTTTAACTTTATTGTGCGACAATTAAACTTGCAACTCGCCGTTATTGACATTTCCCATGAAATTTCTTGAAAAATCATTGAAATAATAGTATTATATAACAAGTATGATATTTTTATTTTAGAAATTATAATTTACAGAAGGTGAGAGAGACAATATGAGTTCAAAATTAAAAAAAATACTTAGTGTTTTAATCGTTGCGCTGGTTATTTTTGGCATTTATGTTTCGATTTTTGGGATTGGTTCCATTGAGAATCTTAAGAAATCATTAGATTACGGACTTGACATTGATGGCGGCGTGAATGTGGTTATGCAGGCGGATACCGGAAATAAAAAGGGAACTGAACTGCGAAAAATTATGGAACAAACCAAGGAAGTTCTGAATAAGCGTGTAAATGCTATGGGTGTTTCTGAAGCAAATGTTAATATAGAAGGTCAAAATCGATTGAGAATAGAGATGCCCGGAGTCAGAGATGCCAAAACTGCCATCAACAGAATAGGTGAAACCGCTAAACTCAGATTTACATTGGCAGACGGAACGGAGTATTTAACAGGTAATGATGTGAAGGACTCTGCAGCGGAAACGGATTCGGAACACGGAGGATATAAGATAACTCTTAAGTTCACTTCAGAAGGTACGGATAAGTTTGCAAAGGCTACAAGAATTGCAGCTTCAGGAAGTGTAAAACCTACCATTAAAGGTGTAGATGCAAAAGCCGTTGTTATATGGCTTGATAATAAGATGTTAACGGCACCTACGGTACAAGGTGAAATAAATCAGGGAGACTGCCAAATTACAAGCGAACGCGGAGGTTACTCAAAGGCAGAGGCACAGGAAACTTCAGCTCTGATAAGGGGAGGAGCTCTTCCTGTTGCACTTAAGGAAGCAAATTCTTCGGTGCAGACTGCCTCCATTGGAGCACATGCACTGGACAATAGTATTGTAGCAGGTGGAATAGGGCTGCTTTTGGTTTTCCTGCTTATGATTCTGATGTATAATGTTCTGGGGCTATTTGCAGACATTGCTTTATGCCTTTATGTCCTGCTTCTTCTTTGGGGAATGCACGCACTGGGTGCAGTATTGACACTACCGGGTATTGCAGGTATCGTACTCGGAATCGGTATGGCAGTCGATGCGAATGTTATTATTTTCTCCAGAATTAAAGAAGAAATCGCACTGGGAAGGTCTATCAGAGTTGCTGTCGATGAGGGATTTAAGCATGCACTTGTAACCGTAATAGATTCACAGGTGACCACGCTTATTGCAGCTGTGGTTCTCTATCAGCTAGGCTCAACAACGGTTAAAGGTTTCGCAGTAACCCTTATGATCGGTATTGTTATCAGTATCTTTACGGCAGTTGTTATTACTCAGATTTTCGTTGGAGCTTTAGCTGACAGCAGATTTGCAAAAAATAGATTTTTCGGTTGCAATGCGGATGGAAGTCCAAGAAAACTCCTGAAAGGGAATTTACATATAATTGAGAAAAGAAAAATTTTCTATATTATAAGCGGTACAGTTATTGCAATCGGTTTGGTTACCTTTGCAATTAAAGGTTTCAACCTTGGAATTGATTTCACAGGCGGAACCATTATTCAAATGGATTTAAACAAGAAGGTTGCCATCAAAGATGTAGAAAAGACTATAGATAAATATAATTTAAAAGCGGATATTGTCTATTCCGGAGAAAAACAGCATGAAGTTATCATCAAGACAACTAAATCGTTAAATGCTAACCAGAGAGATGAAGTACAGAAAACCATTCAAAAAAAATATAATCTGACAAATAAATCGGTTGTTTCCTCTGAGCAGTTTGAGGCAACCATAGGTAAAGAGATCAAACTGAATGCTTTTAAATCAATCCTAATTGCTGCTTTATGTATGCTGCTCTATATAATATTCAGATTCAAAACATGGAAATATGGTGTTGCGGCGGTTTCAGGTATTTTGCATGATGTGTTGATTATGATTTCTCTTTACGCAATTTTGAGAATTCAGGTAAACAATCCGTTTATCGCTGCAATTCTAACGGTAGTCGGATACTCCATAAATGATACTATTGTAATATTTGATAGAGTTAGAGAAAATACTCATCTGATGAGAGGAAAACCGGTTATTCAGATTTTAAATACCAGTATGAGTCAAACTCTTGACCGCTCAATTATGACTTCTCTAACTACTGTTGTTGCTACTGTGCCATTACTGCTTTTGGTGTCATTGCAGCTTGCGCAGTTTGTTCTGCCTTTGATGGTAGGGGTACTGGTTGGAACATACTCATCCGTATTCCTTTGCAGCCCTCTGTACTACGAGTTCAACAAGAATGAAGAAAAGTCCCGCTATCTGGCACAGCAGAGAGCAAGAAAAAGGATAGAAGAGAAAAAGGCGAGCAAACATAAAAAGAATGACGAACCTA
The DNA here is from genome assembly GCA_000510425.1 of Eubacterium nodatum ATCC 33099. Lineage (GTDB taxonomy): Bacteria > Bacillota > Clostridia > Peptostreptococcales > Anaerovoracaceae > Aminicella > Aminicella nodata. Next base: position 18,712 of record AZKM01000006.1, on the reverse strand, counting down.
AACCCGTATCAGAGGCTAAAACAGAGAAAAAGAAATCAAAGAAGAAAAAGAAGAAAAGCAAAAAATAACAGGTGCATTTTCGGAGATTTCGTATATGGAGACAAAAAATAAATTTTTAAAAGAAATACAGAAATATAAAGACTATGACACCGATTTAATCGGACGAGCTTATGATAAGGCGAAGCTGCTTCATGAGGGGCAGCTTCGCAAAAGCGGAGAACCTTATCTTATTCATCCGATTGCAGTGGCAGTTATCCTTGCAGAACTTGGAATGGATGACGAAACACTAATCGGTGGTCTTTTGCATGATGTGGTCGAAGATACAGAATATACAAGAGAAATGCTTGTTGAGGATTTCGGAGAAGAAGTTGCACTGTTAGTCGACGGGGTAACAAAACTCGGGACGCTGAAATATGACAGTAAAGAAATGGCGCAGGCGGAAACTCTCCGAAAGATGTTTCTTGCAATGTCAAAAGATATTAGAGTTCTGATTATAAAGCTTTCTGACAGGCTGCACAATATGAGGACTTTGGGCTACATGCGTCCGGAAAAGATTATCGAAAAATCCAGAGAAACTTTGGAGATTTATGCACCTCTTGCCAGCAGATTGGGTATATTTACCGTTAAATTTGAACTTGAAGATATAGCTCTGAAGTATCTTCATCCTGATGAATACAATTCGCTCCGGGCAGAGGTAACTGCCAAAAAAGCCCAGCGTGAAAGGTTCATAAGTGATGTAATCACGGAAATAAAGGAATCCCTTGAAGCTCTTAATATGCATTTTGATATATCGGGGAGGTCAAAACATCTTTATAGTGTATACAAAAAGATGGTATTGCAGCATAAACAACTTGACGAAATATTTGATTTGACAGCAGTTAGAATTATAGTTGAAAATATTAAGGATTGTTATGCAGTATTAGGTCAGGTTCACACCATGTGGAAACCTATTCCCGGGCGTTTCAAAGATTATATTGCCATGCCTAAACCTAATATGTATCAGTCGCTTCATACCACAGTATTAGGCGATAACGGAGAGCCGTTTGAAATTCAGATTAGAACCTATGAAATGCATAGGGTGGCAGAGTTTGGTATTGCAGCCCATTGGAAGTATAAAGAAGGGCGTTCAGATGTAAAACAGAACAGTGAAGAACTGAAGCTGGCATGGCTCAGACAGACTTTGGAATGGCAGAAAGATCTTGAAGATCCGAGAGAATTTATGGAAACCTTAAAGATGGATTTATTTGCTTCCCAGGTTTTCGTTTTTACTCCAAGGGGAGAGGTAATAGATCTGCCGGCAGAATCAACACCCCTTGATTTTGCATTTAAAATACATACAGATGTCGGATGCCATTGTGTTGGAGCGAAGGTTAACGGCAAGATGGTTACAATTGATCATACGCTGAATAACGGTGATATAGTAGAAATTGTAACATCTTCAAATTCTTCGGGACCCAGCGTGGACTGGCTCAAAATTGCAAAGAGCTCATCTGCAAGAAATAAGATCAGGCAGTGGCTAAAGCGCCAGAATAAAGGCGATGATATAGCAAAGGGCAAGGAAGCACTGGACAAATATATAAGAAAAAAAGGGTATGATCCCCAAGTCGTTGCAAAGTCAAAATTTTTGACTGCTGCCATGAAAGAGGTTAAATTTAATACATTGGACGAAACTTATACTCAGATTTCTCAAGGCGGAGCTACCCTAAGCAAATATGCAAATCTACTATTTGAACTATATAATAACGAACAGCGTGAGGAACAAAGGCGCCTTGCGAAAAAGGAAGAGGATTTAATAAACGAATCACCTAAGGGTATACGAGATGAAAATAAACTTCACAACAGTCCCGGAATCCTGGTAGAAGGAAAAAGTAACAGCCGACTTATGGTTAGAACTGCAAGATGCTGCAATCCTGTGCCGGGGGATGAAATTGTAGGTTATATAACTAAGGGCAGAGGTATTTCCGTACACAGGAAGGACTGTTCCAATATGATTTCTTTACCGGAACATGAAAAAGCAAGGTTCATAGATGTGGAATGGGAAGATCTCAAGGATGGTAAATCCTATGCAGCAGACATTTGTATCGTTTGTGCGGACAGAAGAGGGATTTTTTCTGACATTTCAAGAGCCTGTGAAGATCATGATGTCAGAATCGAAGGCGTAAATGCGAAAAGTAATAAAAACGAAACACTGAATATTACATTAACTTTGATGCTTGTAAGCACACAGCAACTGCAGAAAATCAAACGGACTCTCAGGAATGTTTCGGGAGTGATGAGTGTGTACAGAGCAAAATCATAGTTGGATAGCGGAGGATAAATGAAAGTAGAAGTATTTCCGACAGGACCGATAATGGTAAACACATATCTTGCATATGATGATAAGAGAAATGCCTTTGTGGTAGATCCGGGCGGAGCAAGTCCCAGTCTGCTGAAGGCAATAGAAACTAAAAATTTAAATCTTCAGTATATAGTATTGACCCATGGACACGGAGATCACATAGGCGGAGTAGATGAACTCCTGGAGCTTTATCCCGGAATCAAGGTAGCGGCACCGTCAAAAGAAAAGGAACTCCTTTCGGATAGCATCCTAAATTCATCAAGAGAGCTATACGGAAGAGACATTGTAATCGTACCTGATGTTTGGGTTAGTGATTACGACCGTATTCAAGTAGGCGATATGGAGCTTCTGTTTATCGAAACACCCGGACATACAGAGGGTGGGGTATGTATTAAGTGCGGCAAATATCTGTTCAGCGGCGATACTTTATTTAGAGAATCTATCGGCAGAACAGATTTATATGGAGGAAGTTACAGGCAGATTCTAAAATCTATCAAGGAAAAAATTTATACACTTCCCGATGATACTATTGTTCTTCCGGGACACATGGGAGATACCACAGTGGGTAACGAGAAAAAGAGGAATCCCTTTGTTAGAGAAGATTAAAATAAAAGTACACGGATTCAGCAACTTGGCGATTTTAAGAGAACTTATAGATGAATTTATTTCTCCGGAAAAATATGAAATTTGGGAGGACGACGGTTTTCTCTTTGATGATTGCATCCATATCAATAGGAGTTTTTCTGCGGATAGAGATGAAATAAAGCGTGAAATCTTCAATGAACTCGCAAATAAAACAGATATAAGACCTGATTGGGGAATTTTGACCGGTGTTAGACCGATTAAGCTTGCAGGCGAATTATTAGAGCGGTTTGAAGAAGAAAAAGTGAGGGGGATTTTTCTCAAAGATTACTATTTAACGGAAGATAAGACGAATTTGGTCGTTGGTATATATAAAAGACAAATTGAGAGGTGCGGGAAACCTGATAAAAATTCAGTAGGTGTTTATATAGGGGTTCCTTTCTGCCCTACAAGATGTATATACTGTTCTTTCGCCTCAAATCAAGTGGATGATGATGAAATTGAAAAATATGTACCGGCTCTTATACATGAAATCCGGTATGTGGGAGAAAAAATAAAAGAAAACAATTTAGAGGTGGAATCTTTATATTTCGGAGGTGGAACACCTACAACCCTAACGGTGAATCAGCTTAAGGAGGTAATAACCGCTGCTAAAAATGCCTTTGATTTTTCTAAAATCAAGGAGTTCACAGTGGAGGCGGGAAGACCTGATACAATAGATGAGGATAAGCTTAATGTGCTGAAAAATGAAGGCGTGCATAGAATAAGCATAAATCCTCAGTCAATGAAGCAAAAGACTCTGGATTTAATTGGAAGAGCCCATAGCCCGAAGGATGTCAGAGCTGCCTTTGAACTTGCAAAGTCAAAGGAGTTTCAGACTATAAATGCAGATCTTATTGCAGGCTTACCGGAGGAAAATGTATTTGATTTTATAACAACTCTGAATGAAGTTATTAAAATGGGTGCAAATAATATAACCATCCATACCTTGGCGGTAAAAAGAGCTTCCGGACTGAAAAATATAGATACAAATTATCACTACGGCGTTGCGGAAACAGTGGCTGAAATGCTAAAATCAAGTAGAGAGATTCTGCATAAGGAAGGTTTTACTCCTTATTATCTGTATAGACAGAAACACATGGCAGGTTTCTTTGAAAATACCGGATATTGTAAAGGCAAAACAGATGGTCTGTATAATATAAGAATAATGGATGAACACCAGAGTATAATAGCTTTGGGCGCAGGAGGGATTTCAAAACGATATTATCCGGAAACGAATAAGCTCGTAAGGGTTCCGAATGTAACTAATTATAAAGAGTATATCAATCGTATTGATGAGATGTGTGCTCGAAAAGAAAAGAATTTATGGAGGTAGAAAATGTTAACAAATGCACCAAAAGGCACAAAAGATGTATTACCGAATCAGGTTTATCGCTGGCATTATGTTGAAAGAAAGTTTGATGACATTTGCAGGCGTTATGGTTACAAAGAAATAAGAACTCCAATATTTGAGCATACGGAGCTGATTAACAGAGGAGTTGGAGATACTACCGATATAGTTCAGAAAGAAATGTACACTTTTAATGACCACGGAGGAAGAAGTCTGACCCTTAAACCCGAGGGAACCTCTCCTGCTGTAAGGGCATTTGTGGAACACAGGATGTATGCAGAAGTACAGCCAACTAAAATTTATTATGATACGCCTTGTTTCAGATATGAAAAACCACAGTCGGGTAGACTTCGCCAATTCCATCAGTTCGGCGTTGAGATATTCGGAACTCCTAATATGATGGCTGATGCGGATGTTATCTGTTTAGGTCATGATTTTCTGGAGGAAATGGGTATTAAGGATATAGTTTTGGAAATTAACAGCGTAGGATGTCCTACCTGCAGAGAAACATATAGACGAGCACTTCAGGATTTTTTGAGACCTCACTATGACGAGCTTTGTGACACTTGCAAAAACAGATTTGATAAAAATCCTATGAGGATATTGGACTGCAAATCGCAGGAGGATCAAGATCTTGTTAAAGATGCCCCCAATATGATTGATTACCTGTGCGACGAATGTGCATCTTCTTTTGAAGAAGTTAAAGGACATCTTGAGTCCATGGGGCTTGAGTATACGGTAAATCCAAGAATCGTCAGGGGGCTTGACTACTATACCAAAACCGCATTTGAATTCGTATCGAATAAAATCGGTGCACAGGGAACTGTGTGCGGGGGAGGAAGATACGACAATCTTTGTCAGGAGATAGGCGGACCTCCGATTCCCGGTGTGGGTTTCGGCTTGGGAAAGGAAAGACTTTTGATGCTTATGGAGGCTAACGGGGTGGAAATTCCGGAGGCGGAACCTTCAGATGTATTTATCGTAACCATGGGTGATAAAGGAAGAATCAAAGGCTTGGAGATTCTAAGGGAGCTTCATAAAAAGGGAATATCCGCCCAAATGGACACACTTGCCAGAAATGTTAAAGGACAATTTAAGTATGCGGCAAGATTAAATGCGAAAAAAACCATTGTAATCGGTGATGAAGAATTGGAAAAAGGTGTTGTTCAGATTAAGGATATGGACAGACATGAGCAACAGGAAGTTTCATTTGATAATATACTGGAAATGTTAAAAAAAGCATAATAAATTAAGGGAGTTAGATTTAATGTCGGAAATATTTAAAAGAAGTCACATGTGCGGTACTTTGACTTCAGATAATGTTGGAGAAGAAGTCGTGTTAAACGGCTGGGTTGCCAAACAGAGAAGGTTAGGCGGATTGATTTTTGTCGATCTTAGAGATAAAACGGGAATCGTTCAGATTGCCTTTGACGAGAATACGCCAAAAGATGTCTTTGATTTAGCACATACTCTCCGTGGAGAATTTGTCATTGGGGTAAAAGGTGAAGTTAAGGAGAGAAGTTCTAAGAACCGTGACCTTGCAACCGGAGAAATCGAAATTGCGGCAAGGGGACTTGTTGTTTACTCAAAGGCGGAAACTCCACCGATTTATATCAAAGATGATGACAATGTCGAAGATAACCTTAGACTGAAGTATAGATATTTGGACCTTAGAAAGGTTAGGATGCAGAGAAATCTAACTTTTAGACATAAAATCACAAAATTAACCAGAGATTATTTTGATGGGAAGGGTTTTACCGATGTGGAGACTCCTATTCTGGTTAGATCCACACCTGAAGGCGCCAGAGATTATCTTGTCCCCAGCAGGGGTGACACAGGCAAATTCTATGCACTTCCGCAGTCACCTCAGCTTTTCAAACAGTTGTTAATGGTTGGCGGAACTGATAGATATATACAGATCGCCAAGTGCTTTAGAGATGAAGACCTTCGTGCTGACAGACAGCCTGAATTTACTCAAATAGATATGGAGATGTCATTTGTGGATGTTGATGATGTAATTGAAATTCAGGAAGGTTATCTCAAGCGTTTATTTAAAGAGCTGATGGATGTGGAGATTTCACTTCCTCTCATGCGTCTGCCATGGAAAGAAGCCATGGAAAGATATGGTTCGGATAAACCGGATACCAGATTTGGATTTGAACTGCACCTCCTTAATAATGTACCTTCAATTAAATGTACTGATTTTATGGTGTTTCAGAAGGCTTTGCAAGATGAAGGCGATGTAAGGGGTATATGTATTGATGGAGGTTCAAAGGAGTTTTCCAGAAAAGATATAGACAAATTGACAGAAGCTGCTAAAGATTACGGTGCAAAGGGACTGGTCTGGATTAGGGTTGAAGAAGGAGAATATAAGTCTTCTGTGAATAAATTCTTCAATCAGGAGCAATTGAAGGAAGTCGCATCTGAATTCAAAGCAAAGGTCGGAGATTTAATTTTAATTGCTGCCGATAAGCCTAAAGTCGTGTTTGATACCCTCGGTTTTTTGAGACGACACATTGCAGGCAAATTGGGTCTGCTTGATAATAAAAAATTCAACTTGCTATGGGTTACAGAGTTCCCTATGTTTGAAAAAGACGAGGAAACAGGAATTATGAAGGCAGTTCATCATCCATTTACACATCCGATGGAGAAAGATATACATCTGCTTGACAGGGATCCGTTAGCTGCCAAAGCCGATGCTTATGATATTGTATTAAACGGCGTGGAACTTGGTGGTGGAAGTATTCGTATACACGATAGGGAATTACAGAGTAAGATGTTTGACTTGTTGGGAATTTCAAAGGAAGAAAGTGACCTGAAATTCGGATTTTTACTTGAAGCTTTCAAATATGGCGTGCCTCCTCACGGTGGTATTGCATACGGTCTTGACAGAATAGTAATGCTTCTTGCGGGAGAACCCAGCATTAGAGAAGTTATGGCATTTCCTAAAAATCAGAATGCTCAATGTATGGTTAGCGATGCACCGAATGTTGTTGATGAAAGTCAGCTGGAAGAACTTAAACTTGATATAAGAGAGTAAAAAATATTTATTATGGAAAAGATAGGCATATTAGGGGGAACATTTGATCCGTTCCATCTGGGACATTTATCTGTACTGGAGGCAGCAGTTGAAGAAGCTGAATGTGACAGAATTATGTTATTGCCGGCTAAGATGAGCCCTTTTAAGCTGGAACAAAAAATTGCAGATGAAAAGCATAGGATAGCTATGGTCTCCTGTGTTGCAGCGGAATATGAGAATGTTGAGGTTTCGACACTCGAAATAGACGGCCCTGAGGTTTCATATACCTACGAAACCATGAAAAAAATTCAGGAAAAAAGACCGGAAGATGATCTTCATTTTATCATGGGAAGTGATTCTCTTCTCACATTAGAATCATGGTATATGGGAGAAGAGCTTTTGAGAGACTTTTCGTTCATACTGGCACCAAGACCGGGTTACGACAGTACAAAGATGAAAGAAAAGAAAAACGCTGTAAAAAAGAAATATGGAACGGAAATCAGAGTTCTTCATAATAAACTCAGGGATATATCATCTACAGAAATAAAAGAAACCATAAAAGCAGGGAAGGAAATTGGTCATTTAGTTCCGACTAAAGTGGCTGAATATATACATGAACACGGACTGTATTTATAAATTTTTAAGGGAAAATTTATCGGAGAAAAGGCTGAGGCATATTGAAGGTGTAAAGAAAACAGCCGGGTATTTAGCTGAAAAGTATGGTGAAAATCCTGAAAAAGCCGAAATCGCTGCTCTGTTTCACGATATGTATCGCAAACTTTCAGATAGCGAAATAGATTTTTATATAAAAAAAATCGGATTGGAAGAATATCGTTATAAGAGCAATCCAAATCTTATTCACAGTAAAGTTGCCGCTTTTAATATGAAGGAAATATACGGTATAGAAGATGAAGATTTGATTAACGCCGTAAGCTTCCATACTACCGGAAGAGCCGGTATGTCTAAACTTGAAAAAATAATTTTTATTTCAGATGCAGTTGAGCCTTCAAGGTCTTATCCCTCTGTAGGCGTACTTAGAAATTTAGCAGAACATGATTTAAACAGAGCATGTTTGGTATCTTTGGAATCGACAGTAAAGTTTTTGGAGAAAGAGGGCATAGAAATTGACAGAGATACGATAGAAGCCAGGGAGTATTTTAGAAAAATGATGGAGAGAGTAATGAACAATAATGAACTTGCCATGTTGGCGGCCAAAGCTATTGACAGTAAGAAGGGAATAGATATAAAAATTATAGATATTGCTGCAAAATCATCTTTTGCAGATTGTTTGATTGTGGCAAGCGGCTCAAACGATAGACAGGTAGGAGCTATTGCGGAAGCTGTTAAGGAGGAATATGAAAAAATAAGTATTATTCCAAGAAGTATTGCAGGAAAAAATAATTCAGGATGGATTCTGATGGATTACGGTGATATCATCATAAATATATTTAATCCTGAGCTTCGCAGCAGATATAATTTAGAAAATGTGTGGGGCGACTGTGAAATTAAAGACTATGAAGCAGAATAGGGATGAAATTTATAATAAGAATACCAACTAACGAGGAGAATCATGGAAGAAAGATACGAATTTAAAAGAATTGAAAAAAAGTGGCAGAATTATTGGGAAGAAAACAACAGCTTCAAATCTATTGAAGACCCTTCAAAAGAAAAATATTATGTTTTAGAAATGTTTCCATACCCTTCAGGAAAACTTCACATGGGTCATGTAAGAAACTACTCAATCGGTGATGTGGTGGCTAGATTTAAGCATATGCAAGGATTTAATGTTCTTCATCCTATGGGATTTGACTCGTTTGGACTGCCTGCCGAAAACGCAGCTATAAAAAACGGAACTCCTCCTGCAGATTGGACATGGAATAATATTGCAGAAATGGAGGAACAGCTCAAACAGCTTGGTCTTTCCTATGACTGGGAAAGAGAAGTACAAACCTGCAATCCTGAATATTATCGTTGGATGCAATGGATTTTTATTCAGTTCTTTAACAAGGGTCTGGCTTACAAAAAGGAAAATCCTGTTAACTGGTGTCCGAGTTGTCAGACCGTGCTTGCCAATGAGCAGGTTGTTGACGGGGTTTGTGAACGCTGCAAAACTCCTGTCGGAAAGAAAAATCTATCGCAGTGGTATTTAAAGATAACAGATTATGCGGATCAACTTTTGGAGAATTTGAATGACCTTCAGGGATGGCCAAATAAGGTTAAACTGATGCAGGAAAACTGGATAGGTAAATCAATAGGTGCAAATATAGATTTCAAAATAGATGGAACCGATAAGGTTCTCAAAGTGTTTACGACCCGTGCAGATACTTTGTTTGGCTGTACATATATGGTAATGGCTCCCGAGCACCCTTATGTAACGGAATTGGTGGAAGGAACGAAGTTTCAAGACGATGTAGAGGACTATATCGAAAAGGTCCAGCATATGGATGAAATTCAGCGTACATCAACCAATAACGAAAAAACAGGTGTTTTTATCGGAAAATATGCAATTAATCCTGTAAATCAAAAAAAGGTTCCTGTTTTTATCTCAGATTATGTTTTGATGGGCTATGGTACAGGTGCGATTATGGCAGTGCCTGCACATGACCAGAGAGACTTTGATTTTGCAAAGAAATTTGACATAAAGATTATACCTGTAGTGGAAAGCAACTCATCTGAAATAGATGTGAATAACTTAACTGAAGCATTTGATGCAGAAGGAAAGATGATAAATTCCGGAAAGTTTGACGGCATGAATAATCGTAAGGCTATTCCTGAAATGATTAAATGGCTTTCTGAACAGAATATAGGGGAAAAGACAATCAATTATAAACTTAGGGATTGGCTGATTTCTCGTCAGCGTTACTGGGGAACTCCAATTCCTATGATTTACTGTAAGGACTGCGGCTGGCTGCCGGAAAAAGAAGAAAACCTTCCCGTTGTGCTGCCCACAGATGTGGAATTTACAGGAAAAGGAGAATCTCCTTTAGCTACTTCTAAAACATTCTCTAAATGTACATGTCCGAAATGCGGAAAAGATGCAGAAAGAGAACTTGATACTATGGATACTTTTTTGGACTCATCGTGGTATTTCCTTCGTTATTGCGATCCGAAGAATACTGATAAAGCTTTTGATAAGGAAAAAGTTGACTATTGGATGAATGTTGACCAGTACATAGGCGGAGTAGAGCATGCTATTCTTCATCTCATGTATGCACGATTTTTCCAGATGGCTCTTCATGACATTGGACTTGTGGACTGCAAAGAACCTTTCGCAAATCTGCTGACGCAGGGCATGGTTAATAAAGACGGAAAGAAAATGAGTAAGTCCATAGGAAATGTCGTAAGTCCTGAAGAAATTATAAATAAATACGGTGCAGATACGGCAAGGCTGTTCATTTTATTTGCAGCACCGCCGGAGAAAGAACTCGATTGGTCAGATGCAGGTGTTGAAGGAAGTTATAGATTCCTAAACCGTGTATGGCGTCTTGTCAGTGAGTTTGTCGAAAAAAATTATAATAGCACTGATGCTATAGAAATAAAGTCACAAGATGACAAAAAATTAAATTTAACACTTAATGCAACAATTAAAAAGATTACCGAAGATGTGAGCAACAGGTTTAACTTTAATACAGCCATAAGCTCAATCATGGAATTGGTAAACGAACTATACAAGTATAAGGAAAAGGATGATTTAAACATGCCTTTGCTTAGTGATGCAGTCACTAAGCTTGTAATCCTGCTTTCACCATTCACACCTCATATATGCGAGGAAATGTGGCAGGAGTTAGGCAATAAGGATTCACTCGTTAGTGTCAGATGGCCGGGTTACGATGAGAAGGCTTTAGTAGAAGACACAAAGACAATAATCGTTCAGGTTAACGGTAAGTTAAAGGAAAGACTTTCTATGCCGGCAGGTTTAAGTAAGACTGAATTAGAGAATGCTGTTAAATCAAATGAAAACGTAATTGCTCTGATTTCAGATTTGAATATCGTTAAAACAATTACAGTTCCTGACAAACTTGTAAACTTTGTTGCAAAGTAGAGAGGAACGAAAATGAAAGAAAATAATGGCCATAAAGCCGGTGTCAGACCTTCAGTCAGGTTAGGCCGCGGTGGCAGCCGAAAGAAAACTGTTACCACAAAAAAGAAAAAAACTCAAGAAAAGGGAGCAAATTTGCTTTCGGAAACTAAATCTTTGGGAGAACAACTGGGCTTAAAACTCAGAAAGAAGCCTTCCCCCAAATCATCAGGGAGAAATACTAATAAAACCGGCTCTAAGAAAACAGCCTCAGAACCTAAAAAAAGCAGATCAAAGACTATAAAAAGGAAATCCGAAAATCTTAAGGTTTTTCCGATAGGAGGACTTGATGAAATAGGAAAAAACATGACTGCTTTTGAATATGACAATCAGATTATAATTATTGATTGTGGCATGTCATTTCCTGAAGATGATATGTTTGGAATAGATGTAGTTATTCCGGACTTTAGTTATCTCATAGAAAATTCAAAGAAAGTGAAGGGAGTAATCATAACCCATGGGCACGAGGACCATATAGGTGGTATCCCGTATCTTTTGAAACAATTAAAAGTTCCCATTTATGCAACAAAGCTTCCTCTCGGATTGATTAGAAACAAGCTGGAAGAGCATAAAATTAAAGCTAACCTCAAAACCATTACTCCCGGTGAAAAATTTAAAATCGGAAAGTTTAAAATAGAGGCAATAAGAACGACTCATTCTATAGCCGATGCGGTATGTCTTTTTGTAGAAACTCCGGCAGCTAATTTTTTCCATACAGGAGATTTCAAAGTAGATTATACTCCAATTGATGGAGAGCCTATTGATTTTGCAAGGCTTGCAGAGATTGGAAAAAAAGGCGTAGACTTACTTATGGCAGACAGCACAAATTCTGTAAGAGCGGGTTTTACACCTTCTGAGCAGGTTGTGGGTGAAACCCTGGACAGTATCTTCAGAGAGGCAAAGAACAGAATTATTATAGCAACCTTCTCGTCAAATGTTCATAGGGTTCAGAAAATCATCGAACTTGCAGTTAAATACGGACGAAAATTTACAGTTTCAGGACGAAGCATGGAAAATGTAGTCAAACTTGCAGTGGAACTCGGATATTTAAAATATCCGGCAGGCTCTTTTGTGGAAATGAACAAGATGCAAAATATTCCCGACAGAGAATTGGTTGTAATTACCACCGGCAGCCAGGGCGAACCGATGTCTGCTCTTACGAGAATGGCAGGAGATGAACACAGAAATGTAAAACTCAAGAAAGGTGACATGGTTATTTTATCGTCAACACCCGTTCCGGGGAATGAAAAGACAGTATCAAATGTCGTAAATAAACTTTATAAAAAAGAAGTAGATGTTATTTATAATGATATTGCGGATATCCATGTGTCGGGACATGCTTTTCAGGAAGATCTCAAGTTGATACACTCACTTATCAAACCTAAAATTTTTATGCCGGTTCACGGAGAACACCGCCACTTAGTAAGACATTCGCAACTGGCAGAAGAGTTGGGTATGAAAGCAGAAAATGTTTTCATCTTAGAGAACGGAGACCAACTGACCATTGACAAACAAAAAGCCATTCAGTATAAACATGTAATAAACGCAGAGGATATACTGGTGGACGGTCTTGGCATCGGAGATGTGGGCAATGTAGTTTTGAATGAAAGAAGGGTTCTGTCGGAAGCCGGACTGATAATAGTTGCAGCAACAATAGATATTGACAACAAAATTATTGTTTCCGGGCCGGAACTTACATCCAGAGGTTTCGTTTATGTAAAAGAAAACGAAGGAATCATGAACGAAGCAAAGGGAAAAGCATTTGCTTCGCTGGAATATCATCTTCAAAATAATAAAGGCGATTGGAATGCCTTAAAAAACGGTCTTAGAAATGATATGCGAAAACATATTTTTAATAAGACAAAGAGAAGCCCGATGATTTTGCCGATTCTTATGGAAGGATAATTACAAGGAGGTATGAAATGAACGTATATGATCAGGCTCACGGACTTGCAAATGCAATTAAAGATTCACAGGAATACAAGGATTATGCAAGGCTAAAAGCAGAAATAGATAAAAATACTGAGGTTTCAAATATGCTTAAGGATTTTGAGACTAAACAGATGGAGATTCAAACTAAACAAATGCTTGGAGAAGAAGTTACAGAGGAGGCACAAAAGACGATTCAGGACTTATACCAAATTGTTATGAGGGATCCATCGGCAGCCGAGTACTTACAGGCTCAAATGAGATTTTCCGTAATGATGAGCGATGTATATAAGATCCTCGGAGATGCCATGGGACTTGGCAATCCAATATAAATCTGTTATAATAACTAATCATAATGAAATAGTTTAAATAATAAATAAAATAGAAAGCGAGACTGAACTAATGATAACAGCAGGAGATTTCAGAAAAGGTGTTACTTTTGAAATTAACGGTGAGCCACATGTTGTATTGGATTTTCAGCATGTAAAACCCGGCAAGGGTGCTGCTTTCGTAAGAACCAAGTATAAAAATATTCTTACCGGAGCAATAAGAGAAGAAGCCTTCAATCCAAGCGATAAGTTTCCGAAAGCTCATATAGATACTAAGCAGATGCAGTATCTGTATAATGACGGAGAACTTTACTACTTCATGGATGGAGAAACCTTTGAGCAGGTTCCTATCAGCAAAGAAGATGTTGAAGATGCCATCGTTTATATCAGAGAGAATGATGAGGCTACGATTAAGTTCTACAAAGGTTCGCCTTTTCAGGTTGAAGCTCCTAACTTTGTTGACCTTGAGGTTGTGGATACAGAGCCGGGTATTAAGGGTGATACGGCAACCAATGTAACTAAAGCCGCTACCGTTGAAACCGGTGCGGTAATCCAGGTTCCTATCTTTATTGAAACCGGAGAAAGAATTCAGATTGATACCAGATCGGGAGAATATCTGGGAAGGTCAAAATAAATATGATCCATTGTGGTCACACCCTTGAACCATATAAATTTCACAAAAAACAAGTTTTACAAGGGGCGTATTGTGCGTCCCTTAATTTTTAATCTGATTGCGTTAATAAAGAGACAAGTCTGGAGGATATAATGAGCAGAAGAAAAAAAGCCCGATCCGAAACTAGAATGCCGCTGAAATTATTTATATTTTTTATAACCGTTGCCATTGCACTGTTTCTCGGGTTATTTATATATACTAACAGTATCGGAGACAGTGTTAAAGATAAGGGAAGTAAGAATGAGATTCTCGTTAATGTGGAAAAAGGTTCAAGTACCTCATCAATAGGTGACCTACTTAAAAAAAAGGGAATAATAAGTTCGGCGGCAGCTTTTAAAATATACACGACTTTTAAAAGATATGACGGAACATATCAGGCAGGGGCTTATGCCCTTTCTCCATCCATGAGTACAGAACAAATTTCTAAAGCTCTCAGGACGGGGAAGACAAATGATATTACATTTACAATTCCGGAAGGCTATACTGAGTACGATATTGCAGATAAACTTGCAAAAATTGGCATTGTTAACCGGGATGAATTTGTAAATACCCTTGAAACGGCAGGATTTGCAACTGAATTTCCTTTCTTAAAGAATGCACAAAAAGGAAAACACAGACTTGAGGGCTATCTGTTTCCAAGCACATATACAATGCCTGCAACTTCAGATTATAATTTCATAATTACATCTATGCTGAAAGGATATCAAAATAATTTCAGTCATGAGGACAGAACAAGAGCAAAGAAACTGGGCGTTGACGAAAACAAGATAATTATAATAGCATCTATTATTGAGAAAGAAGCAGCTGTAGACAGGGACAGGGATAAGGTGGCAAGTGTCATATACAACAGACTTAAGGCAAAGATGCCCCTTCAGATGGACTCAACAGTTCAGTATGTACTGAGCTTGGATAATAACAGGAAAAAAGATTTGTCAATTGATGATACTCAGATTAAGTCGCCATATAATACTTACACAAACAAAGGACTGCCGCCGGGACCGATTTGTTGCCCGGGAAAAGCTTCTATTCATGCAGCCTTAAACCCTGCAAATACAAAATATATGTATTTTATTTTAAGTGACAGACTTGATGATTCCATGACCTTCTCCGAAAAATACAGTCAGTTTCTGAAAGACAAGGATGCATACTATAATGCCCGAGACAAAAAAGAAGGGAAGAAAAACTAATGCCAATTGACATTGTTAACTCGGAAGTACAGGCTTTTTTAAATCAGAAATATAAGCCATTAGACGAGGAAATGGAGGATTTTCGCAGAATAGGCGAAAATGACAATGTACCGATTATATTACGAGAGACAGAAGAGTTGCTTGCAACTCTTCTGAAATTAAAAAAGCCGAAAAAAATCTTGGAGATAGGAACGGCTATAGGTTATTCTGCCTGTTTTTTTGCTAAATTTTGTGAAAAAGCGGAAATATATACAATTGAAAACGATGAATTTGCATACACTGCTGCCATTAGAAATATAAAAAAAGCAGGTGTTGATAACAGAGTGCACACTTATTTTGGAGATGGGGAGGAGCAGATTGAAAAAATAAGGGATCAAGGCATTAACGGCTTTGATTTTGTTTTTATTGACGCATCGAAAAGCAATTATAAACGGTTTATGGAAAGTTCTATTGAGGTATCAGACAGCGGAGCAGTTATCGTATCGGATAATATTCTCATTCATGGCTTGACAGTATTTGAGAAGCTGGATCCGAAGAAGAAACATCGCACCCACAGAAAGAAAATGAGAGAGTATATTGATTTTATAAAACATGACAAAAGACTTTCAACAACTCTTATGGCACTCGGTGACGGTGTTGCAGTTTCAATATTAAGGTGATTATGGACAAAATAGAATTATTAGCTCCGGCAGGAGATTTAGAAAAACTGAAGATTGCAGTGATTTACGGTGCCGATGCTGTGTATTTCGGAGGCGAAACCTTCTCATTAAGGGCAGGTGCAGGAAATTTCACCATAGATGAAATTGAGGAAGGTGTCAGATTTGCCCATGATAAAGGATGTAAATGTTATATGACGCTTAATATCTATGCCCATAATGAAGACATAGAGCCCCTTAAAAATTATCTTAAGAAGATTAAACATATTCCGATTGATGCATTTCTGATTTCCGACCCGGGAATTCTAAGCATTGTAAAGGAAATTTTACCGGGTGCAGAACTACACCTGTCTACTCAGGCAAATATGACCAACTATATGACGGCAAAATTCTGGTATGAACTGGGAGTTAGAAGATTAGTAGTTGCAAGGGAACTTTCCCTTGAGGAAATAAAAGAATTGTCAGATAAAATCCCTGAAGATATGACATTGGAATCATTTGTTCACGGTGCTATGTGCATTTCCTACTCAGGTCGCTGCCTTTTAAGCAATGTTATGACGGGAAGAGATGCAAACAGAGGGTTGTGTGCACACCCATGCAGGTATAAGTATACCGTTATGGAGGAAAAAAGACCGGGAGAATATTATCCTGTGGAAGAAGATGCAAGGGGAACATATATTTTTAATTCTAAGGATTTATGTATGATTAAATATATTCCGCAACTTGTTTCAAGCGGAATTGCAAGTGCCAAAATTGAAGGCAGAATCAAAAGCCTTTATTATGTTGCGACTGTAATACATGCATATAGACAGGCAATAGATGCTTATTATGAAAACCCTGAAAAGTATATATTTAATCAGGAATGGTTTGAAGAACTGCAGAAAGCCAGCCACAGAGAATTTACAACGGGATTTTACTTTAACAAAACAACAGAGAATGATCAAAACTATGACAGCAGTGCATATGTCAAAGAATATTCATTTATCGGTATAGTAAAATCCTATGATTCTGTGACAGGGTTTGCAACTGTTCAGCAGAGGAATAAAATGGTGGTAGGAGATGACATTGAAATCTTCGGACCGAAACCGGGCTTTGCAAGTCAGAAATTAACTGAAATGTACGATGCGGAAACGGGAGAAAAGCTGGAATCTGCACCGCATCCCAAGCAGCTTTTGAAGATCAAGTTCGATAGTCCCGTTGCTGAAAATTATATTTTAAGGAAAAAAATTTAAGGAGAAAATTATGTCGGAGGACCCGATTAACTTATCAAACTCTACATATGTCATGGTTGCTGTTATAATGGTATTTCTTAACGGACTTATCACTTTAAGCAACAGTGCAATGGAGGCTGTCAGCAGGAATAGAATTTCCCAATGGGTAGAAGAAGATAAAAATGATGTAAAATCAGCCAGACTCTTAAAATTTGCCGAAAGACCGTATCTGTACAGATACCCGAATAAGCTGCTGAATTATATTTTTATGTCTGTTGGATTCTTTAGCATTATTTTTATGAATGAAAAACTGATATTGTCACTTGTTGTGTATTTTCTTTGCTTGCTTTCATTTAGCGAAATATTTCCAAGAAAACTTGCAAAGCAACGTTCAGAAGAACTTGCAAGG
Organism: Eubacterium nodatum ATCC 33099; assembly: GCA_000510425.1. Lineage (GTDB taxonomy): Bacteria > Bacillota > Clostridia > Peptostreptococcales > Anaerovoracaceae > Aminicella > Aminicella nodata. The sequence continues at coordinate 911 of AZKM01000006.1, read as the reverse complement.
GGACTGTGCGGCTTGCAGAATATCGTCAGCATCCTGATGTTCCCTATTATCTGGGTTGCATTAAAATTTGCGAATGTAATACTTCTTATTTTTAAGTTGAAAACGGATGTAGACGAACAGGAATATTCGGAAGAAGAAATTATGTCTATTCTTGAAGTCGGTCAATTAACCGGCTCCCTCAAGGAAGAGGGAAAAAAAATGATAGGAAGTATATTTCAGTTTGATGATGAACGTGCTTATGAAATTATGACACCGAGAACTGATGTATTTATGATTGATATAACAGATCCTCCGGAGGAATATGTTGACCAGTTAATGAAACTCAGATATACCAGGATGCCTGTATGCAGAAACGGTTCTGATGATATAATAGGAATCCTGCACATCAAAGACTATCTGATTAAGGCCAGAGAATCGGGCTTTGACAAAGTCAACATAGAAGAAATCCTCAGAGAACCATATTTTGTTCCGGAAACAAAGAAAATAGATACTCTCTTTGTAGAGCTTCAGAAGGAACGCCAGCATATAGCTATTTTAATAGATGAGTATGGCGGATTCAGCGGTATAGTAACGGTTGAGGACATCATAGAAGAAATTGTCGGTGAGATTGATGATGAATATGATGAAGCCGAGGTATACATTGAAAAGATAGAAGATGATACTTATTTGGTTGACGGAAATGTAGACCTAGATAACTTAAATGAGGAGCTGGGCACAAACCTTATGTCTGAGACCAGCGAAACCTTAGGTGGTTTTATAATAGATATACTTGGAGAAATTCCCCAAGATGGATATATAAATCAGACAATAGAATTTGACAATATTTTATTTACAATTCTTTCAGTGAAAGAAAGGCGAATTGAAAAAATTCGTTTAAAAATATCGAGAAATGACGATATTTACAATTCAAA
>AZKM01000005.1 GCA_000510425.1 Eubacterium nodatum ATCC 33099 | reverse complement strand
GCTGGTCGCACTTCGCCTTGGAAATGAAGCGTGAAGAAGAAACCGCATCAATGAGCAGCTTCAGCTCCGGCAACTCGAATTCACGGCTGGCCATGAAAAAAGCATTATAGTAACTCTTGATGGTTACTATGTCATAGCCTTCCGCTACCAGCACATCAATGTCGTCCTTCACCGTCTTCCGGGCAGCATTGGCGCTGGCCTCCGTAAAAATCTCCACCAACTCGTTGGTAGTAACCGGATGTTCTTCATCCGTTTCACGGTATAAATATTTAAAAAGCCGAATTAGGCGTTGTTTATTGCGTAGCTGAGTCATAGCATTCCTGTTCTCCGTTGTAATTGAAATACTCCATGCAGGATGTTGTCCCAGCGCTGCACCTTGCTGTCATCGTCAAACCAGTATTCCTGAAGCATTGGAAGAATGTCGTAATCGACAACAGACTGCATCCATTCATCCGTGCAAGTTTCTTTTGTTCTGCCGCAGAAAGACTTTACTGTGTTCACCGATATGCCAATCGTCTTGGCAATCTTGCCATAGCCGTTTCCAGCCGCACGGAGTTTGATGATTTGCGCTTTCTGATTATCGGTCATATTCTCTCGGCTCCTTCCGAGGGATAGGTCTTTTGGTATTTCCCTCACTCACTACCGAGAAATTCAACCCCCACCGTTACGGCATAAAAAAAGCGGCCTGCAGGCTCTCCAAAGAGAACCCCACAAGCCATACCTGTTTTGAAAAATCCTTTATTTTCAACGGTCGGAACACGAGGAACACGAAAAAACCTATTACAGCATAAATTTCGTGAACGAAAATCAAGGTATATAAAAATATGTGCATTTAAATGGTACTACTCCAAATAAAAAAATCCGAGTTTAATACAACCACGGTTATCAAACAATACCATAGGGAACAATTACCATATGAGGATTACCTACTCCTTTCCGGGGAGTATAGTTGGCCCTTGTCCAGCAGACCATAGAGCATACGTATAAATTTACGGGACGTCAACGCGAGTGCTCGTTTGTGCCGATGTGTAGTTGTTTCGGCATACTTCCGATCATAGAAGGCTTTGTATTCCGGTGCATATCTGATAACGCTGGAAGTAGCCTCGATCAGAAAGTATCGCAGGTAACGATTGCCTGCTTTGCTCATATGAGTATCTTCACCTTCAAACTCACCGGAGTCATTCGAGTTCCAGACGATTCCGGCATATTTGGCCAAAGCGTCATTGCTCTTGAAGTAGCGGACCGAGCCGATCTCGGCAAGAATGCCGGCGGCATAGACCGGACCAACACCGGGAATGGAGTTCAGGATCAGATATTCCTCCGGATTCAGGCCCTTGACCGTTTTGTCGATTGCCTTGTTGATCGCCTTGAGTTCCTGCTCAAATGCGTTGATGCAGTTGAAGGATGAGGCGATGGAAACGTTCAGGGGATCATAGAGACCTTTGTCCAGTCGATAGGAGTTTCTGGCAGCAGCCTGTACGATCCTGGCCGTTTCCTCCGGATCAGCGATCCGCCGCGACTCTTGGTATTGATGAGTTCAACGAGTTCTTCAATGGGAGTGTTGACGAGATCCTCATTGGTAGTGAATTCAGTCAGGATTGCTTCTGCGGCAGCTCCATATTTGTTGGAGAAGGGGTGTTTGTCTTTGCCCAGCATGGCGAACCCACTGAATTTCAGGAATATGTTGTTGAGCATATACTGCTTCTCGCGGGCGATGCATTCGACGATGTGCATGCGATGACGGGTTAGCCTCTGAAGGGCCAGAAACTGTGAACCTCGCCATGGCTTCGTCTTGATCTTGCCGGCTCGTGCGAAGTCAGCGATGACGAAGGAGTCAACGCCATCATTCTTGGGCAGATCAACAAAAGTACCTTTGTAGCTCCTGATCAGCTTGGGATTGACGACATAGACCTTCGATGAAAACGGAGCCAGTCGTTCGCTGGAAGATAGATAGTTTGCAATATGGAGACCATAATTGCTGGTGGATTCCATGGCGATCACAATGCGGTTGAAGTCATGATGCCGGTCAAGAACACCACAGATCATCTCTTCCATGCGGCTGGCACCATCCTGATTGTTCGGCAGCGACTTCATATGGATGTAGTAATCCTGATCGAAGTCGATAGCCGAGATAATGTTGGTACGTGACCCGATGTCGATACCAATGAACAGCGTTGAGAGGTAATCGGTTTTCTTCACGGATAATCACCACCTTTCTTTTAAGACTCGGGGAGCAGACATGGCTTATCCCAGATCGATAAACTCGCCTAAACCTCGCGTTTATCGGCATTTCCCGGCAGAAATACCCTGCTGGCGGCTACGTACCGGGATGTAGCATTTGTGTCATAAGTCCAGAGAATACCGCCTGGGCTGCAAGCTTTCGCGGCAATCACAGAATGTGTTGCAAGGAGCGGAAGCAGTGACCATGGCCACGGTTCCTGTAGGAACAGTATAGCATCTGGGAAGCCATGATGCGTAGATAAATGAAAAGATAGCGATTTGAATGGAATGACGGCATCAAAAGAAGAAGCGCGAGTTCCCCGGATCCCGGGGATGTGGAGAAGATCCAGCTCATCGTCTTCAAATATCGTTTGTATCCGTCGTGAGTTCCGGTGGGATGGTCAGCAAACACCTCCCAAGATCGGCTATCAAATCAATATCAAAAGTTATTGTAGAAAGCCCTGTTTTATTGGGCTGTAAACATATTATACGAGGAGCTGTGATCACTGTAAGGCTCGAACTATCTGCGCTATCTCCTATGTTGGCACTTCGGTGATCCACGCTTTTAGATCGCAGAGCTCACGGCGGAACCATTAGCCTGTCGGTAACCAATCCACGAATAACAGAGTGTCCATATGCCGGGAACTGTTAAATCAAGGTTCCTTCTAGATGCTGACAGATTACACAAATGTGATCGTCAAGAAAAAGTTTGCTGGATGCAAAATTTACCTCTTGACAAAGGTCACTTCATAACAGGGGAGAAAAATCTTTTTTATTTGTAGGGAGAGAAAATGTGCAAAGATTCTTTGGCATGAGACTTGCATTTAACAGATTTAGGAATACATGCGGCTCACGTGCATGAACAAACAAAACAGAGATATTATTTTGTAGGAGGAGGTTATACCGTATGCTGGAAAATAAATTTGACATTGATGCAATACCTGGTGAAAGATGGTTCCCAAAAGAAACTACTTTTACAGAGGATATAAAGGAATACTGGGGAGATTATGGCGTGTGCTCAGAAGTAGATACTTTGAAGGCCGTACTGATGCGCCGTCCGGGAAAAGAAATTGAAAATTTCAATGCAGAAGAAGTTCGTTTTTCAGATGAGCCTGTGGATGTTGAACTGATTCGCAAACAGCATGATGACGTTGCCAAGATTTACAATGACTTTGGTGCAAAGGTCTTTTATGTTGATGAACAGAGAGAAGATCGGCCGAATGCTGTCTTTTGTAGGGATTTAGCTTTTATGACGCCGGAAGGAGCAATTCTTGCGCGACCCGGAATGGCTGCAAGACGAGGTGAGGAACGATACGTAGCGCAAGCCTTAGCGAAAATTGGTGTTCCTATTCTGACATCAATCGCTGGAGATGGAATCTTTGAAGGCGCATGTGGTATGTGGGTCGACCGCCATACGTGTGTTGTTTCAACGGGATCAAGATGCAACAAAAGCGGATATGACCAAGTCAAATACCAATTAGAACGTATGGGCGTTGAAGTTTATCATATGCAACAACCCTACAGCAATATCCATATTGATGGATTGATGAATCCTATCAGTAATGACATGGTTTTAATCCATGCAGGTCAAGTTCCGTATGACATTATCGATATGCTAAAGAAAAAGGGGTACAAGATTCTGGAGGCCCCATCACGGACTGAAGTTCGAGAAACTTTTGGATGCAATTTTGTTGCATTAGAACCAGGACATATCGTTTTGCCAGAGGGAAATCCTAGAACACAGGAATTGCTTGAGCAAAATGGTGTAAAGGTTGAAACCGTTGACATTTCCGAAATTCGTAAGGGAAAGGGTGCACTACATTGCATCACTGCATATCTTAAGAGAGGATAGTAACTAACCTCGAAAGCCTTCATCCTTATTTGGTGAGGGCTTTCAGTTTATTGCAAACGCTGGGGGTTTGTAATAAAATATTTGGTAGTAAGACGATAGGACAAGCGAGGCCCTTATGCTAAGAAGATATGTAGAGCAATTGCTCAATATTTATAATTACATAGATGGAATCATGGTTGTAGACAAAGGCGGATACATTGAGTATTTCGAGTCTTTCAGGCCTGATGTAAACAAACTTAAAGAGAAGAATATTCTCCATAAGCATGTGACTGAAGTATACCCAGGACTTACCAACGAAACTAGTAGCGTGATGCGAGTCCTCAGAACTGGTGAGCCGATTCTAAATGAATATCAGACGTTAATGACTTATAATGGTCAAAGCATTCGTGCTATCAATACGACTATGCCCATTAAGCAAAACAACGAAATTATTGGGGCTGTTGATGCTTCTCGCTATTTAGATTCACCGTATCGGCGACAGAATATTACGCTGAAAGAGAGGAAAGAAATAAAGACAAGTCATCTTTATACCTTGGACGATATAATTACGGCTTCCAAAAGTATGGAGATCATTAAAGAACGAATTCCGATGGTTGCAAATACTGATTCTTCGGTTTTAATCTATGGCGAAACAGGGACGGGAAAGGAACTAGTAGCGCAATCTATCCATACTTCCAGTAAGCGAAAAAACAAGAGATTTGTGTCTCAGAACTGTGCAGCAATACCTGGGAATTTGCTAGAAAGCATTCTTTTTGGAACTACCAAAGGAAGTTATACTGGTGCGGAAAATAAAGCTGGACTGTTTGAAATCGCAAATGGAGGAACACTATTTCTAGATGAAATAAACTCGATGGAAATAGGCGTGCAAGCGAAAATCCTGAAGGCAATTGAGGAAAAACAAGTTTGCCGCCTCGGAGGATTTGACCCAATCAAAATAGATGTCAAGATAGTTTCTGCGGCAAACGTACAGCCGCTTACTTGCATAGAGACTGGTCAGATGAGGGAGGATCTTTTTTATCGATTAAGCGTCGTTCAGATTAATATTCCACCATTACGAGAGCGGCTGAATGATTTGGTATTGCTTATTGGCTACTTCATTGAAAACTTCAATGAAGTTCAAGGCAGAGACATTAAGGGTGTCGATGAAGAGGTAGAGCGTATTTTTCAAGGATATGAGTGGCCCGGAAATGTCCGGGAACTCAGGAATATTATAGAGGGTGCGTTTAATGTATCGGCAAGCAAGTTCATACAGAAGAAAGATTTGCCCGAGTATTTGATTAATCCCATTGTGCCAAAGTCTACTCGTGAAAATTCGTATCGGGAAACAACACCCCTTCTTCAAAAGGGACAAACCCTAAGTGAAGCCTTAAATGCGTATGAGAAAGCGCTGATTGAAGATGCAATAGAGAATAGTAGAACGTTAGTCGATGCGGCTAATCAATTAGGGATTACTAAACAGTCGTTGCATTACAAGATGGGAAAATATAACTTGGGGAAATAATCTGCTCTGGATTCTAATGATAGTATTTGATAAAATATTCTTTACTTTTAGTAAAAAGAATTTTACCAAGTACTATTTTTTTTACTAAATAGCTTGTATTCAACCCAAAACACTTGGCACTGTTCTTGCAGTATATATTTTGTAACAATTAGAAATTGTACGTGAGCAGTAAAATCATTAAGATAAGGAGGCTTGTTTATGGAATTATCTAAGGTTAGAGACATTGATGCTCTCCCCGGTGAAAGGTGGTTTGCGAAAGAAACTACAATCATTGATGACATGAAAGAACTCTGGGGGGATTGGGGCGTATGCTCTGAAGTAGATACCCTTCGCGATGTAATCATGCGTCGTCCAGGAAAGGAAATCGATAATTTTGATTGGCAAACTGCGAGATTTAAATCCGCTATTGATCCGGAAAAATTTCGAGCTCAGCATGATAATTTAGCTCAGATCTATAGGGACCACGGTGTTCGTGTTCATTATGTGGAAGAACAGAGAGTGGATAAACCCAATGCGCTATTCTGCAGAGATTTGCTTCTGATGACTCCAGAGGGTGCTATTGTTACCCGGCCAGCAATGGAGGCACGTAGAGGAGAAGAACGGTATATGGCAAAGGCTCTTGCAGACTTAGGCGTTCCTATCATTCGGACTAACTGTGGAGACGCAATCTTTGAGGGTGCGATGGGTCTATGGATTGACCGTCATACAATTGTCCTTGCCTCTGGCGTGAGAACTAATAGAAGCGGATATGAGATGGTTGAATATGAGCTGAAAAGAATGGGTGTAACGGACATTCTTCATATGCAGATTCCTTATGGCCATGCGCATATCGATGGTCTTCTCAATATGGCGAGTCATGATGTGGCAATGATTCATGCATCTCAGGTGCCGTACGACGTATGCGATGCGTTAAAGAAGAAGGGAATCAAACTTCTGGAATGCCCGTCCAGAATTGAGGCAAAAGAAACGTTTGCGATTAACTTCGTTGCGATTGAACCTGGAACGATTGTAATGCCGGAAGGAAATCCGAGGTCTCAAGAACTGCTAGAGAAGAATGGAATCAACGTTATTCCGGTAGATTATTCAGAGGTCATGAAAGGTTATGGAGCAATGCATTGTTGCACCGCATTCCTGAAGAGGGGGTAGAACATGAACATTTATGAAAAACTTAAATCAGAAATTTCTCTAGACAATATTTACAAGGACATGGCATTTCTGATTGACGAGGTCGGTGAAAGACTTTCTGGCTCGGAAGAAATGACAAAAGCCACCGAGTATTTGTACAAACGTTTAAATGAGAATATCGGTAATGGGCGAATCGATCATTTTCCGATGTATATGAGTTACCCGGGAGAGGCGACTTTGAAAGTTACATCTCCTTGCGAAAAGGACATTCCGGCTCGTCCAGTGTGTCATATTGATTCTACGCCTAATAGAGGAATAGAGGGCGAAGTAATTTATCTTGGCTCTGGTGGCTATGAAGACTATAAAGGCGTTGATCCACAGGGGAAGATTATTTTAACCGATATGAATTGGAGTCCTGCTCGTCCGGAGAAAGCGAGAATCGCTTGGGAACAGTAGCAATTACTGAAAGGAGTAATTATGAATATTGATTTTGGTATATTTTCGTTGATTCCGCCGGTGCTTGCAATTGTGCTGGCATTTCTAACAAAAAATGTATTATTTTCGTTAATCACTTCAGTCTTTGTAGGGTCTGCAATGCTTGCGAAAGGGAATATAGCTATTGGCTTTGTCAATGTATTTTCAAAATACATGATACCGAACATCGCGGATAGTTGGAATGCAGGCGTTATTGCAATGACATTATTTGTCGGATGTTTTTCGGTTATGTTGGAACGTAGCGGCGGTGCTTATGCATTTGGACAAGCCGTAAAAGATAAAATCAAAACGGTCCGCCAAGGACAAATTGCGAGTTGGATAGGTGGGCTTATAATCTTTTTTAGCGACTCATCCAATTCTGTAATTCTCGGACCGGTAATGCGCACAGTAACAGATCGATTGAAAATTTCGCGAGAGAAACTTGCGTATATATGCGATTCAACAGCATCTTCCGTTCCACTGTTACTTCCAATTACAGGATGGGGCGCTCTTGTAATGGGAATTATGAAAAAGTCCCTGCCACAGAACGACAGTATGTTTACTGAATTTGTGCAAGCGGTCCCCTTTAACCATTATACCATCGTTATTATTGTAATGGTTTGTGTAATAGCAATTACAGGATGGGATTTCGGTCCTATGCGAAAGGTTGAACTCCGTGCTAGAAAATTAGGCAAAGTTTATGCTGATGATGCGCATATAACCGAAACAAAGAAATATTCTGAACCCGAGGGGGCACATCCAACACCATGGGGGCTAATTATTCCTATCGTAGTTCTTATCGTATCACTATTCACATGCATGTATTACACAGGACCAAAGGGCAAGGGCTTTATGTACACAATTAGTAATAGTGAAACTATGGTTTCGCTCACAGTTGCATTTTTCGCTGCCGCCACAGTTGGTATTGCGATGGGTATTAGTGCGAAAGCCTTGGATTTTAAAGGCGCTTATCAGGTTTATGTTGATGGATTCAAACAAATGATAGAGGCAATTATGATACTTATATTTGCATGGTGCATCGGTGGAGTTACTAGTGATGTGGGTGCGGCTGACTTCATTGTTGAGTCTACTAAAGGTTTTATGACACCTGGGATCATGTTTGTTGCATTGTTTGTGACTGCATGTGTTACATCCTTTGCAACTGGATCAAGTTGGGGATCATTTGCAATATTCCTCCCAATAGCGATACCTTTAGCACTTGCAAATGGAGTAGATGTATCCCCAGCTATAGGAGCAGCACTTGCGGGTTCATTATTCGGAGATCATTGTTCACCAATTAGCGATTCTACTATTCTTGCTTCGTTGGGCGCAGGCTGCGACCATATGGCTCACGTCACAACGCAGCTTCCTTACGCACTTACCGCTGCGGTTGCGTCACTCATTGGATATGTCATTGCAGCTGTCACAATGAATGGATTCATATCACTTACCGCCAGTATACTATTAATGATCCTCTTTCTGTTCATCTTGCACAAACATGATATTCGGCGGACTCCTGATGAAACTATCAATTTTGATTGATTTGGTTATGTATATAAATAAATACATGGATCATTACTTGTTCCATAGTTGAAATAACCGAAAATGCATTTGGAAAATACAGTTTGGAGGCATATTTTGAATACAAAAAGGAGACGGGGAAGAAAAGTCTGTAAAAACATATAGGACGATATAAGAAAGGGTCTTCTATGATAATATTAATCGTAGGAGACTCTGGAGTAGTACCATTTAAATGCAGTCGTTAAATCCACAAAAAGATGATAATATATCATCAGGGAAGGTGGAGACATGAAATACGATAAGGAATTCAAACTGCAGGCTCTTGAACTGGCCGATGAAATCGGCGTCAAGGCAGCTGCGGAGCAACTCGGCATCAAGTATTACACACTTGCCGACTGGCGTCGCCAGCGCAAAGCTCACGGCGAAGAAGCTTTCGTTGGCAGTGGTAACAAAATGATACCGCTCAGCGAAAAGGATCGTCGCATTAAGGAACTCGAAGCGGAGCTTCGGGAAACCAGGCGAGCTAACGATATACTCAAGGAGGCCCTCGGTTTTTCGCACAAAGCCGGAAGAAGTGAGAGCCCGGAAATGCTTTGAGTTCATTCGTGAATACAGCAGCAGATGGCTGTAAGCGTTATGTGCGATGTCCTGAACGTGAGCGAGACCGGTTATTACAGATTCAAAAGGAATCTCGGTAAGCCCGGCAAGGACGCTGTTCTTTCGGCAGTTATGCAGGAAATACTCGATGAGAATATATACAACGATAACTATGGTGCTGATCAAATGCAGATAGCACTTGGAAATCGCGATTACAAGGCTGGTAAGCGCAGGACAGCCAGAATCATGAAGGAAAATGGTTGGCTCCATGAACGCAAGCGCCGTCCGAAAGGCTTAACCAGGGCAACTACTGAAATACAGGAGAAGGAAAACCTGATCAAACAGGATTTCAGATCAGATCAGCCGTATCAGAAGTTGCTTACCGATAGATCTCAGATAGCATGCCGTGACGGCAAACTATACATATCTCCAATAATGGATTGCTTCAACGGAGAAATACTTTCTCTGGTAATGCGAAGCAGTATGTGCAAGGAACTATGCATTGATACATTCAACGCAGCAGCCAAAAGGTTTCCTTTGAACGGAGCCATACTCCATTCAGATCGCGGAAACCAGTATACAAGTGAAGCATTCCGTGAAGAACTCAATAATGCCGGTGTTCTGCAGAGCCTCAGCGGCGTGAACCATTGCTTTGATAACGCCAGGATGGAAAGCTTCTTCGCTACTCTCAAGAAGGAGCTCCTCTCAACATACAAGATGAAGATGGAAGAAGTTAAAACAATCATCTTCAGGTATGTCTTTATCTACTACAATCGGATAAGGATATACACTTCAAATCCGGATGGTCTCTCGCCGGCAGCTTACAGGAGACGTCTGGAACAATCGTTAGCAGGAGCTGCATAATTTTGTGGGTTCAAAGACTGCACAAATATGGCTCTTCGGGGGTGTTAGTGGGTAGAAATCCCACTCATCCCCAGTAAATATCATGCATGCACGGCTTTAGGTTTTCGGTTAGGAAGTGGAATGGTCAGATCTGAGCAAACCAGATATACCATATCCAGCATATTCTGGATGTTTCGGAAACCATAAGCCTTGCGAATGATCAGTTTGATCTTGTTGTTTGTAGCTTCGATCCGTGCGTTGCTCATCCCAAGCCTGATCGTGTTCGATGTGAGACTTATGCCGCTTGATCTTGCGGTATAGTTCCTTGAAGGCATCGATCCGGATGTGACTTGCCCACCATAGCCACTGGTCAAGTTCAGCTTCGGCTTCATCAACATCGCGGATCTTGAATATGAGACGCAGCCGCTCCTTCATGAGGTACGCACGGTACAAGCGATTGTCAGTCTGCGCGATCATCTCTACCTTCAGCCTTTGCTTGTCAGTAAGGTTCTCCGGAGCCTTGCCGAGAGCATATGTGGAGCCTTTGATGTCATAGGCCTTAGCTTTGGCAGCACTGATCTCCTGAGAAACAGGATCATCCTTGCGAGGGCGGCCTTTACCACGAGGGTTTGCTTTTGAAAGAGCCTTTGCCTCTTCGTGAGCATCTCTCCATGCTTCTCGGCGGACTTCGTCAAGAGCATCCATTGCCCATTCAACGACATGGAACGGATCAACGCAGCGCTCGCAATCCGGAGTGAATTCATTGACACAGTCAGTGATCCACTTCGCCCCATCGCCGGTGACTACCTTGATCGTAGATAATTGATCCGGCGTCTGCCGGCTAACTACCAGGAATCCGATGGCTGAAATTGAATTTGCGAAAAAATCTTGACACTATCAGGGACCATCATAACGAGGCAGTAAACTACTTCTGATGGTCCCTTTCGACTGATCACACTTGGATATTACCAAAAAAGGATGGATTTGTTAACCATCAGTTTGTATTTCATATGTACTGTTTTCTTTTGAATTCGATATCTCGGCGAAGTATTACCTGGATTATAGTGACAAATGATTCAAAGCGGTTTCCAGCATTTTGCGGTATTCATCTACCACCGGTTCTGGTGACAACGGCCGCATCTTTCCGGAAAACTGGAACAGCCATCCGTAAAATGTCGGGCTGATGCTCACCATGGTCCGCAGCCGGAAGTGGGTCTGTGAGATCCTCCAGGTCTCCACATCCTCGCCAAAGTGATCAATGACGGATTTCATGGTCTCTGCAGCACACTCCAGCACTACTTCCTGCTGATA
>AZKM01000004.1 GCA_000510425.1 Eubacterium nodatum ATCC 33099 | reverse complement strand
TAGGGCCCCATGGTCAAGCGGTTAAGACACCGCCCTTTCACGGCGGTAACTCGAGTTCGATTCTCGATGGGGTCACCAAATTTAGCACTGTTGTCGGTGCTTTTTTTTATTTTTTCACGTAAATTCGCAAAGTAACTTCCAGTACGAGTGGAAATTGCATTTAGCCTGAGAAATCAACGGAATTAAGTCTAAGGAAAGAGGTGGATTAAGCTGTTTTATATAGTTTAACAGCCTCTTTTTCTGATTGATTGCACGACAAAAAGACCTATTGAAGATGTTTCTCAAGGTAACTTCCGGTATAGATGATTTTAGTTTGAGAAATATTTTTGCCCGTTATGAGTAATTTTAGTGTAATATATAAGTGGTGTTTGCCACTATTTTTTTAAAAGTAGTGGACTTTGTATTACTTCCCTAGGCGGTATCTTTTTGATTCCAAATAGGGAAGTGATTTTTTCTCCAAAAGTAAAATGAAATAATTCATACGGTGTTTTACCATTTAACTTTTTTCTGGCTACCGAATTTACATGAGAAAAAATCAAGTCGACGGTGTCTTGTGTAAAGTTATCAAAGGAAGTTCCCTTTGGACATATATCTCTAAAAAGGGTATGGTTCTTTTCAACATGGGGCTTGTCGCATGATTTCATTGGACGGCAGAAGAAAAGAGAGGTTTCTTTATCCCCATTTAAGTTTTGTTCTATTGCATCAGCATTTGAAAACTCTCCACCGTTATCAGTTAAAACCAGCGGAACAATATCCGGGAAAGCTATATCATTCTCGTTAAAACTATTCTTGATGTCGAAAAAT
>AZKM01000003.1 GCA_000510425.1 Eubacterium nodatum ATCC 33099 | reverse complement strand
CACTCTCAAATCAGTATTTCCAGGATCCATTTTCAGAGCTCTCTCCACTTCAGAAAGCTGCCTTTGATCAGTCCTTGTTTCTTTATTTACTTCACGGAGAGCCTTATCCAGCTTGGTAGTATCTCCATTCAGTTCTATGGTAATTCCCTTTATATTACCTGCCATGCTTTAGCTCTCCTTTCCGCAAGAAAAAACACCCCTTTCGAGGGGTTTTCTCTTGTTAGCTTATTAGTTTACATAAAGATTAGATGTTATTTTTATTTAGCAAAAGGTCTGTATACTTTCCCAGTAGTAGGAGATTTATATTTGTAATCTTTGATATTTGCTTCTCCATTGCCGGAAGTCCATCCACTTTCCTGCTTATTTATTAATTTATCAAGACCCTTCTCGTCGCTTATCGTTTTCTTATACATTTCATTTACTTTTGTTACTTTTTTGTCTGCTACATTATAGATATAGTAAAATTTTCTGTCTTGAGGGAATATATAGATTTCCTTATTGTCTTTACCTGTATCTGCAGTAAATGTAACATCTCCTTGGAAGTTCAATGGAATTTTGCCAGCAGATTCTCCCTCCTTAGCGTACTCGCTATCCATAATGGCAAAGCCTTCTGAGATTTTCTTCTTCGTTATATCGTAAGTAAACACTCCTTGTGTTGTATAAAACACTAGTTTATCCTTTGTCTCATAAAGCGTTCTCGGTAAAGTTGACTCTACTTTTTCTCCATCATTATCAAAATTGGATATTTCTTTCACTTGTACAGTCTCTTTTTTAGTTGGTTCACTTTCATTAGATTCCGTGTTTTTGGTTCCGCAAGAAGCAAGCATCACAGAGACTGCCATCAGACACAAGAAAGTAGTAATTAATTTTATTTTTTTATTTTTCATAGTTACACACCCCTTTTTGACAAATCAGTCATAATATCCTTTAACTAAAATATTCGTTGTCCCTGACATTCCATATCTCTTTATGAACTTACCTTTATAATTTGACGTATGTGCGGTCACGTACGGATCATTCATGCCACCTTTATAAATAACTACGGTATTATAATTCCCAAGTTGAATCAAATCTCCACAAGTTAAGCTTGAACGCTTAGAAACTTTTTTACCAAAAGGTCCGGTGTATGTGTTTTTCAGCAGATAATTTCTTAATTCAACGACTCTAATCCATGTAGTATTACCAGCATACCATCTCAATTTACCGGTTTTGTCATAAGGTGCTCCGCCGGCATGTAGAACTTGTGATGCATAATTTGTGCAATCACCTCCTATAGAATCGCAGTTTTGATACTTAGGGTTACGCTTATTCCACCATTTATTTTGATAGTTTCTAAGTGGTTTTGCATACATTTTATGAAATTTACCATGCCTTTTAACCGCTACTACTTTGGATTCAATACTGCCTTTTTCATTGATTTTATCCTGGTCTTTTTTGGAAATTTCACCTTCTTGCTTTCTGCGTTCTAGAATTTCTTTCAGATTATATTCTTCTTTTTTCTGCTGAGACTTATATAATGACTTTACGCTATTCTTTTTAACATTTGCTGAATTTCCCCACTCATTTGCATCGTAAATACATCCAGGAAACATAACTCCTGCAGTTAAATCGTTCGACTGCACATCCTTAATCTTCCATATTCTATTTTCTTTTAGCATGTTTACTTTATAGAACACCTGAATACCAGAAGTCAAATCCTCATTATCTTCCGCTTTTACATTTGAACCTTTTGCATACTCTTCCTTATACTGGTATTCTGCTTCTATAAACAGGCTTGCAGAATTTTCGTCTTCGAAAACTACTTTTGGCTTTTTATATTCTTCACTAATCAAATGTTCCTCAGTATTAAAGGAAACATCATCTTGTTCATGAATATATTTTCTGTCTTTCAGTAGTTGCTTAAAACTTCCTGCCTTCTCTGAAACTTGCTCTTGTATTGCCTTATCAAAAGCATCGTTATCTTTAATAGTTCTGAAATCCGAATACACAGACTTGATAAAATCAATAGCAGCTTTTTCTTTTGATACATTTTTTGCAGTTTGTGCATTAACCACAATTGCATTCTGTGTAGAAAACATGATTGACATTACAACAAAAACTATTAAACTAATCCAAGTAACAACTTTTCGATTTCTAGTACTCATTTTGCGTCTCCTTTCCAACACTACAGTTAATTATACTTAACTAACTATATATCATATTCTTACGCATAGTTCAACAATTTTGTTGAAATTCAAACAATTGATTTGTTCCAAACTGCATTTTATATACAAACATCCATGATAGCGACGTATCAAATTTCACATTCTTACCATCAATTTCTATTGTTTTTATCATACTTTCCTTCCTCCTATACTCCCGGTTTTGTTACTAATGTTGGTTCATATGGCGTAGTCCCATACCAAGAGGAATATGCTGTAGACTTGGCATCCGAAATGCTTGCCTTTACAAAATGATTATCCAGTCTTGGTACTGCTTTAATGGAAATCTCCTGTGTGTAAGGTGCGACAATTAAACTTACAATCCACACACACGGTTATTCTATCTTTCTTTTCTTGAAAATATGTAGGATTTAAAGTATAATTAACGGCGCTTGCTCTATTACAAGTTAGGCTAATTATATATTTTATATATTTACAGACAACACTTATTTATTGCATGCCTTGCAGGGCAGGCGAGGAATTATTGAGCAGTCATTATTTAATATACAGGAGGTTTGACAATGCGAATTAGAAGAGACAAAGGTGTTAATCAGGAGCTGCAGGGAATAGAAACAGAACTAATTGCCGCCGTTTCCGATGCCCTCGCCCATCCGGTTCGCCTGGCACTCTTTAGATATATAATGCTCTGCAATAAGGAGATGAAACCGGTTTGCACTAAAGATTTAGTTGAAGTATTTGACTATGCCCAGGCCACCATATCTCAACACATGAAAAAACTCGTACAATCCGGTCTTGTTGAAATAAATAAAGTTGAGAAATTCAGTTATTTTTATGCAAACTTAGGGATTTTAGGGCGATATATAAACGCAACAAAAAAGTTCAGCATACTTTAGTACTGAACTTTTTTAAAAAGTTGTTCTAATTAAAAAATAGAAAAATGCTAAATTGAAATATTTAATAAAAAAGGTGATGAGCAGAATAGATTTTCTATTCTGCAACATCACTTTTTATATTATAACTTTATTCAATCCATTCTGCATTCTCTACAAATAGAGTAAAGTTCTCTCTGATTTCTACAAACCCGCCCTTCACTTCGGCAATCTTAACTTTTTCTTTACCTTTTTCTCTAATCTTAATCTTACTATTTGCCTTGAGAAGTTTCCGACACCATGTATGTCCATAAAGATAACCTTCGCTTCCACTCATAGTTTCCACCGTCAGGGAGTCCACTTCCCCGGAAAAAAACATACTATGGGGAGTCAATACTTCCAGCTTTACACTATTCATAAATTCCCCCTTCTATAATTATCTCAGTTTCTTATGATATATCAAAAGTCTTACTTACCAGCATATTGCTAATATTGCTATAGTTATTTCTCACCTTTACTCTTATTATATTTTTCCACAACCTCATCTATGCTGCCGGCAAACAAAAACATCTCCTCAGGAATATTATCATGAATACCTTCCAGAATTTCCTTAAAACCCTTTACCGTTTCTTTCACAGGGACATATTTCCCCTTAATACCGGTAAACTGTTCTCCCACAGTAAATGGCTGGGACAGGAATCTCTGTATCTTCCTCGCTCTTGATACCGTCATCTTATCTTCTTCTGAAAGCTCATCCATGCCAAGAATTGCAATTATATCCTGAAGTTCTTTATACTTTTGCAAAACCTGTTGAACTCCACGAGCTGTTTCGTAATGCTCATCACCTATGATAAGGGGATCGAGAATTCTGGAAGTAGAAGTCAAAGGATCCACCGCAGGATAAATTCCAAGCTCTGTAATGGAGCGATCAAGTACCGTTGTTGCATCAAGATGAGCAAATGTTGTGGCAGGAGCAGGGTCTGTTAAGTCATCTGCCGGAACATATACAGCCTGAACCGATGTAATTGAACCGTCTTTAGTTGAAGTAATTCTCTCCTGAAGTGCCCCCATTTCATTTGCCAGAGTAGGTTGATATCCTACCGCCGACGGAACTCTGCCCAAAAGTGCCGAAACTTCCGAACCTGCCTGGGTAAATCTGAATATATTATCTATGAACAACAGTACATCCTGTTTTTCCTTATCCCTGAAATACTCAGCCATAGTTAGTCCCGTAAGTGCCACTCGCATGCGTGCCCCGGGAGGCTCGTTCATCTGACCAAACACCATTGCTGTCTTTTTTATTACTCCGGACTCAGTCATTTCGCCGTAAAGGTCGTTTCCCTCACGGGTTCTTTCTCCCACACCTGCAAACACCGAAATTCCTCCGTGCTCCGTCGCAATATTGTTAATAAGCTCCTGAATTAAAACAGTCTTTCCTACTCCTGCACCTCCGAACAAACCAACTTTTCCTCCCTTTGTATAAGGTGCAATTAAATCTATTACCTTTATTCCCGTTTCAAACATTTGGGAAGATGTATCCTGATCCTCAAAATCCGGTGCAGCCCTATGGATAGGTGATAAATGCTTTGTAGCAACAGATCCTTTCTCATCAATAGGTTCTCCCAATACATTGAAAAGTCTGCCGAGAACTTTTTCTCCCACAGGAATGCTGATAGGTCTTCCCGTATCCACAGCCTCCATTCCACGGGCGAGGCCATCCGTAGACGAAAGGGCAATGGTTCTAACCTCATCATCACCCTTGTGCTGAGCTACCTCTGCAACTATGGTTCTTCCATCCTCCATATCTATCTTTATTTCATTGAGAAGTTCAGGAAGTTCATCCGGATCAAATTTTATGTCTATGACCGGTCCAATTATCTCATGAATAATTCCTTTATTCAAAATCAGCCTCTCTTTCCCTATCCATTCTGTGCTTCCGCACCTGAAACAATCTCTATAATTTCATCTGTAATCTGTGTCTGCCTTGCGTGATTATACTTAATCTTGAGTACATTCAACATGTTTTCAGCACTTTCATTAGCACTTTCCATGGCTTGTCTTCTTGCCGCATGTTCACAGGTGGCAGATTCTATGACTGCACTATAAATATTCATTTCTAAATATTTATACATCAAATATTCAAACACCTCGTCTATTGAAGGCTCAAATTCTGCATCGCTGACATTGTTTGATACTTTGCAATTCCTAGATTCTATATCAACAGGCAAAATCCGTTCTTCTATAACTTCCTGTTTCAGTGAATTGATATAGGATGTATATACAAGTATAATTTCATCTATCTCACCTTTGAGATACTTGTCCATCAACGGCTCCGCCATTTCTATAACTGCATCGTAATCCATCGTATCGGCAGGAGGATCATGTTTATCTATAATCTCATAACGACGATTTTCAAAATGCTCTCTTCCTTTGCTGCCTATTGTAACAACCTTAGTTCCATTGCAGGCATCGGATACTGTTTCATCAACCTTTCTGATAACATTTCCGTTGAAACTTCCGCAAAGACCGCTGCTGCCGGTTATTACGATATAACAGCTGTTACTGATACTGCGTGTGCCTACCAGATATTCTTTGGGGATTTTATCCTGTGCATCAAAAACTTCTTCAATAGATTCCAAGATTCTTCCCAAATAGCTCCGGCTGTGTTCATATACAGACTTTGCTTTTCTAAGTTTAGAAGCAGAGACAAGCTTCATAGCATTGGTAATTCTCTCAGTGCTTCCGATACTTCTCATTCTCCGTTTGATACCCTGAATCTGTTCAGCCACTGATAAAACCTTCCTTTTTAAAAACATCAATTGCTTTATTTATAAGTTCTCTGCAGTTATCAGAAAAATCCCCTGTTGTACTAATTTCTCTTCTGACCTCAGGATAATGGTCGTCAACATAATGACAAAATTCATCTTCAAATCTGCTCAGGTCAGATATTTTGATATCGTCCAAAAATCCTGCCGCTGCTACATAGATTATTATAATCTGATGTTCAACATCAAGAGGTCTATACTGCCCCTGCTTCAAAATTTCCATTAACACAGCTCCGTGATCAAGCTTTTTCTTAGTTTCAATATCTATATCCGAACCGAATTGAGAAAAATTCTGAAGCTCTCGATACTGTGCAAGCATGAGTTTAACTTTGCCTGAAACCTTTTTCATTGCTTTTGTCTGAGCGTTACCTCCCACTCGAGATACAGAAATTCCTGCATTTATTGCCGGTCTTTGTCCTGAAAAAAACAGTTCGCTTTCCAGGAAAATTTGTCCATCGGTTATGGATATGACATTTGTAGGAATATATGCGGAAATATCATTTGACTGGGTTTCTATTATAGGAAGAGCTGTAATTGAGCCTCCCCCAAGCTCTTTAGACAATTTAGCAGCTCTCTCAAGAAGTCTGCTGTGCAAATAGAAAACATCCCCCGGAAAAGCCTCTCTCCCCGGTGGTCTGCGCAAAAGCAAAGACATAGTCCTATAAGCAACTGCATGTTTTGATAAATCATCATACACTATCAGAACATCCTTACCCTTATACATAAAATATTCTGCAATGGCACTTCCGGAATAAGGTGCAATATACTGCATAGGAGCCACCGCACTTGCTGTTGCCGAAACGACTGTGGTGTACTTCATTGCTCCTTTTTCTTCCAATGTATGAACCAGCTGCGCAACCGTTGACTGTTTTTGCCCGATGGCAACATAAATGCAAATTACATCTTTTCCCTTTTGATTCAAAATCGTATCTATAGCAATAGCCGTTTTGCCGGTCTGTCTATCTCCGATTATCAGTTCTCTCTGACCCTTTCCAATCGGGATCATGGAATCTATCGCTTTGATTCCTGTCTGCAAAGGTTCTTTTACCGGCTGCCTTGATAATACCCCGGGGGCAGGATATTCCACAGGTCTGAAATCTCCGGTATCTATAGCACCTTTTCCATCAATTGCATGACCTAATGCGTCTACAACCCTTCCTATCATCTTCTCTCCAACGGGAACTTCCACTATCTTCCCGGTGGGTTTGACAATATCACCTTCTTTAATCTTTCTATCGGAACCGAGGATAACAACTCCTACATTATCTTCTTCAAGATTCATTGCCATTCCGTAAACTTCATTTGGAAATTCCAGAAGTTCCCCCGACATACAATGACTTAAACCATATACTCTTGCTATCCCATCGCCTATTTGCATTACAGTACCGTAATCGGATATCTTCATGTCTCCGGTGTAATTTTTTATCTGTTCCTTTATTAAACCACTTATCTCATCCGGTTTTAAATTCATAGAAACCTCTCCTTATTTATCTTACCTTGATTATGCTCCGGTTAATCCGATTCAATTTTTTCTGAATGGTAGCATCAATAATCTTCCCCTCAACTAAGAGTTTGACACCTCCTATTATCTTCTTATCAATTTTATTATTCAGATGTATTTTCTTTTTAAAAAGTTTACCTGTTTCATCTTCAAGTTTTTCCATCTGCCCGGTATTTAGAGGATACACTGAATACACAACACCATAGCCCTCACCCCTTGCTTCATCATCAAGGTCATAATAAAACTTTGCCATTTTATGAAGTCCGTATAATCTTCCTTTATCTACAAGAATATACAGGAAGTTCAACAGCTCTTTCCGTATCTTCCCCTTAAATACCGATTCTACCATCTCTCTTTTCTTTGCGGAAGAAATTGCCGGATTAACCAAAACTCTTTGAAAATCCTTTTCTCCTCTAAAGATATGGTCTACTTCAAGGAGTTCATCTCGAATTTCTTGAACACATTTATTTTCAACTGCTGCTGTATATAGAGCTCTGGCATAAATCATTGCAACTTCTAATTCCATTGATTCTCCTCTGCTTCCCTAATTACTTTATCCACAAGTTCTCTATGCTCTTCCTCGCTGATTTCCTTTTGTAAAATCTGTTTCGCTGCCATAACCGCAAGATTTCCTATTTCCTCCTGCAGTTCCTTTCTTGCATTAAACTTCTCTCTTTCGATTTCATCTTGTGAATGCTTGATAGCTTTGTGTGCCTGCTCATTTGCATCTGAAATTATAGCTTCGGCTTGAACCTTAGCTTCATCCCTTGCCCTCTTTATAATTCTTCTGCTTTCTATCGACAAATCAGATATTTTTTCCTCGTAACTGGCAAGTTTTTCATCCGCAAGTTTCCCGGTTTTTTCTGCATTTTTCAGGCTTTTCTCAACTTCTTCGGTTCTTTTTTCCATAAAGCTATGAACCTTTTCAAACAAAAAATGTTTCAAAACCAGAAAAAGTACCAAAAATGTTACCATCGAGAATATGAAATCCCAACTGTTAAATTCTATCAATCCTTCAAATTTCATTTTACTTCTCGTTTCTCAATAAATTATTAGATTTTGCCAAACAATAAAATTGCAATTACAAAGGCAAGCACAAGTGCCGTTTCCATAATAGCCATACCTACAATCATTGTAGTCGTAATCTTTCCTGCAAGCTCAGGCTGCCTTGCAATACTCTGAAGTGCATTACTTGCAACTATGCCCTGTCCGATGCCGACACCAAGTGCTGCAAGTCCCATAACGATTGCCGATCCTATTGCAATAATTCCCATCTTTCTACCTCCGTAAAGTTTTCTCTTAATTTTAATAAGTTAATTACTGTAATTTACTGTGATTTATCTGATATGTTATAGCTTTCTTTTCTATGTTTTTTAGCCTCTCGCTTCAGTCTTCGTTTTTCTGCCGTTTCGTAGCTCATGCCGGACAACCCCTCCTCCAGATTGATTGCGGTCAATGTAATAAATATATAGGCTTGGACAAGTGGCTCAAATATATCAAAGAAAAGATTTAACGGGATGACAGTAACCGCTCTAAGTATCGGGATTGAAAAGAACTGATAACTCAGATACTCCATAAGCTTCATCCATAAATCAATCACAATCATACCTCCGAAAATATTTCCAAAAAGTCTAAGTGCAAGCGTAAACGGAAAAACAAACTCACTTATAATGTTAATAGGCAAAATCCCATAAAATGGATCTCCTAATTCTTCAACTCTTCCCCTAATTCCCAAATTCTTTATTGCCATCACCTGAATAACTGTAAAACACATCACTGCAAGCCCTGCCGTAACATTGATGTCTGCGGTAATAGGTCTTTGTCCCAAAAGACCGAAGCTATTTGCAAATATCAGCCAAATAAAGAGTGAACCGAGAAAAGGTGCAAAATTTTTTCCATATCTTCGCTCAAGATTTTCATCTGCAAACTTGTAAACCCAACTTACCAGAGCCTCTGCAAAAACCTGTTTTCCTCTTGGCACCTTTTGTAAATTGCTGCCCAGCCAAATTCCCACCACTGCCAAAACAGCAGCCAGAATAAATCCGAAAAGAGTGCCTTCTGAAAGATGAAAATTAAGATTCTTTCCAAAGTAAAGCACTATCCTTGGTCCAAGCTCATTCACATCAATCATCCAAAATCACCCCCTTTTCTCCTACAAAAGATAAAACAGCGCCATAACATATAGCGCTGAAATAGTACACATGTTATTTAATTTTTTATAAAATTATAGTCATTCTCCAAGCTGCACCTATCATACTCCCCTAAAATACAAAATGCAAGTCTATTTAAAAAAAACCTGTGTGAATATGAATAAATACTTTGATTTTCGCCGGTATCAATACGATAAATCAGAATACTAATCATTTTATTTATAAATCAAAATTTGTTATAACCAACTATTATTTTTATAAACTTAATTTATCTATATTTATTATTCTATCACACCTTTTCGCAATATTCATATCATGCGTTACTAGTATAATCGCACGATTTGAATCTCTCAACATTTCTAAAACTTCCATAATTTCATCTGTAGTTTTATAGTCTAAAGAACCTGTGGGTTCATCTGCCAAAATAATCTTAGGTTCGGTTGCTAAAGATCTGGCAATCGCAACTCGTTGCTTCTCGCCTCCCGAAAGTTCACTGGGTTTGCTATCGGTTTTATCTGCTATCCCCATTTTTTCCAGGTATTTTTGACTTATTTTTC
The DNA here is from genome assembly GCA_000510425.1 of Eubacterium nodatum ATCC 33099. Taxonomy (GTDB): domain Bacteria; phylum Bacillota; class Clostridia; order Peptostreptococcales; family Anaerovoracaceae; genus Aminicella; species Aminicella nodata. Next base: position 117,915 of record AZKM01000003.1, on the reverse strand, counting down.
TTCTCTCTTTTCTTTTAATTTTACTATATATCAATGGAAGTTCAACATTCTGAGAAACATTATATCTTTCTATCAGTGCAAAATCTTGTAAGACAAAACCTATCTTCTGATTGCGTAATTTAGCTAATTCCTTCTCATTGCAACTGGAAATATTTACATCATCAATATATAATTCTCCTTCAAAATCAGAGTCTATAAGTCCTATTATATTTAACAAGGTCGTTTTCCCGGATCCTGATGTTCCGACAATACCGACAATTTCTCCAAGATTTACATTCATTGAAAATCCTTTAAGTACCTGCAAGCTGTTTGATTTGTTTTTATATGATTTATTTATGTTCACTAATTTTAATACTTCCATTTAATTTTTCCTCATTATATTAACTATCTGTTGACGACTAAAAATCCTCATAGGATATATCATTGCAATTATTCCATACAGAAATAGTACCCCGCAAGATATAAGCACATTATAATCTAAACCAAACACAATAAACAAACTCAAGAAAGAAAAAATTTCCATTGTAATAATCTGAATTCCTATACGCAATAAAATATCTCTGCGACTTCCTCCACAAATCATATTTACTGCAAACTCTCTAAGATTATCTTGAATATACTGGATAATATTGGTAATCAAAGTAACGGATGAAAAAAATAAAATTGACACTGCGATAACCATAATTGTTATAAATGCGTTGTATATATCCTTTCTACTTTCGATTATCTCATCTGAAATTCTTTCCATACTTATATAATGCAGATTAAATTTATTTATTTTTTTGATAATCTTATTTTTTAATATCTCATTTTTAGGTAAAATTAATGAATTATCCAGAAAGGAAATATAATCCAAAGATGAAATATTCTTTGAAAATCTAAATGAAGTTACCATAAAGTCATTCAATGTTACAGTATTATTTTCTTGGAAAGGATTTACAAAAAACTCTCCTTTCCTAAAAAATCCCTTTATCTTAAATCTTTCTCCATTGCCGTCCTCAATATAATCACCTATTTTAAAATACTTTCTAAACTGGTTACCTAAAATTGCACTTTTTTTATCTGCTAAAAGTTTCTTATAATTCTTGTCAAGTCCAAAAAAATTGAAAAAATTATTATTTACCATCATGTAATTTATGCTATCATTCTTAAGTACAACATTATCCAGACCTTTGTTCTTTATCAAATCATCTGATATACTAAATTGAGTACTATTATCCATGACAACTAAATTACTATATTTGCTATCATTTGCTATCATTTACTATTTTATAAATAGCATTGAGTTTACCTATATCTTGTTTATCTATTTTATTTGAATCTTTTTCTTCCACATTAACTGTTAACTTGAAATCATAAGATTTTATTTTGCTGCTTTCTAATATATCTATAGCTTTCATTCCATCTAAAATTATCGAAATGCTATAACAGAACAACAACATTGCAATTGTCATTTGAATTACTATAAAAAACAATTCAAACCATCTTCTCTTCATGTCAGATAATGAAAATTGTATATTATACATTTTACCCTCTTAATTTCTCTTGCTTCTAATAAATTGAACCATATTTAATGATAAAAATATAAAAAAAGATAATATCAAGATAAAAAATAATCCAATCAAACAATTTTGAATACTAATTCCATTGCCAAACATAATCTGTACCGATTCTGCTACCGGAAGTTTTTTACTTACTTGAAAAAAGATTATAGTACATAAAATAGAAATTAAAAATGAGATAATATTTAAAATCACATATTCTTTAAAAAGCCAATAATATATACCTTTTTTATCAGCACCGATCAGGAACCTGACCTTTTTTTCTTCTTCTTTAGCTTTTAACCAATATATAGACATAGAAATGTAATTAACCAATATTAATAAAATACTGCCTAAAAGAAAACGCACCATGACATCAAAATTAGTAAATTTAACCTCTGCATTTTTGCCATATACTAGATTATAAGTATATTCATACCTCATTTGCAACTTTTTGCAGTAATCATTAATTTTATATTTTAGCGATTTATCACTTGATTCAAAAAAATAATCTCCATTGCCATCCAGTTTTAATGACTTTGCCATCATGTTGACATACCACTTTTTACTATTTGCTAAGTTTTCGTCACAATAATAGCCAACTATTTTAAATAGTCGACCATTAAACGAAATATACTCTTTTTGTTTTTTTCTAACAATTTCTTTGTGAGTTGTGTTCACAATTGCCACATTCTTTTTACCCAAAAAATCTTCTTTAGTGAAATATCTTCCTTTGACAAGCTTTATAGGAAAGATTTTATCATTTCTATAGTATATAGCGCAGCTTTTATCTGAATTTATTAACTTCCCAACCATAAGATTTTCATCAGATAACGATAATATACTATCTAGAAAGTCTCTGCCTTTTATATTATTCTCATCCATGTTGTAAATGTTCATGTAAATATAATTCTTAGAAAGAAAATCCACAGGTCTCTCTGTTTTATAATTTGTGATATATGCTGTAACTAATAATAGCATTAACATACCAATTATCGTGAATGTCAAACATATAATTTTACTTTTGTGAAAAATATAATTCATAATTGTATATTGACCGTAATTAATTTATAAAGCAGAACTATTCGTTGGAAGGGTACCATTAATCTTATAATTTGTCAATATTTTCTATTAAACTCTAATATGATTTTTGACTAACTTTTCAAAAGTCCTTATATGCCGATATAGCCTGTCTTTACAGGCATTTCCGGCATTTTGTGTATTGGGAGATACTCACATATTTTCTTAAATCTGCTTGTGTTTTCGCTTTGAAAGGTAGTAAAGAAGTAGTAAAACATCTCTTTTTCTTTAAGCCGCCAACCTGAAAAATTCCGCCTGTGCGCTGTCAAATGTAGCGTGTGCGTAATAGTTCAGGGTCATCGTTATGTTGGCGTGTCCCATAAGATACTGCAAGGCTTTCGGATTCATTCCCGCATTTGCCATGTTGGTGCAGAATGTGTGCCGCAGGGTATGGGGCGTTGTTACCGTCGACAAAGTTTCCTCATGGCTTTTGTTGTACTTTTCTACCAGCCTGCGAAACATAATATCATAGTTAATGTAGTTTTGAGGTGTTCCGTTTCTTGTAAGAAAGAGGAATTTTCGGCTCGGCGTCATCCTCAATGACTGTATTGATATGAAAGTCAAAGGGATTTTTCCTGATACAGTCATCCTGAATGGCAGAATAAAAAGCTGCCTTTAGAGAACGCTTGTAATTGCTGATGGTTTTGAAGGAATAGCCTTTTTCTTTCATTCGTAAAGCCCATTCCTTTGCATCAGACATTTTTACATTCTCAATGCTGCATGCTCCGAACGTATCTTTCTCAAGTATTCTCATGAGCTGCTTTCTACCTTGCTTTGTACTGTGTCTTACATTTGCATGGTTTCGTATGTGCTTTTCGTAAAGCTGGCACACGGTCATTTTCTTTCCCACCGGGTCAATCCCGTCATCAAGGTCTTTTTGTATCTCCTTGACCTTTTCCCGCAGGGATTTATCCTCACGCTTGCCCTTAGGGGTCTTATCCGTAGGAACTAATTTCCATGCGTACACAAACTGCGGTTTTCCAAAGGTATCTGTATATTTGTAAGCATATCTCCCGTCTTTTCTCTGGCTCTCACCTGACCGCAAAACTCGGTTTTTGCTGTCCCGTCTTTTTCCTGACATTTTATGCTCCTTTCCAAGACGGAAAGAGCCTTGATATGCTATATCTATTATACCATCGTCAAGGCTCGATCTCCATTAGATTGTGTCAACCGTATCGATCATTTTTTCAAACTGTCTGCGCTTGATCTGAATACGGTTGCCGTTTAATATAACCCAATTTGCAGTAGGATTTTCTTCTGCCAGTTTTCGCAGCTTATTTTCTCCGATGCGAAAATACTTTGCCGCTTCTTCTATGGTAAGGGTATATTTCTCCCAGATAGGCACATCAATTTGATTCATTTCATCGCCCCCTTTCTCAAAATAGGTATAGTAAAAGTTCTGATATTTGTATGTTTTAAGAAAGGCACTACCGGACGGCTTTAAGCATTAGCCTCACGGGAATCTCACTCCTGCATGGTTCTCATGTAGCCCTACCCATTGCCTGCGACGCTTCTAACGCTCGGACTGTGGCTGTAAGGGAGTATCATTATATATTTTGTGCTGTCATGGCTCGCAAGCAGCTACGCTTGCTTTACGGCAAAATGTTTCTCGCTCGGCTTCCGGGTAGGGAAGTGTCATGGCGCATTTTCCGCACAGCTAAGGCACAAAAGGAAAGTGTCCGGTTTGCCCTATGATACGCCGCCGTTATCTTGCGGGTATATTTGTCAAAGAACAGGCGGCAAGTATTTTCTGCCTTGTCTGCGGAAAGGGGAACGCAGACAGCTACATTATTAAATCTTGAAAATCAGGACAGCCTGCATGAGCTTTGAGCGAAGGCGATCTCGTATATCCTCGTCTATGCCGTAATAGGTATTTCCCCGTTCATCACGGAGTTTTCTCATAGAAAGGTGTGCAATATAGCCTGCGTAGTGTTGCACGACAATATTCATTGCCTGCGGCTCTCCTTTGGTTGCGGCTATGATTACCGGATAAGGCAACAAGCCGCGTTCATCGTTTCCTGTTTTACCAGTCAGGGTAGTCATAAGCATGTTCCTCCAAATAGCGTTTCAGCAGCTCAAATGAGCTGGTTCGCCGATACTGCACTGTGCTTCTTGGAATCTGATAGAGTGCTGCAATTTCCGCATCGCTCATATCAAAGAAGTAGTAGAGTAGAACGGCTCTGCGTTTTTCTTCCGGCAAGTTGTGGATTGCATCAGCGATCAGCTTTGCACTCAATTCCTTCCCACCTGCGAAAAAGGTTTGTTCTTCTTTATCTTCTGCAAAGAAATCTTCACAGGCATAAAGCTGGTTCTCCTCTTTCGGTGTCAGGTCGGAAAAGTTAATTTCATGTGCCTGCCGCTTCTTATGGGCATTGATACTTTCGTTCTTCAATGTCCGCTTGCAGAAGCCGTTAAATGCGCAGCGTATCTGCCATTCGCTTCTTTCAGGTTCATCCATGGTATTCACCTCCTTTCGCAGCCGCGAAAGCGGGTAGAATCTCCCCTTTCACAAACCCTCAACAACGCAGAGCCCAAAACTGCCAAAGAAAAGCGAATATTTTTGAAAAAAAGTTTTTGCAGGCACCAAAAATCCCGACTGCACAGAGCAACCGGGATTGGACATGAAAAGATAGCTATATGGATATGATTTGACAGGTTATCTATACAAGCATAGAAACCCGGAAATAGAATATATCCCCTTTAACAAGATTTTAAGATAACGAAAAATGAACACGACGATACCTCCTTTGATACCGCCGTGTTTTCATAGGTTATGATTGATTTTGAGCCTCCGCTTCTTTCTTCAAGCAGGATAAAAACGGCGGTCATATATAACTTGTATATTGCAACTTTTGCATTAGTTAATTTCTCCTTAATATAAAATGAGCCGGCAATTACAGTTCTATAACTGTGAATCACCGGCTCTGTGTCTTTGCATCTGGCTCTTTGATGACTGATGCATTAAATTGTTTTACATTGATTAGCGTTTCCTGCTTGCATTTCGGACAGAATAGAGGAAAGTTTTTTAGCTCTGTATCTTCTCTGATTTGCAGCCGTGTTTTATTCTTGCAAACAGGGCAGAGTAGCCATTGTCTTTCGTCGTTTATATAATTCATCTCATAAATTACCTAATTATTTTGTGTCAAGGCTGGATTGACTCATATTTTTTAGTTCCTTTGCCATCATAGCAATCCCGACTACAATCATAATGAAATCTACAAGCGGCTGTGTGAACCATACCGCTTTTATTCCAAATCCCATTGGTAAAAAAATCATTGCAGGAACAAATAAGAATAACTGTCTAAGCATAACAATAGTTCCGGCTTTCTTTCCATTTCCGATTGATTGGAAGAATGTAATCGTCATAACCATCACGCCATACAAGATAAATACAGAATAGAACAATCTGAAATTTCCTACTCCTTGTGCAATAATGCTTGCCTCTACACCGAACAAGGAAAGGATCTGACTTGAAAACAGTAAAGATGGAAGCCAAAAGATTGCTGCAAGGATAAGTCCTCCAATAGAAAACACCTTCATACCTTGTCTTACTCTGTCAAACTGTTTTGCTCCGAAGTTTGTACCAACCACAGGTTGCAGCCCCTGACTCATTCCCCAAAGCGGAATAAAGGAAAAGGCATATACACGAAGCGATGCCGCCATCAAAATTCCGTTCGTATCTCCACCATATTTAAATGCCATTTTATAAAGCATTGTTTGTTGTATCATAAATAAGAGCTGCATCATCATAGCGGATGAACCGACAGAAAACATTTCTTTTTTAATTTCCGCATCAGATTGTATCTTATGAATTTTAACGACCTTACTCTTTTTTAAGAAATAATGCAGCGTTATCACTGCCTGAACGAACTGTGCTGTAATCGTTGCAAGGGCAGCACCTTCAATGGCATATTCACCCATAACGGTCATTAGTATCGGATCAAGGATGATATTAAGCAAAGCACCAAAACCCATAATCAGCATGGCTTTTTTCATCAGTCCTTCGCCACGCATTACCATGTTGGCAGACTGTGTAAAGTTCACAAATAGAGAACCGATGAAAATTACTCTAAGGTATCTGATACCATAGGCTTTAATTTCACCTGTTGCACCGACCATATCTAAAAAGTGTGGTGCGAGGAGGATTCCTCCGACTGTGATGATAGCAGAGAACAAAATCACCCAAAAGATTAAGTTACCCATAATTTTATCTACAGTTTTCTGATCCCCTTTTCCAATGGCTCGTGATAGGACAGACGCAGAACCTACACCAAGCAAGGTTGAAACACCGCTGTTAAAAAAGGTGAGGGACATTGCAACACCACAAGCGGTCATTGCTGTTTGTCCTATAATTTTTCCGGCAAAAATCCCATCCATCAAGGGATATAGACCGATGACTATCATTCCGATTACCGCCGGAACTGATAGCTGAAAGAGTAAGTCTATCGGCCTTTTGGTTAGTAGTTGTTCTTTCATATCCTGTTTCAAGTACTTACCTCCATTTATTACAAATATATTCTTACAGTATTTTTACGCCATTATTTTTATTTTGTAGTTCTACCATATTCTTATAAATCCCATTTAAAGCAATTAGCTCATTATGCGTTCCTTGTTCTGCAATATTCCCTTCCTTGATTACAACAATATTGTCGGCATCCCTAATCGTATTTAATCTGTGAGCAATAACTAATAAGGTTTTATTCTTTACCAATTCACTAATTGCTTCCTGTATATAGCTTTCATTGTCCACATCAACACTTGCTGTTGCCTCGTCAAGAATTACAATAGGAGCATCTTTTAACATGCAACGGGCAATAGAAATTCTTTGTTTTTCACCACCGGATAAAGTTGCTCCTCCCTCTCCAATCATTGTGTCAAATCCATCAGGAAGTGCCATAATAAAATCATAGCATCTTGCTTTCTTGGCTGCTTCTATAACTTCTTCTTTCGTTGCATTTTCTTTCCCCATGGCAATATTGTTAAAAATCGTATCTTGAAATAAATAAACTCTCTGGAAAACCATACTGATTTCCGACATCAATTCAGATAGTGAAACATCCTTTATATTCACTCCTCTAATCAAAATTTCACCGGAGTCTACATCCCAAAATCTTGTCAAAAGATTTGCTACTGTGGATTTACCTCCCCCGGACTGTCCAACTAAAGCCGTCATTGTATTCTTATTCATTTTGAAACTCATATCATGCAAGACCTCTTTTTCACCATAAGAAAATTTAACATGATTAAAACAAATTTCAGGTTCTGAGGTATCAGATTTTGAAATATGTTTTTTGCCCACATCTTGCAGTTCAGTTTCATTTAACACTTCTTCAATACGATCCAATGCAGCGTTCATTACAGTAAGCCTTGTCGCTTCACCATAAAGTGTTTTTAAAGGGCTGAATAAGTCAAACACAAACAAAATAAGCCCCAACATATATGGAAGTCCCAAAGTTCCTTGATGATTAAGATATAAAGCCATTGCTAAAATAAATGTAATCCCAATTCCATAAATAATATTTAAACCGGTTGTCCATGGTGTTATTTTATTTTCAAATTTTATAGATGTGTCCTTTGAGGATATAAAATTATCTGTAAGAGATTTAGAATTTTCGCCTAAAAGGTTGTAACTTTTAATAACACTGATCCCCTCAGCAAATGACAAAACTGCATCGGTGAGTTTTTCACTTTGTTCTTGTCTAATAACCGCTTCAGATAAAGACATTTTATTCATGCTATTTGCAAGCAATGTTGCAACCAGTGTTACACACATCGCAATCAGTCCAATTCTGTAATCTAAAACAAACATGAATACTGTTAGTACAAGTGTTGATAATACATAGCTCATCATATTGGCAATCGTACTCATGGAAACTTCTTCAATAAAAGCCATGTCCGAACTTAAAACAGAATTTATTTTTCCTAAATTACCTGCTGTAAAATATCCCATCGGAAGCTTTCTAAGATGATTCCCAAGCTCCATTCTTTTATCAGCAAAAATCATAAAGCCGGCTGCACTTTGTAATTTATCGCTTAAGAAGTGAACCACAGCTTGTAATAAAACCACTAAAACAAGTCCTATTCCTACATATAGAAAAGTTTGGGACGTATTCCTTTTTTCATAAAATCCAATCAAAACGGTAAATGCAATAAATATCGGCATTTTACTTAATATAGATTCAACAAAGGCAAATATAAATGCGGACTTTATTCTGTTTTTGTATTTACCTGATAAATTTAAAATTCTTGAAATTAGTCTAAACATTCATTTCACCTTCCTTTCTGCTGATTTTCCAATCTTTACTAAATAGTGTCGCATCCCATAATTTGCGATATTCTGCTGAAGATTCTAATAAGTATTTATGCTTTCCATTTGCAACTAAATGACCATGATCCATAACTAATATCTGATCTGCATCTACAATAGATGGTAACTTGTGTGCAATAACAATTAAGGTTTTCCCTTTTACAAGTTCACGAATAGCTGCTTCCATTTTTTCTTCATTTTCAGGATCTGCATAGGCTGTTGCCTCATCAAGTACAACAATCGGAGCATTCTTCAAAATAGCTCTCGCTAACGATATTCTTTGTCTTTCTCCACCTGAAAGCATTTTTCCTGCTTCCCCTGCTAAAGAATAAATACCATCCGGAAGTCTATTTAAGAATTCCATACACTGAGCTTTTTTAGCTACTTCAATAACCTCATCATCGCTTGCAGCTAAATTACCAATACGAATATTCTCTAAAAGCGAAGTATTAAATAAATATTGGTCTTGTGCTACATAAGAAATTTGCTTATTGAGAGATTCCAATCTTATATCTCGTAAGTCTTGTCCTCCAATACTTATGCTTCCATCTAAAACATCATAGTAGTGAATTAAAAGTTTAGCTAAAGTACTTTTTCCTGAACCTGATTCACCGACAATCGCTGTCTTTTCACCAACTCTTGCCGTAAAACTTACATTATGAATAACATTCTTAATATAGGTTTCGGGCTGTCCATTTTCTCCCATCTTGTTTAGCTGATAGCCAAAGGTAACATTATCATATAAAATAGTCTGTCCTGTTCCCTTAAAATCATTTTCTCCCTGCTTTAAAGGAGCCATATTTAAGGCTTGTTCTAAAGCAGAAATCTTATAATTTAATTGTGGCATAGTTGGTAAAAATCCAAGAGCTTTCAAGAGTGGCAATCCTATACTTAAAGAAAGACATAACACTAATATTAAGTTAGAAAGACTTGCATAGCCCATATACACAAAATAACCACCAAGAGGCAATGTTAAAATAATCGTGCATGGAAGTAAGGCACTATATAACGCCATCCATGGCCATGCCGTCTTATACCAAGCGAGTGCATAATCTCTGTAATTACTTATGTCTTTAGAAAGGCGTTCATAAGACTCTGTTTGCTTATTAAATACTTTTACAACTTCCATACCGTTTACATACTCAATAATGGTATTGTTCATTTTTCCACTTGCCATATAATATGGTCCCATTTGCTTCATACCTACAGAGTACATAATCATCATTGCAAGAATGCTAATCGGAATAGAAGCTAATGACATTAACGCTAATCTCCAGTCAATAAAAAACATTGAAATATAAACCATAATAGGTACAATTAGGTTCGCTATTCCTTCAGGAAGTGAATGAGCTAAAAGCACTTCTAAACTGCCAATATCATCCACGAACATTTTTTTGATTGTACCAGTCCCTTTTTCTTCAACAACACCCAATGGCAGATCTTCCATTTTTTTCTGTAAGGATGTTCGAAGTCCAAGTAGCGTGTTGTATGCTGCTTTATGGGATACATTAAGACCTAAACCTCCTAAGACAGCTTGCAACACTAAACAAACTAAAATACTGATCAATAAAATAGCAAGTCTTTCAAATTCTAATTGCTCACCTAAAATAAGTGGATTGATAATCTGATATGCAAATAGAAAGGGTAGCACACCCATAATTACACTAATAAGCATAATAAAACTTGCTAAGTGAATTGATTTTTTATGCGAACCTGCATATTCAAAAACCTTATTTAACATAGTTTTTCTCCTTCAATAAATTTCCTTTTTTATCCATAAAATCCATGATTAACACTTCATTTCCCTTTACAGATATTTTTTTATAATCCTTATCACCGAGCATTAAGACGGAATGACAGGTTTTAAATAACAACTCTAAGTCATGAGTAATTATTATAATTGGAATCTCCTTTGCTTTTTCTGTCATTAAATCGGACATAATTTTCATACTTTTATAATCAAGACCTGATGTTGGTTCATCCAAAATTATCAGTTTACGACCAGATAAAAACGAAGTAATAATCGCCAATCGTTGTTTTTGTCCACCGGATAATTTCTGCGGATGATTGGTTTTTTTATGCCACAGATCTGTATCTTTTAGATATTCTCGTATTTTTTCTAAATCACTTTCCGAGTTTTTATCTTTACAAAATATCAATTCATTTTCTACTGTGTCTAAAAAAATCTGAGCATCTACATCTTGTAACACGCAATATGAATTTTTAAGCCTTTCTCTTTGTTTCTGTCCATAGCTGACATCTAAATATTTTTCAGATAATCCACATAATGCTTTTGCTAAGGTACTTTTTCCAATACCATTAGAACCAATCACTCCCATTATTTCGCTCTTTCCAAGCTCAAATGTTAATTCTTCTATCAAGGTTCTTTTGCCTTGATGAATGCAGGCTTTATTTACTTTGATATATCCTTTAGCTACAATGGGTTCTTTTTCTGATATCAATTCTCTTTCATTAAGTGTTCTTAACTCAAGTTCCTTACATTTATCATTACTAAGACTACCATTCGGAAAAATTTCACATATTGTACCGTTTTTTATATAAATCAATCTGCTAAAAATCTCTTTTAAATAATAGAGCCTATGTTCCGCTATAATTATTGTCTTTCCCATCGCCTTCAATCTGAGAAGTATTTCACTGAAATGTTTTATACTATCGTAATCAAGACTGCTTGATGGCTCATCAAAAAAAATAATATCCGTATCATAGATAAGAGTTCCAGCTATAGCTACTTTTTGCCTTTCTCCTCCTGATAATTCAAAAATGGATTTTTTGCTAATATGGCTTATTCCTAATAAATCCATTGCTTTTTCAACTTTTTCTTTTAATGTATCCCTGTCCAAGCCCAAATTTTCACCCACTAAAGCAATTTCATCTTCAACTACATCACAAAAAAATTGATCTTTAGGATTTTGAAATACATTGCCAATATATTTAGCTAACTCTCCCTTTTTATATGCCGTTATATCCTTCCCTAAAATCTTGATTTCTCCGTTCAAATCACCGTCATAAAAGGATGGAATAAGTCCGTTTAGTAGTCTTAAAAGTGTCGTTTTTCCGCATCCGGAAAGACCTGTTAGGACTACTATTTCGCCTTTCTTTACAGACATTTTTAAATCTTTTAATATCAAATCCTCTCCATAATGAAAGGATCTTATTTCTGCCTCTAAAATATTTTCCATAAACTCGCCCCCAACAAAATCATCCCTCCGATCATCATTACGATATCAACAAGTGTAATTTTCACCTCATGAAAACTTGTTTTTTGTCCATCATATTCAATCCCTTTTGATATGATTGAACAAGTTAAGGTGTCGCTTATATCTATGCACTTATACATAAGAGGAACAAAATATAACTCAAATGTTTTAATTGGTTTGAAAATGCTTGCTTTAAATCCTCTAATTTTCATGCCGTTGTTTATTTCCTTCATCCTAATAGAGATTTCCGGAATAAAACGAAAAAATACTGTAATTCCTATGCCTATTCCACCATCAATTCCAATTTTTCTAAATGCAGCAATTAGATGCGAAGAGCTATATGAAGACAGAACTCTTCCCAAAATGAAAAGTGGAGCAAATTTCAATACTATAAGTAGCATTGTATATATAGAACCAATCAAAACATTTCCTAAATGGGGTTTTAGTAAATAAATAAGTCCCCATATTATAAGCAATGAACATATCGTTCTAAATGTTTTTTTAATTGAAAATAAGGATAATAGTCCTAAAACAAAAATAAGGGAAAGTAAGTATTGGGATTGTTCTCCTATTGTTAAAATAACTGAAAATAGTAAAATCAACCCAACTATAGTAAGCGGGTTGATTTTATCTGATAGTTGGTACTTGCTTATATTATTTTTTTCATCTCTACAAAACACTTTTCTTCTTCCTATCGCTAAAAAATTTATTGTAAATATATGTTCCAAAATAAGCACCTATGACTGATGCGACAGCTGCAATCAATAGACAAATTAATATGTTTGTAGGAGTGTAAAAATCATAAAGGAATGTTGCATAATCCTTTGTAAACATTTTGGGGAATTGCTTTGTAAGTCCTTCTACACCAAATACAAACGTAAAATACATAGCATGTAAGGAATATATGAACATACCTGCTCCAAACGCAGCCCCAATCTTCATATTCTTATTCTCATAATTTTCCTTTTTACCAATTACAAGTTCTGCTAAAACTCCTGCAATAGCACAAACAGCAATTACCGGCCACATTCCCATGAGAACATAGAAAACACCCATCAATAGAAAGTATAAAAATGCTGTACCTCTTTGCCCGACCTGTTTACACATAATAACAAAGACCGGTGCTACAATAATTGTTGGCAGGGCTGATGATAAATATAAACTTGGAAGCATTCCAAACGATCCCGTCAAAAACCCTAATCCCATTGTTAATACAAAACCAATAACAGAGAATACTGCTATCTTTACAATACCTTTTAAATTCATAATTTTGTCCTCCTTGATTTTTAAATATGATATATTTCTATTTTCATATAGAAACAATATCCTGTTTTATTCTTCTGCAATTCTGAAATATAACTAAGTTATGTTTCAGGCAAAAAATTTGTTTATATTCCTCGAATCTTTTTCCACCCCTCATTAAAGAACTCTGAAATCAAAGTTGCATTCAATTTCACTTCTTCTTTACTTTTAGAATGAACTGCTACTTCCGATAAAGCATAAAAATATGCATGGTTGATTAGGTGAATTCCTCTATTAGTTATCACATTATTTACATGATCCGCTCCGTATATCATGCTCAAAATGTCAAAGTGATTTTTATCTTCTTTCTCAATAATCCCGTCTAAAAAGTTGTTAAATTTTGTTCCATAAGAACCAAAGACCAGTAATTCAAATACATCTTTATGTTCAAAGAAATATAGAACCATTTCAATAGCACCTTGTGCTTTTGATTCCAAAATCTTGGAAATAGTTTCTTTCTTTATATGATTTTCTCTTTTATAAACATTAAAACTCTTACCTTCATACAGAGCATAAGAACTTTGTATCTGATTCACGATTGGCTCTACTAATTCGGAGAAAAGAGCTTCTTTATCTTCAAAATGACCATAAAAAGCACCGGTAGTTACACCCGCTGCTTTGCAGATTGCTCTTAAATTAGCTTTTTCAAAGCCTTGTGTTTTGAAAATATTCTTTCCACAATCCAATATTTTTTTATGAGTTGTTTCGTAATCGCCATTAGCCATTTTTTACTTCCTCCTTTCCTCAAATATAACTTAGTTATATTATAGCATTTGTTATATTTGAATTCAAGTCTTTTCTTTTTGTAACCTTTGGCAAAAAGTGAATTTCTGTTGTTGTAGAGATTAAGGGATAAGTGGAATAGCAAGCATAGGAAAGGGGTACCCTTTCCGTAAAAAAACTCTATTTTCCGCAGTTCCGGCGTCAGAGATTTTGCTTGTACCCTCGCAGACTAAAGCCTGCTGGGGCAGACACTTGGGAAGTGTCCCAAATCCTCTATAAAAGCAGAAAGGAAATTCACCTATGAATAACAGAAAAAGAAATGTGCAGATTAAATTTCGGGTTACGAAAGAAGAACGTAGTCTGATTGAACAAAAAATGAAACAAGTGCCTACAAGCAACATGGAAGCATACCTTCGGAAAATGGCGATAGACGGATATATCATTCAGATCGATCACAACGATATAAAGGAAATGACGGCAGAGCTTCAAAAAATCGGGGACAACATCAATCAGATTGCAAAAAGAGCCAATGCAACAGGAAATGTGTATCAGGAAGATATAGAAGAAATCAAAGGAGCCTTAAAAGAGATATGGCGGTTACAAAGATTAAGCCTATTAAAAGCACACTGAAAAAAGCTCTTGAATATATCCAAAACCCCGATAAAACCGATGATAAAATGCTTGTATCTTCTTTCGGATGCAGCTATGAAACCGCAGATATAGAATTTGCCTTTACACTTTCACAGGCACTTGATAAAGGAAACAATTTAGCCCATCACCTGATACAGTCCTTTGAACCGGGAGAGGTCAGTTTTGAAAAAGCCCATGAGATTGGAAAGCAGCTTGCGGACGCCGTAACAAAAGGACAGTATGAATATGTTCTAACCACCCACATTGATAAAGGGCATGTTCATAATCACATCATTTTTTGTGCCATTAATTTCGTAGACTATCATAAATATAACTACAATGAAAGAAGCTACTACGGGATTAGAAATATCAGCGACCGTTTATGCTATGAAAACGGATTGTCAGTTATTACTCCGGAAAGAGGACAAAAAGGAAAAAGCTATATTGAGTATCAAACGGCAAAAACAGGTTCAAGCTGGAAAGGAAAACTGAAAGAGGCGGTTGACCTTCTGATTCCTCAGGTAACGGATTTTGAAAAGCTTTTAGAGAAGCTGCAAGCTTCCGGTTATGAAATCAAACGCGGAAAATATATATCCTGCCGTGCACCCGGACAGGAGCGATTTACAAGGCTGAAAACGCTGGGAGCAGATTATACGGAAGAAGCAATCCAAAAACGCATTGCAGGAATAAGAAGTCGTAATGTTAAGATACCGAAGCAGGAACAAGGAATATCTCTACTGATTGATATTGAAAATAATATCAAGGCGCAGCAGTCGGCAGGCTATGAGCATTGGGCGAAAATATATAATCTGAAACAGGCTGCAAAGACAATGAATTTTCTTACCGAAAATAACATTAAGCAGTATGAGAATTTGATAGAGAAAATAGATGGGCTGATCCTTGACAGTGAACAGACGGCAGGTAGCTTAAAGCAGGTCGAAAAGAAACTTTCCGATATGGCTGTTCTTATAGATGCACCCTGTCTTTTGTGGTATACTGTGCCTAACTAAAGGAGTGGTATGGATTAGATATATTCCGCATGATAAAAGAAGTTGGGACTATGACGCGGGCAGAAATCTTAAAGGAATTTTTCAAGAAAACGGTTTTGACTGTGGTTATTGCCTATCTTTTGTTTACTTGGGGTAAGATCCTGTTGTTAAAAGACAGGTAGATAGAATACTTCTATGTAGTTATTTTTTGCGGCATTCCATTCGGTATACAGAGAATGTTTCTATGGCTTACTCCGTCCGGACGCAGTAGTATTTCCTTTACCATTGGAATTATCGCCGTAAACTTCATTGTAGACGGAATGGTTGGAATTGTTGTTCTTGCGTGGTAACTGCTTGTAGCCGTATGGTATGTCCCTCTGACAATCTACCGTCTGCTGACAGTGTGAAAAGGCGGATCGGACTTTCAATACGACTAATGCGAATTTGCGAAGGGGCATAAAATGAATCAATACTTGAGGGAAACCCAAATGCTGGATTTTTCAAATCCGAGCATTCAAAAACTAATAGAGGCGAAGCGTTGGAAGAAACAAAATAAATTTGACTGCCTTAAATCCATTTATAACTTTGTAAGAGACGATGTTGAATTCGGATACAATGTTGATGACAATATTCCGGCATCCAGAGTTCTTAAAGACGGATATGGTCAATGCAATACAAAAGGAACTCTGTTTATGGCATTGCTTCGTGCCTGCGAAATCCCTTGCCGTGTGCATGGATTTACGATAGATAAACAACTGCAAAAGGGTGCAATGAGCGGTTTTGTTTACAAAAACGCCCCCCAGAACATACTTCACAGCTGGGTTGAAGTATATTTTGAAGATAAATGGTATGAACTGGAGGCTTTTATATTGGATCAAAAATATTTATCTAGTTTACAGAAAAAATTTGCAGGCTGCACCGGTTATTTTTGTGGTTATGGAGTAGCGGTAAAGGATTTTCGACATCCAACAATTAATTTTGACAGAAACAACACATATATACAAAGCGAAGGAATTAAACAGGATTTTGGCGTATATGATTCTCCGGATGAACTATTGAAAAATCATCATCAAGAGATATCCGTAATCAAAACTTTTGCGTACAGATATTTGGGACGACATTTAATGAATTGTAAAGTAAAGAAAATAAGAGATTCCTAAAGCCTGAATTTGTAAGAAGAAAGCTAATGATCGTATTTCAACTGATATTGTACTGCCTTCTTTTCACTGTAATGGTAAAGATAGACGTCGGGAATGGTGCCCTGAACGTATTGTATTTTTATCCGAGGACTTATCAGGAAAAAATATATGAGATGGGGTTGGCTGACAGAGAGGTCATTAAAAGGAGGCGAAAAGTATTCATGACTGCATTTCTTATCGTGATGACAGCTGCACTTTTTTTAATCGTTGGGCTATGGAATAAGGCAGACAATTTTCTTTCGGCGTATTTACAGGCGCTTTTGTTTCTTGAGGTCATGAATTGGTATTACGGAATCGTAATTGATAAGGTATTGGTGGGAAAAAGTAAATTCCGGAAGATTCCGAATGTAAATATGCCTTATGTTCAAACTTGAAAACAGATGTTAAAAAAACGCGGGATACTGACTCAGATCTGAATCGTCGGTGCGGCGATTATTGCTGGTCTGGTTGTTTTGATTTTTTGAATGTCAAAATAAGTTACAATTTGTAAAATTCGATAAACATGAATCTGTCGAGGCAACTACCCGCTTTGGAAAAGAGGAATGATCAATGAAAATGACTATTAAAAAGACTGTCGCTTTTCCGATTAAGAAAAGCAAAGTTTTTGAACTGCTGCAAAGATTCGATACGCTTGCATATATTGCCAAGCCTTATGCTACATTCGAAAGCGTCGATGGACAAACCAAACCGGTTTGGGAAGTTGGCAGAAGTTTCTCTTTCGATTTTAAGATGTTTGGCTTTATTCCGCTCGGTGTTCATGTTATCAATGTTAAGGAATTCAACCCGAACAACATCTATACAAATGAGGGCAATCCTTTTTGCCCCGTATGGAATCATCGAATTATTCTCAAAGAAACTGCTGACGGTAAAACGGAATACACCGACGAGGTGGAAATCGGGGCAGGATGGAAAACGCCGTTTGTATATTTGTGGGCAAAAGCATTTTACTCGCACAGACAAAAGAAGTGGATAAAGCTGCTTAATAAGTCATATAAAGAGAACGTGCATTAATAAATTCCGGTTTATCTATATAATTATACCTGAACTTGGATTATACTTATAAAGGAGCTTCAAAAACGCAATGCTCAGTTTGAGGAGGAAAACCTCATATAAAAAAATGCCATATTCGCACCACACTCAAACAAATATTGAAGACCGCCTGACGGCGGTCTTGGAGGGGTGAAATTTTCACTGATTAATTAACCTTATCTGGGGGTGAAATTTTCACTGGTTATCGACATATTTCCTATTAGATAAATTATTAACTACTAAAAATATTTTTAACACAATATTTACACGGCAAGGAAACTTCATTTATGATAAGGCTCATTCCTGTTTATCTTAAATGAGCGGTAAATCTGTTCAACCAAAACTACCCTCATCATCTGATGGGGAAAAGTCATATCCGAAAAAGACAGCTTAAAATTTGCTCTAGCACTGACCTCTTCTGAAAGCCCAAGACTTCCTCCTATAACAAAGGCAACATCACTCTTACCTGCTATTGCAAAATCATCAATTTTCTTTGCAAAAGCCTCGGAGCTTAATTTTTTCCCTTTAACCTCAAGGGTTATTACCTGCATACTCTTATCTATGTGCGAAAGTATTTCTTGTCCCTCAGAAAATTTTACAAAAGTTTCATCCGCTTCGCCGGAATTTGCAGGCAGCCTGGTTTCCCTCAGTTCTACGATATTCAAATTACAGTAATTTTTCAATCTCTTACGATATTCAGAAAGAGCATCTTTCCAATATTTTTCTTTTAACTTTCCTATACAGATTATGGATATATTCATAGTATCTGTTATCTTCCCCTACAAAATTTAATCGAACAAACAAATATAACTTGCCTATCTTCCGTTACTTTTTAAATCTCTATCAAATCGCTGACTTCATTTCTTGGAATCACTGACATTTCATAGTCCTTGCCCTCCATAAAATCCTCTTCAAATAACATATTGTTTATAGTTAAGAAAGCATGTTGAGGAGTATTGTTTTCTCTGGACAGGTGTGCAAGCATAACTTTTGGAACTTTTCTGCCTTTAAGTTCCTTTAAAACATGACAGAGTGCATTTGCTGCCGTTTCATTGGAAAGATGTCCCTCATTTCCGAGGATTCTCTGTTTCAAGGAGAAAGGATATGAACCCATTCTCAAAATATTAACTTCATGGTTTGCCTCAAGAACTAAAAGATCCGATTCCACCATTTTCTCAAGCATTTCATCACTGACACAACCGGTATCAGTAATTATGGTAATCTGCCTGCCGTCACATTTTACAGAATAACCCAAAGGTTCTGCCGCATCGTGAGACAGGTCGAAAGGAAGGATTTCCATATCTCCAATTGTAAAGTTTTCATCGGCAGAAACTATTACTGTTCTTTCTTCAGATATTCTATCCGCAATTTGTTCAAAGGTTCCTCCTGAACTATATATATTTGCATTTTCGGATTTCTTTCCAAGCATTCTAATGCTTCTTACATGGTCCACATGCTCGTGAGTAACAAGAATTCCATCAATATCCTTTGCCTTAAAGCCATGTCTGCTTAAACCTGAAAGAATGTGTTTTCCTGCAATTCCAACATCTACAAGAATTATCGTGCTTTCGCTTTTTATCATATAACAATTGCCGGAGCTTCCGCTGGCAAATGAGGAAAAATATAAACTCATAATCTATCAGTCACCTTAAAATAATGCTCTATACATGCCTACTTCCTACCAACATCAAGTAATGTCTGCCGGTACATTTTATAATTGGATTTTGTGTGATAAGTGTTGTCGACAAAAAATTGTCATTACTGATTAAATCATTGCCTGACTTAATAGCCGGCACTAATTATATCATTTATTACCTGCTATGACAAAAAATTGAGATTGAATCTTGCTTGTGATATAATTTTTATAGCAACACACAAAGGAAAAATACCCATGAAAAACATACTTAAACTATATACGGACGGCGGTTGTGCCGGAAATCAAAATGATAATAATTTAGGTGGCTGGGGTGCCGTCTTGGAATTTGGCGAACACAAAAAAGAACTGTACGGTAAGCAAGCAAATACAACTAACAACAGAATGGAACTCACTGCCGTTATTTCCGCACTAAAAGCCCTGACCCGTGACAGACTTGAAATTGAAATTTTTACAGACAGTTCCTATGTTGCAAATTGCTTTAGAGAAAAATGGTATGTGGGCTGGGAAAAGAATAACTGGAAAAATTCTCAAAAAAAGCCTGTGGAAAACAGAGAGCTTTGGGAAGAGCTTCTTTCACTGGTTAGAAAACATAAAAAAGTTGATTTTTTCAGAGTGAAGGGGCATGTCAACCTAGACAGTCCATCTACTGATTTTAATAAATTATATGCAAAATTTGTGGAGTGGAACGGTGCGAAATTCACCTTCGATGATTTTAAATATATAACGGAAATGAACAACAAAGCCGATGAACTTGCAAATAAAGGAATTGATGAACTCAGATAATGTATTGTGTGATAAATTTTAGTTTAATTCATGTTTTCTAAAATATTCGATGTATGTTTTAAAAAAACCGGTTAGAAGCCTCAAAGACTCCCCAAAAAATAAACCTGTTAGCATCAACAAAACTTATATACGCTATCATAATTTTCTCAGGGCTTTTGCCCTACAACTTGGGGAGATTATTTCTCCTTTGTCCATACCTGTCTATGCCGCCCACATTCCTTTACAAAAATACCACTCGGCAACGAAAGTTAATAAAAGGGTAATTGCAACGGACACTGCCAGCGTAAGCAGTAATTTTTTATTATTACCTTCTGAATTTTTCATAGATATATAGACCACGGGAATCTTAAATAATACCGCACCCACAAGAAGAGCAACATTGATAGCAGTTGCCGAAACCTGTCCTACAGCATCCAATACAGAATCAGCAGTATCAACATAACCGCAGATAGGCAAGTACGCAATTATAAATGATAGCATATTACCTGCCAATACTGATAAAAATGTTTTTTTCCTGTTATGCTTCGCTTCCGTAAAATTTATCAATATTTCCATTTCTATCAAAACCGTTATAATTGCTATAATCGGAAATATTTTGTACGGAGTTAAATCGGATACCCATACCCAGGATGTCCCATAGGAAAATTGTGGCAGTAACACTGTGCTCAAAACACTTAAAACAGAAATTTTTACTATATTACTTTTCTTATCATTTATCACAACAGCACCTTCAATTGAAGCAATATCTCTAAGGTAATCACACTCTTAAAATTCTGAAAGAATTACTTCTGTGGATTTTCGTTAAGCCACTTAATAATATCGCCGCTCTCATACATAGGTTTTCCATCTATAAACAAGCATGGAACTTGCCTCTTTCCGCCAACCTTAATTAAACGCTTTCTCGCATCATCATCGTTCAAAATATTGTAGAATGTAATATCATTTCTACCACTTTTATTTATTTCACCGATTACTCTGCGACAAAACGGACATGTGTCAAACATATATAATTCTAATTTCATACTTTATTTCTCCTTTCGTAATTTTCTATGTAATCAAAATTTACTGTCTGTGGAGTTCCGCTCGAAATTGCTTGATTATATTTCTCTCTGCACGAGAAATTGTCATTTGAGAAACTCCCAAAGTTTTTGCTATATCAGCTTGAGAGCGATTATAAATAAATCTTTCTCTAAAAATATACTTATTCTGCTCATTGAAAGTATCTAAAACACTGTCGATAATCTCGGATGTTTCAATTCTCTCAAAGCCCTTTTCATCAAAACCTGTATATCTCTCCAGAAACGCATTTTCTCCGTCTTCACCGGCATCATCAAAAGTCTTATCTAAAGAATAGGTTCCGTAGGCCTGAGAACTGTCTATAGCTTCAATAATCTGTTCTTCGGTAAATCCGGTAGCTTCAGCCATTTCCGAAACAGTAGGAGATCTTCTGTATTCGGAATAAAGTTTATCCTTAACATCCTGAATTTTAGAAGAAATTTCCTTTAGGCGTCTTGGAACTTTCAGGCTCCACTGTTTATCTCTAAAGTATTTTTTAATTTCGCCTAAAATTGTAGGTGTAGCAAAAGAGCTGAATTCAAAGCCTCTTTCAGGATCAAATCTCTCAACAGCTTGAACGAGTGCCAAAGCTCCTACTTGATAGAGGTCATCATATTCAACACCTTTATTCAGATATTTTCTAATTAGGATATCTACCATGTAAAGATGTTCCTCTACTATCTCATTCCTTAATTCAATTGTAGGATTTTTCTTGTACTCGGTAAATTTTTCCCGGTTTGTCATGCCTTTTTCACCATCTTAACGAACTTATGATCGTTTTCATCTCTACCAAACTTTACTTCATTCATCAATGTCTCTACGACATAAATTCCCAGGTCACCCTCACTTGGACAAACTTTACAAGGTTTATGTGTCTTTTCTAGAGAATGACATTCACAATCATCTTGAACGATAATTTCGATTAGACCCTCTGATACATTACATTCTACTTCATATTTCTCAGAAAATCCATTAAAACCGTGGCAGGATACATGTTTACATGCCTCGCAAACCGCAGTCTTAATGTCTTCAATTTCCTCTAAATTGAATCCGGCATTTGATGCAATAGAACCTATTGCAAGTCTAACCATCGTCAGATATTCAGGCTTTCCGGGGATAATAAAATTAATTTTATCCATTCTTAACTCCTCTTTTCAATAGTTTTCTGTATAAATACAATATCTACACGGTGACTATATACCCTGATTTTGTTATTTTAAAGCCACTCTAAAGCTGAATCTGTTCTTCAGACTTATCTTCCGAAGTCTCATCTTCACCTTTAATGACCTTTGCCATTGCAACTATCTTTGTCTCGTCCTGTACTTTCATAATCTTAACGCCCTGTGTTGCACGTCCGAGTTCGGAAATTTCATTTGCACGAATTCTTATTATTATTCCCTCAGAGTTTATCAGAAGAACCTCATCATCTTTATCTACAACCATTGCTCCAATCAATGCTCCGGTCTTTTTAAACTTACTCTTGTCGTATGTAAGAAGTCCCTTTCCTCCTCTAACCTGGATCTTGTATTCCTTAACAGGTGTTCGCTTACCATAGCCGTTTTCTGTAACCACCAAAAGCTCCTGTTCAGGATCCACGAGGGACATGGAAACAACTTCATCATCTTTATCAAGTTTAATGGCACGAACACCGCCGGCAATTCTGCCCATTGCCCGTACATCCTCTTCAGAAAAACATATACATTTACCTTTCTTAGTCACTATGATTACACTGTTTGAGCCTGTAGTCTGTTTAACATCAATAAGTCTGTCATCATCCTTAAGCTTAATTGCAATAATTCCACTGGTTCTGTTAGTATTGTATTCTGACAAAGATGTTTTCTTAATTGTACCCTGTTTAGTTACAGCAATTAAATATTTATCTTCGGCAAACTCTTTAACCGGAATCAGTGCCGTAATTCTTTCTCTTTGCATCAAACTCAAGAAATTCACAGCAGGAGTTCCCCTTGCAGTTCTCGAAGCTTCCGGAATTTCAAAGGCTTTAAGTTTGTGAGCTTTACCTGTATTTGTAAAGAACATTAAATAATCATGGGTTGATGTCATGATTAAATCCTTAACAAAATCGTTATCCCTTGTGGTGATTCCCATTATACCCTTTCCGCCTCTTCTCTGAGCCTTATAGGTATCAGCCGGAACCCTCTTAATGTATCCGAGATGGGTCAATGTTACAGCAACATTTTCTTCTTCAATAAGGTCTTCATCTTCAAAGTCGGAAGCATCAGGTGAGAGTTTAGTTCTTCTTTCATCTCCCCATTTATCTCTAACTTCAAGAAGTTCTGCTTTGATAACTCCCATAAGCATTGCTTCATCAGATAAAATAGCTCTGTAGTATGCTATTCTATCCATTAGCTCGCTGTACTCCTTATCAAGCTTTTCTCTTTCCAAACCCTGTAGTCTGGCAAGACGCATATCCAAGATAGCCTGAGCCTGAATTGCAGAAAGACCAAAGCGTTCCATTAACTTCTCTTTAGCATCATTATATGAATTTCTGATTATCTTAATAATTTCATCAATATTATCAAGGGCAATTCTAAGTCCTTCTAATATATGTGCTCTTGCCTCGGCCTTTTCTAAATCAAACTGAGTTCTTCTTGTAACAACTTCCTTCTGAAACTTTATATATTCAGAAAGCATATCATAAAGATTTAAAAGTTTTGGCTGACCATCCACAAGTGCAATCATAATACAGCTGAAATTATCCTGCATCTGAGTATGTTTGTACAACTGATTCAAAGTAATTTGAGGATTTGCATCTCGCTTCAGCTCAATTACGATTCTCATACCTTCTCTGTTGGATTCATCTCTGATATCTGAGATTCCGTCAATTCTCTTATCCTTTATTAAATCAGCAATTTTTTCAATAAGCCTTGCTTTATTTACGGCATAAGGAATTTCAGAAACTATAATCTGTAATCTCCCTTTTTTTGTTTCCTCGATCTCACAAACGGCACGAACCTTGATTTTTCCGGTTCCAGTTCTGTAGGCATCTCTTATTCCACTTTTTCCTAAAATCTGTGCTCCCGTTGGAAAATCAGGTCCTTGCACAATCTTTATTAAATCTTCAACTGTAGCCTCCGGGTCGTCTATAATCTTAACCGTAGCATCAATTACTTCAGTTAAATTATGAGGTGGAATTGAAGTAGCCATACCGACAGCTATACCATTAGAACCATTGACAAGTAAATTCGGATAACGGGAAGGCAGAACTACAGGTTCCTTTTCTTCACCATCAAAGTTAGGTGCAAAATCAACAGTATTTTTTTCAATATCTCTCAGCATCTGAAGTGAAAAATATGACATTTTTGCTTCAGTATAACGCTGAGCAGCAGCTCCATCTCCATCTATTGAACCGAAGTTTCCGTGTCCGTCAACCAGAGGATATCTCATAGAGAAATCTTGAGCCATTCTAACCATAGCATCATAAATTGAGCTATCACCGTGAGGGTGATATTTACCCATTACTTCTCCCACAATTCTGGCAGATTTCTTATATGGTTTATCCGGAGTGACACCAAGCTGTGACATTCCATATAAAATTCTTCTGTGTACCGGCTTCATACCATCCCTGACATCCGGAAGAGCTCTTCCGACTATAACACTCATGGCGTAGTCGATATAAGATTCTTTCATCTCATCGTGAATTTCATGTTGTATAATATTCTGATCTTCTAATAAAGTATCCAATACTTCCTCCCGTATTATTTCAAATATATAATTCTTGACTGACTAAAATAAAATTTAATTAAATATCAAGAGTCGCGTACTTTGCGTTTTCCTCAATGAATTTTTTACGAGGAGGAACCTTATCTCCCATAAGTGTTGTAAAAATTTCATCGGCTGCTGTGGCATCTTCAACTGTAATTTGAACCATTGTTCTCTTATTATAATCCATAGTTGTATCCCAAAGCTGATTAAAATCCATTTCACCAAGACCTTTGTAACGCTGAATTTCAAGTTTACCCGGCATATTTTCAATTTCCTTTAACAGTTTTTCCTGCTCACGATCTGAGTATGTGTACCATGATTTTCTGTTTTTCTGAACTCTAAATAACGGAGGCTGTGCGGCATAAACATATCCACCTTCAATAAGCGGTGTCATATAACGATAGAAGAATGTCAACAGAAGAGTTCTGATATGAGCACCGTCAACATCGGCATCTGTCATAATAATAATCTTATGGTAACGCAACTTTGAAATATCAAATTCACTTCCGATTCCACAACCGAACGCTGTAATCATATTCTTGATTTCTTCAGAGTTAAGCATCTTATCCTGACGAGCTTTTTCCACATTCAAAATCTTACCGCGAAGAGGTAGAACAGCCTGCCTTTGTCTATCTCTTCCCTGCTTTGCAGAACCACCTGCAGAGTCACCCTCTACTAAGAAAATTTCTGACAGCTTAGGATCTTTTTCTGAGCAATCAGCAAGTTTGCCCGGAAGTGAAAGACCTTGCATTTCTGATTTTCTCCTTACAAGAGCTCTTGCCTTACGAGCAGCTTCACGAGCACGGGATGCACTTAAACATTTGTTTAAAATTGAATTTGCTTGTTTAGGATTTTCTTCCAAGAATGCTAACAAATTCTGACTGGTTGACGTTTCAACAAAACCTCTCATTTCAGTATTTCCAAGTTTAGCCTTAGTCTGCCCTTCAAACTGAGGATGTGTCAATTTAACTGAAACTATTGCTGTTAAACCTTCACGGACATCTTCGCCGGAAAGTGATTCTCCTTCCTTCACTATATTATTCTTCTTGGCATAATCATTCATAACCCTTGTGAGAGCTGATTTAAATCCGGCTAAATGTGAACCGCCTTCCACTGTATTGATGTTATTTGCATAGGATAAAAGAAGTTCATTATATTTGTCGGTATACTGCATTGCGACTTCAACTTCCTGATTATTATTAGTGTACTCAAAATAAAAAACACTTTCGTGAATCTTATCTTTATTATTATTGAGATGAGTTACAAATTCTTTAAGTCCTCCCTCATAATGAAAAACTTCTTTTTTCTTCTGACCGGCTCTTTTATCCTCCAGAGTAATTTGAATTCCTTTAGTTAAGAAAGCCATTTCTCTCAATCTATGCTGAAGAGTTCCATAATCATATACTGTTTCTTCAAAAATTTCAGGATCCGGCCAAAATGTTGTTTTTGAACCTGTGACTTTTTTTTCACCTATTTCATTTAATTTTCTAGTGGTTTTGCCCCTGGAAAATTCTATATCGTACACTTTTCCGCCGCGGCTTATTTCCACAGTCATTTTGGTAGACAGTGCATTTACAACAGATGCACCTACACCGTGAAGTCCCCCGGAAACCTTGTATCCTCCACCACCGAACTTACCACCGGCATGAAGAACTGTATGAATTACTTCCACCGCAGGAATTTTCATCTTCGGATGCATATCAACCGGCATTCCACGACCATCGTCAACTACGGTGATAGAATTATCTTCATTTATAGTCACCTTTATTTTTTTACAAAATCCGGCAAGGGCTTCATCAACACTGTTATCTACAATTTCGTAAACTAAATGGTGAAGTCCCCTTGGACCGGTGGAACCTATATACATTCCCGGGCGTTTTCTTACGGCTTCAAAACCTTCAAGAACCTGTATCTGATCAGCATTATATTTATTATTATTTACTTTTGAACTCATTAAATCCTGCCTTTTTATTATATTTTTTATCTTCAAACTCGAATTACATTATACAAAAAAAAACAGATTTTTTCAAGAAATAAATCTGTTTTTGACTTGTTTTATCAGCTAATATTAAAAACACCTTTAAAACGCAAATTAAACGGTAAAAAACGATATTTTAATTTTATATACCAGCCCTATACAATTATTAAATTTATTTATTTTCATTATTATCGTTAATAATAATTTTAGATATCCTATAAACTATATGATATATGAAACATATAATTGCTAAAGTTGTAATACAGTATCTGCATATTTCTATAGGTTCAATAGATAGCATATCATCATAATATTGAAATATATAATTTTTCATGAGAGTTGGTACATATATTGTTATCGCCGCCAATATGATTTCTAATATAAATTTAATATCTTTTTTATTCATTTTCCTCACCTATTATTTTCGTTTTTATATAACTTTTCCATTCTCAATTTCTATAATTTTAACATCTTTGTAATTTTTAATCAAACTCTCTTCCAAATCTGTGGTAGTTACAAAAATCTGATTATTTTTCAAAGTTTTTATCAGATAATCTCTTCTTTCCTCATCAAGTTCACTCATAACATCATCTAAAAGTAATATTCCATCTTCATCAGCTTCTTCTCTAATAAAATCAAGCTCTGCAAGTTTTAAGGAAAGAGCGCAGGTTCTTTGTTGTCCCTGTGAACCGAAGTTTCTCACATTTATACCGTTAATAAAAAACAGCATATCGTCTTTGTGGGGACCTTTAGTGGTAGTTCTTAACTTTTTATCAACCTCAAAAGATTTTTTTATAATATCTCTGAAAATATTTTTTTGTATATGAATATTATCTTCAAAAGTTATATTCGGATCATACTTGATCTTTAAAATTTCTTTACAATTGGTAATATTTTTATGAATTTTTCCGGAAAAATTATCTATTTTATTGATGAAATCATTTCTCATTTCCATAAGCTTACTTCCGTAAGAAATAAGTTGTTCATCCAAAATTTCCAAGATACTACTATCAATGAAATCTTCTTTGAGATGAGCATTTCTATGTGCTAATATCTTCTTATAATTTGAAAGACAATCGTAATATGCAGGCTTTATCTGAGCAAGCTCTCTATCTATAAATCTTCTGCGTTTTTCAGGTTCATCCTTGACTATTTTAAGATCTTCAGGAGAAAAAATAACTATAATTATATTATCTATCAATTCTGATGTTTTTTTACTATATTTCCGTCTTTTTTTATAGATTTTTTATGCTGCTTATTTATTGAAATTTCAACTTTTGTATCAATTATATTTTTTTCTGCAGAAACTTTTATTGTTGCAGTTTCCTCTCCGAATTTTAATAATTCATTATCTTTTGAAGTACGAAAAGATTTTCCTATTGAAGAAAGAGAAATTGCCTCAATGAGATTTGTTTTTCCCTGAGCATTCTGACCCACTATAAGATTCAGATTCTTACTGAATTCAATAAAGAAATTTTCATAATTTCTGTAGTTTTTTAATTCTAAACTTTTTATGTACATTTTAGTTGATTCTCACCGGCAAAACTAAATATTTATATTCGTTTCCTTCCAGTGGTTCAATAAGACAAGGTGTGATAGGAGTGTTCAGTAGCATTTTAACTTCATCGTCATCAATATTTTTCAAAACATCAATAACATACTGAGCATTAAATCCTATTATGAGATTTTCTCCCTTTTTTGTTACTATAATATCTTCTTTTACATTTCCTTCTTCTGAATTTGATGTAATTGTTACCACATTCTCTGATATATTCATTCTTATAAGGTTATTTTTGCCGGCTTTCGATAAAAGAGAAGCTCTCTCTATACTGTTCAAAAACATTGATCTGTTTATAATAACCTCTATTTTATTATCTTTCGGAAGAATATCTTTATACTTTATAAACTCACCTTCCATAATTTTTAATTCAGCTTTGCAATTTCCCATTTCAAAAATTGCTTTCTTTTCATTTAGATAAAGGTTTACATTTTCTTCTTCATCAATATCATTTAAAATTTTACTTATTTCGTTTAGTGTTTTTACTGAAATTACTATTTTTTTAGGGTTTACAGTGGTGTAGTCTTTTTTTGTTATTGCCATTCTGTATCCGTCTATTGCGACCATCGTCATCTCATCTTCGTTAAGTTCAATGAGAACACCTGTAATTATTCCTCTTGCTTCATCAAGACTTGCTGCAAATGCCGTCTTTTCAATCATAGTCTTAAGAGATTTTTTGTCGAATGTAATTGAGTTTGTTACATCAATTTTTGTATTAAAAATAGGAAATTCATCTGTTGACATTCCGACAACTTTAAATTCTGATGTTAAGCAATCGATTACAATATTATTGTTTTCGTCACTTTTTATTTCTATTTCTGATGATGGAAGTTTTCTTATAATGTCACCGAATAGTTTTGCAGTTATGACAACTGAACCTTTTTCAACGACTTCAACATCTATCGTATTTTTTATTGCTATGTCAAGATCTGATGCAGACATAGTTAACTTCCCATTATTTACTTCAAGTAGGATTCCTTTCAAAACAGGAATTGTTGTTCTTGATGTTACTGCTCTTGAAACTATATTAAGTGCTTTTGATAGTTTTTGCTGTTGACATCTGAATTTCATTTTTGCCTCCGAAATCTATTATTATTTTTATATTTTTTTAGTAGTAATAGTAGTAGGTCTTGTGGATTATGTGGATAACTTTTAGAGTTATTATAAAATCTTATTTTTTTGTTGTTAAGAAACTGTTGATAACATTGTAAAGTTATTATATTTGATCCACAGTACTTATTTTCTTTTTAATATCTTCAATTATTTCTTTTAAGTTACTGTCAGTTTTTAATTCTGCCTGAATTTTGTCGCAAGCGTGCATAACTGTAGTATAGTGTCTATTTCCGAATATTTTTCCGATTTGCGGAAAAGAGTGGTCTGTCATAATTCTGCAAAGATACATAGCAATTTGTCTGGGATATGCAACTTTGTTAGTTTTTTTAGAGGATTCCAAATCAGAAACTTTGATATTGTAGTATTTGCTTACAATTTCTTTTATTTGCAGAGGTGTTATTTTATTTCCGCCGATTCCGATAACATCATTCAATATACGCTTTGCAAAAGGAATATTCACATCACATTTCATTATATTTGCAAAGGATACCACTCTGTTAAAAGCCCCCTCCAGGTTCCTTATATTATCAGGTATTTTCTGTGATATTAGTTGAATTACTTCATATACATCATCATTGACTTCTATTTTTTCATTTTCTGCTTTTTTTTGCAAAATGGCAACTCTGGTTTCCAGATCAGCCGGAAGAAGTTCTGCAACCATTTTCCATGAAAATCTTGATCTCAGCCTTTCGTCGAGCTTGACTAATTTATTTGGCGGTCTGTCACTTGAAATTATTATCTGTTTATTATTGGCATATAAATCATTGAATGTATTGAAAAATTCAATTTGGGTCGTTTCTTTTCCCTCTAGAAATTGAATGTCATCTATCAGAAGCACATCTAAGTTTCTGTATTTCTTTTTGAATTCTCTGCTGCTGTTTTGGTCTTGTATAGATTTTATAAGCTCATTTGTAAACATTTCTGATGATACATATAAAATATTTATATTATTAAAATTTTCAAGAAGATGTATTCCTATTGCGTGCATTAAATGAGTTTTTCCAAGACCTGAATTACCATGGAGAAACAGTGGATTATATGATGTGGAGGGATTGTCCGATACTGCTTTTGCCACAGCAAAGGCAAGTTCATTACAATTTCCGACTATGAAGTTATCAAATGTATATTTTGGATTAAAGATTTTTTGGCTTGTTAAGTTATCAATAGGTTTGTGAAATTTTTCATCAGTATTTTTAGACTGTAATCCCGGAATTTCTTCTTGAATTTCTTCTTTTTCAAATTCCTTTGATTCCTTGACTATTACCTTGTATGGTTCTCCTAAAATTTCTTTCAATGAGTCTTCAAGCATGTGTTTATAACGCTGATTAAGACTTTTTACAACAAAGGAGTCATTACTTTCTATGTAAGCTATTTTTATCATTTTATTTATTGAATGAAGGTTTGCTTTTAAAAACCAATGTGAATAGCTTGCATCAGTTGTATTTTGTTTTATAATTGATAAAGTTTTTTTCCAGATTTCTTTTTTATTTTTCATTTTAACCCCTAAAAAATATGTTACATACATTCTAACTAATAAGTTATCCATATACAAGTATAAAATTATAAAAAAAATGTTATTGAAAAATAAATAATGAACAAGTTTATCCACAACCTATGGATAAATTTGTTCATAACTTGTTGATTTAATATAAGTCATTTATTTGCATATTAAAATATATAAATTTTAATTTTCAGTTTTTATTTTTGATAAAAAATTTGCTGTTAAATTATGATATTTTATACTTCCAACTTCATATCTCCTGTTTTTATAAAATCTGATTTTGCCATAAATATATAAAATGAATAAGCTAAAATAGCAGGTAATAAAATATGTAGAAAGAGTGCTTTGATAAATATTTCAGTCGTGAATCCCATAACAGTAAATGTCATAATTTGACCTACAAATCCCGATGTTCCCATTCCTGCTCCTGCAGCATTATTTGTCATTTTAAGAATACATGTTGAAACAGGTCCTGTAATTGCAGATGCTAAAGTAGGTGGAACAAGTATCCATGGATTTTTCAATATATTTGGAACTTGAAGCATTGAAGTTCCAATTCCTTGTGCTAAAAGACCGGCGATTCCGTTTTCTTTAAAACTTATTACTGCAAATCCAATCATTTGAGCACAGCATCCTGCAGTTGCAGCTCCGGCAGCAAGTCCGGAAAGATCCATCATTATACATAGAGCAGCTGATGAAATCGGTGCTGTAAGAACAAGTCCAACTACGACTGAAATGAATATTCCAAACCAAAATGGTTGAAGTTCACAAGCCAAAATTATCAGTTTACCAAGTTTTATCATTAACCATCCCACAAGAGGACCGACAAGCTTTGCTGTAATTCCACCTACAATAAGAGTAACGGCAGGAGTTATTATAATATCAAGCTTTGTTTCCTTTGAAACGGCTTTTCCAAATTCCACTGCAATAAGAACTGCGATAAATGCCCCTGCAGGACCACCTGCTATTTTTATTCCGAAGCCTATAAAAGATGCTCCCATTTGCCCCACTATTATACTTGAAAAAAGTACAAGAGGAGGAGCTTTAAGTGAGTGGGCAACTGCTCCTCCGATTGCAGGTCCCATCATTGACATTGCTGTTGTGCCTATAAGTATTAAAAATGAGATAAATCGGTGAGATTCAGTAAGTCCCGGTATATTACACATCTGCTGACCTATTGTTTTTAAAATGAGTCCAATCAAAAGTGATGAGAAAAGTCCCAGTCCCATTGCGGATAAAGCATCTTGTGCATATCTTTTTGTATTTATTTCAATATCTTTTCTTTTTAAGAATACTGAAAGATTATTTTTCTTTTCCATAAAAACTCCGTTCTCTATAAATTTTATATTTTTAGCATTTGTGATTTGGTCTTTATAACGTCTATGGTCAATTTTATTTTCTTTCTGTAGGTATTTATTACATTCAACTTCCCATTGTTTTCCAAAGTTCTCCATTTCTTTTGCCAAGCTTCTGTTTCCCAAATTCATTAGTAAGATGAATAAGCTTGCATTATCATCAAGTGCACCCTTATTAAAAATAAAAGGCATAACTATACTATATTATCTGAAAAATTTTTGTCAAGATTTGTAATATCAATCTCCTTAGTGTATAATCTCAATAAAAATTCTAGTGAAGAAGAAATTTTATCTTTTTCATATGAGCAATTTGAAAAAATGAGTGTTAGCGAATTAAATAAAAAAATAAGTAAAACTAAAAATGAGTGTGACGGAGTTAATAGACAAAATATATCGTAGTTTAGATATTGATATTCCTTTTTCAGAACTCACTATTAAAGAAATGCATAATGGATATGGCGATGATTTTAAAGGCGATGGTGAGAGTTTGCATTTAATAACATCCAAACAGGATTTAAAGAAAGCTACACAAACTTGGGAAAAATTACCACAGAAAGAAATTCTAATATATCTTTTTGGTGAAGTAGGTGATTCAATGGCTTAACTGATTAGTTTTCCTAATGTAAAGAAAGGAAAATATAAATTTATTAGTAGAGGATCTAATAAAGAAACATATAATTTTACACTTTATATTTACGATGAAAACAATAATAAAATTTATTGTATTAATATAGATACTTAAAAATCATTTATTATGAAAGAGGAAACAACGAAAATCACAATCGCCTAATTCGCAGACATTTACCTAAAGGTTCTAAAAACACCACCTCAGCTGAGGTGGCAAGAATAGAACTTTGGATAAACAAATATCCTAAAAGAATGTTTAATTATTTGACTCCGGAAATTATTTATCATTGTGGCTAATTTTATCTTGCAATATGCCGTTTGACAATCATAGACAGAATAACAACAATCTTTCCCTAAATCGTTGACATAGAGGGAATTTGGCAATATAATATAACGGTATGTCTGCACATATTGTAATTTAGATTGTGCAAATTTGATAATTATTTGGAGGTTAACATGAAACAGACTTATCAGCCTAAGAAAAGGCAGAGAAAAAAGGAACACGGATTCCGCAAGAGAATGGCAACTAAGAACGGCAGAAGAGTTCTGAAGAGAAGAAGAACAAGAGGAAGAAAGAAGCTTACGGCTTAAGAAATGCTAAAACGAAATGTACTGCGTTACCGGAGGACTTTCGATCGAATTTATAGAAAAGGAAAATCTGTAGGTGATCGATTTGTTGTTGTATTTTTTATTAAAAATAATTTGGATTATACAAGAACGGGTTTTCTGGCAAGCAAGAAGGTTGGTAATAGTGTTAAGAGAAATCGAGCAAGGAGATTGATGAAGGAGTCCCTCAGATTGACTTCACTGAAGCTTCCAAAGGGTTATGATTTTATCTTCATAGCAAGAAATACAATTGTTGACGCAAATTGCCGACAAGTGCAGAAGTCACTTGAATCTGCACTGAAAAGAACCGGGGTATTAGAACGATAATGAAACTTGTAAGCAATTTATTCAAAAGAATTCTCATATTGCTTGTTAGATTTTATCAGGTTTGCATTTCGCCGATTTTTCCGGGAAAATGCAGGTTTTACCCTACATGTTCCACATACTTTATCCAAGCACTGGAAAAGTATGGTCCTATTAAGGGTTCGTATCTTGGAATACGACGGATCATGAGGTGTCATCCTTGGAATGAGGGTGGATATGATCCATTAAAGTGATGGAGGAAATTAATGAACGCTATATTTGGAATATTAGCAAAGCCGCTTGCACTTATATTGACTGCACTATATGATTTAACAAATAGTTATGGTATTTCAATTATTATCCTTACTGTTGCTGTCAAAATTATTTTGTATCCTTTCTATAAAAAACAGATGCTTTCCACAATGGGAATGACTGAGCTTGGACCTAAGATACAGGCTTTACAGAGACAGTATGCAGGTGATTCGGAAACATTGAATATCAAGATGCAGGAGCTTTATAAAGAGGAGGGTGTGAATCCGGCTGCAGGGTGTCTGCCTATGGTGATACAGATGGTCATTATCATGGGATTATTCACGTTGCTTCGCTCACCTCTTTCTTATATAAAGACGCCAAAGATGATTTTTGCTATTCACGAAAGTTTTCTCTGGATCAATGACTTATCACAGTCAGATCCGTGGGTTCTACCTGTTTTAGCAGGTATAGCAACTTTCGTTTCATTCTATCTGTCATCAAAGAACGGTTCAATGCCGGGTGGTACCGGACCGGGTCAAGGTAAAGTGATGACAGCTTTAATGAAGTATGGATTTCCTATTATGATTATCTGGCTTGCAAAGACTTATGCTGCAGGACTTGCATCATATTGGTTCTTGAGTCAGTTCATTCAAATTTTCTATAATTTGAGATTTAATCAGATTAAGG
The DNA here is from genome assembly GCA_000510425.1 of Eubacterium nodatum ATCC 33099. Lineage (GTDB taxonomy): Bacteria > Bacillota > Clostridia > Peptostreptococcales > Anaerovoracaceae > Aminicella > Aminicella nodata. Next base: position 82,698 of record AZKM01000003.1, on the reverse strand, counting down.
AAAAGATGAATAAAGAAAAGGAAGCAAAGGGCAAAAAGCACAGTAAGAGAAAAACTTCAAGAGCGTAGCGGAAGAGGTATTTACCTTTTACATAAGGAGTAATAAATGAATGTAACAGAAAAATGGGGAGATAATGTTGATTCAGCGGTTGAACTTGCCCTTGCAGAGCTGAAACTCACCAGAGAAGAGGTTGATGTTACTGTTTTAGAAGAACCAAGCAGAGGCTTCTTTGGGATTGGTTCCAGACTTGCTCTTGTCAGAGTTGAGAAGAAAAAAACAGAACCCGCTGTGGAAGTTAAGGATGAGCCTGTAAAAGGCGAAGTTTCTGAAAAGAAGGAGGCTAAGGCTAAGAAAGAAAAGGCTTCAAAAGTCGATAAGATGACTAAAGAACAGAAAGTTTCACCGCATAAAGAAGTTGTTTCTGAAAATCAGCCTGACAAAGAATCAGAGTTAAACAGGGAAATTAAAAATCTTCCTGTCTGTGAAGAGCATCCTGCAAAGGAATTTTTACGGGAAGTTACCGAGCAGATGGGTCTTAATCTGGATTTACGGGTAAAGGCGGATGACAGTAATGTATATGTTGAAATAAGCGGAGAAGATTCAGGAACAATTATCGGAAAAAGAGGACAGACTCTTGATGCTATTCAGTATTTGACCAGTCTTGTTGTTAATAAAGACAAAAGTAACTATATAAAGGTAGTAGTCGATGCTGAAGATTACAGATCCAGAAGGGAGCAGACTTTGGAAAAGCTTGCAAACAGACTTGCCGGAAAGGTTGTTCACTCCAAGAGGATGGTTAAACTTGAACCTATGAACCCATACGAGAGAAAAGTTATTCATGCAACTTTGCAGGGTAATTCTCGAGTGACTACAAGAAGCGAGGGACAAGATCCTTATCGCAGGGTTATTATTGAATTAAAATAAAGTATTTAGCCCACATATGTGGGCTTTCTTTTTATATATTTATAATTAAAGAGTGTTGACTCCCACAACAGGAGTTTTAGACCAATTATTTATTTTTATATATTTTATAACTAAAGATTATTAAGAAGGTAGTTATGGAAGATACAATTGCTGCAATTTCAACCCCTTTTGGTGAAGGTGGTATAGGTATAATACGAATAAGCGGAGAGAAATCATTAGAGATTATCAATGATATTTTTTCTCCTGCAAATAAAATGCCGTTAAAAAATCGCATGATGACCTATGGACATATCCATGGTGAAGGGGGAGAGCTTATTGATGAAGTTTTAACGGTATATATGAAAAAACCTAAGACCTATACAGCGGAAGAAATAGTTGAAATCAACTGTCATGGAGGGATTGTTTCACTGCAGAGAATTTTATCATTGGTTTTAGCTAAGGGTGCAAGACCTGCTGAACCCGGAGAATTTACAAAGAGAGCATTTCTGAATGGCAGACTTGACCTTACTCAAGCTGAAGCAGTAATGGATTTAATTTCCGCAAAAGCGGATAAGACCTTTGACACAGCGTTAAATCAACTCGAAGGGCTGCTGTCCGATAAGATTAAGGAATGTCGCAAAGAGCTTATGGATGTTCTAGTTGATTTGACAGTGAATATAGATTATCCCGATGAGGATATAGAGGAAGTAACCTATCAAAATCTTATAACCCGTTTAAACTCAGTTCATGAAAAAGTTCATCAGCTTTTAGAAAGTGCCGATACAGGGAGAATACTAAAAGAAGGATTAAAAGTGACCATAATCGGTAAACCGAATGTGGGTAAATCATCTCTTATGAATGGACTTTTGAGACAGTCCAGAGCCATAGTAACTGATATTCCGGGAACCACCAGAGACACCATTGAAGAAAATATAAATATAAAGGGAGTGCCTATTCTCTTAACGGACACGGCAGGTATCAGAGAAACGGAGGATACCATCGAAGCCATAGGTATTCAGCGTTCCAAAGATTCTTTTAATAAATCCGATTTAGTAATAATGGTTATGGACGGTAATCGTGAAATAGAAGATGAGGATAAAGAAATACTGGAACTCCTGGAACCGTCTAAATCCATTATTTTGCTGAATAAAATTGATCTGGAATCAAAAATTGCCATAAAAGATATAGAAGTAATTAAGGATGATATCAGAATTTTACCCGTTACAATGAAGGATTTTTCTTATATAGAGAAGATTGAAGAAGAGATTCTCAATATGGTTTATAACGGTAGTATTTCTCAAAAAGACAGCATTATAATAACCAATGTCAGACAGAAAAATCTTTTGGAAAAAACTGAGAAGTCTTTATACGATGCCATTGAAATTTCAAGGCTTTATGAACCTCTTGAGATTATAGAAATTGATGTAAACAGTGCCTATATTTCTTTAGGAGAAATTCTGGGAGAAGAAACAGGGGATGACATATTAAATGAAGTTTTTTCAAGGTTTTGTTTGGGGAAATAGTAAATAGGATAGTTATATGAAAAATGTTTATATGGATAATTATGATATTATTGTAATAGGGGCAGGTCACGCAGGCTGTGAAGCCGCTCTTGCATCAGCCCGGATGGGAAACAGAACTCTCATTTTTTCAATCAATCTTGAAGCAATTGCCATGATGCCGTGTAATCCTTCAATCGGAGGTACGGGAAAGGGGCATTTGGTTAGAGAAATCGATGCCCTAGGTGGTGAAATGGGAATCAACATAGATAAAACCTTTATTCAAAGTCGGATGCTCAATACTGCAAAAGGTCCGGCAGTACATTCTTTGCGTGCTCAGGCTGATAAGACACAATATCATCTTGAGATGAAGAAAACTTTGGAGACACAGGAAAACCTGGATATAATACAGGGAGAAGTTATCGATATAATAGTTGAAAATGATAAAGTGGAGGGTGTGATAACTCGCACAAACACCAGATATGGTGCAAAGGCAGTTATTATTGCTACAGGAACATATCTGCACGGTAAAATTTTTATTGGCGACGGGAATTTTTCAAGTGGTCCAAACGGTCTTGCAGCTTCTGAGATTTTTCCCGAGAACATGCTTAAACATGGAATGAAGTTCAGACGCTTTAAGACCGGTACACCTGCCAGAGCGCTTGCCTCAACCTTTAATTATAGCAAAATGGTAAAGCAAGAAGGAGATGAAAAAATAGTTCCCTTTTCCTTCATGAACGATTACCTTGAAAAGGATCAGATTGACTGCTGGTTGACATATACAAATGAAAAAACTCATAAAGTAATTAGAGATAATTTCCATAGATCTGCTTTGTTTGGTGGAGAAATAGAAGGGATTGGACCCAGATATTGTCCGTCTATTGAGGACAAAGTAAATAGATTCGCAGATAAAAAAAGGCATCAGTTGTTTGTTGAACCGGAGGGTTTGAATACAGAGGAGATGTACATTCAGGGAATGTCATCCAGTATGCCTGAGGATGTGCAAAGAGATTTTTATCATACGATAGAAGGTTTAGAAAATATTAAAATTACTCGTCCGGCTTATGCCATAGAATACGACTGCATAGATCCTCTGGAACTTAAACCTACTTTAGAATACATGGGAATCACCGGACTGTATTGTGCAGGTCAGTTTAACGGAAGCTCAGGCTATGAAGAAGCGGCTGCCCAAGGGCTGATTGCAGGAATCAATGCATCATTGGCAATAAATGGAAAAGAACCTTTCGTTTTGGATAGAAGTGAGGCTTATATCGGCGTTCTTATCGACGATTTGGTGACTAAAGGTACCAATGAACCTTACAGAATTATGACCAGCAGGGCGGAATATAGGCTGGTTCTCAGACAGGACAATGCAGATGAACGTTTGACATCCAAGGGATATGAGATAGGATTAGTTTCAAAAGACCGATATAATAAATTTCTGACAAAGCAGGAGACAGTCAAGACGGAAATGAAAAGACTGGAAAAAACTATGATAAAAGCAGAACATGCTGAAAGATATCTGGAAAAAAGGGGAAGTCATGGACTTAAAGGGTCAGCATCCCTGTATGATTTGCTGAAAAGACCTGAGGTTGACTATGAAAGCATGGAAGAAATTGACATAAAAAGGCCTGACCTTTCCTCACATGAGATCGACTGTGTAGAAGTCAATATCAAGTATGAAGGTTATATCAGAAAACAAATACAACAGGTTGCTAAATTCAAGAGAATGGAAAATAAGAAACTTTCAGAAGATCTGGATTATAACAGCATTGAAGGATTGAGACTTGAAGCTGCTCAAAAGTTGAATCGGATTAAACCAATGTCAATCGGGCAGGCATCCAGAATTTCCGGAGTCTCACCGGCAGATATAAATGTTCTTCTTGTTTATCTTGAAAAAATGAGAAGGAGCGAGTAATGGAAATATTAAAGAATTATTTTGATAAATTCGGTATATCGTGTAGTGAAGTTCAATATAAACAATTTAAAGATTATATGGAATTACTTTTAGATATGAACGAACATGTCAATCTAACAGCTATTAAAGAGCCTGGAGAATTCATACTTAAACATTATGTAGACTCTTCAATAATATATAATTCTGCAGAATACGGAATGGCGAAAAATGTTCTGGACTTAGGTACGGGAGGGGGATTTCCGGGAGTTCCATTGGCTATTCTTTCACCGGAGAAAGAATTTATATTGGTGGATTCCCTGAATAAAAAATTAAAAGCAGTTTTAGAAATGGCAAAGAAAATCGGACTTAAAAATGTAAAGGTGGTACATGGAAGAGCAGAGGATTTAGGACGAAATCCTAAATATAGAGACCATTTCGATTTGTGTGTGTCCAGAGCAGTTGCAAACCTTGCCATTTTATGTGAATATTGCTTGCCTTTTGTAAAGGAAAAAGGATGCTTTATAGCATATAAGAGTGGCGAGATTGAGGAAGAACTACAAGGGTCCCGAAGGGCTATTAAAGTATTAAAAGGTGAATTATCTCATATAAAAACCTTTGAGATTGCTGCAAATTCAAGAACCCTAGTTGTTATAGAAAAAATTACAAGAACTCCAAAACCATATCCCAGACAGGCAGGGAAACCCGGCAGATTGCCAATAAAAAAATAATGTTTCACGTGAAACATTATTTTTTTATGCAAAATTGTAGAAATGAAAGCGGATGTAGTATATAATGAGAACATGATGATGAATGGAAAAAAGGAGAACAAAATTGGGTAAGGCAATAGCAATTTTTAATCAAAAGGGTGGCGTGGGGAAAACCACCACGAATATAAATTTAGGAGCTTGCTTGGCACAGAAAGGAAAGAGAGTTCTTATGTTGGACATAGATCCACAGGGGAACACTACCAGCGGCATTGGAATTTCAAAGAAGGATCTTGACTATACTGTGTATGAATTGCTTATAGAAAGTGATTTTGACCCACATGATGCCATAATAAATACGTCTGTGGAAAACCTGGATTTAATCCCTGCGAATGTGGATTTAGCAGGAGCTGAAATCGAACTTGTGCAGTTAGAAGGCAGGGAGAAAAGGCTTCAGAATGCAATCAATAAAATAAGGGATGAATATGATTACATATTCATAGATTGTCCTCCGTCCCTAGGACTTTTGACTATAAATTCACTTAGTGCCGTAGAAAGTGTGTTGATTCCTATACAGTGTGAATTTTACGCATTAGAAGGGGTTAGTCAATTGATGAGTACAATAGAGCTTGTGAGAAAAAGTCTGAAGAAAAATTTAGAGGTTGAAGGAGTAGTTTTAAGCATGTTTGACGGCCGCACGAATCTCTCCATTCAGGTGGTGCAAGAGGTTAAGCGATATTTCGGTTCAAAGGTCTATTCTACGGTAATCCCAAGAAACATAAGGTTAGCAGAAGCACCCAGCTTCGGTCTTCCTATTGTTGAATACGATCCGAAATCAAAGGGAGCAACAGCGTATAAAGAATTTGCCAAAGAATTCCTTGAAAGGGAGGCTTCTAACAGATGAGTGCAAAAGCAAAGAAAAATAGAGGTTTGGGCAGAGGTCTTGATGCATTATTTGCAGAACAGGCACCTATTATGCCTGACAATCGTGTAGAAACTGAGGAAAAAAACAATAGCCATGTCAGAGATAAAGTTCTCTACATAGATATAAACGATATAAAGCCTAATGCAGAGCAGCCGAGAAAGACCTTTGATAAAGAAAAAATATCGGAGCTGTCTCAATCTATTATAGAGCATGGCATAATTCAGCCACTAGTAGTGAGGAAAAGCGGAAAGCACTATGAAATAGTAGCCGGTGAAAGAAGATGGCGTGCTGCCAGAGAAGCAGAACTTTCAGTGGTTCCGTGTATTGTAAGGCAATTTTCCGATGAAGAGAATATGCTGGTTGCAATAATAGAGAATATGCAAAGGGAAGATTTGAATCCCATAGAAGAAGCTATGGGATTGGAACAGATGATAAGTGCCTATGGGATGACCCAGGAAGAAGTTTCAAAAAGTGTAAGCAAAAGTCGTCCTTATATAACAAATACTCTTCGCCTGTTAAAGCTTCCGGAGGAAATAAAAGCATTAGTCAGCGAAGGTAAAATCTCCACAGGACACGCACGAACTTTGATAACGGTAAAGAACAAGACAAAACAAGAAGAACTATGTAAGAAAATAATCAAAGACGGAATATCTGTAAGAGATGTGGAACGACTTGCTTCAGAAGAAAAAAAGACTCGTAAAAAGCCATTAAAAAGGGTTAAGAGTCCGGACACATTGAATGTGGAAAGAGAACTGAAAGAGATTTATGGAACTAAGGTTACAATAAATTCAAGGGGAAATAAAGGAACGGTTGAACTGGAGTTTTATAGTAAAGATGAATTGAATAGGCTCATCGATTTGTTGAAATTTAAGGACTAGGTCGTTTTGTTTCATGTGAAACTTTTTTAATCGGAAAGAGGAAGAGTAATTAAGTCACCCATATATTAGCATTTGAGATATAGAAACTTCTTCTCATTTCTTGTGGAGTTATCGAGTGGGAATGATTAAAGGTAGGCTCTAAAGCCTTATAAATACACATTTTGTAAGCGTTGTGCTTGCAAACATTATTATTGAATACAAAAAACGCTAATGAGTCAAACCAGAATTGATTCATTAGCGTTTTCTCTATGTCAAAAAAATTATTTATTTTTTAATAAGCAATATTTTTTATATTTTAGACCACTGCCACATGGACATAAATCATTTCTTCCTATTTTTTTCTTATGTTTTCTAGAAAATTGAATAAATCTGTCTTTAGCAATTATATCACTTGATTGATTTATGCTATCCAGTTCTGTATCTAAAATATCTTTTTCATAAAACTTCTTAATATTAATATTTTTATAATAAAATCAGTGACAAGATTGGAATCATTGATAATAAAAATATAATTATATGTGCGAAAAGTAATATAATTGTAAAACTAGTATCGAAAGTCCCATCCTTATAACTTTGATATGTGGAAATTATACACCAAAAGGTGAACACCGGTAATAGTAAGAATATAATAAATAGATTCTCAATTAAACATCCTATTAAAAATAATATTAAATATAATGATATTAGTAATACTTTAATATGTTTCTTTTTCAATTTTATTCACCACTTACTTAATATAATGATACTTTTACTAATTTTGTTTTTCTTATGTTAACTTTTTTGCCCTTGCGTCGTACTTTAGCATTATATTGATAGAATTTAAGTTGAATTCCATGTTTTTTCGAAGGTCTAATTTTGGAACCCTATTTGGCAATCAACCCTCCAACAAGTTTAGCAATTTCCTTTTTTATTGAAACTTCAATAACTGTGGCACTACCACCTGTCGCATATATCAAAGCGACAATTGCAGATACTGTTAATGCGGTTCCTACTTTATCAATAATTTCCGAAAATGATATTCGTTTAGTATAATAAAAATTTTTAACAGCTGTTTTTAATATTTTAGGTGAATTATTATCACTGTTTTTGTAGTCGATAACATTTAAATCGCCTTCAATAAATTTGGTTTGTAGCATTAATTCTACATTTCCATTAGAATTTCGGGTATATACAGTTCTCCCTTCAGCATTTTCATATACTTCGATTGTTTTTACAATACCATCCGTGCTTTTTACTTGATCTTTGAGGACTAATTTGGTTTTATTTATGGTTGAATCTTGACTTGAAAAATTAGGAGTGTTAGCAAATGCAGAGAGTGGAATGGATATTATCAAAATAAAAGTTAATAATATAGAAATCTTTTTTTCATTATGATTATAATTCTTTTTTTTAAATGAATAAGCGATTTAAATTTTGTTAATATATTAACCATCAGAATTATAACATGTTTTAAAAGAATAAAAAAGACTGCACTTTTATCTTTTTTTTATGTTATAATGGTTAAATCCTCTATTGGAAAGTGGAAGAATAATTAAGTCACCCATATATTAGCATTTGAGATATAGCAGTTTCTTCTCATTTCTTGTGGAGTTACAGAAATTTAAACGGTAGAATTTAAGAAAGTAGGTATTAGGAATGAGCTTATGCTTGAAAATGGCAAAGAATCGGTATTTATCATTTCTGTTAATGATATCAGTTTATGTTGTAGCACTTTTAATTTCAATTACTATTGCAAATAGAACTTCTCTTGTAAATTTTAAAATTGAACCGTATATTTCCGGCAGTAACAGTGTAGATTTTTTTTTTGCCTCTGATAGTTACTGCACCATTTACCTGGGAAATATATTATATGAAGAAAGACAATTTTTTAAATACTTTAGGATGTAGAATTTCTATTACCGGATATGTAAGTAGGTATATAATTTCCTCAACAATCTTTTGCTTATTTGCGGTTTTTATCGCCAATTTAATTGCAGGTTTTTTTTCTATATCTATAGCAGATTTATCCACACATACATATGGAGACAATTTAAAAGGAGAGATTCTAGGGAATCTACAGATGTACAAGCCTTATCAGTTCATAGTAATATGGAGTCTGTATAAATCAATTATAATTACGCTTATATGTTTTTTCGGGCAGACGGTTGCACTTCACATGAAAAATATATTTTTGATGGTAATTACACCATTCATCATAATTTTATTAGAAAATTTTGTTACCTCAAATCTTAAAATACCGCAATACAGTTTAATAACTACCTTTGTTTTGAACCGACTGGATCCTATGATTATATCATTACCCAAATTGGCGATTCCTATATCTATTTTAGTTATCACCATGGCGATGTTGTATATCCATTGGAAAAAGAATTATGAGAAATATTGTTAAGCATAAAATAAAGAGAATTATTTTAAGTAATAAATGGTATATACTTTTTGAACTATTATTCTTTGCGTTTTTGACCGGCTCGGAAATTTCTCACATGAAATTATTAAAGGTTAATTTATCAGAGTTTGTCCTAATGTCGATAGTTAACCATTATCATATTTTGTACTTATTTCTGCCTATTATACTTTTAATTATTCTTAATATAGTAAGACGCTTAGAACCTCACGAAATACTTAGGTTTAAAAATAGAACAACATATATATCAGTGAATTATGTCAGCCTCCTTATAATGGTATTAGTATATGTTATGGTGCATATACTAATGGCATTTTTTATCGGAATGACTTCGTTTGAATTATCCACATCATTTTCTCATACTTTTTTTGATGAATATGATGAGATTTTGCTTATACTAGATAGCTTTAGTAAGGTTATGGTCAATTCCGGGCTAGCTATTATCTGTACAGGCGTATACATGGTTATAGGTCTGGGATTTATATATTTGATGATAATCTTTATCAATGATAAATTTGGCAATCGGGGTTCTATAGCAGCATGTGTAGGCATTTTCATCAGTGTATATTTGGGATTCAAGACGGAACTGTCATACCACCTTCCTATTTTAGCTTTAAATAATTTTTTTATTTTTCACCATGCTTTATTGGTGAATGGGGTAATAAAATTCGGATTGGTTTTGGCAATTATTTCATCGGGGAACTTATTACTTCTTTACAATATTAAAAAAAGAAATCCTGTTTTTGAAAAATATCTCATTACAAGTAAAGTCAAGATATTGACAGCAGGTCTTATTTTGATATTGTTGACACTTGAGGTGATTCTAATTATAGGAAGTGGAGAAAGTAAATTTAAAGATTTATTTTTCAAATTTTTCATGGGCAGCTACCTGGAAGAACCCTCTTTTATGGGATGGCTGAGAGTTACAATATTATATTTTATTCCTATATTTGCCATAGGAAATTGTGTAAGTAACTTTAGAAAAAATTTAAATAATTCTTTATTGGTAAGGTATAGAAGCAAAAAGGAAGTTTTATTTAAAAGAAATATTGCATTCTTAAAGTTTAGCCTGTTGTACTCAATAAGCACAGTTATGATTCTCTTATTTATATACTGTATAGGAGATAAGGGCTATGTTACAGAAGCCGTTTATGAAATGTCGCATGGTGTTGTTGATTTAGATCGCCAAGTTATGCTATACAGCTGTTTATTTGTGATAAATCAGGTATTTCTGTCCACAATATATGTTATGTTAAGCGATAAGTTGGGAGAAATAGCCACATTTATTGGTATGATAATAACAACATATATTGGCTTTTTAATGACAAGTTCCAATCATATTATTTTGGGGCTTTCCTTTGGTACATTTTTAGGTTATACGCAGTCAAAGATTATTATTGGAGCTGTTATACTGATGATGGGTATTTGCTCGGTATATTATTTGTTTCCAGCGAGGAGGAGATTTTAGGCATGATTAAATTAATTGATGTGAGTAAAAAATTTAAAAATAAGATGTTATATCAGAATGTGAATTTAGAAATCAAAGAAGGAGAATGTATTGGTATTGTAGGTGAAAATGGCAGTGGAAAAAGTGTGTTGTTTAAAATTATTGCGGGCTTGGAATATGCTGATACAGGTACTGTTACAGTAAGGAACAAGAAAGTCGGTAAAAATTGTGATTTTCCGGATAATCTTGGTATTTTGGTGAATCAGCCCGGATACATAGATTATTATAATGGATTTAAAAACCTAAAATTATTAGCAGAGATAAGAAATAAAATAAGTGATGATGATATCAGAGATAACATGGTGTCTATTGGCTTAGATCCTGATGACAATACTAAAGTTAAAAATTATTCTGCCGGTATGAAGCAGAAACTGGGCATTGTTCAAGCCTTTATGGAGAATCAGGAAATTATACTTTTAGATGAACCTTTTAATGCGCTGGATTTTAAAACCAATAGCGATGTCATGGAAACTCTGCTTAGATTGAAGGCTTCAGGGAGAACCATTATTCTGACATCGCATCAGCATAATTACCTTGAGAAAATTTGCGATCGTCTTTTGATTATTTTGGACAATCAGATAGTAGAATTGACAGATGAATTAAAAGAAAAGTATTTTCATTAAGTGTATATACAGGAGAAGGCTTTAAATAGTTAATATATTAACAAAACTTACAAATCAATAGTTCGTTTTTTTAGAAAAGGTATATAATGAAAAAAAGATTTCTATATTATTAACTTTTATTTTAATAATATCCATTCCACTCTCTGCATTTGCTAACACTCCTCACTTTTCAAATCAAGGTTCAACCATAGATAAAACTAAATTAGTCCTCAAAGACAACGTAAAAGACACGGATGGTATTGTAAAAACAATCGAAGTATATGAAAATGCTGAAGGGAGAACCATATATACCCGAAAGCCTAACGGGAATGTAGAATTAATGTTACAAACTAAATTTATAGAAGGTGATCTTGAGGTTATTAATCATAATAACAAAGATAATATTTTAAATGGGTCTTCAAAACTAGCAAAAACTTCTGTAAAAAACTTTTACTATAACAGAAAAGTATCATACGCACTTCGCAAAGGTAAAAAAGTTAAAATCAGAAAAACAAAATTTGTAAAACTTTCAAGATATTGATGATAGGAACATAATATGAAAAAAATATATAAAAAAAATTATTTTAATTACAACATTATTACTATTGCTAATCTCTTATTTTAAAGAAATGCCTTTAATTATGTATTCTTTAATGCCTATTTTTGCAATTTGGTATACCATTTCAACATATTCTGATTGTAAAAAAAATAGATTTGATATAACTACCACAATTATATTAATGTTTTTTTGCATAATTGCATTTGTATTATCCATAATTCCGATTTTATCTGAACTCTTGTTATAATACACGATATTTAAAATCGAAAGAATTATAATAAGCAGCTAAAAAGAGCATAAGGAAAAATTGATAGAACAATGTGTGCTAAGTTGATAGTACCAACAGTTTTATATATTCGAACCATTTTATCAAAAGGTACGGTTTTCGTTTAAATATTTCACGCTCTTTCAGTTAGCTGTTTCCATTTACCTTTTTTCGTGGTAATATTTCTTTGTTCCATTGGGTTCTCCATTCTTATTTTGCTTGGTAACAAAATTTTAACTGAATGAAGTCCTTAATGGAACTTTTTTATTATTTTTGCGCCAATTTATTTTACAACTCGCCCTGAGGGTATTTATCGGAATTTTTCTTTGAGTTGCGGATAAAAAGTGGTATAATACTACAATAGCCGAACTATACGAATTTTGAGGATGAACTATGAAAGATATTATCTGTGATAAAGATTTATTTGACAGTATACCGTTGCCGATGTGTGCAGTGGATTCCAATGGTAAAATAATTGGATTTAACTCACATATAGGAGAGGTTTTTCTGTACGATGATATTATCGGCAGTGACTTTTTTGCAATAACGGGACTGAAAATCGAGGATGTAATAAACGCAGGAGAAAATAAAACGAATTTAACTATTGAAAGAAGTGATAAAACCTTTAGAGTTTTTACCGGAAGAAATGATTTTGCCCGCCAAAACAAAGCTCTGATATTAGATGCTTCCGCAGAAGCCATGGATGTCGATAGTTCTGTGCGTGAAACGGATGAACGGGCGAAAACTGATGAAAAACCTCTCATAGTATTCTTTTATGATATAACAAGATACGAAACCCTGAAGACAACATACGAAGGTGAGAAGACCTGCGTTTCTTTAATTCGTATAGACAACTACGATGAATTGATTGCAGGCACACTCCCGGATATGAGAATGGAGGTTTCGTCCAGAATAGATAAAACAATAAGGAAGTGGGCATCAGATTGTGAGGCACCCATTGTAAAGCATGAAGAAGACGAGTATGCAATGTATTTTCAGAAGACCTTTCTGACAAAGATGATTGACGGCAAGTTTTCTATTCTCGATGAGGTGAGACAAATTGAAACAGAAGTGGATTTTCCTATGAGCCTTTCCATAGGTGTTGGTGTCGCCGAGGATAACATGTTTGATACGGAGGAGTCTGCAAGGGCTGCCTTAGACCTTGCCCTGGGGAGAGGAGGAGATCAGGCGGTTGTTAAGAAACATCATCAGATTGATTATTACGGAGGAAAACTTCAGACCGTTGAAAAAACTAATAAAGGAAAATCCAGAGTAATTGCCCATATTCTAAAGCAACTAATCGCAGAAGCAGGAAGAATTTTAATAATGGGTCATACAAATCCGGATATGGACTGCTTCGGTGCCGCTTTGGGAATGTTTAGAGTTTGCAAGATGCAGGGGAGAGATGCAGGTATCATTGTGGACGAAGTAAACGATCCTTTAAGGGTGATATATAAACAGGCAAAGGAAAGTGAAAATTATAGTTTACTTTCAGGAGAACGGGCACTGGAGCTTGCAAATGAGGAAACCCTTTTAATCGTGGTGGATACCCATAGACCGAGTTATGTATCCTGCCCGGAATTGCTGGGGAAAGTTGGGAAAATTGCGATAATTGATCACCACAGGAGAGCCACTGATTTTATCAAGGATGCCGATTTGTCATATATTGAATCCTATGCTTCATCAGCCTGCGAGCTGGTATCAGAAATTCTTCAGTATGCAGGAAAGAAGAGAGCTTTAGAAAAACTTGAGGCAGAGGCACTGCTGGGTGGTATTACTTTAGATACAAACAGATTTGCAGTAAAGACGGGCGTAAGAACTTTTGAGGCTGCAGCTTGGTTGAGGAGATCAGGTGCAGATACCACGGAAGTAAAAAGATTTTTCCAAACTGACATGGAAATGTTCAGAGTTAGGGCAAAAAGTATAGCTTCAGCAGAACTTCACAATAATGGGGTAGCAACTTCTTTGTGCGAGGGATACAATAGAGATGCACAGATAATAAATTCACAGGTTGCAGATGAGCTTTTGAATATAAAAGGTGTTAAGGCATCCTTTGTCGCAGGAAAGAATGATTCCGGAAAAACCGTTGTAAGCGCAAGGTCATTGGGCGAGCTTAATGTTCAGGTTATTATGGAAAAGCTGGGAGGCGGAGGTCATTTAACTACGGCAGGTGCCCAGGTGGAAGAAAGTCCCGAGGATGTTCTGGAAGTTATCAAGAATATAATCGGAAGTGAAGAAAGGTAGAAGAGATGGTTGTAATTTTAAAAAGAGATATTAAGGGAACGGGCAAGGCCGGAGACATTGTGAAGGTAAGTGATGGCTATGCCAGAAATATGCTGATTCCAAAGGGTTGGGCTATCGAAGCTACTAAAGGAAATATCAATACTTTGGAGAAGGTGAAGGCAAAGCAGGCGGAAGAAGAAGCCGCAAGAAAGGCTTCTGCCCAAGAACTTGCAAAGAAAATAGAAGAAATAGAAGTTTGTATTGATACTAAGGCGGGAGAAGGCGGCAGGCTGTTTGGCTCAATTACATCAAAGGATGTTTGTGAGGCCCTGAAAACTCAGCACAATATTATCATAGATAAAAAGAAACTGCAGATGAGGCAGCCAATTAAGGCTCTTGGAACATTCAGCGTAAAAATAAAGTTATACCAGGATGTTTCGGCAGAACTTACAGTTAAGGTGAAAGAATAATGGCAGAGAAAATTCCTCCACATAATTTAGACGCAGAGAGATCGGTTTTAGGCTCCGGACTTTTGAGTAAAGAAGCCCTGTCAGATGTCATGGAGATTCTGAAACCGGATGATTTTTATGATGGCGCAAACAAGGAAATTTACACAGCAATGATTGATATGTTCAGGGAGAATAAATCTGTGGACATAGTTACCGTGTGTGAAGAATTGAAGCGTAGAAATGTGCTGGAGATGGTAGGCGGCAGATCCTATGTAGGTACATTGTCCGGGGAAGTTCCGGTGACAACGAATGCTTCGGAATATGCTAAGATTGTTGCAGAAAAATCATCTATAAGAAAGTTGATTCATACATCAGAATTGATTCGTGAGAAGAGTTTTGATGAAAATGAAGAAGCAAAGGAGATAATCAATTTTGCAGAAAAGGAAATTCTCAGCGTAGCACAGGAACGGCAGCGAGGAGATTACTCAAAGCTTCAGGATGTATTGGTAGCAGACATTGAACTCATCAATGAAGCTGCGAGAAATCAGGATAAGATTATAGGAGTTCCCACAGGATTTAAACCCTTCGACAGTATGACCTCCGGACTTCAGAAATCAGAGCTTGTAATCGTTGCGGCGAGACCGGCTATGGGAAAAACGGCATTTGCACTTAATATTGCACTCAACGCCGCAGTTAAACACGATGCATCCGTCCTGATATTCAGTTTGGAAATGGGGAAAGAGCAACTTGGAAACCGTCTTCTTTCCATGGAATCTCGGGTTGAAATGGAAAATATCAAGAAGGGAACCTTGGACAATAATGACTGGGACAGAATTTTTCTGGCAGTGGATAATCTGGCAAAAGCCAATGTATATATAGATGACACACCGGATTTGAGTGTATTTGAAATAAAAAATAAATGTAGAAGATTAAAGGCAGAAAAAGGTCTTGATCTTGTGGTTGTGGACTATCTGCAGCTTATGAAATCTGAGGGAAGAGCAGAAAACAGGCAACAGGAAATAAGCACATTATCCAGATATTTAAAGCTTTTGGCAAGGGAAATGGATTGTCCGGTTATCGTGCTTTCACAGCTTTCTCGTGCTCCCGATCAAAGACCAAACCACACTCCCGTGCTTTCTGATCTCCGTGAGTCCGGTTCTATTGAGCAGGACGCAGACATTGTACTTTTTTTGTATAGAGATGATTACTATGCGAAAGAGGAATCGGAAAAACCGGGAATATGTGATGTTATAATAGCAAAGAACAGAAGTGGTCCTACCGGCAATATAGAACTGGCATGGGTAGGAAAGTATACGAAATTTAGTGATATAGCGAATGGATTTTAAGAAGAAAAAGGTTAGGGATTTATATCTTTACGATACGCCTGTTGAAAATATCTTTATAAATGAATACTTACCCCAAGCAAAGGGGGATTATGTCAAGGTGTACATGTATGGCTATATGCACGCTCATTTTGACATAAAATTAGATGAAGAAGCTATATCAAAACAGCTGGGGTTGTCGAGAGCAAAGGTTTCTGAAGCCTGGAGCTATTGGGAAGAAATAGGAGCTGTCAAGCGTCATTATGTCCAAGGTGATAAGGTAGAGCCTGTAATTGAATTTTTGAGTATTAAAGATCTGATGTATGCAACCTTGGAGGAGGAAACCCGGGAGGATAAAATTTCAGAAAAGGATTTTAACGACAATAATCTTAAGGAAATATTCCGGCAGATAGAAAAGTTGATGGAAAGACAGCTGAGCTCGACAGAAATTTTGAATTTCAATGAAATGCTCACAGAGGAACATATTGCAGCTGAACTTATTTTCTATGGTATTGAGTACTGCAAAGGCAAAGGGAAGGACAGTCTGAAATATATTCAGACTGTTATAAGAAACTGGGCAATTAAAGGCTTTTCAAAGGTTTCCGAGGTTAAAGAATATATGGAAGAAAATGATAGAAGACATCTTCAATACCGCAGAATATTGCAGGCCTTCGGTTTTACCAGAAATGCCACTGAACAGGAGAAACAGATGATGGACAGGTGGCTTGATATAATGGGCTATACCATGGATACCATCGTGGAAGCGGTTGGAAAAACTGCGGGAATTTCCACTCCGAATTTTAATTATGTAAATAAAGTTTTGGAAAACTGGAAAAAGGACTCAGAAAAGAAAGGCATAAAGGATGTAAATAGTCGTGTGACTGTCACAGAAGCTCAGCTAAATGATTATTACAGGTATATTTTAGAAAAGGACAAGGCTGAAGCAGAGAAACGCACTAAAGAGATTTATGCCAAAATTCCTAGAGTGAAGGAAATAGATAATAAGCTCAACGATATAAGAAGAAAACTGGTTCAGAATATGTTGGAGGGAAAAGATTATAACTCTAAAGATGCAAACGAAGAGAAAACAGATTTAGAAGTCGAAAGAGCCGGACTTCTTACGGATATGGATTATGAAATGGATTATACCGATGTCCGGTATTTGTGTGAAATTTGCAGAGATACAGGGCAGACGGATTTAGGTGAGGTGTGTGCCTGTAGGGTAGAGCGCATGAAAGAGGCAGAGGATTGGATAAAACAGAAGGATATTTAAAATGAACGATCGCAAAGCAGAGCGCAGAAAAAAAAAGAAAATCAGAATCAATATAGGGAGAATGATTGTTGTAGCTGTGGTGATAGTGCTTATCGGCGTTACATCTTTTAGTGTGAAGAGAATTGTAGCCCTGAAGATTGAGCAAAACCAATTAAGGCGTGAACAAGCATCTCTCAAGGCAAAGAAAGAGAAACTCAAGTACGAGCTGAAACATATAGACAGTGAGAGTTATATAGAGGAACAGGCACGAAAACAGCTAAATATGATTAAACCCGGTGAAATCATTTATATGATAGAAAAAGATAAATCCAAGAATAAAAAGAATGAGTAGTTATGCAGAAAATCAGTGAAGTTATAGTGGTTGAAGGACGAGACGATACGGCAGCGATAAACAGGGCGGTAGAAGCTAAAACTATTGAAACCCACGGATTTGGAATGAACAGCTCCATGTGGAAGGAAATCGACAGAGCATATAAGGGTCCGGGAATAATAGTATTCACCGATCCTGACAGGGCAGGCGAAAATATAAGAAGAGAAATAAAAAAAAGGTATCCGGACTGCAGAGAAGCGTTTTTGCCACAGGATAAAGCTCTGAAAAAAGGAGATTTAGGTATTGAAAATGCAGAGCCTGGTGCCATTATAGAAGCCTTAAAGAAGGCGAGAACCACAAAATATACGGAAGCTTTGGAATTCACTGCAGAGGACTTGCGTAGGGCAGGTCTTGTGAACAACCGTTTTAGCAGGAGAAGAAGAGAGCTCTTTTCTGAAAAACTGGGCATCGGATATGGCAACGGCAAAAGCCTGTTAAAAAAATTAAACGGATACGGTATAACAAGAGAGGAGTTTAATGGAGCTATACAATCCCTCAGTGATACGGGGAATAAAGAATAAATACGGATTTAAGTTTTCCAGAAGTTTAGGACAAAATTTCTTGACGGATAAGGAAGTGATTGATGGAATTGTGGAAGGAGCAGATATAACTAAAGAAGATTTGGTTATAGAAATAGGTCCCGGAATAGGAGTTTTAACTGCTGCAGCAGCAGAGAAGGCAGGTAAAGTCATAGCCATTGAAATCGATACAAACCTTGTAACAATTTTGGGAGATACCCTGGCTGAATTTGATAATGTCAAGGTTATAAACGAAAATGTTTTGAAACTGGATCTTGCAAAAATCATAGAAGAGGAGGCAGGAGATTATAAAGCTGTCAAGGTTATAGGGAACCTGCCCTATTATATAACCACAGCGATCATAATGAAGCTTTTGGAGGAAAAACTCCCTGTTGAAAGCATCACAATCATGATGCAGAAAGAAGTTGCAGACAGGATTAAATCCGAGCCGGGAAGCAGAATATATGGAGCAATTTCTGTTGCCGTACAATATTATTGCAGGGTCAATGTGGTCGAAAATGTTCCGAAGGAATATTTTATGCCTATGCCAAAGGTGGATTCTGCTGTACTCAGATTAGATGTGAGAAAAGAAGCACCTGTTAACCTTTTAGATGAAAAAATGTTTTTTAGATGTATAAAGGCAGGTTTCAGTCAAAGGAGGAAAACACTTTTGAATTCTCTTACAGGTACGGGGTTTGAAAAAGGGGTTATTTCAAAGTGCCTTGTAAATGCAGGAATTGATGAAAAGAGGCGTGCAGAAACCTTGTCACTTTCAGACTTTGCGGCAGTGGCAAACGAACTGGTTAAAGAGGGGAAAAAGTAAATGCATAGAATTAGAGACTTTTATAATAAATATTTTAATAACACGATTATCAATTATTTGTTGTGGGCATTTTTTCTGAATTTGTTTATTGAAACTTGGGCCAGACAGAAAATGCCGCTATATGGCGGGCTTTATTTTATGGTAAAAGAACCCTTGGTTTTTTTCTATAATGTGCTTGTGATTCTGTCAACAATTTGCATCGGACTTTTATTCAAGAGAAGATTTTTTGTAACTCTTCTGATTTCAAGCGTGTGGATTACTATCGGTATTGTGAACGGAATAATTTTGATGCAGAGGATGACTCCATTTACCATGAAAGATATGGATTCTTTTGATGATGCACTTACAATCATGACCAATTATATGTCCATAAAGCAAATTATCTTATTATTTTGCGGAATAGCCCTTGTGGTTGCACTTTTTATATTTCTGTTTATAAAAGGACCGAAAGTAAAGGACAAAATTTCTATCAAGAAAAATATAGTTGTTATTATCCTGATAATTGCAGCGACTTTCGGAAGCACCTACGGACTGATTAGAATCAATGTTCTTGACACTTTCTTTGGAAATCTTGCTTATGCCTATGAGGATTACGGAGTTCCGTATTGTTTTATAAATACATGGCTTAATCAAGGTATACACAAACCGCATGGATATTCCAAGGATAAGATTAAAAACATAATCCAAAAGAGCGGTATTGATAAGAGCGGAAAAGTCACTTTGGTGAAGGGTGATGGTACGAAGAAGCAACCGAATATCCTTTTCTTACAGTTGGAGTCTTTCGTGGATCCTACCCTGTTTAAAGATATAAGGCTTTCCAAAGACCCGATACCTTATTACAGGAGCCTTATGAAAAAATATTCCTCAGGAAGCCTTACTGTTCCCGCATGTGGTGCAGGTACTGCGAATACCGAGTTTGAAGTTATGACAGGTCTTTCCGTCAAGTTTTTTGGACCGGGAGAATATCCTTTTAAATCGGTTTTGAAAGAAAGAACTGCAGAAAGTATTGCAAGGGATTTGAAGAATATCGGTTATTCTACCCATGCAGTGCATAATCATAGAGGCGTTTTTTACAGCCGAAATGAAGTATTTGATAATATAGGATACGATACATTCACATCTCTTGAATATATGAGTGATGTGGAAAAAACTCCTAAGAACTGGGCAAAGGACAATATTTTACCGTCACAGATTTTGGAAGCACTTAAATCCACAAAGGGCAGAGATTATGTATACACAATTTCCGTTCAGGGTCACGGAAAATATCCGTCAGAGTCTTTAATTGCCCATCCTAAGATAAGAGTAACCAAGGCTGCAAATGAAGAGACGAAAAATAAATATGAATACTATGTCAATCAGGTATACGAAATGGACTTATTTGTGAAAGACCTTATAAATAAGTTAAATAAATTCGGAGAGCCGACAGTACTTGTCATGTACGGTGACCATATTCCCGCCCTGGAGATGGCAGAAAGTTCATATAAGGCAAAGGATTTATATCAGACGCAGTATGTGATTTGGGATAATATCGGGATGAAGAAAAAGGATGGAGACATAACGGCATACGAACTGACGGCAGAGGTTTTAAACCGCCTGAATATCCATGCGGGAACGACATTCAGGTATCACCAAAATGTGAATCATAGTTCATCAAATTACCTTCCTGATTTAAAACTTCTGGGATATGACATGTTGTACGGAAAAGATTATATCTATGGTGGTTCCAATCCTTTCAAGAAGAGTGGAATGAAGATGGGCGTGAAGAAAATCAAAATTGACAAGGTGGTCAATGTGGGAGGTAAGTATTACATAAAAGGAGAAAATTTTACTGAATACAGTAAGGTGACTTTAAATGGAAAAGCTTTGAAGACCGTATATTTAGGACCCACCCTGCTGGGCCTTTCAGAAAGTGTTGAACTAAATGATGCAGCAAAGATGAAAGTTAGTCAGATTGACAGAAGCAGCAATACGATTATAAGCACCACGGAATAACCTTAATAACAAACTTAATTTATGTTCGATGGAATAATTTTAATCTTTGACCGACTTATTTCAGGATTTATTGAGTATATTTGTCAGTATGCAGGCAGGGGAGCAATATTTGCAAGGAGGTAAGCATGCGTACCTTAGAAACTGAAAATTTGTTATTGAAAATGTACAGTAGAGATGATGCAGAGGATTTGTATAAATATGCCAAGAATCCTAATGTCGGACCTGTTGCAGGATGGAAGCCTCATGAAAACACAGAGGAATCTTTGGAAATAATTGAGCAAATGTTTATTCCTACAGAGGCTTGGGCGATAAGAGAAAAAGGCAATGACAGGGTCATCGGAACCATAGCACTTGAGAATGATCGCCATAGAGATGAAAACTCTAAAGAAATAGGATATTCTCTTGCTGAAGATAAATGGGGCAAGGGTTACATGACTGAGGCATGCAGGGAGGTTTTGAGATTTGCCTTTGAGGAGCTGGGACTGAATCTTGTAGCAATTTGTACAGGTCCGGATAACCTTCGTTCTCAAGGAGTGATAAAAAAATGCGGTTTTACTTACGAGGGAAGGATTCGTAAATCATATGGAACTTATACCGGAGTTTGCAGAGATTCACTATGCTATTCAATGCTGAGAGAAGAATATAAGAAACTGAAGTAATTATATCTTTTAACCGATAAAAAATTAAAAATGATCTCTAAAAAGGGTTATCGATAGAAAACAAAAAAAGTTTGAAAAAATTGCGTCAATCGTTTAAGATATAAGTACATTATGGTTCTAATAGTAAAATATCTCATATGCTTATAGCTTGTAGCTTGCGATGTATGTTTTAAGGAAGTATTTAATTTGAGTTAAAAAGGGGGAGTCTGACATGATGAAAGAAAGAACATCCGGCAAAATTTTCACTTTGACATTGATAGTAGCTATTTTTGCAGTGTTATTGGCAGGTTGTGGAGAAAAAGAACCAAAATTCGGCGAAAGGGTGAAGGATTATAAAGGCTTTAAAACCTTGAAGGAAGAAAAGATTATAGTAAAGAATAATCTTACTCTGCAAGCCTTTGTGCCTAATGGAAGTATTAGTAAATCCACGCTGGGTGGCATTACGGCAACGCATAACGGCGTTACACTTTCTCTGAAGATGCTGGACGCAAATATTGTTAAGACGACAGGCGGTCCAAAGCAATACCTGAAAAGATTGGGAGCGACTACAGTAGTTACAAGTACTGCTGCAGAAGAAAAGCGCAATGATATTATCGAAAGATCTGATGTGACCTATGCCTCAAAATATACAATTACGAGAAGTCTTGGAAGATATACCGGTACAAGCAAAACAGAATTCATTAAGACAATTGAATTTGAGGGAAAAACCTATTATGCATATGGATATATAACCATTTATGAAACTTCGGTAAACAGCGATACCGAAGAGTTACTGAAAGAAATGAAAAAATATTATGGTGTGGACATATACCATGATAAAGAAAAGCTAAAAGAGAGGACAGAGTATTTTACAAAGAATCCGCCGAAGTATAAAAAGATTTTTGTAAATAAATATCTTGTTCAGATTCCTGTAGATTGGACCCAGGATTACAGGGTGTCAAATGCACAAGTAAAAACCTATGGTCCTAACGGGAAAGCAACGGATATAAATAATCTGTTCATTGGAAGCCAATATATTTCTTCAAGTATTGACAATTTGCCTAGTGGCGAACTCGAAAAAAAGATGAAGCTGCACATGGAAAAATTATTTGCAGATTTGAAAATGACTATGAAAGCGACAAGACCTTCTATACACGGAACAAAGGCATTTACCGTAGTGATGAAGAAGGGTGGAATAGAGTATAAAGGATACTTTATAGCAGAGAGGAATTATGTGTTGTTTATCTATGCTGCCGGCAGAGGGAAGGTTAGCAGTGACTTGAATGAGATAGTCAAAAATGCCTTTGATAATTTAGAATACACTAGGCAGAGAGATAATAAAACCAATGTTTAAAATATGAGAAAAGTTAACATGATATATAGTTAATATGTAGTGATAAAAGCCTGCAAATAAAAAGTCAAGGCTAAACTAATGAACATTGAAAATTTTATACAGGTTGAAAAAGAAGGCACCAAAATAAGACCATCACAACCAGTGCCGGTCTAAAGAAGGATATTAACTTTGACTAATTAGACTCTGGCAGAGTGGCAAGATACTCTTTCACTCGACCATAATAAATCCTAAGAAACTTGTTTGCGCCAGCGGTCATATAGACATAATAAGGCTTGCCTTGTGCACGTTTCTTATCTAAGAATTGATAGACGGGATCGTCTTGTGGCATGGTTTTGATAAGTACATCCATTACCTGAAAAAGAGTTTTTCTTAAATTAGACGAACCTCTTTTAGAAGTGGGAACACTACGCTGTTCATATGTGCCGGATTCATTTACACCGGGGTCTACACCTGCAAATGCTGTGATGGCTCCTTTGTGCGTAAATCTGCTCACATCACCAATTTCAGCCATAAGTTGAGGACCTAAAGACGGACCAACACCTTTCATATTCATAACGATTGAATATTCCGGGAGCTTTGAAGCTGTTTCGTTCATTAGGGCACGCAACTCTTCGACAGTTGCTGATGCATTATTAAGCTGCTCTACAGCTTGTTTGATTATTAGCTTGGTTATTTCATCTTTAGGAAGTACGGGAACAAGTTCCTTTGCTTTTCCGTAGATTTCTTCAGCTTTTGACTGACTGAAGTTGTACTTCTTGCGTTTACACCATTTTTGATAATGGCAGGTAAATGCATAGAGAGAC
Organism: Eubacterium nodatum ATCC 33099; assembly: GCA_000510425.1. Lineage (GTDB taxonomy): Bacteria > Bacillota > Clostridia > Peptostreptococcales > Anaerovoracaceae > Aminicella > Aminicella nodata. Next base: position 58,790 of record AZKM01000003.1, on the reverse strand, counting down.
ATTTTACGAACACAATCTACATGCCAGTAGGTTGCTGCAAAATCAACCCATTTCTGACTCCCGTCACTTCGGGCGGGACTATCGAAGTATGCATTCAAACCAGGATAAGTCTGATCAAGGATGCCGATAAGGTTGTTTTTCATAGCTGTTTTGTGTTTCATGTAAAAACCAAACTGACGATTCATAGTTTTAAGTTGAATTCCTAATTCATCCATAACACTATACTGTTTTAGGTTTTGCCATTTGTCAAGTGCATAGCGAGCAATCTTAACAGAATCAGCTTTGTCTGACTTGACTTTACGAAGAGAATCATTGTCAAAGTCTTTAATAAGTTTGGGATTAATAGCACTAACAAAGAGATTTGCTGCTGAAAGCTCATGCGCAAGAGCTTCGTAATAGCGTCCTGTATGTTCCATAACAATGCGGGATTCACCATCAACAGAATGGATAAGTTCAATTAGTGAATTAATGTCACTAGATGTGTGTTTGATTTCAAAAGGTGATACTACAATCTCGCCAAAAGGTCTCATGATTGCGACCATACTTTTACCTTTAGAAACATCAATACCTACTGCGTTCATAATTTGTCACTCCTTAAAAAATATTGCAATGGATAAGCACCAGTTTTACTCATTGCCTATTCTATCTACTGTGGTGTGACACGAACGTGCCAAGGCAGTTCAACCTGCATAAAACGAACGCTGCAAATGAGGAGCTGGTTATCAGTCTTTTTTGCGGACACTAAGTCCAAGAAAGGAAGCCGACATACCGATTGCTCCACCATTATACAGCTAAGCAACAAGATGGATAATTCCTTACTGGTTGTAAGGGATATTAACCATAAATATATTGTAGTAGAAAGGAGAAAGAAATGGGATATGATTATGGCACAGCAACTACAGCGGAAGAAAGTTTACTTGCAGGTTTTTTTGCCGGGATGTTCTCAGTTTTTTGGATATGTGTACTTTTAGCGATTGCGGTGGTTGGTATAATTGGACTTTGGAAGGTATTTGAAAAAGCAGGGGAAGAGGGATGGAAAGTATTGATTCCTTTCTATAATATGTATATTCTTTTTAAGATAACCTGGGGGAATGGCTGGCTCTTCCTTTTACTTTTAATACCGGTTGTCCATGTGGTTATACCGATTATTACGCTTTATAAATTAGCAAAGAGTTTTGGCAAGGGCGTTGGATTTTTCTTTGGATTATGGTTCTTGTATCCGGTATTCATTATGATTTTGGGATTTGGTCCGGATCAGTATCGTGGTGGAGTACAGCAGAATGTAAATATTACATATAACAACGATTCCTCTTGGGATAATGTATATTCGTCGAGTAACGATTTTACACCGCAGAATAATTCCCCTGTGAATACGCCTGTTAATTCGGGAAATGAAAGTTTTATGCAAGGTCAAGGAGAACAACCGACAGGAAGCAATACTGCACAAAATTGGGGAGCTCCGGTAAATAACAATGCTGCACCGAGTCAAGGAACTCCTATGAACAATGGTGGTGCACAAAATTGGGGAGCTCCGGCAAATAACAATGTTGTACAGAATCAGGGACCTCAGGTGAGCAATAGTGGCGCATCAAACTGGGAAGCTCCTGCAAATAATAATGCTGCACCGAGTCAAAGCAATTCGGCAGGAAATAATATTTCAAATGCCCCAAATGCCCCAAATGCTCCAAATAGTTCCAATGATACAAAAAATATCAATAACATCAATAATGATCCACACTTTGGCGGTTGGGAATAATAAAAAATTACAAAACGATTATAAATTCTAAGTAATTACAGAATCAAAAGCTGCAGGCTAACTATCATGGATAGTTTACAGCTTTTTTTGTTTTGTTATATCATTTGCTTATCTTATGCTATTTGATTATTGCAATTCCTTCAATCTCAATGAGGCTCCCCATAGGAAGTTTACTGACCTCAAAGGCTGAACGAGAGGGAAATACTCCGGAAGGGAAATAAGTTCCGTATATTTCGTTTACAGTGGCAAAGTCATCAAGATTTGCAAGGAAACAGGTGGTTTTTATCAGGTTATCCAGGCTAGTTCCCGCTTCTTCCAAAACAGCTGATAGATTTGCAAATACCTGCTTGGTTTGTTCCTCAATTTCACTTGATACGATTTTTCCGGTAGCGGGATCCAGAGGAATCTGACCACTGGTGAATATCAGATTTCCCACCGCGTTTGCCTGTGCGTATGGTCCGATAGCTGCCGGAGCCTTGTCTGTTGTAATTATTTTTCTCATTTTCTTTTCCTTTTTTTCGTATTATTAAATCATAGTGCTATAGTATGTTAACTTGCATTAGATCATATAATGCTATACTGTTTGAGATGCTGTGGGTTAAAGAGTATCGAATTTTCTTTTGCAAGGCGAGTGAGTGTTATTATTCATCGGTTAAATCCGATAATTGTTTTTTTACACTTTCAAAAGAGGTCGATCCCTCCGACTTTTTTGCCTTTATGCAGTTCACAATATCGATTGCCGCATATATGTCCTCGTCAAAGGCATTTGAGAAAGACTTGAACTCATCCATTGTCAACTCATCCAAAGCAACCCCTTTATTTATCGCATAAAGAACCATATTTCCTATGATTTCATGACAATCTCTGAAGGGAATCCCTTTCGCCACGAGGTAATCAGCCGCATCTGTGGCATTCATATATCCGAATTTGGCAGCAGAAGCCATTTTGTCTTTCTTTACTGTCATGGTGGCTATCATTTCAGTGAATATTCCAATCGATGCCTTCAGAGTATCAACAGCATCAAACAGAGGTTCTTTGTCCTCCTGCAGATCTTTATTGTATGCCAGCGGCAACCCTTTACATATGGTGAGAAGTGCCATCAGATCTCCATATATTCTGCCGCTTTTGCCTCTTATCAGTTCTGCCATGTCAGGGTTTTTTTTCTGAGGCATAATGCTGCTGCCCGTTGAATAGGCATCGTCAATTTCAATGAATCCGAACTCAGCACTGCTCCAGTTAATCAACTCTTCGCAAAATCTGCTCATATGCATGATACATATACTGCAGCAGCTCAGAAATTCAATCGCAAAGTCTCTATCGGCCACAGCATCCATTCCATTTGGCAAAATTTCATTGAACCCCAGCTCAGCCTTCAGAAATTGTCTGTCTGTATCATAAGTGGTTCCCGCAAGGGCTCCGCTTCCCAGGGGAAGTCTGTTTATTCTTCCAAGACTGTCGGCGAACCTTTCTTTGTCGCGGGAGAACATCTGATAATATGCAAGCAGATGATAAGCCAGAGTTACAGGCTGTGCCCTTTGTAGATGTGTATATCCCGGCATTACCGTTTCGATATGCTCTTCCGCAAGATTTTTGATTGTCTCCAGAAGGACAGACAGCTTTTCATCAATATATGCGGACTCTTTCCTCAGATATAATCTGAAATCAAGAGCTACCTGGTCATTTCTGCTTCTGGCTGTATGGAGCTTTTTGCCCGTCTGTCCGATTCTGTCAGTCAGAATCGTCTCTATGTTCATGTGGATGTCTTCCGCTTCGATGGTAAAATCAATCTTACCGGTTTCGATGTCCTTCAATATTTCTCTAAGTGTTTTGACGATAAGCGCCGATTCTTCCGAAGATATGATTCCCTGTTTTCCCAGCATTTTGGCATGAGCTATACTGCCGGTGATATCTTCTTCATACATTCTTCGGTCGAATCCTATGGAAGCATTGAATTCATCACTCGACGAAGTCGCTTCCTTTAAGAACCTTCCTTTCCAGAGTTTCATCCTGTCTTGCCCCTCCTTCTACAGTTTCCTTCTGAATTGCACGGATTTTCAGTGGCAGAGACCACAGATTGATAAATCCTTCTGCATCGTATTGATTGTAAACTTCATCCTTGCTGAATGTTGCAAATTCTTCATTGTAAAGTGAATAAAGCGATTTCTTGGCAGCAACAATTGCATTACCCTTGTATAACTTCATTTTTACCGTACCTGTAACTTTTTCCTGGGTTACATCTACAAATGCACTGATTGCTTCTCTGAGAGGTGTGAACCAGAGGCCATTGTACAGAAGCTCGGCAAATTTATCACCGACAATTTTCTTGTAATGTGAAGTGTCTCTGTCGAGAATAAGCTCCTCCAGACCCGAGTGAGCGGCAAAGAGGATAGTTCCTCCGGGAGTTTCATATACGCCGCGGGATTTCATTCCGACAAGTCTGTTTTCTACTATGTCTATTGTGCCTATACCGTTTTTGCTACCAAGTTCGTTTAATTTCATGAGAAGTTGAACCGGCTCCATTTTGACACCGTCTACTGCCACAGGAACGCCTTTTTCAAAAGCTATTTCGACATAGGTGACCTCATCCGGTGCCTTTTCCGGTGGAACGCTCAAAACATGTATACTGTCATAGTGTTCGTTCCATGGGTTCTCAAGTTCGCCACCTTCATGGCTTATATGCCATATGTTCTCATCCCTTGAGTAAATTTTGGCGGTTGATTGACTGATCGGAATATCGTGATCCTTGGAATATTCAATGAGATCTTCCCTGGATTGAAATTCCCACGCATCCATTCGCCATGGAGCAATAATCTTAATCGACGGATCAAGTGCGTGAACGGCAGTTTCAAATCTCACCTGATCGTTGCCCTTGCCTGTACATCCGTGGGCGATGTAAAATGCACCCTCCTCTTTTGCTATTTCAACAAGTTTTTGTGCCATTAGAGGTCTTGCCATTGATGTTCCCAGGAGATAGTTCTCGTATGTTGCTCCGGCCTTTAATGTAGGCCAAATATAGTCGGTTATAAATTCTTCCCGAATATCAACGGTAATCGCCTTTATTGCACCCGTTGCAAGAGCCTTTTTTTCGATTGCATCAAAATCTTCCTTCTGACCGGCATTACAACACACTGCGATAACTTCATAGTCGTAATTTTCCTTTAGCCATTTCATGATTACGGAAGTATCGAGTCCCCCTGAATAAGCCAGTACTACTTTTTCTTTACTCATTGTTTTACCCTCCTTTTGCTGTGCTTTTATATTATACCGTACTTTTTATTATCCCCATTCTTTTTCACATTCGCATTACCACTGAGCCATTTACTTTATTCCCAACTGAATAAATCTTTCTAAATCAGACAAAAGAATCTTTTGTAATCTGCATTTACCAATGGATTCAGGAATTACCATAGATATCGAATCGGCACTGATTTTTTTATCATTTTTGGCATATTTGTATAGTTGTTCTGCGGAATAGGGAAGGTTTAAGTCAAAGCCGCACTTTGTCAAAACCTCTGTCAGATATTCACTTGCATCGTATCCGGTGAGTCCCATTTTAAAAGCTGCTTTTGATTCAACCACCATTCCCATGGCGACTGCTCTGCCGTGGGATATTCTGTAGGAACTCAGTTTTTCTATACCGTGACCTATGGTATGACCGAAGTTCAGGAGCTGACGCATTCCAATATCCCGCTCGTCCGCCTCTACCACTGATTTTTTTATGGAAACACATCTTTCGATTACTTTGCCGTAATCTTTGGCTAAAACTCTGTCTATTAGAGAGCTTTCCATGATCATTCCACTTTTAATGGCTTCAGCAACTCCGTCCAGAAGAAAAGCTTCTTCCATACTGTCAAAAGTTTTGTAGTCACATATTACCATAGAAGGCTGCCAAAATGCTCCTGCCAGATTTTTTCCCGAAAGAAGATTAACGGCAGTTTTTCCGCCCACTGATGAATCCACTGCAGCAAGGTATGTGGTAGGGATTTGGATATATCTGATTCCTCGCAGATATGTGGCAGCTGCAAAGCCGGACAAATCACCTACAACACCTCCACCCAGTGCAATGATAATATCTGAACGGGAAAAGGCTTTTTCTGCAAGGGATTCCAAAACATTTGCATAAGTTGCTATACTCTTGGAATATTCACCTTCCGGAAAAACAATTTTATGTGTTTCAAAACCATTTTCTTCTAATGATGATGATAAAATTTTGGAATACAGTTTGTTTACCTTGCTATCTGTAATTATGCAGACACGACAAGGATTTACACACTCTTTAATATATTTACCGGATTGATCCAGAATTCCTTTTCCTATGAGAATATCATAAGGCCTTTCAGTTGTTACAGCAAAACGCTCCATTTTTCAATCTCCCCATAACTCTTCTTTAAACTAACACATAGCTATGCTATAATGTCGCTTATTATTAAGTCTGATTCTAACATAAAAATTTACCATTTGCAAAAGTGTATATATATGAAAAAAATGAAGAAAATATTTATTTTGTTCTGCTTGCTTGCAGCAATTATCATTGCTTTGACCTACGGCATAAACAGACATATTATCAATACGGAAAAAAAGAATATTGTGGCTAAGGTGACTACTAATGAAAATATCCTTGAGAAAACTGAGATTGACCGATCTAAAAATTTCAAAGGAGATTGTATCATGGTGTTGGGTTGCGGAATAAAGGATAGAGAAACTCCTTCACCTATGCTTAAGGATAGGCTTGATGTCGCTATTTTGCTTTATAGAAATGGAGCAGCACCTAAAATTTTAATGACCGGAGATAACGGCACAGTTTCCCATAACGAAATCCATGTTATGCTTAACTACGCACTGAAACAGGGGATTCCCAAAAAAGATATTTTCTGTGACCATGCGGGATTTTCCACATACGAGTCCATGTATAGAGGAAAAAGTATTTTTAAGATTGATAAAATGATTGTCATTACACAGACCTATCATATGTACAGATCTCTCTACATTGCGGATAAGCTTGGAATTAAGGCTATAGGTGTTTCCGCAGACCAAGAACAATATTCAGGGAAATTTGGAAGAGAGAGCAGAGAGATTTTTGCGAGAGTAAAAGATTATTTTCAGAGTTTTTACAAACCGAAACCGACATTTGGAGGGGAAGAAATTCCGATTACAGGCAGTGGAGTTTCCAGCCACGGAGAGTAAACTTAAATTATAAGAAAGGATAAGTTTAAACAGAATAATTAGGTTCTGCACTAAATATTGTTGGCAAAGACCTAATAATTGACAAACACCAAAATCACCGAAAACTACTAAAAACCACCGGTGCATCCGGATTGACCCTGTAATGATTAGACTTTTAATCTGACTTTCAGGAATCATCTTATTTTGATGCCGGTGGTTTTTAAATATTGTTATGTAATTTTTATGTTATAGATTATGTTTGGAAATCAGTTCTTCCTTTGGAAAAGCACCTAAAAGCTTCGACTTAAGCTCGCCGCCTTCAATTACCATTGTAACGGGTATGCTCATAACGCCGAACTTGGCAGCCAGCTCAGGCTCGTTGTCGATATTGATTGTACCGAACTTAGCCTTATCTGAGTATTCTCCTGAAAGTTCTTCAACTGTAGGCATCAGCTGTTTGCAGTATCCGCACCATGGAGCCCAAAAGTCCAAAAATACCGGTTTGTCTGAATTCATAACTTCCTGTTCAAAGTTGTTTTTTGTAATTTCAATCATTTTAATTTCCTCTTTTCTTAATATCCTATAAAAGGTTATTTTTTTATTGCGACACGAATGGTGTCTTCTATGTTTTTGATAGTATTACTGATTTCTTTTCTACTTAGACCATCCGTTTCGACTGCAGGGTGAATAGTAACTGTCACATGAGCATCCTTTTGGTAATAACCCTTTTCTTCAAGAAGATGGTAAGTTCCATTGATTGTAATTGGCACTATTGCAGCTTTTGCCATCGTTGCCAGTTTGAAACTTCCGGGTTTAAAGTCAGCCATTTCAGGTCCTTTACTTCTGGTTCCCTCCGGAAAAATGACTAAATTATATCCATCCTTAATCTGTTTTGCACCCTGAGACAGCGACTTGAGAGCCTCTTTTGCATTTCCTCTGTGGAGAAACAGACCGTGTATTGTTGTAATCCATTTCCCAAATAAAGGTAATTTTGCTAAAGTATCCTTTGCGATAAATCCAAGCTGCTTTCCCTGTAGTGCCTTAAATAATACTATAATATCTCCATACCCTTGATGATTAGAAATAAACACAAGACCATCCTTTTCCGGAATATTTTCACGACCAAAGACTTCCACATGCATACAAAGTTTTTCTATCGTGTCTTCTGCCCATTGATAGGTATATAAGGCAATAAGTTCTTTTTCAAGGTTTGTATTGCCTGCTTTTGCAGCTTCCTGAATAGGTTTGATTCGGCTGTTGAAAGTTCTTATAGATTTATATATTTTGAAAATAGCAGGTATATTTTGAAGTTTTCCCATTGTTTTCTCCTCTACTGAAATTTAAGATAGTAAAAAGGTATCATATATGAGGAGGTTAGTCAATTTTTCAGTTTGATAATTAAAAATTTTGGTGTATAATGCTATCAAGAATGATTTTTGAAATGATTCAAAGTCCGGAACTAAAAGGTATTGAACCGATGTTTCGCAGCGAATCAGGGGTGAAGCAGCAAGGAGGGAACTATGAAATTAATTAATTTGAGTTATGTGCCCGGAGTAGAAATTAAGGCATTAGGATTGGTGAAGGGAAATACTGTTCAGTCAAAGCATATCGGAAAAGATATAGGTGCAGGCTTTAAGACTATTGTAGGTGGTGAAATTTCAGGATATACAGACATGCTGAGGGAAGCCAGACAAGTGGCTACACAGAGAATGGTCGATGAAGCGGAGTCTTTGGGTGCTGACGCAGTAATCAATGTCAGATTTGCATCATCTGCTATTATGCAGGGTGCTGCGGAGGTTATTGCTTATGGAACGGCAGTTAGATTTGTTAAGTAGGAAAACCTTAAATAGAAATAGTGTTGTTTTAAGATTAGCTGTTAGTGCTTTTGCGCTAACAGCATTTTGTATAATCGCATATAAGGTTTCATTGGGCAATACGGAAACTTTTGATAGGAAAGTAAGCGAGATTGTTTATTCCTTTAGAAACAGTTTTACTAAAAGTATTTTTGTGCCGTGGACTTATCTTGGGAATGCCGTCATAGTAATATCGGCAATAGGCATTGCGACTGTGATTCCAAAGACAAGATGGTCTATTGGGGTTCCTACGGCACTGACAGGTACAGTGACATTTGCTCTATATAAATTTTTAAAATACAGCTTTGCAAGACCCAGACCGGAGGAAATTTTTCATTTGATTCAACAGGGAGGGTTTTCCTTTCCCAGCGGTCATTCCGTGAATGGCTTATTTTGCTATGGAATGATAATTTTTCTTATAAGAAGAAATTGCAGTGATAAGACTACGGCTAACTGTTTGACGGCAATCGGCAGTATTATGATTATAGGGATTGGCTTTAGCAGAATTTTTGTCGGAGTACACTACCCGACTGATGTAGCAGGAGGTTTTTTACTGGGGCTGGCGTGTTTAATGCCGGCAACTTTGGGAATAGATAAGGTGCATTATAATTTCAGAAAATAATATTCAGTAAAAGTATCTTGTGAAAGGAGAGAATTATGAGTAAATATGTATGTGGTGCATGTGGATGGGAATATGATCCGGCAGTAGGCGATCCGGATAACGGAATCGCTCAGGGAACGGCATTTGAAAAACTTCCGGATGATTTTGAATGTCCACTTTGCGGAATGGGTAAAGGCGTTTTTGAAGAAAAATAAGAAGGAGAATTGAAATGAGCGCAGTTTTTAAATTGACTTATGGTCTTTTCATTCTTTCAGCAAAGGATGGAGATAAGGATAACGCATGTATCATAAATACGGGAATGCGGTTTTTTCCGTAAAAGTAAATAAGACTGTGGATGTTGGTTCGCATACGATTTTCATTGGAAGCGTTACGGAGCAGAAAGTGCTTTCAGAAGTTCCATCAGCTTCATACCGGTATTATTTCGATCATATTAAGCCAAAACCGGAAGCAAAGAAAAAGGGTTATGTGTGCAAAATTTGTGGATATGTTTATGAGGAGGATGTACTTCCGGAGGACTTTGTATGCCCGTTATGTAAGCATGGTGCAATTGATTTTGAGCTACTGTAAAAATTAAGGCGGTCATGTCAGCTAGCCGAAAATAAAGAAAGATAATATTGGGGCTGTAGAAGAACAGGCATGATTGGAAAGATTTATAGATGAAACTTTCCAATCATGCCTGCTTTTTTCGGAAAATAAATTATTTCTTTGAACTCATTTTGCTGTAGTATATTTTTTTGCCCTTTTTCTTCCAAGCCTTAATCGTAACCTTCCCTATTCCTATTTTTTTCTTTTTGATTTTTACATAGCAAGGGAGTTTTTTTACGGTTTTTACTTTCTTTCCTCTGACATATATATAACAGCCTTTAGCATTTTTAGCCTTTCCGATTTTCACTATTATATAGTTTTTATTTACTCTCTTTACACTGAACTTAGGAAGAGAGACTTTGATACTTTTTTTGCCGGTTTTAGGTTTGAGGATGTTCTTACCGGCTTTTCCCGTATAAACCTTTACCAATGCGTTTCCGAATTGAGGGTTGGACTGACTATTGGAAAGGTATTTCATATCACACCATTTTCCTTTGTTTATGCCCGGTGTCTTGATGAAGCTCTGACCTTTCTGCACATCCAAAATCGTTGTAACTGCAAAAGGATAGACGTCTTTTTTTACCTCACAAGGCAGATAATACATTACCTTTCCTTTATACTTATAACTTGTTTTTACAGACACAAAGACTTTTTGACCTGCCTTTAACTTTATGGATTTTGACAGTTTGAGCTTGTGAAAGCCTGCATAGGACGTACCGAAGTTTTGAGAATATATTTTTTTACCTAGGTTTCCTTTCTTTGCTTCCTTGGCGTTCCGGGTATAGACAGTAGCCTTAATTTTGCAGTTTGCCACAGGAGTATAGGTAGCCAAGGTATTTATCCACTCGCTTTTCCTTGCCTTGTAACAGTTAGCAGCTTCCAGGGAACGATTTCCTGAATATAAACTATCGCCTGTTCCTATACCGTCATATTGATAAATATTTCGCTCTTTCGCCTTTTTAGTACTTCCATGATAAGATGAAAAATTACACAAAGTCTTGTCATAATAGGAAATATACATATATCCATTATTTCCAAAACTCTCTCCCCAACTGTTCTTAACAATCCAACCACCCGGTCTTATAGGCTTGTTTCCACTTCCGTCATTGAATTTTTCCGGAGATATTGTGTCATCCCAGCCTACTATGGTTATGGCATGGTTTGCGAAAGCACTGCCTTTATAACAGTAGTAAGCGTTATATTGCTTATTGAAGAAAGGTCCTTCATTATCAGAGTATCTGTCATAATGATGATATGCAGCGTACAAAGCTCCGTGTTGCTGTATAGCCTTTTTTATATGGGGAATTGCCCCATATGCATAATCCTTAAAGACTTTGGAATTACCGACAATGGCAGATTGAGCTACCGACGGCAGATAATCTACATTTTCCAGATCTATTTTAGACATCGTTCTGGGCGCACCATCTCCTGCATCTGCACCTTTCATCATATTTTTAACAGGATTATACGGACAATCCTGTTCATAGACTGCTCCGTATCTTCTTGCTAAAGCAAAAACTGCAGTATCCAGTAATCCGCCTCTGTTATAAATATCGGGTTCATAAAGATAATTTCTGGAATCATTACCTGCATATTTGCTCTTATCCTTTTCTTTCTTTTCCACGCATTCGTAAGCATACCATGCCAAATGCCGTTCTGAAAGATCGATATGTCGGTTTGCAAGTTTTTTCTTTATTAAGTTGGATTCTACAGATGCCAGTGCAGCATGGGCCCAACAGGTACCGTAATCACCTTGATCCTTTACCGATGTAACCAGACCTTTGTCCTTAAGATTGTAGTAGGAAGGTACTGATGCTTTTTGTGTCACCGGTATGTTTGCATTTAATAATTCAGGATCGTGGTATGAAAAAAACTTTTCGCCATTTTTGTAAACCATGTCTCCCAGCGGTTTAAAATAGTTTCCAAGGTCGTTATTCCTAGAGTTATCGGAAGTTCCGTAAATAAAGCTTTGTCCCGTAAGTAAAATCCCTGCTGCGAGAATTATTCCGATTTTCCAAACCGCAATCCTGATTTTGTTCATAATAGTTACCCTCTCATAATTACTTTATTTTTAACTTTACACGACTGTAGGTTCCATAAACGAACCTATTTTTGATTTTTTTGTAGGTACAAATCTGAAACCTATATACACAGCCTTTTTTTAATTTTTTAATACTATACTTAGAAATAGAATTTTTGCCTATTTTTAAAGTGATAGTTTTTTTCTTAGATACCTCATTATACATTAAAAGATAGCCCTGTGCACGAAAATTTTTCTTCCAACTGATTTTTGCGGTATTTCCGGTTATTTTGACAGTAAAGTTTTTAACATTAAGAGATTTGGCAGCAATAATTTTTTTTGTAATTTCCAGCTCCTTTTTAGCTTTATCTCTTTCTTTGACGGCTTTGTCCTTTTCACTTATAGCTTTATTCTTTTCTTCAATCGCTTTATTTTTTTCGCTTATTGCTTTGTCTCTTTCCTCAATGGTTTTATTCAGAGCAGTTGTTGCTTGTTCAAATTTTTCTTTAAGGGTTTCCATTGCCGTAACCAGAGAACTGTATTTTTCTGTTATTTCTGCGAGTTTTTCTTTATATTCCTTTATCTCTTTTTTCAATGTCTCTACTTGTTTTTGCAATGCTTCAATTTGTTCCTCAAAGCCAGATGATTTTTTCTCCCAAACCGCATAACAAACCATATACGATGATACATAGGTGTTTTTATTAACATCAGCCGCCTGAGAGTCAGGACTTTTGCTCCATCCTTTAAACTCAAATCCCTCTTTTTCGGGAATTTTCACAGGCATTTGATTTCCTATTTTACCGATGACCTTAATATTTTCGATTTCACCTTTACCTCCGTTGGGGGCAAAAAAGACGGGTTTTGGTACAGCTGTTTCAGAGCTTTCCCACACCGGCCAAACATCAGTGTCCTTAGTAAAAACCGTTCCCGGTGTTACATTGGAAGTCTGCTGATTCTTTGCAGTACTCCAGCCTACTTGATCGTATACAACATCTTCGTAATTTTCTTCCACAGTTTTAGACAACCCCTTTGTGGGGAATTTTAAATCCACGCATTCTCCGGATTTAATCTTTACAACGGTATCACCGCCGCCGGCACCGTCTTTTTTAAAAGTAACGGTAATTTCGCCGGGCGTATTATCATCAGCTGATACATACACAGTTTTCATACTCAATGATGAGGTCAGTATAAGGCTGAGAAGCAAGACAAAAGCACAAATGGATTGTTTTGTACTATTTAAGCCTATTATATTTGTAATTTTATTCATTATTTCATCACCACCTGAAATCAAGAAAATATTTTTTAAAATTTATATATACCTCTTTGTAGATTCCTACAAAGAATTCCGGTCACACTTATTTAGCTTTAGCACGAATTTTCACAGCTTTTCCATAATAACCATTGCTTCCTTGAGGGATTATCGTCACATCCAGCTTCTTTCCACGCTTTAGATTAAGGATAATTTTTATATATTTTCCTTTAGCTTTTATAATTTTATATTTTTTACCATTCTTTAAAATTTTATATTTTTTTGCAAAAGGAACATTTTTCCATTTGAAAATCACTTTGCCTTTTTTTGATATTTTCTCAATTCTAGGAGTTTTAACGACAAAATATACTTCACCTTTTTTGCTGAGCCTGGAAATCAGATTCTGATGTTTGATATGTTTAAGATCACTCTTTTTTATTCTATACTTCTTGGAAGAGTAAATATCTTTTTTGCTTCCAAGCAACTTGCAGTTCGGATTGTATATTGAAATTTTACTACCTGAAACAAGGGAACTGCTCACTCCTAATTTAGCCAGCTTAATAGGAGTTTCAATGAAAACTTTACCTCCTACATGGGTTAAGATTCCATTTTTATTTCTTTTTAGCAAGCCATTGGGTGCAAAATTTTTATACACCTTGCCTCCTGTAAAATACATATCTCCACGCTGTATGTTGATCAGAGCTCCCTTTACGGATTTATTATTTTTAATTTCTCCTGCCTGCATATATATGCTTGCCAGTCTGTGGTTGTTGTGAATCACGGAGTTTTCCTTGCTGCTGTTATTTTTTAGTGCAGCACCTTCTCTTATTTTAACAGCAAAATCTTTTTTACTGCTGTTGTTAGGAATGGTTATCATCGGCATACAAATCCCGGCTTTCTGCATATTCCCATCTACTGTAATATTTCTTAATGTCAATCCGCCGCCGTTGACTGTTATCATAGATGCTTTCAGCTTTTCGTGGCGTTTGAGGATTACATTTTTATCGGTGGTTTGTTCGCCTATTACAGTAAATTTGTCTACTTCGATACTACTCATGAGCCAAATTGTCACATTTTTTTTCTTTCCTGTCAGAGCGATGGCTTGTTCATATGTTTTTACCGCTTCTTTAGGAGAAAATCCGAATGATGTGTCATCTCCGTTTTTCGGATCAAGATATACTTTATCTAAATCCTGCATATCATAAGGGTCTGATTTTAATGCCTCTGAAATGGCTTCCTGAACCCTTTGACATATATTTTCATGTCCCGAAATATAGGGTCTTTCCAAGGTATAGTATTGCAAAATCCCGTCAATATATGTGTTGGCGAATCCAAGTTCTATGAGATTTTCCTTATGTTTGACTATTTTGATGTCGTTAATTTTGTTTTCCTTTACAAATACTCTGACTTTTATAGGTTCTCCCGAAACATTTTTGCCGGATGAACCTGTATAAACTCCGTTTTTCAAGTTTTCAGGAAATTGCTTAGCCATAACTATGACTCTGCAATTTGCAGTTTTGCCTGCCTTGTTTGTAACTCGGACAAATGTATTTCCTATCTTTTTTCCGGTTACATTTCCCTGCTGATCTACTTCAGCGATTTTATCATCATCGCTATTCCATTGGAAGGTTTCTCCTTGAACAGCGGGAATGGACTGGGCACTAAGACTTGCCTTTTCTCCAACGCGGATGCGAATTAAGTTCGGATTTACTTTTATACCATCTTCTGCTGAAGGAACGAATAGAACTCTGTTTCCCGAGTCCTGTAAAATAGCCATCAATCCGTCATCATTAAAAATATGATTTACATCTGAGGCAGTGATTTTATATGGTTGTCCTTTTTCTTCTTCAGAACCTCCTTCTATAATGCCGTCGTCTGTGGCGAAATTAACTTCACCTGTAAGTTCACCTATAATCTTTGCTTTTTTGCATTTTATATTGCGAATTTTATCACTGTCTTTATTGTCTTTTACTGTGATATTTCCCTTCAGGAGAACTGTGTTTTCATCTTTTAAGTCTATGCCGGGAGCCTTTCCACGATTGTTTTCGATGCTTCCGCCCTTTAAGACGAGAGTTTTGTTCCAGTGATGACCTTTATCACTTATCCCTCCGCTTCCTTCGTCAGATGTGTTATTTACAATACTTCCACCTTCCATCTTGAAAATCTGATATGAGCCTGCTATTCCGCCACCGCGATATTGGGCATGGTTTTTATGAATCTTGCCCCCTTTCATTATCAGCCCTTTGCCGAAGGAGCCTATGTTTACAACTCCGCCTCCGCTTCCTGAGTCATTTCCCTCTCCTTTAAGTGCCTTATTTTCAGTTATTTCACCATTGATGAGTTCCACGGTGGATTCTGTGCAAATTCCGCCACCTCTTGCGTATGTTACATTATTTTTTATAACACCGCCGTCTATTTTTACAGTGGAATCCTGACTTGCATAAATACCGGCTCCCGGTTCTGTTGCAACATTGTTTTGCAAAATCGCACCTTTACCTAAAGTTAAAATCCCTTTAGAATTCTCAAAAGGGGCAACGCTGATTAGTTGTCCTTTGTTTTTAGTTTCCTTGTGTCCATCGACTACAAAATTTTCAATGAGCATTTCACCCTGAACTTCTATCATGTTCTTAATCATACCGGGCTGGCGCTCCAGAATTAAAGGTGCATCTTTCTCGGATTTCAGAGAAGCTTTTTCTCCTTTCTTCACCCTCCACTTCGTTACTAAAACAATTTTTCCTCCATCAGGTAAAAGTTTTTTTGCAGCATCGAAGGTTTTGACCCCATGAGCTGCATCCTTGCCTTTATCACTGTCTTTTCCGTTGTATGGATTGAAGTATACCTGCTTTTCTCCGTCAGGGCTTGCAGTCAGAGAATTTGAAACGGCCTGCGCAATGCCTTTTCCGTCCTGGATACATTGATTTTTAGGAATAGGCTGCATATCCTTAATCAAATCTTTGATAATATCTTTGACTTCTTCCTCTGAAATGTTCGGATTCTGGGTGTTTAAAATCTTATCAATGATGAGTTTTGCTGTTTTTTCAAAATTCAGAAGTTGTTGATCACCGTTTAATTCTCTGTGTACCAGCACTTCTATTGACTTGATTTTATTTTCTGCAATATTTGTACGCACGATTACATTTCCGGCAGAGGATGCATCAAAGCCTGCCCCCTGTCCTTCATAGCTTCCTGTATCAGGTATTGTCACTTTGGAAATATGGGAATTCCTTTTCTTTTCCAAAGCCGATGCCTGCTCTGTAATACTCAAAGCCGATACTATAACAATCATCAAGATTGCTATACTTAACATAAAGATAATCCTTGATTTTTTACTGCACATAGTTATATACATTCCTTTCTCAAATATGCCTCTCTGAATACTAATCATAATGTTGTTGAAAGCGTAAAAAGAGGTATATTTATCTTTTAGATAGCACCGGTGTCAACGGCACAAGTTAAGCCTACTAACCTAAGTTAGACACACTTAACTATACTCGACAGCATTACCCTTGTCAACAGTAAAAATATAAGCTCTTTCTTTTAAATATAAGCTATTATTATTCTGATCTATGATTGTCACATATGTTTGACAATCATAGACCACACAAAGATATAAAGGAAATTGCATCTTGACTTTTTTAGATAACTAAGTTATCATGATGGCTATAGTATATGCAAATAACATGGAAGCATATAAGTTGAAAGAAAGCTGGGGTGAAATGGGATGCCTGATATAAAAGGCTACGAGTTTACACATGAAAAAATTATAGAGAGCGGAAAACTTAATTTCTTGAATGACGGTTATGAGCGTTCAAATTTAAGAAAAATATGTAAGGATGCAGGTGTTACAACCGGTGCATTTTATAGACATTTCGATGATAAAGAAGATTTATTTATCAGTTTAGTTGAGCCTTTAGTAAAGGAACTTTTGGGTTTTTACAATAAATTTGAGGAAGAATCTTTTCAAGATATAGAAAAAAATTGCGGACAAGATTTAGCGGAAATTAATATTGATGGATCAATTGAATCGGCATTATATATGTTTAGCAAGAAAGAATTATTCAACCTTTTGATATACAAGTCATATGGAACGAAATATGAAAATTTTATAGAGCTCCTTGTAGAGAAGGAAGATATAAACAGACAAAAAGCATTACAAATAATTTCAAAGAAAAAGAATATAAAAGTTGAAATCCCCAAAGAAGCAATGCATTTGTTGAACCATGCTTTTATAAATGCTTTGTGTGAGATTGTAATTCATTCTCAAACTGAAGAAGAAGTTAAAACAAATACACGAATTGTTTCAAAGTTTTTTTATGATGGATGGAAGAAACTAAGAGGTTTTTAGTATAAAAGGGCAAATGCTTTTGAGCCCTTATTTTTTCGAAATTGAGATAACTAAGTTAGCTAACAAAGTTATTTTATTATGGAGGTGTTAAATCATGAAAGAAAAAAATCCTGCTGTAATATTGTGGGAGCTTGCACATAAGGAGCATTCAAAATTAAAAACATCAGTATTTATAGCAACTATCGGTGTTATTGCCGGAATTGTTCCATACATTGCTGCAAGCCGTATTTTAGTCGATTTAGTAAATGGCAATGGAGATTTCAAGACTTACTTTTTATGGTTAGGGATAGCCTTGTCATCCTATATCTTAAAATCAGTTCTATATTCTATAGCTTTATCTGTATCTCATAAAGCGACTTTTAGTGTATTGAAAGATATTCGTTTGAGGATGCTTGATAAACTTCCAAAGATGCCGTTAGGGGAAATAATCTCTGTTCCAAGCGGAAACTTTAAACAGATTATGGTGGATCAGGTGGAAAGTATGGAGAAACCTCTTGCTCACCTGTTACCTGAAATGTCATCGAATCTCTTGGGCTCTTTGAGTATATTTATCTATTTATTGTTTCTTGATTGGAGAATGGCACTATTATCATTGGTGTCAATTCCTGTTGGAATGCTTTTTATGGGGCTGGTAATGAAAAATTATGCCGTTCAATATGAGGGTTCTGTAAAAGTAAATCGGGATATGAACTCTGCAATCGTTGAGTATGTCAACGGAATAGAAGTAATAAAAACATTCAATCAGGATAAGAGGTCGTATGCAAAGTATAAAGACAAGGTCATTGCAAATGCGAGATATTTTTATGAATGGATGAAGAGCTGTCAGTTACCTGTGTCTTTATCTAAAAATATATCACCGACTACGATGATAACAGTGCTTCCGATTGGCTGGTATTTCTACACTCATGGCAGTTTAAGTGCAGAAGTATTTATATCTGTTATCATCCTATCTTTAGGTATTGCAGGACCGTTACTTGAGACAATGAATTTTGTTGATGGTCTTGCAAAGATAGGAACTATTGCAAATTCTATTAACTTAATATTAGAAGGTAAGGAACAAAATCATTCCGGCAAAGATGTGATGATTCAGCAATATGACATTGAACTGCAAGATGTACAGTTTGGATATGAAGAAGAAAAAGAAATTCTTCATGGAGTATCGCTGAATATAAATGAGGGAATAACGACTGCCTTTGTCGGTCCGAGCGGCAGCGGTAAGTCAACTTTAGCAAAATTGATAGCCGGATATTGGGATATAACTGAAGGAAAAATAAAAATCGGAGGATATGATATTAAGGATATTCCGCTAAAGCAATTATATAGTATGACTGCCTTTGTTTCTCAGGACAATTTTTTGTTTAACGAAAGTATTAGGGAAAATATCAGAATGGGCAATCCAAGTGCAAGTGATGAAGAAGTTGAAGATATTGCAAGGAAGTCTGGTTGCCACGATTTTATTATGAAAATGGAGCATGGTTACGATACGGTTGTCGGAAGTAGCGGAAGTCATATTTCCGGAGGGGAAAGACAGAGAATATCCATAGCAAGAGCAATGCTGAAAGATTCTCCGATAGTCATACTTGATGAAGCTACATCATATATAGACCCTGAAAATGAAGTGATTATTAAAAAGGCTTTATCAAAATTGGTACAAAATAAAACTGTCATTATTATTGCACATAGGTTATCAACTATAACAGATGCAGAGCAGATTTTCCTGATTGAGAAAGGAGAGCTTGTTTCACATGGTAAGCATAAAGAACTTATAAAAGACTCTAAGTTATATCAAAAGATGTGGAACGCTCATATTGGAGTAAAGGATGGTGAAGTAGAATGCTAAGTGCTTTAAAAAAGATTTTGGATTTCTCAGGTTATGAGAAGAAAAATGTATACCATTCTATATGGGTAAGCTTTTTATTTGCAATTTTTCATATGCTACAAATCAGTGCAGTTTACTTTATAGTAAAAGCTATTACCGAAAAAGATATGAGTATGACTCCGGCGTGGACTGCTTTAATACTTCTTGTTGTAAGTGTAGTTGGAAGAAGTATTACAAATTATTATTCGCAGTTACAACAATGCCATGCGAGTTATTTTATGGTGGCGAATAAAAGAGTGGAAATAGGTGAAATGCTTAAAAAAATACCTATGGGCTTCTTTAATAAAAATAATATTGGTGAAGTTGTAGGAATTTCTACAACGGTTTTGGAAGATGTAGAAAACACAGCGGCAATGGTTATGGTAAATACATTATCCGGCTTTATAAACACGATAGTTTTTACAATAATGATTTTGGCTTTTGAATGGAAAGTAGGTCTTATTGTTATGATTGGCTGCATATTATACTTATTAATTCTTTCAAAAATGGAAAACAAATCAAGAAGCGTTCTTCCTAAACGACAAGTGGCATCGGCAAAATTAGTTGACGCTATTTTAGAACAGATTGGCGGAATGGCTGTTATAAAAGCATTTAATTTAACCGGCAAAGGAGATGAAAAAGTCAGAAGTGCTATTGAGAATACCAGAAAAACAAATCTTGATTGTGAAAAGCTGTTTACACCTTATACGATTTTGCAAAATATTTTCTTGGATTTGTTTAGCATTTTAATAATAGGTGCAGGTATTTTCTTCTATCATAGAGGAGAACTTTCGTTCCTAAATACAGTTATGACGATTATAATTTCATTTCTTGCTTTTTCACAAATTAAATTGGCAGGAAGTGCAACAACTGCTCTCAGAGTTGTCAGTGGCTCTATAGAACAAACTGGGAAATTAGAAGAATTTCCACAGATAGATATTGAAGGAAAGGAAATAAAACCGAATAATTTTGATATTTCTTTTGAGAATGTGGAGTTTTCATATTCAAATAAAAAAATTCTTAATGATATATCTATTGAGATACCTCAGAACCAAATGACTGCAATAGTTGGACCGTCTGGAGCCGGAAAAACTACGTTTTGTAACTTAATCGCAAGATTTTGGGATATAGATAAAGGAAAAATCAGTTTAGGCGGTCATGATATAAAAGAATACTCATTAGAATCATTGATGAGACAAATCAGTATGGTTTTCCAAAATGTGTATTTGTTCCAAGACACAGTAGAAAATAATATAAAATTTGTTAAGCCCGATGCCACACATGAGGAAGTTGTTGAAGCTGCCCAAAAGGCTTGTTGTCATGACTTTATTATGAGCCTTCCTGAGCAATATGAAACAGTTATAGGAGAAGGAGGTACAAATTTATCCGGAGGAGAAAGGCAAAGAATATCCATAGCAAGAGCGATGATAAAAAATGCACCAATTATTATTTTTGATGAAGCTACTGCGAATATAGACCCTGAAAATGAAGATAAATTGCAGGTTGCTATGGAAGAACTTACAAGAAATAAAACAGTCATAATGATTGCACATAGATTGAAAACAATAAAAAATGCAAATCAAATTCTTGTTTTAGCAAATGGAAAAATAACACAGAGAGGCACACACGAAGAGCTGATCCAAACAAATGGTATTTATAAGAATTTTGTTGAAGCAAGACAAATAGCGGTTAATTGGAAACTGTCATAAGTAAAAAATGTTTTGTACCATAATGGTTCAAATATAAATTGTGTAGCTTTTTATGCTACTGAAATACAAGGGAGGATTAAAAAATGAAAAAAGGCTTATCAGCAAAAGATTTAATCAATGTAGGAATTTATACGGCTATTTACTTAGTTATATTTTTTGTGGTAGGGATGATGAATGCAATTCCAATCTTATACCCTGCCATATATTTGCTCATTCCAATTATTACAGGAATACCTTTTATGCTGTTTCTAACTAAAATAGAAAAATTCGGGATGATTACGATTATGTCGATTATTATCGGTGTGTTTTGGTATTTGATGGGATATACATGGTTAGCATTAGTAGGATATATTCCATTTGGCATTATCAGTGATCTGGTTATGAAATCAGGTGGTTTTAAAAGTTTCAAAAAGAATGTTATTGGATTCTGGCTGTTTTCTTGTGGAATGATTGGTTGTCAAATGCCGATGTGGGTAATGGCAGAGACCTATATGGAAGGTATTAAGCAGCAAATGGGAGAACAGTATGCAACAGAACTTGCAAAATATATGCCATCATGGATGGGAATTGCAGCAATTGGAATCATTTTAATCGGTTCAATTATCGGTGCTAATTTGGGAAGGAAGATGCTTAAAAAACATTTTGAAAGGGCAGGTATTATTTAATGAAAGAGTATGAGGTATATAAACCAATTAAACCCAAAGGCTTTTTCTTGGATCCTCGTACTAAAATTCTATTTATGACATTTATTACAACCATAATGTCTGTTGGATATAAGGATATTTTAATTAGCCTTATATCCGCCATTGTGGCAATAGCATTACTATTGTCCAACAAGCAGGTTAAGATAGCTCTCATTTATGGAGGGCTATTTATCTTGGCTGTTATGGCACACTTTACGAAAGATATGTATACTTTACCTACTTTTATAAATACAATTTCCGTTTTGTTGAATGCCCTAATTTTAAGATTGTTTCCAATTTTTATGTTGGGATATTATGTCGTAATGTCTACAAAAACGAGTGAATTTATAGCAGCCATGGTAAAGTGGAAAATTCCAAATGCGTTTATTATTCCAACGGCAGTTGCATTCAGATTCATTCCGACATTGCAAGAAGAACACCACTCCATTAAAACTGCTATGAAAATGAGAGGGATTAGCTTTAAAAATAAAAGAGCGTGGAAAAATCCCGGTTTGTACTTGGAATATGTAACCATACCTTTAATCGTTTCCATTGCAAAAATAGGTGATGAATTGTCAGCAGCAGCAATAAGCAGAGGATTAGGAGGATTAAGAAAGAGAACCAGTGTGGTAAAAGTAAGTTTTTCTCCATATGATGTGCTTATTTTATGCATGTCAATCGCCCTTGTAGGATTGTTTTTATATAGGAGGGGATGAGGATTGATTGAATTTAAAGATGTGTCGTTTACTTACGATAGTGGTGACAGGAATGCCGGAATTTATAATGTTGACTTAAAAATCAATGATGGAGAGGTAGTTGTATTTTGTGGTGAATCCGGTTGTGGAAAAACTACAATAAGCAGATTGATAAATGGGCTAATTCCCGGATATTATACGGGAATCTTGACTGGAGAAGTTACAGTACATGGATATAAAGTTTCTGAAAATCCAATTGATGAATTAAGTCGATATGTAGGTTCGGTATTTCAGAATCCGAGAACTCAATTTTTCAATGTAGATTCTACAAGTGAAATTGCATTTGCCTGTGAAAATTTTGGGATTCCAAGAGAAGAAATTTGCAAAAGAATTGGTAAGGTAACAAAAGAATTAGATATAAAAAACTTACTTGATAGAAGTTTGTTTTCAATGTCGGGAGGTGAAAAGCAAAAAATAGCTTGTGCTTCTGCTGCTGCTATGGAACCTGAGATTTATGTATTGGATGAACCATCTTCTAATTTAGATCTTCAAACTATAGGAATGCTAAAAAACATTATAAAGAAATGGAAAGAAAAAAAGGCAACTGTAGTTATTGCAGAACATAGGCTACAATATTTAATAGATATTGCAGATAGATTTATCTATATGAAAGATGGAAAAGTTCACAGCGTATTTTCTTGTACTGAGTTCAAAGAATTACCTAATAGCATTTTAAATGATATGGGATTAAGGAGTATACACCCTGTTGATACCAATAACATTGTGAAAAATATAGAATCTAAGGAACAAATAGAAATTAAAAATTTTATGTTTAGCTATGGGAAAAAACCGTTTCTTGAAATTCATGAGGTTACATTTCCTCAAAAATCTATTGTGGCTGTTTTAGGAAATAATGGTTCCGGAAAATCAACATTTTCAAAATGTTTATGTGGAGTTGAAGAAAAAGCAAAAGGAACTTTGAGTATAAATACAGAAATTTATGATACAAGAGAAAGGCTAAAAAAATGTTTTATGGTGATGCAGGATGTTAATCATCAATTATTTACCGAATCAGTTAAAGAAGAAATTCTTTTGAGTATAGAGAACGATGAAAATAAAGAAGAAAAGGTCGACGAAATATGTGAAAAGTTAAACTTAATGAATTTTATAGATTGCCATCCAATGTCATTATCCGGAGGACAGAAACAAAGGGTTGCAATCGCAAGTGCTATTGCTTCTGATAGAACAATTCTGATTTTGGACGAACCTACAAGTGGTCTTGATTTTAAGAATATGAAAGAGGTTTCTGATGAAATGATAAGACTTAGAGAGGATGGAAAAACTATTTTTATCATTACACATGATCCGGAATTAGTAGAATGCTGTTGTGATTATTATATGTTTATGGAGAATGGAAAATTAAAATGGCATGGTGGTAAGAATGAAAAAAATATAAAGGCAATGAAGGATTTTTTCAAGCAAACAAGTAGTTGCTTATAAAAATATAAATCAAATAAGGAGGAACCTAGAATGAACCAAGAGATGAAAGAACAACTACTAACCAAAAGACCGATAGATTTACTGTTTCAACTATCTATTCCGGCAGTTATTGGAATGATAGTAATTGGTTTGTATCCGTTAATGGACGGTATATTTGCTGGGAAAATCATAGGACAGAGAGCAATGACTGCTTGTGGCGTTGCAATGCCGCTCACATTTTTTAACAGCGGTGTTTCAACTCTACTTGGTGTAGGCTCCGCTTCTGTTTTGTCACGAGCGATTGGAAAAGGAAAAAAGGCAGGAGTTATTGTTATGCTTAGACAATTATTCCTCTTTATACCGGCTATGATTCTCCTACCCATGGCATTTGGAGTGAAAGCGGTTTGGTTCACTCAGCCTCTTGTAGATTTCATTATGATTGTTGTGGGCATCGCTATGATGATAAATGAACTAAAAAACATGGGACAGGTCAAATCTGACACAAAATAACAGGTAGATTTATGAGCTGAATTATAAAAAAGATGAACGACAATGGTTACTGTGTCCTATTTGCAGAAATAAAACACAGCTGCAAGTTATACAAGACCGCCGTTATTATAAGGAAAAAAGCGGAAGTCCAAAGCAAGTCATAGTTTATGAAAATACGGCTGCGAAAGGAGGTGAATACCATGAATGAACCTGAACGTCCCGAATGGCAGATACGCTGCACATTTACCGGCTTCTGCAAGCGGACATTGAAAAACGAAAGTATCAATGCACATCGGGATATTAAAAAGCGACAGACACACGAAATTAACTTTTCCGAAATATAATGCAAAAGTTTACAAGTTAGTGTATGATTAAAAAATAGAACAGTATTATGTTTTGAATGTAAGATAGAATGAGCTTGTGCTTTGAACTTGGAAAGGAAGTGAACCGGCAATTTATGAATAAATATAGCAATAGAAAACATTTGCTTTTAGCGGCACTCTGCCTTCTAGTTATATTATCTTCAATAGGAGGGTATTTTATTTATAAACATATAGAAAATTCCAATAGGCTTAAGATGGAGGCATCCGGGAAACACCTGAAAGGCTATAACAGCAGAAGCATATATGTATATGACCTTACGGACGGAAAAGTGGTTAAGAATTTGAATGGCAGGGAAAGACTTCCTATGGCATCTTTGACAAAACTTATGACATGCCGAAAAGCTTTGCAGATTATGGATGAGAAAAAACTTAGACTAAGAGAAAAAGCAAGCATTACGAAAAAGGCATACAATTTAACAGTAGAGCAGAAAGAGATTATGGTGGGCTATAAAGTAGGAGAGAAAACTTCTTTTGCAGATTTATTTTATGCTATGATTATGCAGTCCGACGGTGCCTGTTCAAATGCAATTGCCGATATACTGAGAGGTACCATTACCGGATTTATTGGGGATATGAACCGAGAGGCGCATGCAATGGGACTGAAGAATACTCACTATGAAAGTGTGGAAGGCGTGGACAAGAAAAAGCAGTATACCACAGGGGAAGATGTGACTAAACTTCTGGTAAGCTCCCTTAAAGACAAAGACTATTACAAGATCTTTACAGACAGGGATTTCAAATCTTCGACGACCTCTGAACATCCAGACGGACTTTCTTTTTCAAATGCGGTAATTTGCAAATTTGAGGAATATAAAAATAAGGATTTCAAAATTTTAGGAGGAAAATTCGGCTATACACCGGAGGCGGGGAAAAGTCTTGCAGCGCTTGTGGAAAAGAATAAGAAAAAATATATTGTGGTTACCTTGGGGCATAAGTCTGCCCCGGAAAGCTATGCACATGTGGAAGATGTTATTAAAATTATGAAAACTGCCGGAAATAAATAGAGGAATATTTTCTTTGACAGGAATTCAAAATAGGAAACAAAACGGGGCGATACCTATTTGGGTATCGCCGCACTTTTTTGAACATAATTATGGCGGAGTTATACCTAAAATACCGGGTTTATGGATTTATAAATTTACAATAAGAGGTGATAAATCAATTCCGTCAACGGATGACAGAGCTGTGTTGAGAATTTCTCTAATGAGCTGGCATCCACCGGGTTCTTTAGATTCTATATTTATCGGAAGGATAGGATCATGCAGAGATTTTCTGATAAGCAGCCAGCCGTTATATTTTCCGGTGTAGGAAAGTCTGACACCCTCATAGTTAGGCTCAACCGAGGAAAAGCGGATTGCGTCGTGTTTGAAAGAAGCAGGGAGTTTTTTTACCTGCTTTAAGGCTTTTTCTGCACAGCCTGCAAAGTCTTCCGCAGTAATCGGAAGGCGAACTTCTGTGGATTCTGCCGGGGAATTCAGCCCGTCCAGAATGGAAGAAAGTCCTAAACCTTTTTTGAATAATTTTGCACTTTCAATAACTATTCGTGTTGCCAGAAAGGCACCGTCATCTAAAAAATAGTTATCCTTATATGCTGCATGACCACTGGTTTCAATGGCAAGAGGGCTGATTGTTCCGGAGTTGTTTAATTCTATAGCTTTGTTAATTACATTTTTGTATCCTCGTTTAAATCGCAGATGCTTCAGCCCTAAAATCTCTTCCAAAAAAACATGAAGCTCATCACTTGTTACGCTGTCTGTTACAACGGTGGTCCCCGGATATTTGTCGGAGATGAGAGCTGCAGCCATCGCAACGATCCCGTTTCTTGCAATTTCGCTTCCTTTTTCATCTACTGCAGAGGATCTGTCCACATCTGTGTCAAATATTATTCCAAGGTCGCACTTTTTGTTTATTACCTGTTGGGTAATTGCTGCCATTGCCTCTTTGTTTTCCGGATTCGGGGCATGATTTGGAAACTTTCCGTCCGGCTCCAGAAACAGACTGGCGGAAATATCGGCACCCAGAGGTTCAAGAACTTTCTTTGCATAAAATCCACCTGCGCCGTTTCCCGCATCAACACAGATTTTCATTTTAGTCAGAGGTTTTTCAGAACCGGTCTCTTTTATGATAATGTCTCTCAAATGAGTAGAATAGGTATCCATGAGCCTGATTTCGGAAGGCTCTTTCTTTTCCGCCGGCGTGAGTTTTGCCAATATCTGATTGCTTTCTGCAAATGCGAGGATATCGGCAATATCCCCTTTATCAAGACCTCCTTCACCGGTAAAGAATTTAAAACCGTTGCGGTTCCATGGAAGATGGCTGGCTGTGATCATTACAGCACCGTCTGTCATATATTCCGGAAAAACAGTACTCATGAACATTGCCGGAGTGGAAGAAAGAGAAGCGTCAAGAACCTTAACACCATATGGTAAAAGTGCCTGCTGAAAATTTTGCAGTATCATTTCTCCGGACAGCCTTGAATCACGCCCTAAAGCGACGGTGATCTCTGAAGTTTTTTTGCCTGTTGATAATGTCAGCCAATATAGAAACCCTTTGGCAATTCTGGAGGTAGCCTCACCGTCTATATTAACAGCTTCACCGGGAACTCCATCCAGTGCAATTCCTCTTATATCACTGCCGTTTTGTAATTTGCTGTAATCGTAATTTGACATTTGTCACCTCATAAAATATATTTTAATATGAATATCCGGAAT
The DNA here is from genome assembly GCA_000510425.1 of Eubacterium nodatum ATCC 33099. Taxonomy (GTDB): domain Bacteria; phylum Bacillota; class Clostridia; order Peptostreptococcales; family Anaerovoracaceae; genus Aminicella; species Aminicella nodata. Next base: position 31,190 of record AZKM01000003.1, on the reverse strand, counting down.
TTAATTATATTGAATAAAAAAGGCTATTTCAAGGGAGATTTTTTATTTATATAAACTGGTATTAAAGGACAGAGTAGAATAATTGCAGTGTTTTGGAATATAAGAGGAATATATGGCAATAAATACAATATTTATGATATAATTAGCGAGAATACAGATTATAAAAAAGCTGCCGGGCTGATATTGAAGAGGTGAAAGGCTTCGTATGCAGAACGGATATTGAAGCCTTGACGAATAAGATTATATAATTCACTTATATACAGCAGAGAGGAGGATTTCGGCAGGTGAAGAAAAAAGGAAATTTTTTGTATAAATTGATTATAATGATTTTGCTGTGCATAATCGGATTTAGCGGCTATAAAGTCGGAACTATTTTATATAATTATTACATAGGTACCCATGAGAACAATAAGGTTATTGAAGCTGCTAAAGTAGAACTCAAAAAAAATAAGTTTAGAATCAACTGGAAGAAACTTTTGAAGATGAACCCTGATACTATTGCGTGGATAAGAAGTGAGGATACACCTATTAACTATCCCATCGTTCAGGGAAAGGATAATGACTATTACCTTCACCGTTTATTTAATGGAGAATATAATTTCAAAGGAACACTATTTGCAGATTATCAAATAAAGAAACCTTTTAAGGACTTTAATACCATCGTATACGGACACTTGATGAAAGACGGCTCTATGTTCAAATCCCTCAGCAAGTATGATGATATAGAGTATTACAGAAAGCATAAAACCATGTTTTTAGCCACTCCGGAAAAGAACTATAATATTAAAATTTTTGCAATGGTAAAGATTGTTGCTGACAGTGATTTGTACAGAATAGACTTTATAGATGCAGCAGACAAACAGCGATACATTGATAAGGTAACGGAGCTTTCAAAAATTCGGACTTCCGTCAAGGTGGGTCCTAACGACAGACTGGTTATGATGAGCACATGTACCACAGATGTAAACGAAGATAGATTTGTTGTTTATGGAAAATTAGTTGAAAGAAAATAGGAATTAGATTATATGCATATTGGATTTTGTGATGATCAAGCAGATGTTATTGCGAAATATAGGAGGCTTATAGAAGAAATCTGCTTAAGAGAAAATTTTAGCTATAAGATAAGTACTTATAGAAGTGGAGAACAGCTGTTATTTGAGATGGAAGATGTTCTTCACAGTATAGATATTTTATTTCTGGATGTGATAATGCCGGGCAAAAATGGAATAGAAGTGGCTGGAGAACTTAGAGAAAAAAACTTCACCGGAGAGATTATTTTTCTGACTTATTCCAGGGAAGCTATCTACCATGCCTTTGATGTTAAGGCAAATAATTATTTACTGAAGGAGCTGGCAACAAAATCAAGAATTGAAGAGGTTTTTCTGGCAGCGGCGGATCTGGTAAAAGAGAAAACAGAGGAATATTTGTTGCTTACCGGCGTGGGAGAGTATAGAAATGTTGCGATTGGCGACATACGCTATTTTGAGGTTAACCAAAAAATCGTAACCGTATATTATGGCAATCAGGATTTTGAATTTGTATCTACAATAGGCAAGCTGGAAAATCTTCTCTTTAATAAGGGCTTTATCAGAATTTCCAGACCCTATTTAGTATCAATAAAATATATTGAGTCTTTCTCCTATGGGGAAGTGATACTTACAAATGGAGAGAAATTGCCGGTAGGCAGAAAATATTACAAAGATTTGAAAGAAAAAATGAAAGATAGGAAGAAATAAAAAAGTGACCGGTTTAAAACGAAAAATCATAGTTTTCTTCGCTTTGTTTGTCCTCATGTGTATGGCATTTACCAACGCATACGGCATAAGCATCGAAGAAAATAATAAAGAACAATACGATGTGAAAATTAAGAGGCATGCTACTGAAACCTCCGAGGGTGTTAGAGTTTATATTTCCCAAAAAACAGGGAAGGTTGTTTTTATTGAAAAAATTCCTATGACAGGTCATCGATGGGGCAGATGGGAAATCGTCAAAAAGCCTACATATTCTGAGGATGGATACAAGATTAGAAGATGCCTGAAGCATCCTTATCTTAAACATGCAGATAAAAGAATTTTACTCAGAACCGGACCCAAGTGGGGCAAATGGATAGTGGACAGAAAACCCACAAAGACAAGAGAGGGACTAAAGCATAGAATTGATGAGCTCCATAAATGGAGAATAGAGTATAGGATAATTCCAAGAATCAAGTCCTTCCCCGAAGCAAATGATAATTCTTTTTCTCCGGGCAGAATTACTTTTGATCCTGACACTGTGAATAATCCCGGGAGCAATCAAAACTTTAGAAAAGCAATGGGAGGAAGTTCTTCTAATGATAGCAGCAAAGACTCACCCGATGGTGGAGCTTCTGCTTCCGGCGGACAGAGTTCAGAGGGAATAGAATCGGATAAAGGCTCAACTCACATACCTTTCGGAGCGGCAGATGCGGCGATTGCTTTTGCAAATGGAGCTGTTGCAGTCTTTTGGTGGATTCTTTTGCTTCCCCTTGTAAAAGTTATGTTCTGGATTGAGAAGAAGAGAAAAGAAGCAGAGGAGAATAACCTATGATTATGAGAAGAATTATCGGCATTGTAATTTTGTTGTTATTGATTGTATGTGGAGTGATAGCTTATATTGTCTTGCAGAGAAAAGTAAAAGATGTCGAATCGGATCTTATTATTGCTGAGAAGAAGGATATAAAGGGGAGGAAATAATATGAAAAAAGTATTAGTTACTGTCCTCTGCAGTTTCCTTTGTTTAGGTACAATGCCGGGAGCGGCGTATGCTTTGGATAAGGAAACTTTTGCCTTAAAATCATCAAAATATGAGACTCTGGACAAGGAACTTATGGAAATTCTTTCTTTTTCATATACGGAGAACGGTCAAAAACCTAATAATGAGCATAGCAAAACCTATTTCATTATAACGCAGTTGGATGAATCGGGAGAGCATTTTAATCCTATAGTAATAGAGGGGAGGAATGGAAAGGCTCTTTTTAATGAAGCACTGCTAATTAACTTCCACAGTGCCGGAACTTATAGATTTAAAATTCGCCAATGGATTGATAACGGAAGCGGAAATCCTTTATTCCCCGGAAATATAAATCCTTCAGAAAATAAATATGTCAAGTATGATGAATCCAAGTTTGATGTAAGAATAGACATTGTTCAGGATTCAGAATCTCCTTCCGGACTCAAAATTAAAAGAGCTTCGATTATTAACGCTACTACGAAACAGGAAGTGAAAGAAGTGTCATTTGACAATAAAGTAGGGAAGAAAATAACGATATCAGGAACCATAGATAGTGGAGATAAGATACTAAGAGCAGGAGCTAAAAACAAGCTGAAGATAACTGTAAAAAATACGGGACCATTTGTGGTTAGAAATATTTATATCAGAAAATACCTTCAGAAATATACTAATTTTATAAAGGGAGACAAATATTTTGACAATGAAACCCGAGGGAAATATACAAATATTACAGGAGGGTACGGCTGTATAGAGGATAGAGAACACGGAACATGGTTAATAAGGGAGCTTCAACCGGGAAAAAGTGTAACGCTTGGATATACGATAAGGGTTCATACCTGTAAACCTGATAATCTGAAGGCAAAGCACGATATTTTGTATGAGATAATGCCAAATATAGAGCTTGAAAAATTTTACATCAATCAGAGCAGAGATCCCGGTAATTTCGGATAGTTTACATTCAATTTGGTATTGCAATTTAAGAATTTGTAGCTTTAAAAGAACTTATCAATAAAAGATAATGGAAAAATTAAAAAGGGTTATTTGAATAAGTCCATGTTTTGTATGTTGTTAAAAGATGCGATGTTGGAGTTTTAGAATATTTTCCCAATGTAGATGGAAAAACAACAAGAGTACAGTTGGAAGTTGATTTTGTTATTAGCAGAGGAAATATTAGGATTTGTATCCGACTTAGCCTTGTCACATATGTTTGACAATCCCAAAAGAATATATCAATAATTGGAAATGAACTTGAATAATTTATACAGTTTGGGTAAAATAGTGGTGTAAAGAATATTGTTTTTTTATTGTTAATGTCGATATGTAATAATGTAAAAAGTACAGGGCTTCGACAGAACTCCTTGCAATGTTGGAATTTAAACATTTAATGAGATTCATGAAAAATGTTGAGAGTAAAAAATATAACAACGAAAACAAATAAAAAGGAGATAGACAAAAATGCTATCCCAAGATATTGATATAACAGCAATACAAAAGAACGGGTTTTAATAGAAGCATAGTGAAATGTAAATCGGTTAATAGCGTGTCTGTTTTAGGCCATCTATTTTTCGTTTTAATAGAAGCATAGTGAAATGTAAATTTAAATCTCCGTAATTGTAAGCGTTTTATATTTGTTTGTTTTAATAGAAGCATAATGAAATGTAAATGTATGAGGCAAGAATCAAAAGCAGTGCGAAGAGCTGGTTTTAATAGAAGCATAGTGAAATGTAAATTCTCTTTCGGCTCAAGACCTAACTTGGATCGTCCAAAGTTTTAATAGAAGCATAGTGAAATGTAAATTACAGTGCAAGTGAACAAACTTCTATCGGGTAACAGGTTTTGATGGAAAGATACTTATCCCGGTGAATACGTTGAAATAAATATTAAGTATGTACCCCTTGCTATTATCAGGTAACGGCGATAGATTTATACAGGTGAAAGAGGATTATAAAAGCTGGTAAATGAGTATAGCACATGTGAAACTTCTTAAAATATTAAAAGCACTATAAAGTAACTTGCAATATAAAAGATGGTGTATCAGAATGAAGTATTTCTGTCACACCATCTTTTAGCATGCAGCATGCCGGCTATCCGTCAGTTTGTGGTTGGATTACGCAATGAGCCGTAGTTCAGCTGCTGCTCTGATTACAAATTTTCTGCTTTATATGTCCACGGCTATTTTGCGGTTCCGTCCGGATTAAAGAGGGGAAGCTCTTCTAAATATATTATGTCGTTTCTTTGGATAGCATCGCCCTCTGCCAGCACTGACATTTTGCCAACTACCGTGCAGTTCACCTTAGCCAGAAGTTTTTCGATAGAACGCAGTGATTCTCCTGTACTTATAACATCATCTACAATCAGAACCCTTCTGCCTTCCAGAAGGTCAATATCTGACTGCCCCAGACAAAGTTTTTGAACGTGATCGGTGGTAATTGACTCCACGACGGTTTCTATTATGTCAAGCATATAAAGTTTCTGTGCCTTACGGCAAACAACATAGTCCTTATTTTCGGAGCTGCGAGCCATCTCATAAGCCAGAGGAATTCCCTTTGATTCGGCAGTAACAATTACATCAAACTCCGGAGCTTTGTCAAGGAGTGCTTTTGCGGCAGCTTTGGTAATTTCTATATCCCCGAACATGACAAAAGCACCGATGGATAATTCATCATTTATCGGGCACAGCGGAAGCTTACGCTTTAACCCTGCAATTTCTATTTCGTAAAACATTATTCAATTCCCTCCTATTGATAAATGTGAGATGCAAAAGACTCACAAAAGTATTATACTCTCAGCTCATAGCTATTTCAACAATTTTTCGGGCAACTCATAGCAATTCATTGGAATTAGGTGACATCAACCTGCTGCCATCCCTATACATGAGAGCCTGAATTGAATGTGCCTCTGAAGGCGCAACAAAGAATATGAAAGAACCGGCACCAAAAGATGAGTAGAAACCTTTGAACTTAAATAATTATTGAGCGGTAAAGGATGAAAAAGGCTGTCACATTAGCAAATTTTAGCTCTTAATGCGACAGCCCCTTTATTTACAATTTAGTTTATATACATAATTTATATCAGAGTTGAAATCCTTAGTAAAAATAGCACGAAGCAAATCCACATGATGATGTTGATTTCTCTAAATTTTCCGGTGAATAGTTTTATGATAACCCATGAAAGCATTCCGAACATGATTCCATTTGCAATTGAATATGTGAATGGCATCATTACGATTGCCAGGAAGCCTGAAACAACTTCCGCAAGGTCTCCGTCAAACTTCATATTTTTGATGGCACTGACCATTAGAAGTCCTACCCAAAGAAGAGCCGGAGTTGTTGCAAAACCGGGTATCGCAAGGAAAATCGGTGATAGAAATAGTGAAAGGATGAATAATACTGCAGTAACAAGAGATGTGAGACCGGTTCTTCCGCCGGCTGCAACTCCTGCACTGGATTCAACATAGGAAGTAACGGTCGATGTTCCGATGCAGGCACCTGCAACGGTTCCCAAAGCATCAGCAAGCAGAGCCTGTTTTGCACGGGGAAGATCCCCATTTTCGTCAAGTAAATTACCCTTTGAGGCAACGCCGATCAAGGTTCCTACTGTATCAAATATATCAACGAATAAGAATGAGAATACGATGATGGCAAAGTCGATTATGTGCTTTCCAATCCAATCAAAGTCAAATGAAAAAATATTCATCTTGGAAGGAAAGAATCCCCCCTTAAAACTTGGTAGCAGAGAGTATACTCCGTTTGTAGGATCTACATGATACCAGCCTATCTGTTGGGCGATAATTCCCAAAATCCATGTAACTAAAATTCCGATTAAAATATCACCCTTCACCTTATAATGGTTCAAAATTGCAATGACGATAAGTCCGATAAATGCCAGTACAAATTGAGGTGAACCTAACTTTCCTAAAGTTACAAGGGTTGAAGGATCGGCAATTACGATTCCCGCACCTTTAAGCCCAACGATTGCAATAAAAAGTCCTATCCCCGCAGTGATTCCGTACTTCAGGTTTTCGGGAATGTCATTTACCAGTTTTTCACGGAAGTTTGTGAAGGAAAGCAGTATAAAGATAATACCTTCGCAAAGAACTGCAGCGAGTGCGATTTTCCACGGATCCTGTATCCCCGCCCTTGCCATAGGAACGCATACACTGAATGCAAAATAAGCATTTAGTCCCATACCTGAGGCAAGAGCAACAGGATAATTTGCATAAAATGCCATAATCAATGTGGCGAAAGCTGCAGAGATTGCAGTTGCAGTGAAAACAGCGGAGCTGTCCATACCGGTTGCAGATAGAATACTTGGGTTAACTGCCAGTATATATACCATTGCAAGGAACGTGGTAATTCCTGCGGTTACTTCTGTACGAGCATCCGTCCCATGTTCTTTAAGCTTAAAAAACTTTTCCATAAAATTCTCCTTTGAGTATAAAAATATAATTACAAATTCACTCCTATTATATACAGATTTTCACACAATCTTCAAGAAAAAAGCTGAGATTAGTTTATAAAAAATGGAATATATGCTTTATTGTGGAGGAGAAAACGAATAAAAAACGAACTATATCAAAGTATAGTTCGCATATATAAGTTCTCAATTAGGACAACAGCTCTTGAACATACCGTAAATTTTGCTTTTGAGCATATTGCGGATTTTATTTTGTTTGTTTTGCGGCAAGTCTTTCTTCCTTGGAAGGAAGTTGTGATATTACTATTGCTATAAAGATTAGAATACAACCTAAGTATCCTCTTAGGGTCATGTTTTCTTTCAGGATAACAACACCTGTTATTACCGCAAATACGGACTCCAGACATAGTATCAATGAAGCTTCGGAAGGATCGGCATCCGCTTGGGCAACAATCTGAAGCGTATAGGCTATCCCGGCGGAGAATACGCCTGCATACAGGATTGGGAACCAGCCCGCAAGAATTGAGGTAAGATGAGGGTCTTCAAAGATGAACATGCAGATTATTCCTATGCTTCCGGAAACGAGGAACTGGATGCAGGACATTTTCACACCGTCAGTCTTAGGTGAAAAATGGTCGATTACCATAATGTGAATTGCAAAGGCAAAGGCACACAGAAGTATGAAGAAATCTCCTCTCTGAATGTGAAATCCCTCTTTTGGCTTTATAGTTAAAAGGTAAAGTCCGATAATAGCAACCACGGCACAAAGCCAAATGATTTTTCTGACTTTCTTTCCCAGAAACATGGACAGAATAGGCACTATTATGCAGTATAGGGATGTAATAAATCCGGCTTTTCCTGCTGTTGTAAAGAATACGCCGTATTGCTGCAGTGTTGAGGCTGTGAAAAGTGCAATTCCGCAACATACACCGCCTGTAAATAAAATTCTTCTTTCTTTTGTTTTATCTTCGGGACTCAAGTCGTCTTCGGGAACCTTTTTTTTGGCTTTTCTATTTAATACAAGGATTACCGGTATGAGGGAAAGTCCTCCAAGAAAGGTTCTGATGCCATTAAATGTGAAAGTTCCGATATCAGCCCCCACCTTCTGTGCAACGAAGGCAGAACCCCATATGAAAGCGGTCAGCAACAATGACAGATTACTTTTCATTCTTTTACTCATAATTTTCTCTCTTTTCTTCAATTCTTAAATTTAACTCTTACTTGATTATATTAAAATACCTGTTCTAATGCAATGGAAAATGTGATAATATGGATTAAAACAGTAACAGAAAACAACAATGAAAACTACTACAAATTGAAATAGAAAACGGGAGAATATACAATGAATCACGAGGAAAAATTGCTAAGGCTGATAGGTGAAATCTCTGAACTTGATGCGGATGCCATGAAGGAAGCGAAGAAACGTCAGGATTCTCTTGCAAAGGTTCCGGGAAGCCTCGGCAGACTTGAGGAAATTTCAATCAGAATGGCGGGAATTACGGGAAAGGTAACAGGAAATTCCCTTAAGAAGCAGTGTATAGCTCTTTTTTGCTCTGATAACGGAGTAGTATTTGAAGGAGTTGCCTCTGCACCCCAGTCTGTTACCATGGCACAGACGATAAATTTTACTAGAAGAATTACAGGTGTAAGTTCCCAGGCAAAGTATTTTGATATTGATATTTTAGATATAGATATGGGAGTTGCTGAGGAAATTCCTAAAGAACTGTACACAGATGATATGTTGGACAAAGGAGGGAATATTTCCCGAAAAATTGTGTACAGGAAAATTGCAAGAGGTACTAAAAACCTGGCAGAGGAAAACGCAATGACTCGCAGTCAGGTGGTAGAGGCTTTGCTAACCGGTTTTGAGGCGGCAGATGCAATGAAAGCCGCAGGAATTGAGCTTTGCGGCATAGGGGAGATGGGAATAGGAAATACCACCACAAGTTCCTGTCTTTTGAGAGCTGTGACAGGTGTTTCCGCAGAGGATCTCGTCGGCAGAGGAGGAGGTCTGAACAATGAAGGTCTTGCAAAGAAGCTCGAAATCGTCAGAGATTCGGCAGATGCCTGCAAAGATAAGGATATATTAGGTAAGCTGGCAGCTGTCGGAGGCTTTGATATATGTGGGATGGTAGGATGCTTCTTAGGTGCGGCACGCAATAAAATGCCGGTTGTCATAGACGGATTTATTTCAATCGTAGCGGCAGTTATGGCAAATGAATTGAATCCTTTGGTCAAAGAGTATCTTTTTGCATCACATAAGTCCAAGGAAGTTGGATATGAAACAGCTATGGAAAGGCTTGCGCTTGCACCTATGTTTGAGCTGGATATGAGACTTGGAGAGGGAAGCGGATGTCCGATTGCTTTCAAAACCATGGAAGCGGCGTGTGCGGCTATGGACATAATGAAAACTTTAGCGGAAGGTTTGATTGACGATGAATATTTAGATGAAATCAGAAAGGGAAATTTCTTTTAATAATGAATATTTTTATCAGCGGAGGGTGCAAAAATGGTAAATCCCACTATGCACAGGAATTGGTCAGATGTATGGCAGAGGAAAAAAGTCTTCCCATGTATTATATAGCCACTATGATTTCCACAGGTTCTGAGGATGACTTTAGAATAAAAAGACACATTAAAGACAGGGAGGGCTGGGGTTTTATAACTTTGGAGCAGCCCCGGAATCTTTGTGACCTTTTGGATAGAGGTGATGTGAATCTCAAAGGAGTCTTTTTGATGGACAGCATAACGGCACTTTTGCAAAATGAGATGTTCGGAATTGACGGAAGTTATAATGAGAGAGCAGGTCATAAGGTTGCACAGAACTTGCAGGATTTTGCAAATGCCACAGGAAATACGGTATTCGTATCGGACTATATCTATTCAGATGCAAGGGCTTACGATGAGTGGACAGAAAATTACAGAAGGAGTCTGGCCTACTGCGACAGGGAAACTGCTAAGGCTTGTCACAGAGTAATAGAAACCTGTTTCGGTACATTCAGAGAATTAAAAACGGTGAAGTGACTGCAGCGAAAATAAAGATTTATAGATAACAGGAAATAGAGTATGAGATATGTAATTGCTTTTTTTATGGCATGGGGAAATTTTCTCACACTGCCCTGCCCATATAAAAGATGGGACGGAAAACTGAAAAATTTAATGATGGTATTCGTACCTCTGGTTGGAGTTATAATCGGTGTGCTTTGGATGGCAATTATTTGGGCTTTGAGGGTTTTGGATATGAAATACGGTCTGCCCGATTCTGTCGCAGCGCTGATCTGTACATTCTATATATTTGCAATTTGCGGATTTATGCATCTCGACGGCTTTATGGATTGTAATGACGCAATTTTATCCAGAAGACCGCTAGAAGATAGGCAGAGGATTTTGAAAGATTCTACGGTGGGAGCTTTTGCCGTAGTAATGCTGGGTTTTTTATTTATGGCATGGTATGCCTCGATGATTGCAATATGGGATAAAGCCCCGTTAAGAATGTTCTTTATACTTCCCATTCTAAGCAGACTCATTGCCAGCAACGATGTGTTGGATTATAAACCCATTGGGCACAGTCAGTATGTAGAAAATTACGAGGCAAAGAGTGAGAGAAAGAGATGCAAAAGGTATCTTGGGATATATTTTGTGCTGATTGCTTTGGCAGTGGTTATGGGACCGGAATTGAAATCTGTAGTTCCCATGTTCGCAGCAGCATTTACAGGGATTTTGCTGGGAGGAGTCAGCGGAGCCTACGGCAGGTGGCAGCTTGGCGGTATGAGTGGTGATATTGCAGGCTACGAGATTTGCTACAGTGAAATCTTCGGTGTTCTTGGAATGGCTATAGCCGTTAATTTATGAGGAGTAGAGATGATTTTAATAATCGGTGGTGCATATCAGGGAAAACTTGATTATGCAAAGGAAAAATTCGGGTTGAAGGATGAGGATATATTTGACTGTGCAAAGGCAAATGACGGCAGTGATTGGCCGTCTATAGATTTAAAGGCAAAGGTGCTGAATCATTTTGAGCGGTACATTTTAGCCTGCACCGGGGAAGGTATAGAGGCATCAAATCATGTGGAGGCGAGTTTGGAACAGCTGAAGGATAAAATAATTCTGGCAGATGATATAACCCAAGGAGTAGTGCCTATGGATAAGCTCGAAAGAGCTTGGCGTGAAGAGACCGGCAGAAGTCTTGTTATCTTAGGAAAAGAAGCGGAAAAGGTCATCAGAGTTTTTTGCGGAATCCCACAGGAAATAAAAGCAAGATAAAAGATCCAAAATGACAAGTCTTTGAAATGAATCGTTAAATTAATCGTCGATAGTAAATATTGAAACAAAAAGCAAGGAAACAGTGAATTAAAATAACAAATTTTGGAATTGGAAAATGGGAAATGGCATCTAAACTAATACTTATCAGACACGGCATAACTGAAGGAAATGAGAAAAGGTGGTTTTACGGAAAAACGGATTTGCCCCTCCTGGAGAAAGGAAAGGATATGCTTGTTCGTTATAAAGAACGGGGCGTGTATCCGAAAATACCGGAGGATGCTCAGAAAATTGTTTCGGGACTTACCCGCACCAAGCAGACTATGAAAATTCTCTTTGGAGAGGGAGAATGGCAGGAAATCCCCAATTTGCAGGAAATGAACTTTGGTATATTTGAGTGTCACAGCTTTGAAGAGATTGAGGAAGATGAGGAATTTCAAAAGTGGGTATACGATGAAACTGATGAGGTGTGTCCGCCTGATGGAGAGAGCAGATTGGATTTTTCCATGCGGGTCAAAGAAGGACTCAGGGAGCTTATAGGTTTGCATCGTCTAAAGGAATGGTCTCACAGGCATGGAGGAGAGGATGCAGTCACTGTAATGGTTTGCCACGGCGGAGTTATATCTTCCATGATGCGACAAATGTTTCCGGGGGCTAAAAGTAACATGTGGGACTGGATTCCTGAGCCGGGTCTGGGTTATATAGTTGATTTTAGAGAAAGTGAGCCTGAAAGCTATACAGAGATCGGAATAAAGAAAAAGGAGTAAGGCAAGCCGGAGGGATGATAGAAAATCGGATACCGATAACATATTATAGTGTTTTATGGTATTTTATGATGTTTTTGCGGTATCCGGTGTATCAAATACGGTTTTAGCGGGTGAGTCTGATTGAAATTTCTCCGGTGTGGAGGGTTTCGGTCTCGCCTTTTTTCGTGCCGTCTATATACTCAACGATTAGTCCTCCGTCTTCTGCAATATCCAGAGCTTTTGCAGGAATGCCTGATTTATCGTATTGAGGGTGGACTTTTATTTTATGACCCAGAATGAAACAGCGACTTTTGTATTCAGTAAGAAAACTTTTATCTTCAATTCTATCCAGGCTCTTTAAGGTTTCATTGATTATTTCCGATGCGAGCCTGTTGCGAGAAAAACTTCCTGTTTTTTCAGAGATTGAGCCGGCAATTTCTTTTAGCTCGTTCGGTAGGTTCCCCGGAAAGCAGTTTACCCCGATTCCGATTATCAGGCTGTCTATCTGCCCCGTTTCAAAATTAGTTTGAGCTTCTGTCAGTATTCCGCATACTTTTTTGTTTTCGATGAAAATATCATTTACCCACTTAATTTGCGGATTTTTACCGTTGATTTGCGGATTTCTATCGCAAACTTTTTCGATTGCTCTGCACACCGATACGGCAGCAGCCATGGTGACATAAAGGGATTTTTCCAAAGAAAAACCGGGTTTCAGGGCTATTGTCAGGTAAAGTCCGGTTCCCCCCGGAGATTCAAAGGATCTGCCAAGTCTTCCACGACCGTTTGATTGCCTATTTGCAATCAACACAATCGGTTTGTGGCTCATGGCTTTTTTCTTAGCCATGTCATTGGTGGAGGTGACGGTATCGTGGACTTCGACAGTGCATGGAACACGCAAATCCTTTATAATTATTTCTTTAGACAAAAGATTACTTTCCCCTGCCAGACGGTAGCCTATATGGGGTTTGCTTTCGATTATATATCCGTCTTTTTTTAAGGCGGTTATGCCTTTCCAGATTGAATTTCTGGAAAGCTTCAGCTCATCCGCTATAATCTGCCCGGAAATAAATTCATCAGCATTTGATGATAACAGTTCAAAAAGTTTATCCTTTGTAGCCATTTTTTTGTGGCAGTGGAACATTGTAAGTTCTCCGCCTATCCTTTCATAAATTTCTTTACAGCAGCGTTAAATTCCTTTGGCTTTTTCTTTGAAATAAAATGGTCTCCTTTTATTAGAATCAGCTGTGAATTTTCAATATGCTTATGTATCAATTCAGTGTGATTTTGTTTAATCATATCAAAGGTTCCGGCAATTACAAGGGTAATCGCCTTAATGCGATTTAATTCCTCTAAAGTAATGTTGGGCTGGTTTATCATCAGTCCCAGGATTTCGCTGCGATGTTTCATAAATTTTTTCAGTCTATTAAACGGCATATATCTATGAAGGAGGCTCTTGAGTTTGTGCCCGATTTCTATGGGAATCTGTATGAGAGGATGAACGCCGTTTGAATTTAAATTTCCACTATAAAGGATTAGTTTTTCAACCATTTCAGGATACTTGACAGCAAAGCACATGGCGATGTTGGCACCATCTGAAAAGCCCAGAATATGCGCCTTTTTTATTCCTTTTGTGTCCATGAAGCTTTTTAAATCACAGGCAAACTGTCTTATGGTAAAGGGAGCTTCGCCACGCTCTGTTTTGCCGTGACCACGGGTGTCAAGTGCAATGACTTCATACTCTTTAGAAAATTCCTCAATCTGACTTTTAAAATAAGAGGAATCTTCATTATTTCCATGGAGCAATATAAAAGGTTGTCCGCAGCCTTTTTTTATGTAATAATGTTTTAAATTCATTACCTAATGACCTTCTAATTGAAACAATATAAGAGTGCTATTCTTTTTTCATATATTCCTTTGATTTATCTTTCGCAAATATCATAACATAATCAGAGTTATATTTTTTTATAAAACTATGTTTCTCATTTTATATGGTTTCCCATTTTCGACTCTCCTTGCAAATGAATAGTCTGAGCTTTTAGGCACTATATGGATAAATCCGACAGAAAAATGTTGTTCTCCGGAATTATGATGGCAGTACCGTTGTTGGATACAACGCTTTTCCGAAGTTTGATGTAGCTGTTTATAATAATTAGAATATTATCATAAACTGTGGAGAGTTACAATAGCAACGGCGTCATACACATACTTATACAGGAGTAGAGCAGAGAAATTCCCAAGGCAATACATATTTTTCTCAATAGTATTCAAACAATATATTTCATGGTATATATGTGAATATGATGAATAAAGGAGGTTATAGCTTTTAATTTCATGAGTTTTGTGATATTATCACTCTGTATAAGTGGGCATTTACAAGGATTGATTGGGAGGAAAAGCCTTTTAAAGGCAAACTATAATTAAGTAAAATCTATCATTACGGAGGAAAATATATGGAAACCCGAGAACTTGGGTTGTATATCGGAGGTATGGCATTTCTGATAATTTTGTCAGCATATTTTTCGGCAACGGAAACTGCCTTTACTTCTGTCAATAGGATAAAACTGAAGAACATGGCAGGAGACGGGAATATGAGGGCGAAGAAGGTTCTTCTTTTAGAAGAACGCTACGATACTCTGCTTTCTACGATTTTGGTGGGAAACAATATAGCTAATATAGCCACTACAGCCATTGCTACAGTTTTTTTTGTAAATCTTTACGGAAGATACGGTCCCACAATTTCCACGATTGTGATAACCGTTACAGTCCTGATTTTTGGTGAGATTTCCCCTAAAAATCTGGCGAAGGAATATCCTGAGAAATTCGCCATGTTTTCAGCACTGCTCATATCTCTGCTGATGACTGTTTTTACCCCGATAAACTGGATTTTTGCACAGTGGAAGAAATTGCTTCGGCTGATTTTCAAAGTGAATTTAGATAAGGGGATTACCGAAGAGGAAATTAAGACTCTTGTGGAGGAGGCTGCAACGGAAGGCAATATAATGTCGGAGCAGGAGGAGCTTATTCAGAATGCCATAGACTTCAGCGATCTTGAGGCTTGGGATGTATTGACTCCCAGAGTCGACATCAAGGCAATCGAAATCGATGACATCAAGGAAGATGTGGGTATGCTTTTCAAAGATACGGGATTTTCCAGAATGCCTGTGTATGAAGATGACCTTGATAATATTTTAGGGGTACTGAATCAGAAAGATTTTCATAATTTCATATCGGGAACGGAGAAAACCATTGCAGACTATGTGAAACCTGTGGTTTTTGTGGCAGGCTCAATGAAGTGTGCAGATCTTCTGAAGAAGCTTCAGGCAAATAAAACACAGATTGCCATCGTCGTTGATGAATACGGAGGAACTGAGGGTCTGGTTACCATGGAAGATATTATAGAGGAGCTTGTCGGAGAAATATATGATGAGCATGATGCCGTGGAAACCGAGGGAATTATCCCATTGAGGAACGGAAGTTTCAGAGTTATGGGAAATACCAATGTGGAGAAAATGTTCGACTACTTTGATGAGGAAATCGACATGAGTGCAACCACGGTAAATGGCTGGCTGATTTTGCAGATAGATAAACTTCCCGAATCCGGCGATGAATTTGAATACGATGCCGGCAATAAGATTTTCAGAGGTAAGGTAACAAAGGCTGATTCAAGAAAAGCTTTGGAAATAAATTTAAAAGTGGAGGAAAAACAGGAAGAAGAGCTGCAAAAAGCAGAAAGGGGAAATAAATAATGAGCTTTATAGAAAAAATCTTCGGAGACTTAAATAAGAGAGAAGTAAAAAAAGTAAATAAGATTGTGGATAAAATAGTTTTGCTGGAAGAGGAGACGGCGGAGTTGTCTGATGATGAACTAAAGGCAAAGACGCAGGAGTTCAGGGATCGACTTGCAAAGGGAGAAACATTGGATGATATTTTGCCGGAAGCTTTTGCTGCATGCCGTGAAGCTGCATGGCGAAGCGTGGGTATGAAACCTTTCCGTGTTCAGCTGATCGGTGGTGTTGTTTTGCATCAGGGGAGAATTGCGGAGATGAAAACAGGTGAAGGAAAGACCTTGATGGCAACCCTTCCGGTATATCTTAATGCTCTTTCCGGCAAAGGTGTCCATGTGGTTACCGTCAATGATTATCTTGCAAAGCGTGACTCTGAATGGATGGGAAAGGTTTATTCATATATGGGTCTGAGCGTAGGATGCATTGTTCACGGAATAACCGAAGAAGAACGCAGAGCTGCTTATGAGGCTGATATTACCTACGGAACCAACAACGAATTCGGTTTTGATTATCTTAGAGATAACATGGTTACATATGAGGAAGAACTCATGCAAAGGGAGCTTAACTTTGCCATCGTGGATGAGGTGGACTCTATTTTGATTGACGAAGCGAGAACCCCTCTTATTATTTCCGGACAGGGTACCAAGTCTACAGACCTGTATAAAAAGGCGGATTCCTTTGTAAAGGGACTTACCAAGGGTAAAGATTTTGAAATTGAAGAAAAGGATGAGCAGATTTCCCTGACAGATGAAGGCGTTGTAAAGGCTGAGGACTACTTTGAGCTTGAGAACTTTGGTGACCCTGAAAATATGGAAGTGAACCACCATGTACAGCAGGCACTCAAGGCTCACAATATGATGGAAAAGGATGTTGACTATATTGTCAAGGATGGAGAAATTATAATCGTAGATGAATTTACCGGTCGTCTTATGTTCGGTCGTCGCTACAGCAACGGTCTTCATCAGGCTATTGAAGCTAAGGAAAGGCTCAAGGTTCGTTCAGAATCTAAAACCCTGGCTACTGTTACTTTGCAGAATCTTTTCAGAATGTATAATAAACTTGCGGGAATGACCGGTACTGCCAAAACAGAGGAAGATGAATTTCGTGAAATTTACAACATGGATGTAGTGGTTATCCCTACTAATAAAGATGTTATTCGTAATGATATGCAGGATGTTGTTTACCAGAAAGAAAACGGCAAATTCAAGGCTATTGCAGAAAAGGTTGCAGAAATACATGCTACCGGACAGCCCGTTCTTGTGGGTACCATATCCATTGAAAAGTCGGAGCTTATCAGTGACCTTTTGAGAAAAAAAGGCGTTTCTCACAATGTGCTCAATGCCAAGCAGCATGAAAAAGAAGCCGAAATAGTAGCAGAAGCAGGTCGTCTGGGAATGGTTACGATTGCAACGAATATGGCAGGTCGTGGTACTGATATTTTGCTGGGCGGAAACCCTGACTTTGAGGCTCGTAGAGAAATGCGCAAGAAGGGATACTCCGATGAAGAAATTAATTTTGCCACAGGCTTTGCAAAATCCGATGACGAAAAGCTCAATGAAGCCCGAGATGTTTACCATAAGTTTTATGATAGCTTCAAGGTAGAAAGAGATGAAGAACATGATCAGGTCGTGGCACTTGGAGGTCTTTATATTATAGGTACGGAGCGCCACGAATCAAGGCGTATCGACAATCAGCTCCGTGGCCGTGCAGGAAGACAGGGGGATCCCGGGGCTACCCAGTTCTTTATTTCTCTGGAAGATGAGCTTATGCGTCTATTCGGCGGTGATAGAATGCAGAATCTTGTAAAGAAAATGGGTCTTGAAGAAGATGAAGCTATTGAAGCCGGAATGTTGAGCAGATCCATTGAAGGAGCACAAAAAAAGGTAGAAGGAAGAAACTTCGGTATTCGTAAATATGTGTTGCAGTATGACAATGTTATGAATAAGCAGAGAGAAATCATATACGACGAACGCCGTAAAGTTCTGTTTGGAGAAGATCTGAGAGATTATATCATGAATATGATGGAAGATCTTGTAAGTCACATGGTGGATCCGATTGTACTTGCCTCAAAATACCCGGAAGAATGGGATTTTGAAACCCTGAATAAAAACCTTCGCCGTATTAATAGAGAATACATAGGCAAAACCTCCTATACCACAGATGAACTGGTGGGAATGACCGCCGAGTCTCTGAAAGGGGAAATCTTTGCTGAATTTGAGGAAATGTACAGGGCAAAAGAGAGGGAAATCGGTGAGGAACAGATGCGCGAAGTCGAGCGTATGATTCTCTTGAGAGTTGTAGATAATCTGTGGATGGATCAGATCGATGCCATGGATCAGCTGAAGGAAGGTATCGGGCTTCGTGCTTTGGGACAGCAGGATCCGGTGGCAGCCTATGCCCAGGAAGGGTTTGAGATGTTTGATTCCATGATTAACGAGATCAAGGAAGAAACGGTGAATTATTGTTACAGCGTTACTTTAGATACGGATGCACAGCGTCATTCAGTAATTGAGATAGGCGGTGAAACCAAAGCTGAGGATGTGGATGACAGTTTCCTGATGGCAATGCAGGGGGGAATACCGGAGGATGCAGAAATTCCAGAAAGAGAGCATAAACAGGATACCGTAAAGAGAAGTCATCCCAAAATAGGAAGAAATGATCCTTGCCCTTGCGGAAGTGGAAAGAAATATAAACACTGCTGCATGAAAAAAGATATGGAAATAGAAAGAGAGAACAGGGATGCTTAAACTGGATCCGATTAGACAGGAGCTTCCCGAAAAGAAAAAAATCTTAACGGGAATCGGTGAGTCTCTGGGGCTTGCAGGTATAAGGGAAAAAGCTGAAATTTTAAATCAGGAAACTATGAAGGAGGGCTTTTGGGATGATCCGGAAACCGCCCAAAAGGTTTTGAAACAGAAAAGCTCGCTGGAAAATAAAATCAGCTCATATGAAACCCTCGATAAAGGTCTTTCAGATGTCGAAGAACTGATGGAGCTTGCTGAGGAAATGGAGGATGAAGAAGAAGCAGACAGTGTCATTGGCATGTATAGAGAGCTTGTCAAGGCTCTTGAGAACTTTAAGCTGGAAACTTTACTGAATGGTAAGTACGACCATAACAGTGCGGTTATCTCTCTGCATGCAGGTGCCGGCGGAGTGGAGGCTATGGACTGGGCAGAGATGCTTCTAAGAATGTACACCCGATGGGCGGAGAGCAAGGGTTACGATGTAAAACTGGTTGACCTCCAAGATGATACGGAAGCCGGAATAAAGAGTGCTACTGTTATGATAGAAGGGGAAAATGCGTACGGATATCTGAAACATGAAAAGGGTGTTCACAGGTTAGTCAGAATCTCACCTTTTAATGCTGCAGGAAAGCGAATGACATCTTTTGCAGCACTTGAAGTGATGCCGGAGATTGACGATGAGCTTACGGTGGAAATAAATTCTGAGGACATTAGAGTGGATACATTCCGAAGCAGCGGTGCAGGTGGACAACATGTAAATAAGACGGACTCTGCTATCAGAATCACCCACCTGCCGACCAATATAGTGGTAACCTGTCAGAATGAGCGCAGCCAACATCAGAACAGGGAAGTTGCCATGAAGATTCTGATGTCTAAGCTGCTAGATTTGGCGGAACAGCAGCATAAGGAGGATTTGGCGGAAATCAAGGGGGATTTTTCTCAGATTACTTGGGGTTCGCAGATAAGATCCTATGTTTTTCAGCCGTATACCATGGTGAAAGACCATAGAACAGGTGCCGAGGTCGGAAATGTGGGAGCGGTTATGGACGGTGAACTGGACCACTTCATTAATGAGGAATTAAAACAACTGTAAGATAATGAAAAGCTTGCACATTTTACAGATGTTGCAAGCTTTGTTATATAGCAGAAACATATACACTGATTAAGAAACTATTGCATAACAACCGGGAGACTTTGAGAATGGATATTTTAACAAAACTTGCAGAAGAATTTCAGATTAAACTAAACAGGATAGAGACAACGGTGAAACTTATAGATGAGGGAAATACGATTCCTTTTATAGCCCGTTACAGAAAGGAAGCGACAGGTGGACTTACCGATATTGTCCTTAGGGATTTAGATGAAAGGCTTCAGTATTTAAGGGGACTTGAGGAGAGAAAAGAAGAAGTTTTACGCCTGATTGAAGAGCAGGGAAAACTAACCGATGAGCTGGCGGCGGAAATTGCCAAAGCTGAAATTTTGCAGAGAGTAGAAGATCTGTACAAACCGTATAAGAAAAAGAGAGCGACAAGAGCCTCCAAGGCAAAGGAAAAAGGTATTGAACCCCTTGCAATGATCATATTTGCAGGTCAAAAGGAATTGGGACAACCCCTTGACTTTGCAGAGAAGTTTGTGAATGACGAAAAGGAAGTTAAGACGGCGGAAGAAGCTTTACAGGGTGCCATGGACATTATTGCGGAAATGATTTCAGAAGATGCGGATATGGTAGAGGCAATAAGAGAAAAGACATATAATTTTGGGATGATTGGAACGGAAGCAACAGATCCCGAGGAAAAAACGCCCTACGATATGTATTATGGCAGCAGCGAAGCTATTTCCAAGATTCCTAATCATAGAGTTTTGGCTATCAACAGAGGCGAAAAAGAAAAGAAGCTGAAGGTAAAGATTTCAGTGGATGTGGAAGAAATTCATACTTTTCTCGAAAAGAAACTTATCAGAAATAAGAAGTCGATTTTTATTGAAGTTATGCTGGACACCATTGCAGATTCCTATAAGCGTTTAATCGCACCTTCTGTGGAGAGGGAGATGAGAAAGATTTTGACCGAAAGAGCAGAACTTGAGGCAGTGAAAGTTTTTGCCAAGAATACGGAAAACCTTTTGATGGTGCCACCTGTAAAAAATAAAAAAGTCATAAGCATAGACCCGGGTTATCGTACGGGCTGCAAGGTTGCAGTTTTAGAGGGAACAGGAAAATTAAGAGCATACACGACCATCTATCCCACACAGCCGAAGAACGACATTGCCGGCACAGAGAAGGCGTTGAAAACCTTAATTGAGAAGTACGGCTGTGATGTAATTGTTATAGGAAATGGAACAGCATCAAGGGAAACTGAAGAGGTTGTGGCAGATTTTCTGAAAAAGAACAACTATGACATTCAATACACGATAGTAAACGAAGCCGGAGCTTCTGTTTATTCTGCATCTAAACTTGCAGCAGAAGAATACCCGAATCTGGATGTGACCACAAGGGGTGCAATGTCTCTGGGACGCAGGCTTCAGGATCCTCTGGCTGAACTTGTAAAAATAGATCCAAAACACATCGGAGTAGGTCAATACCAGCATGACATAAATCAGAAAATGTTAGAAAATGCCTTGTCGGGGGTTGTGGAAAACTGTGTAAACAGAGTTGGAGTGGACTTAAATACAGCTTCACCCTCACTTCTGTCCTATGTTGCCGGAATTAATATGTCGATTGCAAAAAACATAGTTATATGGCGTGAAGAAAACGGCAAGTTCAGCAATCGAAGGCAGCTTCTTAAGGTTCCTAAACTGGGTGCAAAAGCCTTTGAGCAATGTGCAGGGTTTCTGAGAATTACAGATGCAAGTTCTGAGACTTTCAGAAAAGCTTCAGGCGTTCCGGAAAACAGGACAGTTTCAGACTCAGCCTCTGTAAAACTGGCTATTGATGAACCTTTGGACAGCACTTCCGTTCATCCGGAATCCTATAAAGTGGCAAAAGAAATGATGAGCAGATTAGGTATTTCGGCACGGGAACTTTTGACAGGAGGAGTCGGCGAATCTTTGGATTCAAGGCTTATGGAAAAATACCCGGCAAAACGGGTTGCAGAAAGTATAGATAAATTGGTTGCGGATTTAGCCGAAAGTACGGGGGTAGAGGTTGGAAGACCTACCGTAACAGATATAATTTCCGAGCTGAAAAAACCGGCAAGGGATCCTCGTGACAGTGCACCTCCTGTTATTTTCAGAAACGATGTTCGTGACTTTGATGATTTGAAGCCGGATATGGAGCTTACAGGCACGGTCAGAAATGTGGTGGATTTCGGTGCTTTTGTGGATATAGGAGTGAAACAGGACGGACTTGTGCATATTTCGAAGCTCAGCGAGAAATATGTGGCACATCCAATGGATGTGGTTTCCGTAGGAGACACAGTGAAAGTGAAGATTATAAGCGTGGATAAAGAAAAGAAAAGAGTTTCTCTGAGCATGATATTTTAACAATCAGAAGGATAAGCCGCAATGCATTTACTTGAAGGACAAGGGGATAAAATTTTGAATATTTATTACGGAAGAGAGTCCATAGATAAGGAAAAATTCATATTTGATAAGATAAAGAAGTCCGGTTATGATGCGGAAAATCCTGTACGGATTATAGTTCCGGATCAGTACACACTTGAGGCGGAACGCCGAGCCTTCAGGTTTTTGAATGTGAAAAGTCTGATAGGATTGGATGTATGCAGTTTTTCCAGGCTCGCCCATAATATAGTAAGTGAAGTCTTTGGACGCAATCAGACTTTCATTGATAAATACGGCAGGCACATGTTGCTTAGAAAGATAGCAAAAGAGCAGGAAGAAAATCTGAAGGTTTATAAAAGCAATTTGCAGAAAAGTGCTTTTACGAAAATGACCAATGACTTTATTTCCGAGCTTAAGCAGTATAACATAGTACCTGAGGATTTTAGTAAAATCTATCAGGATATAAAGGGAAATAAGCTTCTAAATGATAAACTGGAAGACCTTGCTCTTATTTATCAGGAATACGAAAAGGCTCTCGAAGGAAAATATCTGGATTCGGAGGACTTTCTTGATTTGTTCAGAACCGGAATCGGGGCATCAGAAAAAATACCGCAGGAAAAAGTCTGGATTTACGGATTCGATTCCTTTTCACCGAAAAATATGCAGGTTATTGAGGAGCTTGCCAAGAAATCCGGAGAGCTGAACCTTGTTTTGACCTATGATAAAAATTGCAGAGATGAGGACTTGTTTGTTTTGCCTGAGGGGATAATTAAACAATTTCTTAATGCCTTTGGCAATGAAAATGTAAAGATAAGAAAGATAAGCGACGCCTATGGATATAAAGCAGGTTTTGCAAGGAAGGTCAAAAGAGGAATGTCCGGTTCAGAAGAACATGAGGGAATGCAGACTTTAAAAAATCCCGCACTTTTGCATCTTGAAAGAGAACTTTATGCGTCAGCACCGATCCGAGTGAGAACCGGAGAAGACGAAAGAGGTGTTATTTCTGCCGGAATAACTATTTGCGAAGCAGCAAATCTGTACCATGAGGCTGAGTCCGCAGCGGCATATATACTGTGGCTGCTCCGTGAAAAGAATTACAGGTATAGAGATGTTGTGCTTATCTGCAACGATCTAAAAACCAGAGGGAATATTCTGTCGAGGGTTTTTGAGGAGTATGGACTGCCCTTATTTCATGACGAGAAGCGCAAAATAATCAATGCAAATCCTGCTATCTATCTAATATCGATGCTTGAAGCTGTGACCAATAAGTTCAGAACTTCGGACATATTCAGAGTTCTCAAAAGCGGTCTTACCAACTTTGCAATAGATGAGATAGAAGAATTGGAAAACTACGCTCTCAAATATAGAATAAAGGGGAATATGTGGAAAAAGCCTTTTAAATATGGGGATTTTGAGTACAGTCAAGAAGAACTTGACAGTATAAACGAATATAGGGAAAGAATCTCTGCCTTACTTACAGAACTGCAAAATATCGGCAGAGAAAGTCACACAATAAAGGACTTCGTGGAAAGATACTATATTTTTTTGAAAGAAAAGGCGAATATCGAGGAGAATATTAAAACATTTATGGAATTTCAGCTTCAACATTCGGGAGAAGATTATGTAGATGAAACCAGACAAATTTTTTCCATGGTCGTAGAGATTTTGAATCAGATAGTTGAAATTATAGGTGAAGAAGAATTTGTTTTTGAAGAGTTTCTGGACTTATTCAAAGTAGGACTTTTGGAGGTTGAGGTGGGAAGACTTCCTTCATCTATTGATGATTTGATGCTTGGAACTATGCAGAGAACAAGAACCGGAAGTGCAAGGGCTCTGGTTATAGTGGGGGCGAATGAAGGTGTTTTGCCTGCCGGGAATTCTTCAGAGGAGCTTTTTGCCGCAGAAGAGTTGGAACTTTTGGCAGCGAAAGGTTATGTACTGGGAAAACTTGATAAGATAAGGCTTCAGGAAGAACGGCTGGCTATATATCGAAATTTGGCGAAGCCTTCCCGACACCTGTGGATAGGTTATTCCATTGGGGATGAAGAGGGCAAGGAAATAAGGCGTTCTGATATTGTGGATACGATATTAAATATTTTCCCCGATTTAGAAATCAGAAAAGATATTTTGAACGAAGATGATGACCTGAAGCTTATAGGAGGGAAGTTCAGTACATTGCGCCATTTGTCCGATGCTATGAGGAGAGTTAGAAAAGGAGAATATTCTTCCCTCTCTCCTGTATGGAAAAAGGCAGAAATCTGGTACGAAGAAAATGAGAAATCAAGGTTGCAGTCAATTAAAAAAGGGCTGGACTTTGATAATAGGGCTAAGCCCTTAGATAAAGAATTTACAGATTTATTTTTCAAAAATGATTACATGGGTGATAAAACTTTATCGCCTTCCAGATTGGAAAAATACTCTCACTGCCCCTTTTCTTACTTCATATCATACGCTCTGAAGCCCGACGAACTCAGAAAATTTGAAGTCGCAGGGAGAGAGATAGGAGATATTTATCATGCTTGTATCATGCAGGTGACGAGAAAATTAACCGAAGACAACCTATGGCATACCGTCTCGGATGAAGAATGCAGGGAACTTTTGAGAAAAGCCGTTGAACTTGAAACCCGGGGTTACCGAGGGGGCTTGTTTGAATTTGGTAAAGAGGAAGGCTATAAGAAAAAGCGTATAGAAGAAACTTGTATGAAATCTCTGAGGGTGCTCATATACCATATCAGAGAAGGTAAGGTTAAGGACAGCAAATTTGAAGTCAAGTTTGGGAAGGGTAGAAGTATTGAGCCAATTACGGTTCAAATGCCTTCAGGTGAGAAAGTTTATATAGAAGGGGCGATAGACAGGCTTGATTATCTGGAAAATGACAGAGTTAAGATTATAGATTACAAATCAGGGAATCTGAATCTGAATATTGATGAAATTGAAGCGGGATACAGGTTACAGCTGATGCTCTATGTAACAGCTGCACAGGAAGGTGTCAGGAAACCTGCAGGAATGTTCTATTTTCATATACACAGTCCCAGGCTGAAAGATTTATACGGAGAAGGCTCAGAAGAATTTGAAGCTTCTGTTAAAAATGAAATAATCAGGAGTTTTAAACTGGACGGAATAATGATAAATGACGAGGATACTGTAGGCGCCATTGCCGGAGACTTTGATAAAAAGTCGAAGATTGCAGATGTAAATATGAATAGAAACGGAGAGCTGAAAGGCAAGGCACTGATTTCTGAAGAGGCTTTTCAAATGCTCCAAGATACAGTGGTCTCAAAGGTTACAAAGCTTATCGAAGATATGGAAAAGGGTAATATAGATATTTTTCCTATGAGAGTAAAAAGTAGCGCCACCTGTGATTACTGTGAATTTAAAGGGATATGCCGTTTTGATTTAGGTTTTAAGGGTTGTGAATACAATGATGTGAAATGACGGCAGAGAATTTAACACCACAAAGGACTACATTATAATTTTGAAATTGTTAAGAAAGCATTGGGAGAGAAAATGTGCAGAATGCTGAAATTTCAATAAAAAAAGGGAGAGAATAGTTTGTTTTGTTTCCGGACCGATTCATTTTAGAGAATAATCACTGTTGCGATTGCCTTTTTCAAATGTTTATTATGATGGTACGAAGAGGGAGAAGAATTGAAGTTTTAATGATTACAGGGGAAACCAATATGCGTTGAGGGGGAACTCTGACGATGATGTTGCAAAAGGACATCTTAACGATTGTGGAATAAAAAAGAGAAAATTTATTGTTAGGTGATTAAGTCAAATAAGGAGAGAAATCATGGCTAAGAAGATTTTGTACGGAGAAGATGCAAGAAGAAAACTACAGTCAGGAGTGGATCAGCTGGCAGATACAGTGAAAAATCACGCTTGGACCTAAGGGAAGAAATGTATTGATTTGTAAAGTTTCCCATAAGCGTTCTATTCGTCCTTTTGCTTGAGGAGAATGTGCAGGGAACATATCTATGCCTAAATCTTGAATAATCCGACCGAATTGTGTTATTCTCTTTGTAATCCCGTTAAGCTGTTCTTCAATGGAAAGGTCAAATTTCTTTTTAGGATTTACAAAGAAGACACTGTATTTATCGGGATAAAGGGATTGAGGGATCCCGAAATTAGTGAGTGTTTGTCTCAGGACTTCTAAATATCCAAGCAAACACTCATTTTTGCATATATAGAGTCCTGTAATTTTACCGGTAGCATCATCAATAAAGCCATGTAGTGAATACTTTGTTTTCCCACCAAACCAAGGGAAAGGTGTAGCATCAGCTTGAAGCATAAGCCCTTCTGCCGGCTTTCTTTGCCGAGAGGGATGTAATTTTTTTCTTTTGCGACGTTTTTTAGGGCTTTTAAAACCATGTTCATTTAGGATTCTATATAGACTGGAATATGAAATATTGATGTCATAGCTATTAAAAAGAATCTCATTGAAATGGGTAAAATTTGAATGTATAAATGACGGCAATTTACGTATTGATATAATCTTTTCTTTTAAATCATCAGAAAGTTTTTTAGGTGATGGATTAAGAGAATTTCCATGAATTACAGCTGCAGCTCCTTTTTCACGATACTCCTTTTTAAGCTGTTTGATTCGTCTTGTCGAAAGATTAAGACGTTCAGCTGCCTGATTCACAGTTAGTTGTCCCTCAACTGAATTCTTGATTACATAATGTTTCAATAACTCTTTTTTACTCATACTTAGTTTCATCCTTTCACTTTAACAGATTTAAATTCCCAGGGGGGGGGTGAAATTTTCACTGATTAGTTCATAGGGTGAAATTATCACAGAATAACAACAAAATCTCAGGCATATGTTGACATACCGGTTTTTAAATTTTATACTGTATTTGTAAAGCCAAAAAATCCATATAGGAATTCTCAATCAAAAATTTAAAAATCATAGAAGACTATAGAAGCTATTTACAGAGATTTCTTCACACTCTCGAGCAGAGAGGCTTATGCTGATAAAAATTTCAAATTACTTTTTTGTTGTATGATTTTTCAAAGAAATTCTTAACTAACTAAGAATTTTAATTGGATGAAGAAATGATTTACAACGTTACTTAAATAGATTTATATATCGAATAAGAATTTTTGGTTCTTATAATAAAGAATTGTTGCTAATCCTGAAAAAAGGAGGTATGCTAAGAACAGCGTGTGGTTAGAGTTTTTGCTTGTGCTTCGCAAGCGTTGATTTAAATGTGAGGCCTGTTTGTCGCACTCGTTAATTCCTTTTTATGTATATATGATCTTTGTAGTATATATGGTCTTTGTATGCATTTGGCATATCTTTGTATGCATTTGACATAAAGAGTAACCACACGCTTTTTTATTGTTATGAATGATTATAAAATTGCACGAGAAGAATTAGCTAGATTGATAAGTGTTGATATTAAAGCGATTACTTATTTGTTGTATAAAACAAGAATTGAAAACTCATATGCATCATTTGAGATTCCAAAGAAAAATGGAGAACCTAGAGTTATTGATACACCCAATGATAAGCTAAAATGGATTCAAAGAAAATTAAGCGAAACATTATATAAAACTCATGTTGATTATATAACTCAAAACGGGATA
This sequence comes from Eubacterium nodatum ATCC 33099, assembly GCA_000510425.1. Classification (GTDB taxonomy): domain Bacteria; phylum Bacillota; class Clostridia; order Peptostreptococcales; family Anaerovoracaceae; genus Aminicella; species Aminicella nodata. Next base: position 3,404 of record AZKM01000003.1, on the reverse strand, counting down.
AAAGCAAGTGTATCTCATGGTTTTGAAAAGAATAAAAGTATAATAACAAATGCTTATAGGCATAAAAATAAAAAATGTTTATTGAATATAGATATTTCGGATTTCTTTTCGTCTTTTAATTTTGGAAGAGTGCAGGGTTATTTCTATAAAAGCCGAGAATTTATGTTTTCGAAAGAAGTCGCTACAATAATTGCACAGTTAGTTTGCTATAAGGGGAAATTACCTCAAGGAGCACCAACTTCTCCTATAATTTCAAATTTGATTTTTAATATTGTGGATTTGAAAATTTTGGCATTAGCAAAAAAGTATAGATTGAATTACACAAGATATGCTGATGATATGAGTTTTTCTACTAATAACAAAGTGTTTGAAAAAGAATATCTTAATTTCATACGAGAGCTATCAGATCTTCTTGAGAAGAATGGGTTTGAAATAAATCAAAATAAAACTAGATTAGAATACTGTTCTTCGAAACAAGAAGTGACTGGATTAACTGTAAATAATAAAATAAATACTAGTCGAAAATTTATAAAAAAGACCAGAGCTATGGCTAATCAACTGTATAAAACGAATAGTTTTCAAATAGATGGAGAAGATGGAACTTTAAATCAATTGGAAGGACGGTTCTCGTTTATAAATCAATTAGATTGGTTAAACAATAAATTAGAGTATCGAGCAACAAAGAAAAAAACAGATAAGAACTTTATTTCGGGTTTAAATACCAGGGAAAAGCAATATCGGTATTTTTTATTTTACAAGTATTTTTTTAGGCCAATTAAACCTACCATTGTGACAGAAGGGAAAACGGATGTTTTGCATATTAAGTCTGCGTTAATGAAGTATTGTGATAGATATCCAAATCTTATTACTAAGGCTGCAGATGGGAAATATGACTTCAAGGTGTATTTTCTAAATAAAACAAAACGATTACAGTATTTTTTTGGCATTTCAGATGGTGCTGATACAGTGAAAAAAATTTGGAACTTTTATAATGGAAAAAATAATTATGAAAATATATATGAATATATGAAAAGGAGGAGCCAAGCCGAGCTCTCAAATAAAGTTAATCCTGTGATTCTATTATTTGATAATGAACAAAAAAGTGATAGACCGCTAAAGAAATTCTTAACACATTCGGATGTTAAGATGGATGCTGGGCAAATTTTTAAGCAATTAAAAGCTAACTTATTTTTGCAGACAATTCCACTTGCTAATGGTTTAGAGGAGTGTGAAATCGAAGATTTATATCAAAAAGAGGTTTTAAATGTAATAATTAATGGAAAAAAATTCTGTAGGAATGCAGAATATGATTCTGAAAAATATTTTGGGAAACATATATTTTCAATGTATATTATGAAACATTACAATGAAGTTGATTTTAGTAAATTTTTGCCAATATTAGATTCAATAAATAGCTTAATATAAAACTTATTAAATGAAGTGTGACATATACAGATGATATAAAATTAACATCCATGCTTGCAAAACATCTGATAAACAGAAATAAAATAGATAATACAGCTAAAACAGATATTAAAAACTTTGATTTTATGCTGTTTATATAAAATGACATCAATGGATATATCGAGTGGGAGTAATTGTATACAAATTAAAAAAGCTTTGAAATCAGTATTTCTTAGTCTTTATTAGACGAATAGCAAACGATTTGCAAACAAAGGAGCTAAGGAAATGATACCTTATACAGATGAAATAATTGAGACTATTACTAAGTATTTACCAAAAGATGAGCTTCGATTGGAAGTAGATATCTTAAATGAGACAAGCAATGTATGTTTCATACGTGCTATGCTCATTTACTAGTTTTAAAACTCTTTTCCGGCTGTATAAGTCTATTGCTGTTATCTGATAATATCTTTCGTAATTGCTCTTAAATCCTATGCATTCAAGGGGTACATACTTTACATCTATCTCTACATACTCTCCGGGATAGTTCCCTTTTAATGGTTCATATCTGCTTTTTGGATAGCTTATTTTCTTTGGTTTTTCGTAATTTTTCAGCTTCTTTACTTGTTTGCACATCGACTCATAGCTTCTTTTATAGCCTGCATCCATACACTTTCTATATACCTGTCCTAATCCTTCATGTTTGTGATACTTATATTTTTTTCTTAGCAACTCTATTTCAGCTTCTGTATGCTGATTCGGATGGCTATGGGGACGTCTGGACTTATTTGCCAACGACTGTACTGTTCCGTCATATTTTTTTCGCCATCTTTGTACTTGCTGTCTACTTGTATCATATCTTCTTGCTGCTTTGGCATTATTATCATATTTTATCGCATATTCAACAACTTTCTGGCGAAATCTCATTTCTTCTGTTATACTTATTTTCATAGGAAGCCTTTCTCTGATATTTTGGTTTGTTGTTAAACTGATAGTATAAATTATCGGGTTGGTGACTATGAATAAAAAGGACATTTTTCGCATGAAATTCATGTGGAAAATGTCCTTTTTTATTGCTGTTCTTTGTTGTATGGACCTCTCTTTCGTCCAATCCTCTTGTTTGTTTTAAGGTTGTCCGATATTGCAAAGTATATTCTTGGATTTAAAGCGAAGAGCGTTCTGCATCTAAACCGTTTAAAGTTGCCAAGCCCTCGGGATACAGTTATGTATGTTCGGAGTTTTCCGTTGATATTCTCAGAATAAGCATTGGAAAGTTTTCTGTTTTCATATGGTCTTCTGAAAGAATTAAGTATCTCAGTTTTCCATTTTACTAATATGGATGCAAATTCATCATATTGAGGAATTCAGGAGTTATTAAAAAGCCTGACAACATCATCATATTTTTCAACTGCCTCCTCATAGGTTGCTGTTTTGTTGAGTCTTCTGTAATACTCTTTTAATTCATATGCTTCGCCAAGGATTGGGAAAGTATCTTTAATCATCATTAACAAATCTCTTCGGTTTAAGGCGGTTTGAAATCTGTGATTATATGCTTTGGCGTTATCTAAATCTATGCCGTCCTTATTTAATAGCCAGTTCCATTTCTTCAAAAGATAATAGCCATTTGAATCGTAAGGACATTGTTTCATAAGGCTGATTCTAAGATTTTCAAAGTCTCTGCACAGGTGTTCAATTACATGAAAAGGGTCGACTGCTACTATTGCATTTGGCAAAAATGACTGGGCAACATCACGGTAAGGTTCCCACATATCAATAGTTACATATTTTACATTGTGCCTTTCTTCTCTTGTTTTACTCACGAAAAATTTTGACAGATAATCTTTACTTCTGGAATCCAAAATATCGTATAGGCAGCGCTTTTCGTTGTCTACAATTACACATAAATAGCTAGCATTCTTCCTTGAAAGGGAAGGACTATGAAGTTCATCAATGCCAACGGATTCAGGAAGAGGAAGATTAGGGACAACAACATATGAGTC
>AZKM01000002.1 GCA_000510425.1 Eubacterium nodatum ATCC 33099 | reverse complement strand
TTAAAAATACTGAACTGGCAACGACCTACTTTCCCGGGCAGTCACCCACCAAGTATCATCGGCGCTGAGAGGCTTAACTTCTGTGTTCGGGATGGGAACAGGTGTGACCCCCTCGCTATTGTCACCAGATTCAGTTATTTGAGGTGTACCCTCAAATCTGAACAACGAGGCTGCAATTCTACTCTTTGTGTTCTACCAGATTCCTCTGGCCAAGCTTTCGGTCTATTAGTATCGGTCAGCTTAATACATTACTGCACTTACACCTCCGACCTATCTACGTGGTAGTCTCCCACGGACCTTACCTTTCGGGGGAAATCTTTTCTCGTGGGGGGCTTCGCACTTAGATGCTTTCAGCGCTTATCCCTTCCCTACTTAGCTACCCAGCTATGCCCTTGGCAAGACAACTGGTGCACCAGAGGTAAGTCCGTCCCGGTCCTCTCGTACTAAGGACAGCTCCACTCAGATTTCCAACGCCCACAGCGGATAGGGACCGAACTGTCTCACGACGTTCTGAACCCAGCTCGCGTACCTCTTTAATGGGCGAACAGCCCAACCCTTGGGACCTACTCCAGCCCCAGGATGAGACGAGCCGACATCGAGGTGCCAAACACCCCCGTCGATGTGAACTCTTGGGGGGTATCAGCCTGTTATCCCCAGGGTAGCTTTTATCCGTTGAGCGATGGCCCTTCCACTCGGAACCACCGGATCACTAAGCCCGACTTTCGTCCCTGCTCGACTTGTTGGTCTCGCAGTCAAGCTCCCTTCTGCCTTTGCACTCTTCGCGCGATTTCCGTCCGCGCTGAGGGAACCTTTGGGCGCCTCCGTTACTCTTTTGGAGGCGACCGCCCCAGTCAAACTGCCCACCTGCCACTGTCCCGGTACCAGATAATGATACTCGGTTAGAACCCCAACACTACAAGGGTGGTATCCCAACGGTGACTCCTTCAACACTGGCGTGCTATTCTCTTCGTCTCCCACCTATCCTGTACATGCAGTGCCGAGGCTCAATATCAGGCTGCAGTAAAGCTCCATGGGGTCTTTCCGTCCTGCTGCGGGTAGCCGGCATCTTTACCGGCACTACAATTTCACCGAGTCCATTGTCGAGACAGCGCCCAGATCATTACGCCTTTCGTGCGGGTCGGAACTTACCCGACAAGGAATTTCGCTACCTTAGGACCGTTATAGTTACGGCCGCCGTTTACTGGGGCTTCAGTTCCGTGCTTCGATTACTCTAACACTTCCCCTTAACCTTCCAGCACCGGGCAGGCGTCAGCCCCTATACTTCAGCTTTCGCTTTCGCAGAGACCTGTGTTTTTGGTAAACAGTTGCCTGGGCCTTTTCACTGCGACCGGCTCGCGCCGGCTCCCCTTCTCCCTAAGTTACGGGGTCATTTTGCCGAGTTCCTTGACAATGGTTCTCTCGCTCACCTTAGGATTCTCTCCTCATCTACCTGTGTCGGTTTACGGTACGGGCACCTTTAACCTCACTAGCGGCTTTTCTTGACGGCGTGAAATCAACTACTTCCGGCTCTTTCGCCACCCCTTAACGCCTCAGATCCATAACTACGGTCTTCCCTATAATTACTACCTTGACGCTTGGACGCACTCTACCAACGGTGCGCTTAGTCTATCCTTCCGTGTCCCCGCTTCGCTCTTGCAGTTATCGGTGGTACAGGAATCTCTACCTGTTATCCATCGGCTATGGCTTTCGCCCTCACCTTAGGCCCCGACTTACCCTGAGTGGACGAACCTTCCTCAGGAAACCTTGGATTTTCGGTGGACAGGATTCTCACCTGCCTTACGCTACTCATGCCAACATTCTCTCTCGTGTACTGTCCACATTACCTTTCGATTTTGCTTCTTCCTGCACACGATGCTCCCCTACCATACTTTTAGTATCCGTGGCTTCGGTATCAGATTTTAGCCCCGTTCATCTTCGGCGCAGGGTCACTCGACTAGTGAGCTATTACGCACTCTTTGAATGTATGGCTGCTTCTAAGCCAACATCCTAGCTGTCTATGCGACCCCACATCCTTTTCCACTTAATCTGAATTTTGGGACCTTAGCCGGCGGTCTGGGCTGTTTCCCTTTCGACTATGAATATTATCACACATAGTCTGACTCCCGTGCATGATGCTCTGGTATTCGGAGTTTGATAGTTTTCGGTAACCGGTGAAGGCCCCTAGAACATTCAGTGCTCTACCCCCAGGCATCTTTTCACGAGGCTAGCCCTAAAGCTATTTCGGGGAGAACCAGCTATCTCCGGGTTCGATTGGAATTTCACCTCTATCCACACGTCATCCCAACCTTTTTCAACAGATACGGGTTCGGTCCTCCATGTCCTTTTACGGACACTTCAACCTGCACATGGATAGGTCACCCGGTTTCGGGTCTACAGCATACGACTTTCGCCCTTTTAAGACTTGGTTTCCCTTCGGCTCCGGTACTCCAGTACCTTAACCTCGCCGCACACCATAACTCGTTGGCCCGTTCTACAAAAAGTACGAGGTTACTTTCGCTCCCTCCGATTGTAAGCACACGGTTTCAGGTTCTCTTTCACTCCCCTCCCGGGGTTCTTTTCACCTTTCCCTCACGGTACTATTCGCTATCGGTCACTAGGTAGTATTTAGGCTTGGAGGGTGGGCCCCCCTGCTTCAATCCGGGTTTCACGTGCCGGACCTACTCTGGATACCATCCTGCAGTTTATCTTTTCGCATACGGGAGTTTTACCCTCTACGCTCAGGCTTTCCAACCTTGTTTTGCTAAAATATTACTGTCTCTTTGATGGTCCTCAACCCCAAGTGTAAACACTTGGTTTGGCCTCTTTCCCGTTCGCTCGCCGCTACTGGGAAAATCGCGGTTGCTTTCTCTTCCTACGGGTACTTAGATGTTTCAGTTCCCCGCGTTACCTCACTCTATGCTACTTTACTCACACAGATGTACTTAGACATTACTCTAAGTGGGTTCCCCCATTCGGATATCTACGGGTCTATGGATATTTGCTCCTCACCGTAGCTTTTCGCAGCTTGTCACGTCCTTCTTCGGCTCCTAGTGCCAAGGCATTCACCTTGTGCTCTTCTTTGCTTGGCCTTTCTAATATCTCTTTCGAAATACCAGGTTCTCCTTGCCACACATAGCGTTATATGTGGTCTTTTCTTTTGTCAAGAAAACTTCTCTCTACTGTTTTCTTTGCTTTCTTTTTTGGCTTCTCGGTAAACACTTTCTATGGTTTTACATATTTTGTGTTTCACAACAAGGATTTCCCTTGCTGTGGAAATCGTAGATTCTCTACCTCTTCGCTTAGCTTTCTTGCTTTTACCGTTTCGATATTAAATCTCGATCTCTTTTCTGTGATGCATTGTTTTGCTTCGTTGTTCAGTTTTCAAGGTAC
>AZKM01000001.1 GCA_000510425.1 Eubacterium nodatum ATCC 33099 | reverse complement strand
ATATATTTCGGGGGTCGGCTTTTTGTAGTGCAACTCATATATATTTCTGTGAATTCGATGTATTTAATCTATTCGACAGTTTTGTCAATTTTTATTTATTCAATTGACATTATTTATATACAATGATAGAATCGTGGTGCTGACGCTTTTAGAAAGTATCATTGTGCATGTGGAAATAATCAAAATTATAGTATCATATACAAGTCGGAGAAAACGATATTGTACATGTAGAAGGTAGTCTCATTTTATATGCAATTTGAATTTCAAAAAAGACACAGCAATAGGAAGTTATATACTGCAATCTATACATTTGCGGTGTAAGTATTTTAAAAGGAGCAGTGTTATGTTGAAAAAGGTTTTAAGTCTGCTGGTGTGTGGAATCATGACAGTTGCCATGACCCCTGCATTTGCAATGGCAGACGGAGGAAGTGCGGAGAGGGAAGTTTCAACCCTTGAGGAACTCAAAACAGCTTTAAATGAAACAAATGTTGAAATTAAAGTTAACAGTGATATTCAGCTGGATGGTGAGCTGAATATAGCGAAGGATAAGACCATAACTTTGAATCTCAACGGTCATAAACTTTCATGTCAGAAAGGTAACCCTAAAACCAAGTATGCTATTGATAACCAAGGGACCTTGACCATTGAGGACAAATCGGCTGAGGCAAACGGAACGATTTCGTCAAGAGGCGTGTCGAATAATGGCACCTTGACCATGAAGGGCGGAGTTTCAGAAGCAATTGACGATGGCGGCGGAGCCGGTGTATGGAATGAAGGCGATTTTGTGATGACAGGAGGCGAACTGAAGGTATCGGGCAAGCCTGTAAATAACGTTGCCGCCACACCGCTGGTAAGTGCAAAAGCTGATGGTCCGGGCAGCAAAGTACCTACGGTCAGAGTAAGCGGCGGAAAATTCACTTCAAAGTATATTAATATCAATATTAGAGATGGAGCAGCCGAAATCAGCAATGTGAACTTGTCCGTAACCGAAAAGTTCTGGATGGCGTTCAAGGCAGAAAAATGTGCCGATGTAACCTTGAATAAAGTTAAAATAAATGCCGTCAAGGGTGGTTGTGCAGATGCTGCAGGCGGCAAGGTTGAACTGAATGACTGTGAATTCACGCAGACAGAAATGGCTGATTGGAATAGTACGACACTTGCAGCAAGCAACGGAGGAGTGCTTACGGTCAATAGCGGTGTATATAAAGGTGATGCTGCAGCCGGATACGGTGCATATATATTCAACAGCGGAGGAAAGATAAATATAAAAGGTGGAGAAATTACCGCGAAAACAGTTTTGAAAGCAGATAAAAGCACCACTTCCGATAAGTCTGAGATTGAGGTGTCAGGCGGTAAGTTTGATGGGGCAATTGATATTGCCGAAGGCTCAGATTTAACAGTGAAGGGCGGTACATTCAAAAATGCGGGAGATGCTCTTAATGCTTATCTTGCTGAAGGAATGGAAGAAGTGAGTACTGAAGAAGGCACTTTTATCATGAGCAGCGAACACAAAAAAATCATTGATGACCTTAAGGCGAAAGTTAAGGATAGCAATGATAAACTTGAAGCAGCAAACAAAGAAATCAAGAAACTGAAAGCGGATTTGGAAAAAGAAAAAACTGCTTCTAAAGAGTTGCAAGCCAAACTGAATGAGGCAGAAGATAACCTCAAAAAAGCAAATGCCAAGGTCGATGAACTTAAAGAGGAAGTAGAAACAGAGAAAGCTGCTTCTAAAGAGTTGCAAGCCAAACTGGATAAGGCAGAAGATAACCTCAAAAAAGCAAATGCCAAGGTCGATGAACTTAAAGAGAAAGTAGAAAAACAGAAAAAAGATTTGGCAGATAAAGAACAAGAGTTGAGCAATGCTAATAAAAAGGTAGAGGAACTGCAGAATCAGGTGGCTGCTGAAAAGAAGAAGGCAGAGGAAGCTGCTGAAGATCTCAAAGAAGCAAAAGCAGAGATTGATAAGATTAAGAAGGAATTGCAGGAGCAGAAAGAATCTGTTGATAAGTTACAGAAAGAATTGGACAAAGCCGGAAAAGATATTGCGAAAGTAAAGGAAGAACTTGCTGAGGTTCAAAAGCAACTGGAGGAGTCGAATTTAAAACTGGATGCGGCAAAGAAGGAAGCAGAAGAGCTTAAGACGAAACTTGAAACAGCAGAGAAAAAAGTTGCCGAACTGGAGAAAGAAATCAAGGATAAAAATGAAAAATCCACTGAAGCTGAAAAGCAGCTTGAACTGGCAAAGAAGAAAGAGGATGCTCTGCTGAGAAAACTGTTGTCTCTGCTCAGCCCTTCAAAAATAAAGGCTAAGATGAGTAAAGGAAAAGTAGTCATTAAATGGATGCCTGTAAAGGATGTGAAAGTGGACGGATATAAAGTTTACCGCTCTGCAAAGTCCAAATCCGGGTATAAGGAAATTGCTAAAACCGGTAAGACAAAGGTTACCATCAAGAAACTGAAGAAGGGGAAAACCTACTACTTCAAGATAAAGGCTTATAAGAAAATTGCAGGAAAAACAGTTCTTTCAAAGGCAGGAAAGACCATAAAAGTAAAGATTAAATAACATAGAGGACTGATATAGAGGATGCTCTCTAGGCGGTACGGTGTGAAAGCTGTACCGCTTTTTTCACTATGACGGGGAAAAGTAGTCATATATTTGTTCTATCGAAAAATCAAAAAATAAAAGAAAAATGGCTTAAATTGAAAATTTAGAAAAATATATATCTTTAGACGATAAGAAGAAAAAGAGTATAATATTTGCTTGACATTTATATGTTGAACAGGTAAAATAAGGAAGTATTTTAATAGGAAATTTTATGTTCTTGTTCACTTGTATCTATGAGATGAGGATAGATTTTACGGAACAAGCTAAGAGGGAATCAGGTGAAAAGCCTGAGCGGTCCCGCCACTGTGAGCAATGAGTCGAATTTCGTGACTGTGTCATCCACTATGAGAATGGGAAGGAGAAATGAGACGATGATGTGCAAGCCAGGAGACCTGCATAAAATTATATTACAAATCGACGGGAGATTGATGGAGTAATAAGTTTATCAGCAAAATCGGGCTGTGCTATATGCACAGTTTTTTTGTTGTTTTGCTGGGACAAAGCAATTGCTTTGTTAAAAATAATGTTAGTTTTCTGATAGAAAGGAGAATGTAGTGAAGAAAACTTTAAATGTTAAAAGACTGTCTACAGTCTTAATTGTGGCACTGATAGCGACTATGATTCTTCCGCTTCAATTTGCTATGGCAAAGGAAACAAAAGCGGACCGCAGCGTATGGTTTGAGAAAACCAACGGCGAGAAAGTCTATATGGATGAAAATAACACATTTAATCTATCGATTGCAGATAGGGGAACTTTTAAGAATAATTTTGGTGCCGACGAATGGGAAGCAAAAGAGAAACTTGTTTCAGGTGATGAGATAGGAAGACATTATTGGATTAATGATAAAGGTCTATTCAGACCACCGGTAATGGATCCCGGACAGAAAATAAAAACGCTGAAGGATGCATATGTTGAAGTTCGCGGTCATAAAGAAACTAGAGTATACTTTAACATAAGCGTGGACGGTTCAGTGTATGACAATATTAAATCGGTGAAGGCTTTTGTAAAGGATAAAGAGGTTACACTTGATAAGCCTTTTGTTTCGGAGGGATTTGTAAAGCAACAGATAACTGCGAAGTTTTATGGCGAAAATGGTAAAGAAATCGAAGTGAATCCGGATGCGGTTATGTTTGAAAAAAACAAAAACCAGGGAGGATTTGCTCATATTTGGAATACGGGACTTCTTACAACAGATCAGGTTGCGGGACATAAAAGAACATTCAGCGTATTTTTGAAAAGTAACCCGAATGTAAGAACCGAATTTGCAGTAAAAACAGGTGAAGCACCTATTAAGGGATTCAATGTAAGTGTTCCTAAGACATGGGCTATGGATAAATATGTGGCACATGAGTCAAGATATGCAGGAATCATGGATGGTGACAATCCGGTCAGAGATTATCAGGTGTCATATTCACCTGCAAATACTACACAGAGAGACCTCGTATGGAAAGCATTGACCCCTGATGTGGCAATATATGAAGAGCTGCATAGTGCAGGAATTGTTCCAATTAAGGCAGGAGTTGCGAAGTTTGAGGTTTCCAGTAAAGCAAAGCCATCTCTGAAGAAAACTGTAACTGTTAAATTCGTTTATAAGAATCCGTTGAAATCAATGGAACTTGAATCTGAGATTATCAGAGTTGATGAGGGAGAAAGAACACCTTTGGGTATCGAAAGAAAATCGACAACGGGTGAGGATGTTACAGAACAGAGATCAAAATGGAGCTTTAGCAATGACTCTGTAGCGAAAATTGATGAAAAGATTCTGGATAAGAGCAGTAATATGGACCCTCATTACGCCGTGACAAATTTGATTTCCAAAAAAGAAGGAATGACAATTTTAACCGGTTCACCTTTAGATAAGACTGCAGGTGCAAAGGATGTTCAGGCAGTGGTTTTGGTAGGAATGGACAACAGCCATGCAGTTATCTTTAAGGATGGAAAAAAGCTGAGTGAAAAGAATGTCAAACTCGTTAAGAATGGCAAAACAGTTAAAGCCCTAGCAGAACCTCAGGCGAAGAAGGGCAAAGTGTTTGCAGGATGGTATACAGATACTAAACTAACCAACAAATGGGATTTCAAAAAAACTGTTGAAAGGGATATGAAATTGTATCCTAAATGGGTTGATGCAGGTTCCGTTAAGAGCACAGCATTAAGAAGCATTGTTAAAAAGGGAAAATCCATCAAGGTTGTTCTTAAGAAAATCGATGCGACAGGATATGAAGTAAAGCTCTCTACAAACAAGAATTTCAAATCGGCAAAGACCGTTAAAGGGCATAGTACCGGTATTACGGTAAAAGGTCTGAAAGCAAAGAAAGTTTATTTCATTAAGGCAAGAGCCTACAAAGTAATTGAAGGAAAGACTATTTACGGTAAGTATACCGGTAAATTGAGAATCAGGTTATAAAAATCGGGTTGTAATCAATATTTCTTAATATGGATGGCTTTAATGCCTGTAATATTTCAGGGACTGCCTGATTAACGATTAAAATCGTTAATCAGGCAGTCCTGAGCAAGTAAATTAAAATTTCTATAAATATGCATATATAATTTTGAAAATAAAGTTTAACACTTTTACATATAAAATGAAAGTTGACAAGGATTTCCTTGTACATTTAAAGAAAGGATATTATTATGAAACATGAAAAATATGGTTTTTGGAAGAAGATCTTATGTTGTGCAGTAGTAACATCTATGCTGGCAGTTCAGTCTTCAGTTTTCACATTTGCTGAAGCAAATGGAGAAGACCCGGAAAATACAAATGTTAAAAACACCGTTAATCTCGGGCTTTCAGGCTTAACTGATCCCGATAAGACAGCATCATTAGATGATGCATGGTCAAAGGGCAATGGAAGTTATCTTTATTTCGGTCAATACTTCATGGATAAAGAAGGAAATAAGAAACCGATTAAGTGGAGAGTTTTATCCACTAAAGGAGACAGTAATCTCGACAAGGAAGCAGATGCAGTTACACTTCAGTCGGATGTGGCTTTGGATATGATTGCTTTCGATAATAGATACACTAGTGAAGATGAGTCTATGGAGAAACCTGAGGGATATGACCTGCATGGCGCATCGAGGTTTGTAAGACCTTGGAATAAAGACTTTAACTACAGCAATATCAAGAAATGGCTGAATTCAGAGGAAGACTACAAGGATATGTACTACGATGCAAAGTGGGCGGACCAGAATAAAGGAGGGTTCTTAAATAATGCTTTTTCGGATATTGAAAAAGATCTTATCAAACCCACAAGTCTGGAGCCACAAATTGTAGAAACAATTCACGGTACACCGGGGAATAATCCGGGGAAAACAACCTTGATTGCAAGTAAGATGAGTAATACAAAAGTTTTTCTTTTGAGTGCAAAGGAGCTTGAAAACACAGAATACGGCTATGCATCAGGAACTCTTTTTAAACCACAGGGAGATACGATAAAAAATCGTTTGATGATGGCTTCTGATTATGCAAGGACGAAGTTGGTACATAAGAACAGCGGTTTGTATCATCAGCTTCCAAGTGTATTCTGGTGGACCAGGTCACATACGAAAGCCGAAAAATCAAAGGTATGCACGGAAGGTTATAAGGGCTCCATATCTATCAGAGGAAAATTGGACTTGGATGGAGATCGTCTTGTAAAAGGTTCCGAAAAGGACAATAAACCTCAAGATAACCGTGCAGCGGTAGTTCCTGCAATGAATATTGACAAGGATGCAGTGTTGCTCAGCAAACAAGAGGGCTTTGTTACTCCTAAAACATTGACAGCACCACAAACCGGAGAAAAGAAAACATGGAGTGTAGTTCTTAAGGACAATACACAGAAGTTTGAAGCAGGTAAGGCTATGCAGAAGGGATCAGAGGTAACTGTACCTTTCAAGTATACATATGAAAAAAATAAGGCTGAGCGTATGAGCGTTCTTATTACAGATAAAGAGTACACTGATCCTACGGCGAAGATTAAGTCCTATGGCAGTGTTGCAGAAATCAAAAAAGCCGATGATACGGAACAATATGAGGGCGAAGTTAAATTCACGCTTCCTGAAAATTACAATGCAGATACCGATAAAGTTTATGTTTTTGCAGAAAAAGAAGGAAAAGAAAACGGAGCATCTCTTGCCAGTGAGCCGAAGCTTTTGACAATTGAGAATTTAAAGGAGAAGGAAGATAAGGAAGCCGCAGATAAAGTCTCACAGAAAATCGAGAAACTGAATGAAAAAGTTACTTTAGATAAGGCTGACGAAATCAGAGATGCAAAGAAGTCGTACGATGAGCTTACAGAGGATCAGAGAAAACTTGTAACAAATGTTGAAAAACTGAATAAAATCCTTGCGGCTTTCGACAAAATCAATAAAGTGGGTTCGCTGAAGCTGATTAACTTCAAAAAGGTTAACAAGAAAACCTATGCCGGACTGGTTAAGGGAACTATGACAGTCTACAAGGGCAGTTCCTCTAAGGGTATGGCGGTTATGATCAATACATCAGGGAAAAATTTTGATGATAGCTTTGGAGATGTGAAGATTGACAAAAAAACTTTAGTAGGAGGCATTGATTATAAGATTTCAGGCAAGAATTTAACCGTAACTCTGAAAAAAGGAACAATCAATAAATTAAAGACAGGAAAGCATACTCTCACTGTTGTGGCTAAGACAGGAATTGCAGCAGGTAAATTCAGGGTTGTAAAGGCAATCAAGCTTTCTAAATGTAAAGTGAAGAAAATTGCAAAAAGAAAATACACAGGCAAGAAGATTAATGCAAAAGTTCAAATTATTTACAAGGGGAAGACTCTTAAGAAGAATGTTGACTATAAGCTGAGCTACAAGAATAACCGAAAGGTAGGAAAGGCTAAAGTTGTTATCACAGGAATCGGAAGATTCCAAGGCAAACTAAAGAGAACCTTTAATATCTACAGGTAGAAATTTGCCGAACAAAAATGCAGTTTGTCATGTTGACAAAGTGTAGGTTTATTGCAAAATAGCACTGCTGAAGAAAATTAACCGTGGAGTTGGGATTAGTTCTCAACTCCATTTTAAATGCTCAGATGTTCCTTTAATTTATGTGTTTGTCAATTAAACAAATGATAAGAAATTAAAACTTATCATTTATCTTAAAAGCGTGGTCCATAGGACCTGACCCTTTGCCTAAATCAAGCATTGCACTGAGAGCTCCGGATATATAATCTTTACTGTTTTTAATAGATGTTTTTAAATCCAAACCCTTTGCAAGATTGGATGCTATGGCACTTGACAGGGTACAGCCTGTTCCGTGGGTATTTGGATTATTTATTCTTTTCCCTTTGAACCAGGTTATTTCCTTTCCGTCGAAAAAAAGGTCATTGGCATCGTTTAAGCCGTGACCGCCCTTTAATAAAATTGTCACACCGTATTTTTCGTAGATTAAAGTTGCCGCATTTTCCATATCTTGGGGTGAGTAAATCTTCATTTCGGAAAGAACCGAGGCTTCCGGTATGTTAGGGGTAATTATACTTGACATCGGAATAAGTTTTTCGCACAGATTATGAACAGCTTCATCTGAAATAAGTTTAGCTCCGCCGGTTGAAACCATTACAGGATCTAAAACTATATTTTCGGCATCATAATATGAAAGTTTTTCTGCTATTACATCAATTAGTTTATTAGAGGGGACCATACCGATTTTAACTGCATTCGGTGGCAAATCCTCCAAAACGGCATCAAGCTCTTTTGCTAAAAAATCAGGGCTTACTTCCATGACAGCCGTTATTCCTAAAGTATTCTGTGCTGTCAATGCGGTGATTACACCGGCAGCAAATACTCCGTTTACCGTCATGGTTTTTATATCTGCCTGAATCCCTGCACCTCCGCCGGAATCGCTTCCGGCAATGGTTAAGGCTATTTTCTTTTTCATTATATGAATCTCCTTAAATTATATTTTAAAAGCTCCTAGGTGATAAAGTTATGAGACAGGTATAAAGCAGGTGCGGAGTATGAAAAATGCCTGTGCTCGGTGATTTACCGCCTATGCCTTGCTATTGGTGTCTGACCGTTTTGACGGTGGCAGCCTTTAATTTTTTAGTGGCATGTTCAATATCTGCTTGTGCAAAAATAGCACTGATTACTGCAATACCGCATATTCCGCTGCTGGAAAGCTCCATCACATTGTTTATTGTGATTCCGCCTATGGCAACGACAGGAATTTTTACGGCATCACAAATTTCTTTCAAGGTTTTGTGACTTACATCCTTCGCATCGTCTTTTGAGCCTGTAGGAAACACTGCACCAACTCCCAGATAATCAGCACCTGCGGATTCCGCCTTAAGTGCTTGGTCCACAGTTGAGACGGAAACACCCAGAATTTTTTCATCACCTATTATTTCTCTGACCTTTGTCGGATTCATATCTTCTTGACCGACATGGACACCGTCTGCATCGATTTCTGCTGCAATGGAAACTTCATCATTTATAACCATGGGGACTTGGTATTTATCACACAATTTTTTTACCTGAATCGCTTCTGTAAGAAAATCTACATAACATAGGTTCTTTTCACGGAGCTGAAGGAAGGTGATTCCACCTTTTAATGCCGATTCTATTTGCTCCGTAAGGGAATGTTTGCCGGTCCAATGTCTGTCGGTAACTGCATATAGCAGAAGATTTTTATTACATAATTTCATATTTTGCACCATTTTCTAAAATATCTCCATCCATGTTATATACGGCATCAATAATTCTGTTTCTGTATGTCGAGTTGCCATCGCCTTTCTGCATATTGGCATATCCGATCTCACCTGCCAGACCCATTACACATACAGATGCTGCGGCAGCTTCCAGGGGAGTCTTGGGATTTGCAATTAAGAATGCAGTCATAAGACCGGAAAGTTGACATCCGGTTCCTGTTATTTTGCTCATTTCCATACGGCCGTTTCTGATCACAAAGCATCTGTTCATGTCAGACACAAGGTCGATGGCACCGGTTATGGCTACTATGCTGCCTGTCGCTTTTGAAAAGGTTTTCACAAAATTTACCGCACTTGCAAGGTTTTCCTCTGTTATATAGTCCTCTACATTGGCATCTACACCTTGTGTTGTTTCGCTGCCCGTTGCCAGAGTTTTAATTTCCGATATATTTCCTCTGATTACATCAAATTTAATATCCTCAAGAAGTTTCTTTGCAGTGGAGGTTCTCAGTGAACTCGCACCGGCACCCACCGGATCCAGCAAAACCTTATGTCCCAGTTCGTTTGATTTTTTTCCTGCGGCAAACATAGAAGAGATGGTTCTTTGATTCAAAGTCCCTATGTTTATATTGAGACCTCCGCAAATTGAGGTTATATCTGCCACATCTTCAATATCATCGCTCATTATAGGACTTGCACCACATGCTAAAATCATGTTGGCGACATCATTGACTGTAACATAATTTGTTATATTGTGTACTAAAGCACCCTTTTTTCTAAGATTGTCAAACTGTTCTTTAAACATAATGCCTCCATTCAATAAAAAACTGTGTCATGCCAATGGCAGCAACACAGTAAAAAACTATAGGTTCCCTCCGTTGGCATTATCCAAATCAGGTTATGGGTCAAAGCGTATGCTTACTCTCAGCCTGCGTGCAAGCTCCCCAACTGTTTAATATATACTCAGACGCTCATACGAACTTACTGAATAAACATCTTGTATATAGATGATTATAGCGCTTAAATGAGCCTTTGAAAAGGGGAAATTATAAAGAATAGTACGGTACGGCAAGTGGTCATTTTAAAGATGTGTATTGTATACTTAATGATTTGTAGCAAAAAATTCTGTTAATTTGTTTTCAAAGAGGGTATAATAGTGAATAGGGAAAAAAAGGAGGTGAAGTATATGTTCGTTGAAGAACTGGCAGAAATCAGGAAATGTGAAGATAAAGCCGATGAAATTAAGAAGCAGTCCAAGGCAGATGCAAGAAAGAAAATAGAAGATGCTGAAGCGGAGGCTGTGAAAATCATTGAAGCTGCCGAAACTAAGGCAAAGGACATTCTTGATTCTGAAACTGATATCGGACAGGAAGAATCTCAACGAAAATATGATGCTTCGATGGAGATGTCAAAAAAAGAAGCGCAGGGGCTAATTGAAAAGGCAAAGGCTAACGAAGACAAGGCTGTTGGTCTGATAACAGAAAGGATAGTGAATATCTGTGGCAATAATTAAGATGGAAAAGCTTGCTGTTATCGGAGTGGATGCGGCAAAAGAAGATTTAATTGCCGATTTGATGGATCTTGGAATGGTGGAAATCACCGACCGGAATGTTATGCTCTCAGAAAATGAAAATTTAAGCGATGCTGTCACCTGTGACGGTGATGAAGATAAGGTTGCCGAAATTGACGGCAAGATAGCAAAGCTGGGGATTGCACTTGATTTGATAAACAGATACAGCAGAGAGAAACAGCCATTGTTTGTGACACGCAAATCTATGAAGAGAGCTGCATTCCTGGACAGGATAAGCAATAGGAGTGTAATTGAGGCAAATGTCAAATACATATTGGGACTCAACAGAAAGCTTCATGACGGCAGAGAAAGAATCAATAAAATCAAGATGGAAATTGCTTCTTTGATACCCTGGCAGAAATATGATCTGCCTCTTGAAATTCAGGAGACGGAGCAAGTGGATATAGAGCTTGGAGTTGTACCGTCCACGGTAAATATAGAGGGAATCAGGGAAGCTGTTACAACGGCAAGTGACAGTGCAGAGGTCAGAGTAGTAAACAGAGACAAGGATATGTACTACCTGTTCATAGCAGCACTGAAAGAGGAACAGGAGAAAGTTGTATCCGTTCTTAAACAATGGGGATATACTCTGGCTCCTTTTGATGATTATGCAGGTACGGCAAAGGAAAATAAAAGGCGGCTGGAAAAGGAATCTATAACGGCATGGAAGTCATTTAAAGATATTGAAGAACAGGTTTCAGCCTGTGAGTACATGAGGGTGGATATAGAGTGTCTGAAGGATTATCTCGTTATCGAAAGGGATAGGGAGAAAGTCAAAAGTAACTTTCTAAAAACAAAAAGGACTTTTAATCTGGAGGGCTGGATTCCGTCGGAGTGTAAGGGCACCGTTGAAAAGGTTCTCAATCAGTATGACTGCATGTATGAATACAGAGAGGCTTCAGAGGAGGAAGAAGTTCCGGTGCTGATTAAGAATACCGGATTCGGTTCTCCCTTTTCAGCCATAACGGAAATGTACTCTCTGCCTGATTATCACGGCTTTGACCCGACGGATATTTTTTCTGTTTTTTATGCCATGTTCTTCGGAATCATGTTAAGTGATGCCGGTTATGGTCTGATTATCGCAATAGCGAGTTTCATCATCCTTAAGAGATACGAAATCGAAGGACTGACATACAAAATGATAAAAATGTTCATGTACTGTGGAATTGCAACAGTTTTCTGGGGTGCAATGTTTGGAGGATGGTTTGGAGATTTCATACCGACATTTACTCAAACGGTATTCGGACACCGAGTGAATATAAGTCCTATCTGGTTCAATCCGATTGACAATCCTACAAAACTGCTTATTTTTTCACTTTTGTTCGGTGTGGGACATTTATTTGTAGGAATGGGAATAAACGCATACATGCTAATCAGAAGAGGCAAGGCTGTTGATGCCTTTCTCGATATATTCTCATGGTACATGATAATAGCAGGCGGAGGTCTATGGCTTGGAGGCAGTGCTGTTTCAGAGGAACTGACTGTACCGGGCAAATGGATTTGTATAGCAGGCGGAATAATAGTTCTTCTGGCGGGAGGCAGAAAAAATAAGGGTTTCGGAAAGGTTACCGGTGGACTGGGTTCTTTATACGGAGTTACAGGATATATTTCGGATATATTGTCCTATGCCAGACTTCTTGCACTGGGACTTGCCACAGGAGTAATTGCAAATGTAATTAACCTTTTAGGCTCCATGGTAGGCGGTGGCATTAAAGGATTGATAGCAATGCTGATCGTGGGAATTATCGGACATACCTTTAATTTGGCAATCAATGCCTTAGGTTCGTTTGTACATTCCAGCAGGTTACAGTATATTGAATTCTTTGGAAAATTTTATGAAGACGGAGGAGAGGAATTCTCTCCATTAAGAAATAATACTCAGTATGTGAGATTGATAGATAACAATAACGGAGGTTTAAAATGATTACAGGTAATGTATTTGCTCTACTGGGAGCGGCAGTGGCAGCTCTTGCAGGAATCGGAAGTGCTATAGGTGTGGGGATTGCAGGTCAGGCAGCGGCAGGTGTGCTTGCAGAGGATCCTAAGAAATTCGGTAAAACCCTTATTTTACAGGCTTTGCCGGGAACACAGGGTATATACGGGCTTCTTATGGCTTTTCTTATTTTTATCAGAATAGGTCTTTTAGGTGGCGGTCTGGGCGATTTGACCCTTGCACAGGGGCTGTATGTTTTCGCCTCCGGTATTCCTATCGGTCTTATCGGAATATGGTCCGGTATTGCACAGGGAAAGGCTGCAGCCTCCGGGATTATGCTTTTAGGAAAAAGACCTGACCAGATGGCAAAGGGTATTATTTATGCCGCTATGGTGGAAACATACGCTATATTCGGTCTTTTGATTTCAATTTTGATGCTGTTTAACCTTGGAATTTAATTTAGGAAGTGTATACAATGGGCGTAGAAAAAATTACATCCAGAATTTTGTTTGAAGCCGAAAATATTGCCGAAAATACTATAAGTGAAGCTGAGAAAAAATGTGAAACCATTTTAGAAGAAGCAAAAGCTCGCGGAAAAGAAATTGTTGAGGCTGCAGAAAAGGATTCCAAGACAGAAAAGAAAAATATTTTGGAAAGAGGAACTTCGGTAGCTGATATTGACGGCAGAAAACTGGTTCTGGAACAGAAGCAAAAATATATTAAGACCTGTTTTGACAAGGCTGTGGAGAAAATTGTTTCCATGGATGAAGACAAATACATAAAATTTCTTGTTGATACTGTAAAAGATGGAAATTGCAGATCCGGAGAAGTAATTTTGAATGAGAAGGATTTAAATTCCATAGGTGAAAACCTTGTGAAAAGACTTAATGAGGAAATTGGAAATGGAGATTTTAAACTTTCCGGGAATATTTCAAAAATTAAGGGAGGTCTTTTGATCAAGAGTGGTTCCGTGTATATGAACGGAAGCGTTGAAACTGTTATTGACGAGAAATACAGCGATTTGGCAGCAGAAGTTGCAGCTATACTTTTTGATGATTAGGGAGATTTTACATGGCATTAAGAAATGAAAATGATTATATCTTTGCCGACGCATATATTTGCAGTTATATGAAAAATCTTATGACTAAAAGAGATCTTGTAAGGCTTGCAAACTGCCAGGATTTTGAAAGTGCAGAGGCTGTGCTCAAGGATTTCGGCTACGGAGATTCTCCGGAGGTAAGGGCACTTGACATCGAAACCTTTATCCGTAAGGAGCAGAATAAACTTTTCCGAATGATTTATGACACGCTGCCGGAAAGAAAAGAGCTTGCTTTATATCTGTATCCATACGACTATCACAATGTTAAGGTGTGTCTTAAATCTGAAATTCTGGGAATGATGCCGGATGAGAACCTGCTGATGACCACAGGAGATATTGACCAGAGAAGGATTATGGCGATGATTAGGGACAGAAATTATGATTTTATGCCGTCTAATATGAAACATGCCGTTATTGAAGCACTGGATTTGTACAGTAGGAGCAGGGATCCTCAGCAGATAGATTTGATTATGGACAAGGCATGCTATAAAGATATGCTGGAAGCAGCCGAAGCTACGGAAGAGGAATTTTTAATAGGTTTTGTAAAGCTTCAGATTGATCTTTTGAATCTTAAGATGTTCGTAAGGCTCAAGGAAATGGGAAAGGCATGGTCCTTCTTTAAAAGTGTTTACCTTGATGGAGGAAATATAGGTGAGAACTTCTATATAGACAGCTGGGAAGATACTTACGCTCAGCTCGCAGATAAACTTACACCATATGGATTAAACAAGGTCATGAGCGAAGGCGGAGCAGAAATAAAGGAAAAGAAGAACTTCACCCTTTTTGAAAAGATGCTGGAGGATGCCCTGATGGAGTATAACAAAAGGGCAAAATATTTATCCTTTGGGGTAGTTCCAATTGCAGGTTACTGGATTGGCAAGGAAGTTGAAATCGATAATATAAGAATTGTTCTCATGGGAATGCTTGCAGGTCAGGCTCCAGAGAAAATTGCAGAAAGACTGAGGGAACCATATGTATAAAATCGGAGTAATCGGAGATCGAGATTCTGTGCTGGGTTTCAAAAGTGTAGGTCTTGATATTTATCCCACGGTTGAAGTTCAGGATGCGAAGAAGACTTTAAGACAGTGGGCAGAGGGTGAGTATGCCATAATCTACATTACGGAGGATTTGGCAGTACAGCTGGAAAAGGAAATTGATAAGTACAAGGATAGTAAGTTGCCTGCCATTATCCCTATCCCAAACAAAGACGGTCCTTCGGGGTCAGGTCTTATTAATGTCAAGAAAGCAGTGGAAAGGGCAGTAGGTGCAGATATACTATTCGGAGGTGATAAATAATGAGTCAGGGAACGATTGTAAAGGTGTCAGGTCCGCTGGTTGTAGCAGCCGGCATGGAAAACGCCGACATGTTTGACGTAGTACGCGTTGGAGATTTAGGCTTAATTGGAGAAATTATTGAAATGAGAGGCGACAGGGCTTCTATTCAGGTGTATGAGGAAACCGCAGGTATTGGACCGGGGGCTCCGGTAGTGTCAACAGGTGCGCAGTTGTCTGTTGAGCTTGGTCCGGGTCTTATTGAAAGTATATACGACGGAATTCAAAGACCTCTTGAAATCATGTATCAGCAGCAGGGGTCGAATATACAAAGGGGTATTCAGGTTCCTGCTTTAGACAGAGAAAAGAAATGGACATTTGTTCCGACTGTTAAAGTGGGAGACGAAGTTCAAACCGGTGATATAATCGGAACAGTAAAGGAAACAGCAGTTGTGGAACAGAAAATCATGGTTCCTCATAGGGTTTCCGGAACAATAAAGAGTATTGAAAAAGGAGACTCTACTGTCGAGGAAACAGTCTGCACCATTGAAGATAGAGAGGGAAATATCAAAGAACTTTCAATGATGCAGAAATGGCCGGTGCGTGTTGGAAGACCGTATAAGGAAAAGCTTGTACCTGATACACCTTTGATTACGGGGCAGCGTGTAATAGATACCATGTTTCCTATTGCAAAAGGTGGAGTTGCCGCAGTTCCGGGACCTTTCGGTTCCGGAAAAACGGTTGTACAGCATCAGCTGGCAAAATGGGCAGATGCAGACATTGTGGTATATATCGGATGCGGTGAACGAGGAAACGAGATGACAGATGTACTTCGTGAGTTTCCGGATTTGAAGGACCCGAGAAGCGGAGAAACTTTAATGAAGAGAACTGTTCTGATTGCAAATACATCCGATATGCCTGTGGCAGCTCGTGAGGCGTCTATCTATACAGGTATTACCATTGCTGAATATTTCAGAGATATGGGATATTCCGTAGCCCTTATGGCGGATTCCACTTCCAGATGGGCAGAGGCACTTCGTGAAATGTCGGGTCGTCTTGAAGAAATGCCGGGAGAAGAGGGATATCCTGCTTATCTTGCATCTCGCTTGGCACAGTTCTACGAAAGAGCGGGGAATGTGATTTCTTTGGGTAAAGAAGGCAGACCGGGTGCACTTTCTGCAATAGGGGCAGTATCCCCTCCCGGCGGTGACATATCTGAGCCGGTTTCTCAGGCAACTCTCAGAATTGTAAAGGTGTTCTGGGCACTTGATGCCTCACTTGCCCATGCAAGGCACTTCCCTGCAATTAACTGGCTGTCCAGCTACTCTTTATACGTGGAAAGACTAAATGAATGGTATACAAAAAATGTCGATAAAGATTTTCCGGCACTTAGAAATAAGGCACTTAGGCTTTTGCAGGAGGAGGCGGAGCTTAATGAAATCGTTCAGTTGGTCGGTGTAGACGCATTATCCTTTGATGACAGAATCAAACTTGAGGCTTGTAAGGCTATCCGTGAGGACTATCTGCATCAGAACGCTTTCCACGATATTGACACCTATGCATCGATGAATAAGCAGTTTAAGCTTTTGAAACTTATCATAAATTATTACGAGCTGTCAAAAGAAGCGTTGTCGAAGGGAGCTGTTTTCAGTGGTATCGCATCCATGGCGGTTCGTGAAAGCATAGGCAGATTCAAGTACATTGAAGAAGATGGAATTGACCAGTCCTATGAGTCAATTTTGTCTGAAATGAAGAAGGAAATTTCAATCTTAACCAGTAAGGGGGCTGAGGACGATGATTAAGGAATATAAGACAATATCAGAAGTTGCAGGACCTTTGATGATGGTTCAGGATGTTGAAGGTGTAACTTATGATGAACTTGGAGAAATTGTTTTGCCGGACGGCGAAAAGAGACTTTGCAAGGTCTTGGAAATAAACGGCGGAGACGCTACGGTACAGCTTTTTGAAAGCTCTGCCGGTATTAACCTGAAGGAAAGTACGGTAAAATTCAGCGGAAAGGGTACAGAGCTTGCAGTTTCCCCTGAAATTATGGGACGAGTATTTGACGGAATGGGAAGACCTAAAGACGGTGGTCCCGATATTATTCCGGAGAAAAAACTTAACATAAACGGACTTCCGATGAATCCTGCAGCAAGAGATTACCCGGCTGAATTTATACAGACCGGTGTATCAGCTATTGATGGACTAAATACACTTGTAAGAGGGCAGAAATTGCCTATTTTCTCAGGAAGTGGTATGCCCCATGCAAATCTGGCAGCTCAGATTGCGAGACAGGCTAAGGTTTTAGGCGATGATGCGGGGAACTTTGCTGTAGTTTTTGCAGCCATCGGTATAACCTATGAGGAAGCCGATTTTTTCGCTTCGGACTTTAGAAAAACCGGAGCTATCGATAGAACTGTAATGTTTATGAATCTTGCCAATGATCCGGCAGTTGAGCGTATTGCCACACCTCGTATGGCACTTACTGCGGCTGAATATCTGGCATTTGATCTGAATATGCATGTTCTTGTGATTTTGACAGACATTACAAACTATGCAGAGGCTCTTCGTGAAGTGTCGGCTGCGAGGAAAGAAGTTCCGGGTCGTCGAGGATATCCGGGATATCTATACACAGACCTTGCAACTATGTATGAGAGAGCAGGCCGCAAGAAGGACAGTCAGGGTTCAATCACAATGATTCCGATTTTGACTATGCCGGAGGATGACATAACTCATCCTATTCCCGACCTTACCGGATATATCACAGAGGGACAGATTATTTTATCCAGAGAACTGGATAAGAAGGGGGTACAGCCACCTATAGATGTTCTCCCATCTTTATCAAGGCTTAAAGATAAGGGAATCGGAAAAGGGAAAACCAGAGAGGATCATGCTGATACTATGAACCAGTTATTTGCCGCATATTCTCGTGGCAAAAGCTGTCTGGAACTGATGACTATATTAGGAGAGGCTGCACTGACGGAGGTTGACCTCATGTACGCCAGATTCAGCCGTGAGTTTGAAAACAGGTATGTATCTCAGGGCTTTGACAGGGACAGAAGTATTGAAGAAACTCTGAATATCGGCTGGGAGCTTCTGAAACTGCTGCCAAAGAGCGAACTTAAGAGAATCGGTGACGATTTGATTGAAAGATATATGGATCAGTAAGGCATATCCGGGAGGTAACTTATGGAGAAGATGAATGTCAAACCCACAAGGATGATGCTGACTTCATTGAAAAAGCGTCTCAAGACAGCAACTCGGGGTCATAAACTTTTGAAGGACAAGCGGGATGAGCTTATGAAGGAATTTCTTGCGGTAGCAAAGGAAAACGGAGTTTTGCGACAGAAGGTGGAGAGCCATTTGGCACGAGTTTACAGAAACTTCAGCATGGCAAGTGCAATTACCAGCTGGGAGGTTATGGAGGAATCCCTGATGTTTCCTAAGCAAGGTGTTGAGCTGTCGGTGGATACCAGAAATATAATGAGTGTAGAAGTTCCGATTTTTGGTTTTAAGACTACGGCAGAAGATCCTTCAGATATTTTCCCTTACGGACTTGCAAGAACTTCGGGGGATTTGGATAATTCTGTTTCAGAGCTGTCCGAGATATTTCCCGTGCTTTTGGAGCTTGCGGGAAAAGAGAAGGAAACGGTTCTTCTGGCAGCAGAACTTGAAAAAACCAGACGCAGGGTAAATGCTCTTGAGTATGTTGTAATCCCTCGACTTCAGATTACCATCAAGTATATTCAGATGAAGCTTGATGAAAATGAGCGTGGAAACCAGACCCGACTGATGAAGGTTAAGGATATGATGATTGCCGAGGCAATTGCAGATAAAAGAGCTAAGGATGAAGCCGCAATGGAAAGGGCTATGAAAGCAAACTAAATAAAATTTTCGTCAGATAATGTTGATGAAGATGAGAGAATAATAAGGGGAGTTAGAGGTAAAATTCTAACTCCCTGAAGCTTTGGTTTCACATAATTTCATGGGGCTTTAATTTCTCTTTGATATTGTCACTTTCCTATGATAGAATGAAACCCACAATCAGATTAACGGAGATAAAATATGATTTTAATAAAAGAATTTGAATTTGATGCAGCCCATAATCTTATAAACTATCACGGAAAGTGTGAGAGGTTGCATGGGCATACATACAAACTCGTAGTTAAACTAAAGGGCACTCGTGACCATGAAGATATGGTCTATGATTTTGTTGACCTGAAGAATTTGGTAAAAAAAGAAATTTTAGAGGACTTCGACCATCATTATATTAATGATTTTATAAAGCAGCCCACAGCAGAAAATATTGCTGTGTACATCTGGGATAAGTTGGAGCCTAAAGTAAAAACCGATAATTCAAGGCTTTACGAAATTGAAGTTTGGGAAACTAAGACCTCAGGTATCGTATATAACGGGGAGGAATGATGAAGGACGTACAGAAACAGATTGACGGAAGAGATGTATATCTTAACCAGGTTGGCATAAAAGATTTTGTCGTTCCTATGGAATTTAAGACCAAAGAGGGACAGTGGATCAGTACAGCTGCAACGGTGAGCCTTTTTGTAGGTCTTGATGCCCGCCAGAAGGGAACCCATATGTCCAGATTTGTTGACATTATCCAGCACAACAGGCGTATGGATCTTCAGCATGTCAGAAAGATTCTCGAAGCTACAAAGGAAAAGCTGGATTCAGAGGCAAGTTTTGTCAGAATGAATTTTGAGTATTTTATTGAAAAAGAATCGCCTGTAACAGGCATACCTTCATTTTTTAATATAGGAGTTGAATACAGGGGCTCGTTAGTCAGCGATGATTTTGAATTCGATATGAAAGTGACTACTCCGGTCACTACCCTTTGTCCATGCTCAAAGGAAATTTCCGATTATGGTGCACACAATCAGAGGGCGGATGTTTCAATAAAGGTCAGAATGAAGAAATTTCTGTGGATTGAGGATCTCGTAAATATTGCTGAAAGCTCTGCAAGCTCGCCTGTATACTCTTTGCTGAAAAGACCTGATGAAAAATATGTCACAGAGCTTGCCTATGATAACCCAAGATTTGTGGAAGATGTATGCAGAGAGGCTAAACTCAGGGTGGATAAGCTTGAGGGGGTAGAAGAATTCTGCATAGAAGTTGAGAGTCAGGAAAGTATTCACAATCATGGAGCTTATGCGATGGTGGTAGGTTAACGGAAGTTGCAGAGCAGACAGCCGGTGTAATACTACAGTTAAGGCTTTATGGAAACCTGTTAACGAGAATTGGCAGAACAAAGGAGAACTATGAAACATTTTTTATTGAAGGACGGAAGCAAAAGAAAGTTTGACCACATGGAAATCATGGGAATCATAAATGTAACACCGGATTCTTTTTACGCAGGATCCAGGACTTCTGATACGGAAAAATCTGTAGAAAGGGCTGATAAACTTATAGCTGAAGGAGCAACTTTCATAGATATAGGCGGGGAATCCACAAGACCGGGTGCAGAAAAAGTGTCTGTCGAAGAGGAAATTTCAAGGGTTTGTCCGGTGATAAGTGCTGTTAAGAAAAAACATCCGGAAATTCTTTTATCGGTGGATACCTACAATGCAGAAACTGCAAAAGCTGCAATTGACGCAGGAGTAGACATTATAAATGATATAAGCGGGTTGACCTTTGATGAAAATATGGCGAAGGTGGCAGCAGAAGCCGGAGTTCCCGTGATTATTATGCATACTCAGGGAAGACCTGATGTAATGCAAAAAAATCCTCATTATGAGGACGTCGTATCTGAGGTGTACAATTATCTCAAGCGTCAAAAAGAATATGCAGTTTCAGAGGGAATTCATCCGGAAAAACTCATAATTGACATGGGTATAGGTTTTGGAAAAAACTATGAGCATAATATGGCACTTTTAAGGAATATGGACAGATTTGCAGATCTTGACTGTCCTCATCTTTTGGCAGTATCTCGCAAAACCTTTATCGGTCAGTTGTTAGGCGAAAGTGATCCTGCAGATCGTCTGTATGGGACTATTGCCGTAAGCTTGTTTGCACAGTTTCACGGCATTGAACTTGCGAGGGTTCATGATGTGAAGGAGAATTTTCAGGCTGCAAGGATGTTGGATGCGTTGACCTGCAAATAATAAAATTGCACAGTAAAAGTATATGCAGAATAAAATTATGGAATGTGTGGAGGTACGGTATGCAGAGTATTATAGCCCTGGGCTCCAACATGGGAGACAGGTCGGAATATCTAAAGGAGGCTCAGGAAAAAATTTCACAAAGGGTTGGACAGATTACGGGGAAATCAAAGATTTTAGAAACTAAGGCCTATGGTTATACAGAACAGAGAGATTTTCTGAATATGGCAATTTCGGTGGAAACGGAACTTGAACCTGATGAGCTGCTCAATACTCTGCTTCAGATAGAGGTTGAGCTTGGACGGGTTAGGACTATACACTGGGGACCCAGAACTTTAGATTTGGACATAATCTATTACGGATACAGAATCATTGATACTGAGAAGCTTAAAATTCCACATCCGGATCTGCACAACAGAGAATTTGTATTGAAACCGACTGCGGAGATTTGTCCGGAATTTCATGACCCTCTTCGTAATAAGACGGTAACAGAACTTCTTTTAGAATTAAGAAAATAAAACTTACCTTCAGACCATCTGTTGGTGAGTTTTTTTATTATTTATGTTGTTTTCATGAAAAAATAAAATTTGAGTTGACATTGGTCCCGGGTAGTAGTACATTATATATAGCGATTAGCACTCGGGCATAGTGAGTGCTAACAAGGAGAAGAATCATGGGACTGACAGATAGAAAACTGAAAATTTTACAAGCCATAATAAGCGACTATGTTCGTACGGCTGAGCCTGTCGGTTCGAGGACACTTGCCAAGAGGTTTGACATGGCCATCAGCCCGGCTACTATCAGAAATGAAATGAGCGACCTTGAGGAAATGGGATATTTGACACACCCGCATACTTCGGCGGGAAGAGTCCCTTCTGATAAGGCATACAGGCTGTATGTAAATAATATGATGGAAAAGGTTGAGGTTTCTCCGGAGGCGAAGAAAGCCATACAAGAGACTCTGAGAGCAGACATTGAAGAATTTGATAAGACAATTCGGAGAGTGGCGGAACTTTTGTCGGAGATAACCAACCTGGCATCATTTGCAGTTACACCTACAAAAGCTGAAGATAAACTGAAATTTGTAAATCTCTTACCGCTGGATGATGACACTGTGGTTTTGATGATAGTTGCAGAGAGTGGTAAAATTTCCAATACTGCACTGAAAATCAGAGTTCCTTATACAGAGGAAGCCTTGAATATTCTTTCTAAGAATATCACTTATAATTATATGGGAAGAAAAATTACTGAGGTTTTAACAGGAGATATAATAGCGGATTTTAATACTGATATAGAGGCTATGAGCAATTTAGCAGGGAATATAATGCCTAATTTCATACGAACCCTTTCGGATATGTTGAATGTGAATCTATATATGGACGGCTTGTCAAACATCTTTGATATTCCTGAGTACATGGATATAAACAGAGCAAGAAATTTTATATCTCTCTTTGACAGAAAAGATGAGTTTGCAAGGAAATTGATGGACAGAGATGATGGCATGATAGTTACCATAGGAGATGAGAATGCAGATGATTCTATGAGCGATTGCTCGTTAATTACGGCAACATACCATGTGGACGGTCAGCTGATAGGAAAGATTGGAGTGATTGGACCGACACGGATGAAATATGGAGAAGTTACATCTATAGTTGAGTATTTGACTCAAAATTTAAACGAAACCTTTAGGTTGGAAAGCGATGAGGAAAAGGATAATGGCGGATAATCAAAAAACGTTCAGGAAAGAAACTCAGTGCAGCTACAGCGGTGATCCCGGTTGCAATAATCAGCAAGGCAGGAATACCGAAAAGGAAGAATCGGACATGGCAAAGGAAACTTTTGATAAAGATTCAAAGGATACGAATTCTGATGAAAGTGTTGCCGTATCCGATGAAGAAGCCGGTTCTGATAAAGATGCGGATGTTTCTGATAAAAGGGCAGCTTCTGAAAAAGATGACGGTATACCCGATGAGGAGGATGTAGGAAACGAAAAGAAAGAGACCGAAACTCGGGAAGAGTCTTCCGATACGAAGTATATGCGTCTGATGGCAGACTTTCAGAATTTTAAACGAAGAACCGAAAAAGAAAAAAGCGATATTTATGCCTATGCAAATGAACAAATTGCTTTGGGACTTTTGGAAGTTATAGATAATTTTGAAAGAGCTCTTGACCATGAAAGCACAGATAAAGCCTATGCAGAAGGTATGGAGCTTATTCTGAAACAACTCATAGAGGTTCTTAAAAAATCCGGTATAGAGGAGATCAAGACCCTTGGAGAGGAGTTTGACCCCAACTTTCATAATGCAGTGATGATGGAAGATAATCCTGATTTTGAGAGTGGAAAAGTAACAGAAGTTTTACAAAAGGGGTACACATTAAACAGCAAAGTAATTAGACCATCAATGGTTAAAGTAAATAACTGATTTAGGAGGATATATAAAATGGCTAAGGTAATAGGAATTGATTTAGGAACAACAAACAGTTGCGTTGCAGTTTTAGAGGGTGGAGAACCTACGGTAATTGCCAACGCAGAAGGTAACAGAACCACACCGTCAATCGTGGGATTTGCAAAGAATGGCGAGAGACTGGTGGGTGAAACGGCAAAGCGTCAGGCTGTAACTAATCCTGACAGAACTGTCACATCAATCAAAAGGCACATGGGTGAAGATTTTTCAGTAGAAATTGACGGAAAGAAATATACTCCGCAGGATATTTCAGCAATGATACTTTCAAAATTAAAGACAGATGCGGAGGCATATTTGGGAGAAAAGGTTACAGAGGCAGTAATCACAGTACCTGCTTATTTCTCGGATGCTCAGAAGCAGGCGACCAAGGACGCAGGGAAAATTGCAGGGCTTGATGTAAAAAGAATTATCAATGAGCCGACGGCGGCGTCACTTTCATATGGTTTGGATAAAGAAGAAGGCTCACATAAGATTCTGGTTTATGACCTGGGCGGCGGCACATTTGATGTATCTATTCTGGAGCTTGGAGATGGAGTCTTTGAAGTGCTTGCCACAAATGGAGATACTCATTTGGGCGGAGATGATTTCGACAATGCTTTAATGAACTTCATGGCGGACAGCTTTGCCAAAGAAAATGGAGTTGACCTGAGAAAAGATAAAATGGCATTACAGAGATTAAAAGAAGCTGCAGAAAAGGCTAAAAAAGAACTTTCAAGTGCACAGCAGACAAATGTAAACCTGCCTTTTATTACGGTTTCAGAAGCAGGTCCGCTTCATCTTGATATGACGATTTCAAGAGCCAAGTACGATCAGCTGACAGCTAATCTGGTGGAAAGAACTATTGAGCCTATTAAGAAGGCTATGGCTGACG
Organism: Eubacterium nodatum ATCC 33099; assembly: GCA_000510425.1. GTDB lineage: Bacteria > Bacillota > Clostridia > Peptostreptococcales > Anaerovoracaceae > Aminicella > Aminicella nodata. The sequence continues at coordinate 68,084 of AZKM01000001.1, read as the reverse complement.
CAGGTGTTACAAATTCCGACATCGAAAAGATTGTTCTGGTAGGCGGTTCCACAAGAGGTATTGCGGTTCAGGAAGCAGTTAAGAAAGTTACAGGAAAGGAACCGTTCAAGGGAATCAACCCGGATGAATGTGTAGCAGTGGGTGCAGCTATCCAGGCAGGGGTTTTGACAGGAGAAGTTAATGATGTTCTTCTTCTTGATGTTACACCGCTTTCACTGTCAATCGAGACGATGGGAGGAGTTGCAACGAAGCTGATCGAAAGAAATACCACTATTCCTACGAAAAAGAGTCAGATTTTCTCAACAGCCGCAGATAATCAGACCGCAGTGGATATTCATGTAATGCAGGGTGAAAGAGAAATGGCTGCAGGAAATATTACACTCGGAAGATTCCAGCTATCGGGGATTGCTCCGGCACCTCGTGGGATTCCTCAGATTGAAGTTACATTTGATATCGATGCCAACGGTATTGTAAATGTAAGTGCAAAGGATATGGGAACAGGTAAGGAACAGAAGATTACTATTACATCTTCAACGTCTCTATCTGAAGAAGAGGTTAAGCAGAAGGTTAAAGAAGCTGAGCAGTATGCTGCAGAGGATGCCAAGAGAAAACAGGAAGTGGAAGATAGAAATAAAGCTGAAACTCTGGTATACGAAACGGAGAAATCCCTTAAGGAACTGGAAGGCAAAATTGACGATGCTGAAAAGAAGGATGTCGAAGAGGCTAAAGAGGATTTGAAAAAAGCTCTTGAAGCAAACAATCAGGAAGATATTAAAGCAAAGACAGATGTTTTAACAGAGAAGTTCCATAAGATTGCCGAAAAGCTGTATCAGCAGCAGGGAGCAGCGGGAGCAGGACCTGACATGAGTGGAATGGCAGGTGCTTCAGGCGGAGCGGGAACTTCCGGCACTGACGCGGCAGAGTCAGGTGCTCAGGCAGATAATGTTGTTGATGCGGACTTTGAAGTTGTAGATGAAGATAAAGATAAGAAATAGTGTTAACTTGATATAGTCCTACTTATGGCGACGAGGATTTCTCGTCGCCTAAGCAGATTTACGGTATAGCAGATCAAGGTGCAAGGGTAACTTATATGTTGCAGAATATTTGTTGAAGTGCAGATGCCGGAGTGAATCGGATGTAAAATTTTCAGGCACGAAATATATAAGTGGGGCTTAGCTGGATAGGTGAGATAATGGCAGACAAAAGAGATTATTATGAGGTGCTGGGACTTCAAAAAGGTGCAAGCGATGCGGATATTAAAAAAGCTTTTAGAAAAATGGCTTTGAAATATCATCCTGATAAAAATCCCGGAGATAAGAAAGCTGAAGAAAAATTTAAAGAAATAAACGAGGCTTACGGTATTCTTTCCGACCCGGAAAAAAAGGATAAGTACGATAGATTCGGTCACGCCGGTGTAGATCCGAATGCAGGTTTTGGAGAAGGCGGTTTCGGCGGCTTTGGCGGAGGCGGTTTTGAGGATATCTTCAGTGCTTTTGGGGATATGTTCGGCGGAGGCGGCTTTGGTGGTTTCGGTGGCGGTGCAGGAAGAAGTGCACCGCGAAAGGGAAGAGATCTTCAGAAGAATCTTACAATTACCTTTGAAGAGGCGGCATTCGGTACAAAGAAGACTTTAAAAATAACTAAATATGTTCGTTGCAGCACATGTAACGGTGATGGAAATGCTCCGGGTACTGAGAAGAAGACCTGCTCAAAGTGTGGAGGAAGCGGTCAGGTTCATACCGTTCAGAATACTCCATTTGGAAGATTCCAAAGCTCTGCAACATGTCCTGATTGCAGAGGAACAGGTAAAATTATTGATACCCCGTGCCCTGATTGCCATGGAACCGGTAAGGTAAGAAAAACTATTGAAATCAAGGTGGATATTCCGGCAGGAGTTGACAATGATACGGTTATTCCGATTCGAGGACAGGGAGAGCCCGGTGAAAACGGCGGTCCTAACGGAGATTTTTATGTAGTTCTGTCGGTGAAACCCCATGAACTGTTTAAGAGAGACAGAGATGATTTGTTCATTGATATTCCAATCAGCTTCTCACAGGCGGCTTTGGGTGATGAGATTATTGTCCCGACGCTTTCTGAAAAGGTTTCATATAAAGTGCCTGCAGGAACACAGCCTAATACGGTATTCAGGCTAAAAGGTAAGGGCGTAAAAAATGTCAGAACCGGAAGAATGGGCGATTTGTATGTCAAGGTTGTTCTTGAAATTCCAACGAGATTAAATAGTGAGCAGAAGCAGAAAATTAAAGAGCTCGGTGAAATTGTAGACCATGAATGCTATGCGAAAAAATCGAGTTTTACACAGAAAATTAAGGATCTGTTCTCATAAAATCAAAGTACCATCTCTCAATAAAAAAGAGTATGGTGCTTTTGGTTTTTGCAGAAGATAAAATCTGAAGAAATTTGATACCTGTAATAATATGTTTATTGAATTAAAAATATATAGGTTATTATCCCCTTTATTGCAAATTATTGAAAAATAAGGATATTAGTATCTGTAAAATGGTGACTTAGAGCACGAAATGTTGCAAAAAACCTTTACAGGTATTTTTTTTTGCGTTAGAATTTACGCAGGTAGATATATCTAACCGGATACTTGTAGCAAGGATTCAGGCTGAAGATTATACCGAGTATCAAAGTGATGGGAAGAATATGTTCTCAAGTTTATAACAATAGAAAAAACAGTTTATCTTTTGCAATATAGTTTAAGCTTTTGTGTAAATAATGGGAAAGGAGAAAAGGATTTTGTATACTGAAAGAAGTAAGAGGATAGCTTTTGCATTATCCGTTTTTTTGGCTGTTTCTATGCTGCCTGTCTTTTCAGCTTATGCCGATGGCGGTAAAGAGACCCGACTCAAAGAAGAAAAAAAAGCAAAATACTACGAGATTAACGGAGAACTTCGCAATGCCGCAAGTGATCAGCCGTCTATGGGGAATGGGGGTATAAGAAAACCCATGGAACTTATTGAAGAAAACGGTGAATGGACTTTGCGGCTTGAACTTAAAAGTATTACACCTAAAACAGGCGGAAAAAAAGCTCTGAAAGGATATTTAGGAAAATTAGAATATTTTCCGGGGTATCAGGGATCAGCTCAGCCTCCGGCAGGTGCGATGAGCAAAGAAGTTCCGATTGAATCCTATCATGATGTGTACGACATTTATAATGATTCAAAGAGGGGAATAGATAAGACTATGAAGGGAAGGCTTTATCCCCAATATTGCAGGATGCCGATAGCATCGCCGCAACTGATTGAAGATGCAGGTTCGGGAGGGGTTCCTAAAGTTAAGGGTGATGATATAACATGGGTACGCGTATATGTACCGCTCATGGAAACATTGAATCCGGGAGGAGGCAATCCTTATGCCAGACTTATGTTGGATTGGTCTTCTTTGAGAGAAAAACAGAATTTGAGCAATAATCCGAAAGAGGTAGGAAGACTTGCAAAGAAACCGCCTAAAAAGAAGGACAAACCGAGAAATAAACCTAATAGAAAACATAGACCGGGAAGACGCAGGGCAGGTAAAAAACTGAATATAAGATCACTTAATGACGGAGTGTACGCCATAAAAGGTAAAATGGTAAAACCCGATGGGAAAACCCCTTCTATGGCAGATAATGCCATCAATCATATTATTAAGCTGAAAGTTGAAGGAGGAAGATATTTTCTCTGCCTCAGGATGAGAGGCTTGAACATAAACGGGCAAAACGGATACTTAAAAAATATGAGATATTTTTCAAACACCTATAGGCTCAATTCGGCGGGAATTCCTAAGGGGCAGCTTAATAATGTCAAGATTTTGGCATATCACAAGAAAAAAGGCGAAAGGGTCAGTGACAGTTACGGAACGGATTATCCGAGCTTGGTTAAGTTTCCGGTTATAAAAAGAGCGCTTAGGAGTGGATATTTGCCTCTACAGGTATTTGTGCCTATTATGGAGGCAATAGCACCGGGAACAGGAACACAAGAGTTGTATCTGAAATTGGATTTGAAGAGTGTGAAAACCGCTGCAGAAAATTCAAATGAATTTACTAAAGAAGGCGAAAATGCAGGAAAAGGTGTGACTGCTGCAGGAGGAGGAAAGGGCAGCCTCCTTGGAATGTTCAAAAAAAGTAAATCAAAATTAAATAAAAAAGATGAAGATTCCGATGGGAATTCAGTTTTAAGCGGCGATTCAAATTCCCAAAGTGGTGAATCCGATGAGGGTGAGGACAGGAAAAAAGAACCTCCTCTTAAAAAACATGTTTTCCCGGGAGTTGCAACGCTGATTGCAGCTGCAGGGACTATTCCCACATACAAAAAGCGTAAAAGGATTTTTAAATTATTTAGAATATGAGAGAAATGAAGACAATATATATAGATAAAATTTTTGCGTTTCGTTTGAAATGTAACACCGAGAAGTTTTGTTTGCTTATAAAAACGCTGTGTTTAGTTGCATTGCTGATAGTGGCGTTGTCAAAGGCGGAAGTTCTCTATGCAGAAAGCGGGACTTTATATACATGTAGTGTCCACCCGAGTTATAAGAATCCTGTAACGGGGAAAGTAGAGGACTCAGGGGGTGCAGGTTCATATGCAACAGGTCAGGGCATGGTAAACAGTGCATTGGGAAACAAAGGTCTGCTGGAAGTGACTTCAAAGGGAGAGGTTTACCTTAATATTAAATTGAAATTGATGGATCACACAAGCGGGCATTCTTTCAAAATACAGAGCAGGGATGGAGCAGGATGGAGCGATACACAGGCGGGAATAACTGCAAAAGGTCGTGACAGCAACGGAACCACAAGTGATGTATGCATAAAACTGTCTTCCAAAAATGACTTGATAAGAGGTGAGATGTATGTGAATCCCATGGGAAGAAATGTTGTATTTTTCATATATACCGATAACTTTTCTTCAGGGAATAATACCGATATAAAACCTGCTGTGGTTACAAAAGAATCAGGCTCCGGTGATGCAACTGACAAAAATAAGAACAATAAAAATTACTCTCAAGACAAAAAGCAAAAAGTGCAGGAAACTGGTGACAGCGGAGATTCTTCCGAAGGGGGGTTGAGTCTTTCCACGGCACAAAAGAAAAAAGACAGCAGACGGAAAGACAATACGATATTAAATCAAATATTGATTACCACGGTCTCAATCGTTATAGGAGGGGCAATCTTAATGATTATCGCACTGATATTTCTGTATTTTATGAGAGATTGGCTGAAAGACTTATTTAAAACATATCCTGATGATGAGTATGTATATGAGGGAGAAAAGTGTGAAAAAAATTAGAACAGGGAAGCGAAACGGAAATTTTAATATTGTACGCATAACAATTTTTTTAATAATTTTCTGTGTGGCAGTTTTGCAGCAAGTTTCCTATGGATCGCCTGATACTTCCCAAAGGCTTCAAAAACCCGCTTCAAGAAGAGAAATTAAAAAAGCGATAACGCAGATAAACTCAAGTGAAGCAGAGGCGGTGAGAAAGGCTCAGCAGGCAGTAGGGCTAAAGGGCAGAGGTGTAAGGATTATTGCCACTTCACCTTCAGTCGCGGATATCTGCGATAGACTTGATTTGGATCTGGTGGGTATATGCAATTCTACGGTGAGCGATATGCCGAAGAGATACAAAAATGTATCAGTTATCGGAACTCCAATGGCACCGGATATGGAAAAGACAGCATCGACTCAACCTGACTGGATTCTCAGCCCCAGAAGTTTGCAGGCGGATTTGCAGCCCAAGTATGAGGCTATACATACACAATGGGCTTTTTTGAACTTGGACAGCGTACAGGGAATGTATAAATCCATATATGAATTAGGAATTATTTTCGGAAAGCAGAAACAGGCAGATGCTCTGGTGGAAAAATATGTAGATTCCTATATGTCTGTAATCAAGTTAAATAAGGGCAAAAAAAGACCGAAGGTTTTGATTCTAATGGGCTTGCCCGGCTCTTACATAATTGCCACCAATAAGTCTTACGTTGGAAATCTCGTAGAAATGTCGGGAGGAGATAATGTTTATAAAGACTCAAAAAAGGCGTTTCTTACTGTAAATACAGAAGATATTAAAAAGCAGAATCCCGACGTGATATTGAGAACAGCCCATGCGTTGCCTGATGAAGTTGTGGAGATGTTTGAAAAAGAGTTTAAGACTAACAGCATCTGGAAGCATTTTGATGCGGTAAAAAACGATAGAGTCTATGACATTTCTTATGAAAATTGTGGAATGAGTGCAAATTTCAGATATATAAATGCTTTGAAAGAAATCCGGCCTATGATTTATGCGAGAAGCCGCAAGGAAATAAAAAAAGTTAAAAAGGTCAGCAAGGAAGCAAATAAAAAGGCGAAAAAGTCCCACGGAAAAGAAAAATATGATAAGCAGAAGAGAGGGGAAAACTGAAGCTATGACTGAAATGAGTGTAAAGAAAAATGATAGAGAAAGGGAAAAGAAAAAGACTGTTCGCACGGCGTTATCATTTATAATCGCCATAGTTTTGCTTTTGGCAGTTCTGTTCATTTCTTTAAATACGGGAACCCTTAAAGTGGGGATAGTGGAACTTTTTAGAGGTTTGTTTGTAAAGTATAATGCTGATGTATCTTCGATTTTTGATCTTAGATTTCCACGAATCGTTATTGCCGTATTGGCAGGAGCGGGGATTTCTGTTTCGGGGGTTTTATTTCAGGCTGTGCTTAAAAATCCTCTGGCGGATCCGGGAATAATCGGCATATCCAGCGGTGCAGGATTTGTATCCGTAATTATTACCGCTTTTGCACCGTCTTTGCTGTTTTTAACTCCTCTTTTTGCTTTTGCAGGAGGAATTGCCGCATATTTTCTGGTTTACACGCTTTCTTGGAAGGGAGGTCTCAGTCCCTTGAGGATCATTTTGGTGGGAGTTGCCGTAAATGCCATGTTTACAGGACTATCTATGGTTTTCAATTCCATGAACGGCGGTAATGTTCAAGGTGTGGCGGCAATTGTAAACGGAAACATAGCTATGAAGACATGGGAAGATGTAAGGATACTATTTCCGTATATACTTGTAGGTCTTATACTTTCAGCATTTTTAATTTCAAAGTGCAATATCCTTTTACTGGAGGATAAAACTATACGGAATTTAGGCATGAATGTAAATCGTATGAGAATTATGGTTTCCATGGTAGGGGTTTTGCTTGCCGGTATTTCTACAGCCATTGTAGGAAATATAAGTTTTTTGGGCTTAATCGTTCCCCATATAGGCAGACTCTTAGTCGGGAGCAATCACAAGAAATTATTGCCTTTTTCTATGATCTTGGGAGCACTGGTATTCCTCACGGCTGATACGGTAGGACGAACGATTGCAGCACCTTATGAAGTGTCATCGGCGGTGATTATGAGTGTAATAGGCGGTCCTTTCTTCATAATACTGCTTAGGAGGTCGAAACAATATGGTCAATAATGTACGCATGGGAACCTGTCCTGTTATGGAAGTAAGAGGAGTCAATTTTTCTTACGGAAAAAATCAAATTTTACGGGAACTGGATTTAATTATAAAAGAAAAAAGTATTACAACGATTATGGGTGCCAATGGCTGCGGAAAATCAACTTTATTTTCTCTGATGACTAAAAATCTGGAACCTGACTCAGGCAGGGTTTTTATAAGGGGGAGAAATCTAAAAAATATAAGTTTGAAAGATTTTGCCACCAAGGTTGCCATAGTTCAGCAGTATAACGATGCTCCGGGGGATATTACCGTAAGGCAGCTTGTCTCTTTTGGAAGAACTCCCCATATAACTTTTTTGGGGGAAGGCGAGAAGGAAGACGAAGAAAAAATTGCATGGGCGATGGAAGTCACAGGTATATCAGAATACAGCGAGAGGGAAATTTCCAGGCTTTCAGGGGGACAAAAGCAAAGAGCATGGATTGCCATGGCACTTGCCCAGGATACAAAAATCCTGTTTTTAGATGAGCCCACAACCTATCTTGATGTTAGGTATCAGGTAGAAATTTTGGAGTTGATTAAAAGCCTGAATGAGAATTTCGGATTGACTATTATTATGGTACTGCACGATATAAATCAGGCACTGCATTATTCCGATGAAATCATAGGCTTGCATCAGGGAAGGGTGAAGGTTGAAGGAAGACCTTCCGATGCTATAAATAAAGAGAGCATAAGCCTTTTGTATGGAATAGATTTAGATGTTATGGAGATAAACGGAAAGAAAGTAGTATTACCGTTAAAAAGAGAGAAACAGGTTTTATATGATGGATAAAGAAAGAAAAGAAATTAAAAATAAAGAAGGGGCGGTCAAAGGCTACAGAAGACATTTATGGCTCATACCGGGTGGAATAGCTTTTGTTTTAGGAACCGTCGGAACCGTTTTGCCCGTTTTGCCTACCGTTCCTTTTTACATGCTTGCCCTGGTTTGCTTTGCAAAAGGCTCTGACAGGGTGCATAAGTGGTTTATAAATACAAGATTATATCATAATCATCTTGAGGATCTTATAAATAAGAAATGTATGACATTAAAAACCAAGTTCACTGTCATCACAAGTATTTCTGCACTGATGGGTTTAGGCATTTATATGATGAAAGGGATTTTTCACGGACAGCTGACCTTGGGACTGATATGGGCAATACACATGATTTATTTTTTATTCTTTATAAAGACGGAACGAAAACCCTGCAATGAAGTTTGGAGTAAAGAATCCGCTGAAAGGTGTGAAAATGATTAAGAAAAGACTTATAAAATTGTTACCGCAAACCATGAAATATATTCTGGCTCAGGTTCTTTGGAATTGGCTCAGTCTTTTATGTCAGATTGTGATGATTTATGAAATTTCTAAACTATTGACATATTCACTTACAGTTGAAATTGAGAAGATGAATTTTGATATGATGTTGCACAGTGCAGGTATTATCGGAATTTCCATTGCTCTAAGAATTATATTTGACATATTGGCAGTGAAAGCTTCTTACAAAGCCGGTGCAGATGTGAAGAGAGTGATAAGAAGAAAAATCTATGAGAAATTGTTGAGATTGGGAATATCTTATCGAGAGCAAATTTCTACAGCTGCAGTGATTCAAATGTCCGTTGAGGGAGTAGAGCAACTGGAAATATATTTCGGAAGGTATCTTTCACAGCTTTTTTACAGTTTGCTTGCACCTGTAACCTTGTTTATTTTTTTGAGCAGAATAAACTTAATGTCTGCACTTGTTCTGTTGCTTTGCGTACCTCTTATACCCCTGTCCATAGTTGCCGTACAGAAAATTGCCAATAGTCTTCTTAAAAAGTACTGGGGGATATATACGGGACTGGGGGACAGTTTTTTGGAGAATCTCCAGGGTATGACTACATTGAAAATTTATGGAGCGGATGGATACAAGGCAAAGGAAATGGATGAGGAAGCGCAGCAATTTCGTAAAATTACCATGAAAGTTCTTACTATGCAGCTCAACTCCACAAGTGTAATGGATATTATCGCCTACGGCGGTGCGGCGATAGGTATGATGGTGGCGTTGCAGCAGTTTTTATCCGGAAATATCAGCCCGTCGGGAACTTTGGCTATTTGTCTTTTAGCTTCGGAATTTTTCATTCCCCTGAGACTTCTGGGTTCATTTTTTCATATCGCAATGAACGGAATGGCTGCAAGTGATAACATGTTCGATTTCTTTGATCTGAAAGAACCTGCGAAAGGGGAAATCAATTTAAAGGATATGGGAAGTGGAGTTCGAATTGAAAATCTGTCTTTTCAGTATGATGAGAGCAGAAGAATTCTTGATGACATAAATATTGAATTTCCTATTGGAAGTATCACTTCTTTGGTGGGAGCCTCTGGCAGTGGAAAAAGTACGATTGCAGGGATTCTCACAGGTCGTAATAAAGGTTACTCGGGTAATGTGAAGATAAATGGCAGGGAACTCAGTGCCGTTGATGAAAACAGTATTATGAGTCTTATGACGCTGGTCAGTGGGAACAGTTACATATTCAAAGGAACGGTAAGGGATAATTTGCAGATGGGAAGCAAATTTGCAGATGATAAGACGATGATGAAGGCTTTAGAAACGGTGAATCTTAAAGATTTTCTGGAAACACAGAAAGGCTTGGATACGGAAGTTCTGGAAGCAGGAAGTAATTTTTCAGGGGGGCAGAAACAGAGACTGGCACTGGCAAGGGCTATTTTGCACGATACTCCTGTCTACATCTTTGATGAAGCAACCTCAAATATTGATGTTGAAAGTGAAGAGATGATTATGAAAGTAATATATCAGCTTTCTTTAGTTAAAACGGTTATACTCATATCCCACAGGCTGGCAAATGTTGTGAGTTCGGACAACATTTATGTCCTGCATAATGGAAGAGTTGAGCAGAGCGGAACTCATACAGAGCTGATGGAAAAGCCGGGCAGATACAGGCAACTGTATGATTCGCAGCATGAATTGGAAGAATACGGTAAAAAGGATGGAAGGATATGAGAACTGAAAGAAGAAAAGGCATAGAAATAATGATGAGACTCATCGGATTGGTAAAGCCTATGCTGCCTATAATGATTATTGCTATTATACTGGGGATATTGGGATATATGTGTGCAATATCAATAACTGTCATGGCGGGCTTTGTTTTTATTTCCAAAGTGTCTTCCTTAAATTATTCGGTGGATAGAATATTTGTACTTCTTATTTTTATGGCAGTTATGAGGGGGGTATTGCACTATGGTGAGCAGTACTGCAACCATTTTATCGCCTTTAAATTACTGGCACATATCAGGAAAAAAGTTTTTGCTCAGCTGCGCAGACTTTGTCCTGCAAAATTAGAAGGAAGAGATAAGGGGAATCTGATATCCGTTATAACAACAGATATTGAGCTTCTGGAGGTATTCTATGCCCACACCATCTCTCCGATACTAATTGGAATCTCAGTGAGCATTATCATGTTCATATTCATAGCACACCAATCTATATATGCAGGACTGCTCTCAGCTTCAGCATACATCGTTGTCGGAGCCTTGATACCTTTGATAATGGGCAGACTGGGAGGCGGCAGCGGTATGCAGAGCCGGGAGAATATAGGCAGGATGAACAGTTTTGTTTTAGAATCTCTGCGCGGGCTGGATGAAATTATTCAGTACGGACAACAGTCGAAAAGGCTAAAGGAAATAGAAACAAAATCCATTGATTTAGGGAGTTATCAGAAACAGCTGAACAGCCTTGAAGCGATTCAAAGAAGTCTTACGAATCTTGCGGTATTCACGGCATCGGTGGGAATGCTTTTTCTTATGCTGCAACAGTACAGAAGCGGTAATGCAAACTATGATGAAATGTTGTTATCTGTTGTTGCTATGATTTCATCCTTCGGTCCGGTAATAGCCCTTTCAAATCTTTCAAATAACCTGAACCATACCCTTGCAAGCGGGGAAAGGGTTCTCAATCTTCTTGAAGAAAAACCTTTGGTGGATGAGGTTAAGGAAGGAAAAGATGTGGATTTTGAAAATGCAGAGGTGAAAAATGTAGATTTTTCATACGAGAATGAAAAGATTTTAACAGATATGAGTATTAAAATAGAGAAAGGCAGGATGACCATAATCCACGGTGTCAGCGGTTCGGGAAAAAGTACACTGCTCAAGCTGCTTATGAGATTTTGGGATGTGGATTCAGGTGAAATAGCAGTTTCCGGAACAGATATAAGAAAAATCAACACCTCAAGTCTCAGGAAATGTCAGGCTTATGTGACCCAAGACACCTATCTTTTTCATGATTCTATAGCATCTAATATAGCAATATCAAATCCTGATGCAACCATGGAAGACATTGAAAAAGCAGCACAGAAGGCTTCTTTGCATGATTTTATAGCGAGTTTGCCGGAAGGCTATGAAACGAAACTGGGGGAATTGGGAGATACAATTTCAGGAGGAGAAAAGCAGAGAATAGGGCTGGCAAGGGCTTTTCTGCATGATGCACAGCTTTTGCTTCTGGATGAGCCCACCAGCAATCTGGATTCCTTAAATGAGGGTATCATACTTAAATCTCTTACAGAAGGTGCGGAGGATAAAACCATAGTAATGGTAACCCACAGAGAATCCAGCAAGAGCAGAGGCGATGTGATAATAGAGATGGATAACTCCAGAAAATCCTAGAGAAAGTTAAAAGGTGAAACATTGATGAATGACAACATAAAAATGCGGATAATTGACGAGCTCAGAGGAGAACAGGAGCAGGTTGAAGACATGTTGGAAAACATCTATTCCCTATGGCACTCAGGCAGGAATGCTTTTATGGATGACTTGCTGGGGGAAATGACAATAACTAAGTGGGAATATAAAAGGTACATAAAAAAACTTTCTGAACGAGGATATATTCGGTTCAGTGAAGGCAAAACCGATTTTTCAGAACCTGTCATACTGACTTCAAAGGGCAAAGAACTCGGTGCTGAAATAATGAGGAGACATCGGTATCTGAAATCCTTTTTAAAAGCTGTCTGCAATGTTGATGATGAAACGGCAGATCATGACGCTTGCAGAATAGAACATATAATCAGTGAAGAGACTCTTGACGGAATAAGAAATTTCATGAAAACAGGCAATGTAGCTGATAGAGTGGTAAGCGGACAGGATCTATCAGAATTTTACAGCACAGGAATATACACTTTTGATCTGTCTCTATATTATGCCGACAGTAATTCTCCCAGAATACTTTGTGATGAATTTTACGATTTCGGCGAGAATATTGAAACTGAAGTATCTGATGCCGGCAGCAGTCTTTTTTATCTTAGACCTTTGACAGAGGGGGAAAAAGGACTTAAACAATCTTTTAAAACAGGAAGAACTTACGGAACCGGATACGAGATGGGTCACCGTGAGTATGAGAAAGACCGTTATGAAAGTATATGGTATATGATGCAGGAACAATGGCATAAAGCATCATTGTGTGAAAGAGGCTTTGGAATCCCAAGCGAAGCCTTTGTCTATACAATAAGCGGGGTAATGTCAATGATGAGTGGTGAAGGTAAGATTGCTTTTACAGGGGAAAATCAGAAACCTGCAGAGAAAAATATAAGAACGATGAGTGTTTGTTTGTGGTAAAGCGAATATACATAGTAGGAGAAGGGCAATGGCAGATAAAAGGGATTTTTTCGGTAGATTGAACAGACCTACCATGTTACAGGTTAAGTATATGGAAGAACTTTCCAAGCTTCCCGCAGATTTGAGAAAACGAGGAGGAATATCTGCGGTGGCAGAAATCTGCGGTGTAAATCATTCAGTAGTGAGTCGTTTCTTTAAAAGCTGTATAGAAGCAGGATATATAAATGAAAAAAATAAAATTACGGATGAGGGAATGGAATGGCTGAATTACTATTGCAAAATCAGAGATGAACTGGAAATTTATTTTAGGGATATAGGTGTACCGGAGGCTGAGATTGCAGACAGCATTGCCGATATGGAAGAAAATATGGAACCCTATACTATAAGATTGATGCTGCAGTGCTTACAAAAAAAGTAAGAGGAAGAATTTTTATGAAGAAAGTAAAAAACTTAATCCGCTTGCAAGTGTTATAGAAAAAGGACAGTATGCAGTTTCTTTCCGTTTATTGAAGTATAACCGGAATAAAGGTGTAATACAGGGTTTGTCGATGTCGGACAAAGCATTTGAAAAGCCTGCACTTTTAAAGGTGAATAACCGAGGCGTTTTTTTAGTATTAACCTTTAAGGAAATCTATGCACAGTCCGGGACCACAGGAAATCTCATGAAAGGTCATATGACAGGTCTGAAATATGAATTTGAAGGAAAGATTGTAAAAGCTCCTGTGCGTGAGAGTAAGGTGCGAATACCGGTGGAGGCTTGCATGTATAAAATCTATAGCGGCGGAGGAATAAGAGCTGCTTTACCGGTAACTTTTTCGGTAAATGTAGGCAATATGCATATGCCGGAAAGCACAGCGCTTTTAGTATTTTGGTTTTGATATGTATTACTGTGAGAGGTAACGGATGACAGCTTTTGAGAAAAAGCTGTTTATTATTGAAAGTTGGTTAAGCAAGATTAACTGCATGGGGTAAAACTGTTGGAAATTCAATGATTTGAGAGAAAATATCAATGTGATTAAGGGCACAAAACCTGAGATTTTGTCTTTACAAAATCAGGAAGTGTAGATAGAATTACTATGTAGATAGAAGCATCTAACTCCCGATGGTGGAGTTGTGTGAATACACGATATATTTGAGTATGGAGGTAGAAATGGGAAAGAAATGGTTATCACTTTTATTATCAATGGTTATGATGGTGATTGTAATTCCGGCTGTGATTTACGGTGCGGATGGTGAACAGGAGGATGTTAAGGTTTTAAAGAAGCCTGAACAGGCCATTGATGCGATTCATAGGAAAAAAAGTTCTTTAAAGAGCAAAAAGAGAAACCTGCTCAGCAAAGAACAGAATAGAGAAGAAGTAGAGCGAAGGATTATCTTCAAAAGTGACAAAGCTCCTCAAAACACCTACGGAGCCGTAAATGTTTTCTACTATGAAGCGGGAAAATATTTTATTCTTGAGTACAATAGTGCTAAAAAAGCAAAAGAAGCAGTGAAAAAGCTTGAGAAAGATTATCCAAGGGCACTGGTGCTTCAGGATAAGGTCGTTAGTCTTGATGAAACTGTTAAAGCTTTAAAACAGGAATCCGTTTCTGCAAATAAAGATAAATCTGCCAAGGATATGCCTAAGACGAAACCTTCGGATAATAACGGTAAAGGGGAAGTTCCAACTCCGTTTGACGGTTGGAAGGCACTGGGGCTTGATAAACTGAAGCAGGATGCCAAGGATTGGGACGGCGGCGTAACAGTAGGTGTTATTGACAGCGGAATCAACAAAAAACATCCTTGGTTTAAAACCCGTCTGGACAGAGAAAACAGTATAAACTTTGCTGCAGACTCCGATGATAAAAATGCCTACGATGATCCGCCAAATGTTGCAAGCAGCGGTCACGGAACTCATGTTTCCGGTATTATAGCAAAGGGAACACCGGATCAGGTCAAAATCATAGCGATAAGAGTATTTGATATAACAGGTTCATCTTCAATAATGACTATTACTATGGCAGTTGATTACGCAAGAGAAAAGAAGATTCCGGTTTTAAATATGAGCTTGGGACATCCCGGACCGACTAAAAAAGAAAAGGCGTTCATGAATGAATCTTTACAGAAGTCTTTACAAGAAGGTACAGTGATGTGCGTAGCTTCAGGCAATGAGTTTACAGATGTGACACACAGTTTTCCTGCAAGTAACGGTATTACAATGGCAATAGGCTCAATGGAACCTAAAAAGGGAACAGCTCCTGAGGATGAAGATTATATTAAATCGGATTTTTCCAATAACGGAAAACTTTTGGACTTTGTTGCACCGGGAAGAAACATAGAAAGTGCCCATGTCAAGAATGTAGACGGTAAGCCTGATGACTATGAATATACCTGTATAATGTCAGGGACTTCAATGGCGACGCCATATATGGCATCAGAAGCTGCGATGGTTAAGTGGAAACACCCCGAATATAATCAGTGGGATGTATATGCGACTTTTCAGGATTATGCCAAGGATATTGGACCTGAGGGAAAAGATGATGATACGGGATACGGATATGTGGATTTTCGCAACTATGCCAAAGATGATGAGTTCCAGGGTAAGCGTTATCAGGGAATATCTGCAGGGCTAAGCCTTAATAAGAGCATGGATGATGTGAATAAACCGATAAAGCTGGATGCAAAGGTGACAAAGGGTGATGGAAAATTAACCTTTGCCTCAACGGATACAGAGTGCGTTCAAATTCGGGATGATATGATGATTATAAAGGGTGCAGGCGACTGTGAAATTATAGCCACTGTTTCGGAAACAGAAAAATATAAGGAAACACAACGCAATATTAAAATCCATGTGGAAAAGGGAACTCAGAGCATCAAGGTTTCCAAGAGCAGATTTGAAAAGAAACTGGGAGATAAAACTTTTGCTGTCAAAGCCAAGGTGACCGTCGGTGACGGGAAGCTGGAATTTGTTGCAAACGAAAATGATGTTTTAGATGTTAATACAGAGGGAAAGGTTAGAATCAAAGGTACAGGAACTGCGGAAGTTTTTGCAATAGCAGGAAATACCAGGAATTATAACCGCTGCGTATCAAGTCCTATAAGAATAACGGTGGCAAAAAAAGACAAAAATAGTTTGGGTCAGGTAAAGGGCTTTGTTGTAAAGCCTCTAAAAGGTAAAAAAGTAACAGGCAAATGGAAAAAGGTTAAGGGTGCTTCCGGTTATCAAATCAGTTATTCGGTCAAAAAAGGAAAACTTCTGCCGTTGAAAGCTACGAAAAAAACCGTAATTCTGTTGAGAAATTCTAAGTTTAAAAAAGGCAAAACCTATTACTTTGCCGTAAGAGCATACAAAGTGATCCATGGCAAAAAAATATACGGTAAATATTGTAAAATTCAAAAAGTAAAAATGAGAAAATAATAATATTGGGAAAGGAGTAGAGAGGATGTTTAAGAAAATTACAATTTGCGGACTGGCGATAATCCTTGCAGCCGGATTTATATTGCCCTCTGCAGAGGTTATGGCTGCAAGTAAAGCTGCAAATAAAAAAGTCGTCAACAAAGCGACAGAAGGCAAGAATATTAAATCACAAAAAGCCCTGAAAGCAGTGAAAATAACCAAGCTGAAATGGAACGGCGAGGCTTATGCTAACGGGTTGGAATTTGAAGAATTCGATAAGTTCAATGAGTCTGTAAAGGCGTATATTGAAAAAATCAGTGAAATCAAGGTAAATAATCGCAAGTATGTGGAATTGTTAAGTGCTTCCCCTGATGAAGAGGACTTCGTCTATGATTTCAGTGCACAGGGATTGAGACTGAAAAAAGGAGCTTTTAAGGAGGGCATCAATAAAATTACGATGCAGGCTGAAGGTTATATGACCAAAGTTATCAAGTTTGCAAAGACCGATGACTTGTACACTTTCCTCAGTCAGGAAGACAGAGACAGCAATTCGCCGGAAGAACCGCAGTTGAATCCTGAACCTCTAAAAAAGGCGATAGAGGATGCTAAAAAAATCGAAAAAGGTGATAAAACTGCCGCAGCGTGGCAGGCACTGAAAGATGCCATAAGAAAGGCTGAAAATACATTAAAGGCTCCTGTGGAAAGTCAGGAAATATACGACGATGCAGTAGCAGATTTGCAGAAAGCAGTGGTAACTTTTAAAAAGTCTGTGAACGGAAGTACAGAAATCAAGGATCCGACAGAGGAAGGGAAATATACTCTGACATTTTTGGCAAATGAAGAGGGGCAGGAAACCTCGTCGATGATACAGGGTGTTTTTGATAAAAAGGTAAAACTTTCGGTTAAACCCGACAAGAGTATGGAAGTTACATTTTTAAACGATAAATTCACTGAAAGTTTAATTGACTTTTCCCTGTCAACAGACGGCAAATTCCCCCATGCTGTCAGAAAAGGCTTCGGAGAGAAGGATAAGGACGGAAATTATTCCGCCTACGAGTATACAGTGCCGGTATCAAATCTGAAACAGGCAAGAAAAGTTGCGGCACTGGTTTCAATAATGGGCGGACAGATAGATGATAAATACAACTATGATAAATATAGTAAAGCCGATTTGTTGTTTACATCCATTGAGGAAGGCTGGAAGGGCTATCAGAAAGAAATTGACCAGGAGAATGAGCTTGTAGGCATTGAAAGGTTAAAACAGGAATTAATTGCTCTGGGCCTTGATAAAAATAATGACAATGAAATTACAAAGGATGAAATGGCACAGTACAAGGATGACAAACTGGTGCTCAATAACTGCGGACTTACAGACATCAGCATGCTTGAAGGCTTGCCTGCTACGGTGAAGACCTTGGATCTTTGTAAAAATAATATAAAAGAGATTCCGAAAAATTTACTTAAAAGTATGACCGGACTTGAGAATTTCTGGGTGGAAAATAATAAAATTCGTGATATCCCTAAGGGACTTTTCAGCGAAAATAAGAACTTAAAATGGGTATCATTTACAAACAATAATATTTCTTCTCTTGATGACGGTGACCTTTTGGGCGCTTCCGGGCTGGAGCAGTTAGATCTTGAAGGGAATGCGATATCCAAGATTGACAAAAATGTTTTTAAAGATGTAAAGAGGTTAGAAGTGCTTTCCTTTGTAGGAAACAAGATGAAGAATATACCTGATGGAGTTTTTAAGCCGCTGTCAAATTCTTTGAAAATGTTTTTTATCTACGAAAATGATTTTCTGACACTGCCTGGGGCCATTTCGGATCTTCATTCCTTAGAGAAAATAGCGGCTTTTGATTGTAAGATAAGGGATATTGACAGTGTTGACTTCAGTAAGATGAAAAACTTAAATGATGTGAATTTTTACATGAATGACATCACGCATGTTAAGAAAGGCACATTCAGTAAAAACAGCAAACTGGATGCCCTTGATTTCTACGATAACCAGTTGACAGACTTTTCCACCAAGTGCCTCCCGTCTCTGGTGCGTTTGAGAAAATTGGATATTACTATGAACAATATCAAGGTTGTTGACCCTGCGTTAGAAAAACATCAGAGGTATAATAAGTTCTATCCGCAGAAGTCGGTTATGAATTTTAAGCTTCAAAAAACAGGTAATAAGAAAGTCGGATGGAGTGAAACATTTACAATACTGAATTTGATGTTCTGGCAGTTCCATACAAATGACTACCAGGTGGCTTCAATA
The DNA here is from genome assembly GCA_000510425.1 of Eubacterium nodatum ATCC 33099. GTDB lineage: Bacteria > Bacillota > Clostridia > Peptostreptococcales > Anaerovoracaceae > Aminicella > Aminicella nodata. Next base: position 49,383 of record AZKM01000001.1, on the reverse strand, counting down.
GATTCCATATCGGAATATAACGAATTCTTAAAAGAGCATGGATGGGATGGAAAGAACTTTATAAGAATGCTGAATGAGAAGAAGTTCGATTGGGACATTGTCACAGAACTGCAAAAGAAAAATTCCAAAGGAGAATTTATAACAACGAAGAAAACCGTTAATTCCGATGGTGATGATATTATGCGAGGAAGCTTCAGTGCAGACTCAAAAGGAATTTACAGAGTTGTAAAGAAAATGTATGTTTCCAGAGGAGGTAAAAAGAAATATTCATTCCGTGTAATGTCAAATGAATTGAATATGTCTGCTAAAACGAATCAGAAGATTAAACTTTCTCAGGTAAAAAAACTCAAGGTGAAATCGGGACACCGCAGTGTAACACTGAAATGGGGCAAGGTGAAAAATGCCGGTGGATATGAAATCTCCATGAGAAAGGGAAATGCAAAGAAATATAAAGTTGTAGCAAGAAATGTTAAGGGAACTCGCTATACTATTAAGAAACTTAAAGCTATGGGGAAATATAGTTTCAGAGTAAGAGCGTTGAGAAAAACAAAGGGAAAGACCTTATACGGAAAGTATTCAAAGGCAAAAAGCTTAAAGGTCAGAAAATAAAGGAGGAAGATAAATGTTGAAAGAAAGAATTCTTGCAGTTGCCTTATCGGTACTGGTTTCTGCAGCCATGATTCTGCCGGGCGCGGAAATAGTCTCTGCCGCAGGCAAATATGATAAAAATTCAAAAGCTGCATTGAAAGAAGAGACTCTGAAAAAGGGGTTTGAAGTTAAGGAAATTACAAAAGACGGATCACGCCTTGCGATAAAGGGCTTCGATAAATATTCATCGGATGCGGATATAAAAGATTATGCAAGGGCTGTAGACAATGTTAGCGTTAACGGTACAGAATACAAACTGGATTACAGTGATGATGACGGGTGGGATATTTCCACGTTGAAAAATTGGCTTTCGGTAGGACCTGCCGCTTTCACAGAGGGTGAAAATAAGGTAGTAATTAAAGCGAAAGGCTATGAGGATAAGACTGTAAAATTCAAGAAGGAAGGAGATGACTTCACTTTCATCTCCCAAAGCGACGGCAGCGATGTAGGACCGACTCCGCCGAATCCGGGTAATCCTGTTGAGGATCCCAAGGAAGACGGAGAATATACTCTTTCATTTAAGGTTACGAAAACAGGTACTGAAGAACCGCTTCCTATGGTGGGAAATGCCCTTGACAAGAGAGCAAAGCTTGTTGTGAATAAAGGTAAACTTAAGCTGACTCTTTTAAATAATAAACTGGCTTCACAGATGGTAGACATGTCAGTGGGAATAGACGATACATTTTCTCCTGCAGAAAAGAAAGGTTTTGATAAGCCGAATGCATCGGGAGAGTATGATGCCTATGAGTATACTATGCCTGTCGAGCACATAGAGAAAAAGCATGTAATCGCAGTTTTAGTTAAGGCTATGGGCGGTAAAGAAGAAGACAAACACAAGTGGGAGCTTTACAGAAAAGCTGATATATCTTTTAAGTCCATAAAAAAAGGCTGGGTAGGCTACGAAAGTTCTATGACTGCTGAAGAAGCTCTTACAAAGGCATTGGTAGCAAGAGGATATGATACAAACGATGATAAGAAAATAAGCGATGATGAAATACGAGCTATAAGCGGAGAATTGGAGCTGGAAAACTGCCGCCTCACAGATATTTCCAGACTCAGACTATTGTCTGATAAAGTGACTAAGCTTACTATTTCAAATAATAAAATCGAAGAAGTGCCTGCCGACTTGTTAAGTAATTTGACAAAATTGGAATTCTTTATAGCAGATGGCAATTTACTCAGTGAAATTCCGGAAGGTTTCTTTAAGAACAATAAAGAACTGAAGTGGATATCCATGGAAGCTAATAGAATTAAAGATGTTAAAAGAACGGATTTTCAAGGTTTGAACAAAGTTTATAACTTTGACCTGGGAAAAAATAAGATAAGCAGAGTCGATGAGGATTTTTTGGCAGATATGACCGAATTGAAGCAGCTTTCCCTTGCAGGAAACAATCTTAAATCTGTTCCGGATAATTTGTTGAAGCCGGTCAAAAATACCTTGACTTTTATTGACTTGAAAAATAATAAATTGACAAAAATGCCGAAAACCATAGGCCAGGCAACAAAACTTACAAATATACAACTCTACATGAATCAGATAACAGATATATCAGGGGTGGATTTCAGTAAGTTGAAGGAACTTAAGACCCTTCAGTTAATGAAAAACAGTATAGGCAGTTTACCTAAAAAGGTATTTGCAAAGAACGATAAATTGGAGTCAGTTGATTTACACGATAATCAGCTGAAATCCGTATCGGCTGATGTTCTTCCTAAGGGCGCCTATATGCATAAATTTGATTTATCCCTTAACAATATTGTTGCAATTGATCCGGCACTTGCCAAGAAGATGAAAAGTTGGAACAAATTATACCCTCAAAAGAGCTCTATTGCTTTGAAACTTGCTGAGGATAAGAAAGGCAATCTCAAATTTACACAGAAGTTCGACATGCTTAATCTAAGGTTTTGGTATGATAAAACTGTAAGTGATTATGAAATGGAGTTGACAACGATTGCTGAATATAAGGAAATGCTTAAAGCAAAGAACCTTGATAAGAAGGATATAACCGAGATTCTCAAGGAAGGTGGACAGAATTGGAACATAATCACAAAACTTCAGAAAAAGAAATCAGATGGCAGCTTTGAAACAATTTCTGAAGAAAAATCTTCTGATGTTGCAGATAAAATGTCGGATGTATATGAGAAAAACGGCAAAGGAACATACAGAATAGTGAAAGTACTGAATATGACCATCAACGGCACTATGACCAGAGCTATGCAGCTGGAATCAAATCAGTATACTGTAGGAAATGCATCTGATGACAAGGACTTTGCTAAGAAGATCATGGTAAAGAACCTCAAGGCTAAAAATATTTCAAAGAAAAAAGTTTTGCTGAAATGGAATAAAGTTAAAAAGGCTAAATTCTACTATGTTTACAGGGCTGTTAAGAAAAACGGAAAACATAAAAAGAACATTAAGTTTAAGAAAATAAAAGTGGTTAAAGGAAGCGAAGGAAAGTTTATCGACAAAAAAGTCAAGAAAGGTCAAATTTATATCTATAAGGTGAGAGCTTGCGTTAAAAAAGGCTCAAAACTTGTTTACGGTAAGTTTTCTTCGGCAAAGACCGTTAAAGTAAAAAAATAATAAAAGGAGTATTTGTATGAGTTTTAAGAGGAAAAATAAGAGTAATTTAATCCTTGTTTTGCCGGTGCTTGTATTGACAATCATTTTTTCCTTAACTTATTCTTATGGTGCTGAAATATTAAAAGGAGTAGAGGAAGTAAAGGCTTTCGGAGGTTACAAAGTAAATTCCGAAGTTCAGGTATCAGAGGGGAAAATCAGTCATATAGAAATTTACGGAAGTGATTTCGCAGGAAGCCACGCAGAAACCAATAAAGCTTATATGGAGCGTGCGGTCAAAGGGATGAAGGACAAGTTTATAGGGAAATCTGCAACGGATATAAGAGGTATTAAAGGTATTGACAATGTTGCAAGGGCTACGATTTCATCTGATGCGATTAAAAAGAGCGTAATGAATGCACTAAAACTTGAGGAACAGGAGGAACCGGAACATTTACCTGATAAGGTTCCTGCTCCGGGAGATTATACCATCCAAATAAGGGATGTAATAGAACGAATTGAAGTGAAAAATGCAGGCGGAGGCATTCAGCACAGCCTTTTGGGAACGAAAACGGCTAAGGCACTTTTGCACGTCGACAAGAACAGAAAGATGAGCATTTCATATCTGTTGAAATCCGGCACTGTGGATGAGCCCCTCTATATTCTGAGTTATAACGGATTTTATAATGAGGACTTGGACAATTTAAAAGAGCCTTCATTGGAGGGAGTAGAAGTTCAAAACATATTCTGGGAAAAATCATCTTTGAAAAAATATGCAGAGCTTAAGGGAATTTCCGATAAAGTGGTGGGAAGAGTAACCAGACCTTTAAAGGAATTAAAAACACATTACTATGATAATGTCAAACTGTATGTTCCTGCCATGAAAGATGTTAATAAGCCGGGATTTGATAACGGAAAGTTTACGGCAGTTTCAAAACTGACGCCTGACTGGAAGACTCTCAAAAAAAGTGAAAGAACTGAAGCTTGCAAATGGAAGTTATACGGTTAAGGGAAGTTTGCTTCAGCCTGACGGAGTTACGCCGTCAATGGCAGACGGTGCATTACAGAAGAAGATTACTTTGGATGTTAAGAACGGGAAGTACTATGCTGTTTTAAATTTTGATAAGATGAAAAAAGGCAGTGTGGAAGGATATTTGGGAAGTGTGAAATATTACGCTTCCGGTTATATAATCGACGAAGGTGCGATACATGGTGAACTTAGAAATACTGATATTTTGAGCTATCATACCGATAAAAAGGGTAAGCGCATCAAAGATGAATATGGCACAGACTATCCTAAAACAGTAAGATTTCAAGTGATTCCCGAGGCAAAACTCGATGGAACTGCCCCGTTACAGCTGACTATACCTGTCATGGAATCCTTCGGTGAGGGAGCGGGAACTAAAGATGTTTTGCTCAAACTGGATTGGGCTTCTGTAAAAAAGAAACCGGAAAAAGAAAAGCCTATAAAAAAATTCAAGGTTAAAAGCAATAAAAAGAAAGTTGTAACACTTTCCTGGCAGAAGGTTTCTAATGCTTCAGGATATACTGTATATATGGCTAAGTCGAAAAAAGGCAAATTCAAGGCTGTGAAGAATATAGGCAATGCCGGAAAAAATAAGTGCATCTTGAAGAAGCTGAAATCAAAGAAAAAATTGTACTTCATGGTAAAAGCGTTTAAAAAGCAAAAAGGGAAAAAAGTGTATATCGCAAAGTCAAAAGTTATATCTGTTAAAGTCAAATAACAGATATAGAGATACATTTTACTGAGTGTATAAGCGATGGCTACTTGGCAGGTTTCTCATGAACCTGCCGGGCATACATTAAGTATATACAGGTAATTAAAAGATAAAAAGGGACTGAGTTCTGTGTTGAGCAGGACTCAGTCCCTTTTGAAAAAATCAGTTTCATAAGTATTGAATTTAGAATTAAGATGTAAAAATTGAGTTTTTAAAGTAGGAGTTTTTTTGTCTCATTCTTTTGCTTTGTGGTATAATGTCACTGATAATAAAGTGTGAAATTTTTCCGGCTTGTCAGTCCGGAAAATGTAAAACCTGAATTGACTGGAGTGTTGATGTGAAACAGATATTTGTTGAAGAACTTAAACAGGGCGCAAACATTATGGATTTTTTCATGGTGAAGATGATCGGTATTAAAATGGGCTCAAATAGGAAAATGTATTTAGACCTCAAGCTGGGGGACAAAACCGGTGAAGTAAATTCCAAAAAATGGGATATTGTCGATGGAGAAGCGGAGCTGCTTGATCAGATTAAGGCAGGCGATTTAGTCAAGGTCAAGGCATCTGTAACGGATTGGCAGAATCAGACACAGCTTAGGGTTACGAAAATAAGAAAGGCTGTGGAAACAGACGGACTGGAGCTTTCCGATTTTGTAAAGGCTGCACCTGAGAAACCCGATGATATGTACAAATACATATATGATATTGCCAACTCGATGAAGGATTCAGATTTAAGGAATTTGACTACAAGAGTTTTGGAGGAAAACAAAGAGAAGCTGATGTATTACCCGGCTGCAACGAGAAATCACCATGCGGAATATGCAGGACTTTTGTGGCACATGAAGCGAATGCTTATGACCGGAATGAAGGTTTGCGAGGTATACACCGATCTGAATATGGATTTGGTTGCGACAGGTGTTATTGTCCATGATATGCAGAAGATAAATGAAATACAGTCCGATAAGAATGGTGTATCTCCGGGATATTCTTTTGAAGGTCAGATGCTCGGTCATATAGTAATGGGTATAAAATACATAGACAAATTGGTGGATGAACTTGGAATTTCAAGAGAGAAAGCTGTGATGGTTGAGCATATGATTTTATCTCATCATTATGAGCCGGAATTCGGGAGTCCGAAGAAACCGTTGTTTCCGGAGGCTGAAGTCCTGCATTATCTGGACATTATGGATGCAAGGATGTTCGATATGTTCGATGCTTTGTCATCAGCAGAACCCGGTGGATTTTCGGAGAGAGTCTGGATTCTTGAGAATAGGTGTCTGTATAAGCCGAGCAGTTTTGAGGAATAATTTTCGATGGAAATAAAGACAGGTGTTTTTACAGACATAATTTTTCATAATGAGGAGAACGGATATACTATCGCCGAAATGGAAACAGATGAAGAACTGCTGACGGTAGTCGGTAATCTGTCCAAAGCCGTAAGGGGAACCTGCTATGAACTTACCGGAGAGTTTAAAATTCATCCCAGATACGGAGAGCAGTTTGTTTTCTCTTCCGCTGCAGAAAAATTACCCACCACAGTATCGGGAATCGAGGTTTTTTTGGCATCGGGCGTGATAAAGGGGATAGGACCTAAAACTGCAACAAGTATTGTGAATTGTTTCGGTGAGAAATCTCTTGATATTATGGAAAATGATCCGGACAGGCTTTGTCAGATTTCAGGAATAGGACCTAAAACTGCTGATAAGATTGCAAAATCATTTGCAGAACATAAGGAGTTTGCCAAAGTTTCCATGGCTTTTCAGGAAATGGGGGTTACATCTTCACAGGCACTCAGACTGTACAAGGCATACGGCAGGAATGCCATTTCGATTATTTCAGAGAATCCCTATCGCTTGGTGGATGAGCTCTACGGTTTCGGTTTTAGAAAAGCTGACCAAGTTGCAGAGAAAATGGGTGTTGCAGGGGACTCGCCCTTCCGGATTCAAAGTGGAATTAAATACGGGCTTACGGCGTATGTAAATGATGGAAGCACCTATGTGCCCAGAGATATTCTCTGTGAAAAAGTAGCGGAAATGCTGGAGCTTACTCGAGAACAGATTGCAGACGGAATCTTTGATTTAATCATATCCGGAGATATTCAAATGGATGAAATAGACGGAGAGAAGGTTACATACCTGTTTTCGTTTTATAACGGAGAGCAGACCGTATGCAGAAACCTTAATTCCCTCGCAAAGGCAGAATTGAAAACCCTTACTGTAGATATAGATAAATGTATAGAGATGACGGAAAATACAACCGAGGTATATCTGTCAGAGAGTCAGAAGTCGGCAGTGAAAAAATCTGTTCAAAGTGGAGTCTCCGTTATAACGGGAGGTCCGGGAACGGGAAAGACCACCATAATCAATACGATAATCAATATTTTTGAAGAAAATGATTTTAAGGTGGCGATTGCCGCACCTACAGGCAGGGCGGCAAAGAGGATTACCGAGACTTCCGGACATTATGCATCTACAATTCACAGACTGCTTGAGTATTTTTATTCAGAGGATACAGGTGATATGCAGTTTGGAAAGACCCGAGAAGATCCTTTGGAATATGATGTTGTAATCGTGGATGAGGCATCTATGGTGGATCTTATTCTGATGAAGGGACTTACTGATGCGGTGAAGCCGGGAACGAGGCTGATACTGGTGGGGGACAGCGATCAGCTGCCATCGGTGGGAGCAGGAAATGCGCTTAGGGATCTTATCTTAAGTGGTTTTGTGACGACCTCCAAACTGACAGAAATCTACCGTCAAGCCCAAGAGAGCATGATTGTTACCAACGCTCACAGGATAAATCACGGAGAATATCCGACCTTAAACAGCAAGGACGGAGATTTTTTTCACATGGAAAGAAATAATGAAATTCAGATGCGGGAGTTAATTGTTGACCTGGTAAAGGAAAGACTTCCGGATTATTACGGTGGAATCGACGGAGTACGGGATATTCAGGTTCTTTCTCCTACAAAAAAAGGAAATGTGGGAACCATCGAATTGAACAGGGTTTTACAGGAGACTTTCAACCCTCATCGTGAAGGAATTTCTGAAAAAAAGTTTATGGACAGGGTTTTTCGTGTGGGTGACAAGGTTATGCAGATAAAGAACAATTATCAGATGGAATGGAAAATTCTTTCCCGGGGAGAAGCAGGACAGGGAGTATTCAACGGAGATGTAGGGTTTATAGCTTACATAGATGCCGAAAATCAGAATTTAACGGTGATATATGATGATGAGAAGTATGTGGAGTATGATTTTTCACAGCTTGACGAACTTGAACTGGCTTATGCCGTTACCGTACATAAGAGCCAGGGAAGTGAATTTCCTATAATGGTTATGCCGATCTCCTGGTTTCCACCGATGCTGGCTACACGAAATTTACTATATACGGCTGTTACGAGGGGAAAGAAAGTTGTGGTTTTAGTAGGCTCTGAAAACAGGCTGCGAGCCATGGTGGACAATGACAGAATAAAGCTCAGGTATTCGGGACTTGCTTATCGCTTAAGCAATCTCATGACATTTGACTAATATATTTGAATGTATATTGTTTTAAAGATTTCTTAGGGTTTTAGTTTAATCTCTTGACGATTTAAAAAATAATTCTCTGGAGAAGTTGAAAATCAAAAAAGGAGAAACAGGTAGACAGCAGACTGGAAAAATGAATATCAGAAGATTATCAGAGTTGATTTTAGAGTACACATTTCCACCTTCTCTGTACTGTATATGCTGCGGTAACATAATTGATGAAACGAGAACTTATAATCTGTGCGATTACTGTATGGAGCATATGGGATGGACTTTTGATGAGGTCAGTGTGGTCAACGGACTGCAAATCCTCAAATGTGTCGAATACGGAATCTATGGTAGAACTCTGATTTTTTCTTTAAAATACAGTGATAAAAAATATATTGCCGGAGATATAGGAAAAATAATGGCAGACCGTTTGAACTTTTCTCGTGTAGATTTTGATTTTATTGTGCCGGTTCCGCTAAGCCGGAAGAAGAAATCTGCTCGAGGGTTTAATCAATCCGCTCTTATCGGAAAGTATTTAGGGAAAGAAACCGGAAAACCCATGATAGAAAATTTGCTTGTAAGAAACAGGGAAATGTCTCCTATGCGGGGGCTTTCTCCTGAGGAGCGAAAACAGAATATTCGAGGAGCAATTTCCTTAGATAAAAAGGTTTTTAACAAATACAAGGATGAGCTTTGCGGAAAACGAATACTTTTGATAGATGATATTTATACAACGGGAAGTACAGCCATGGAGTGTGCCGGGGCATTAAATCTGACAGAGCCTGAAAGTATTATTTTTCTGGCGTTTGCAGGGCGTGAATTTGCTAACGATGTTGAGATGAGGATGGATAAATTGGAGTATTAGAACGATTTATTCCTGTGGATTTCAATACCTGATATACTTCGATGTTCTCCCCTGTTGAAAGGACAGCGGGATACTGACCGCTGCATTTTATATACCGGGAAGATGAATACACGAAAAAACAAAATCCGCATATCATGATTCTCAATATATGCGGATTTTGTTTTTTTATTTTATAGAGTAAATTCATACATGACACTTACAACTACGGAGATCGTACCTTAAGATATGCTCATCATGTTCGATTTTCGGCATCTTCAATAATTATCCGGCAACCTTCTTCTTTTTCGGTGATACTCCCTTAAATGCAATTATCAGTATTTAGTCTCCAACATTCCGTAATCGTTGTCTTTACGCTTGTATATCAGACAAACGCTGTCGCTTTCCATATTTAAGAAAAGGAAGAAATCGTGCTGAAGCATCTCCATCTCCAGTATGGCTTCCTCTACATTCATAGGGCGAAGTTCAAGCTGCTTGGTCTTAACTAAAGACGGCTCTGTAACCTCTTCATCAAGATCCGGCAGAAACTCAAACTTCAGTGCTTTATTGTCATTATAGCGCTTCTGCAGTTTTCCTTTAAACTTTGACATCTGGCGTGAAAGCTTTGCTATTACATTATCAAGGCTTTCATAAATATCTTCGGCAACGGATTCCGCCCTGAAAATCGCTCCCTTTGCATTGATTGTTGCCTCCAATTTATCCTTGTCACGCTGGTGGGAAAGGACCACATTTGCAACTATCTCATCCGAGAAATATTTACTCAACTTTTCGAATTTCGATTTAATTTTGTCTTCTAATTTTTGATAGGTTTTAAAATTCTTTGATATAATGTTTACTTTCATATATGGCCTTCCTTTCTAGTTCATAAAAATGAACTACTGCTTTTGTATATTATACCATATTATTTTCAGAAAACAATGAAAAAGGCAAATGTTTTTGTGTACGCAAAAAATATATATGACAGTAAAACTAAATAGTAAGGAGTCCGTCAAATATCGAATGGTAAAATAAAGTTTGTACATAATAAATTTCACCGTGTTTGCATATCAATAAACCTAACTCCTTGTAATTTTGAGATTTTTTTAGTAGAATTATATGGGCGGAATGCAGAGGTGATTTTATGCAGAATTTTTTTTCAAATACAATTTCTACCATTGGAATCAATGATATATTAGATATTTTAATAACCACATTTATTTTATACAAGATTCTTGAATTTATTAAGGATACCAGAGCACAGCAATTACTTAAGGGCTTACTGTTCGTTATTGCTGCGTATTTTGTTGCGGATTATATGAACTTATATGTAGTTCATTGGATTCTAAAAGCTGTATTTACCGTAGGTCTCTTTGCTTTGGTGGTGATCTTCCAGCCGGAATTGAGGCGGGGACTTGAATATATGGGACGAAGTAAGATCGGAATGAGTAAGTTTGTCAAGATTGATAAGGATAAGGCAAAATATATAAGCAATGAAATCGCAAATATTACGGCAAGTTTTTCTGACAGCAGAACAGGAGCTTTGATCGTATTTGAGCGTGATGTGACCTTAGAAGATGTTGCAGAAACGGGAACCCTGATCAATGCGGATATTTCTGCTGAACTCTTGGGAAACCTTTTTTATGAAGGAGCACCACTGCATGACGGGGCAGTTATCATCAGGCAGGATAAGGTGTATGCTGCGGGATGCGTGTTACCGTTGACAGATAAGATAAGTATTAACAAAAGTCTTGGAACCAGACACAGAGCAGGAATCGGAATTACAGAGAATTCCGATGCCGTAACGCTTATAGTCAGCGAGGAAACGGGTATTATATCTGTTGCAAAGGACGGGCAGATTATACGATTCCTGGAAAAGAAAAATGTAGAAAAAATTCTAATGGATTTGTTCATAGATGAGGATGAGTCTTCCTCTAAACTTGTATTTTGGGGAAAGAAATTAGGGAGGGGCAAGAATGCTGCAAAGTAAAAAAGCAAATTTAGTTATATCCCTGATTCTTGCCGTAATACTTTGGCTTTATGTAATTGGGGAACTTGACCCGGAAACCACGAAGGTTTACAGGTCGGTGCCGATAACTCTTCAAAATGAACAGATTTTGGAAAATCACGGACTTTCTGTTAAAGCTTTGGGTAAAAAAACCGTAATGGTTAAAGTTTCCGGTAAGCGTAAGACGATTTATGAATTGAAGGCTTCTGACATAAAAGTGAATGCAGATGTCTCAAACTCAACTGAAGGAGAAAATCAGATTTCTTTGGATGTGAAAATTCCCCATAAGATTTCCCTTGAGGAGCAGAACCCGGGCAAAGTTAATATAAGTGTTGAAAAGAAAGTCAGTGAAAACAGAGGCATAGATGTTAAGTATACAGGAAAACTTAAAAGCGGATATGAGCCGAGTACTAAGGGGATTTTCCCCAAAAAAATACAGATTACAGGAGGGAAATCTAAAGTTGCAAAGGTAAAAACCCTTAAAACAGAGATTGCCCTTTCTAAGGTTGAAAAATATCAGAAAAATATAGAGTCAAAGGTTGTTCCGGTGGACAAATACGGAAAAGAAGTAAAGGGAATAACTCTTGAGTCGAATACGGTTAATGTCCAGTCTGTTTTATATAAAACAAAGACAGTAAAACTGGAGGTTAAAATTAAAGGAGCATCTCAAGAACGCTACAGAAGAGAATATAAACTGCCGAAGAGTATTACAATCAGGGGCACTGAGTCTGCTTTGGCTAGAATAGAATCCGTGAAAGCGGAAATAATAGATATTTCCAAAGTGTATTCAGATACATATATTGTTATAAAGCCTGTTCTTTATGGAGTGGAGCTTTCCGACAGTACCGAAAAACTTGCTATGACGGTGAAAGTGAGGAAAATAAAGAAAAACTGACATACCGCTGCAAGGATTTCGGGCATTTTGCACGATGAATTAGAGTAAAGAAAAATGGTAGACTGCTATTTTATATAAAAGTTATTATGGAGGAGTACGATGGGTGTATTGTTTGGAACAGATGGAGTTCGGGGCATTGCAAATGTGGATTTGACGCCGGAGCTTGCATATAATCTCGGCAGAGCAGGTGCAACGGTTTTAGGGCATTTGCATAAGCAGCCGGCTATCGTAATCGGAAAAGATACAAGATTGTCGGGAGACATGCTGGAAAATGCTTTGACTGCCGGAATTTTGTCAATGGGTGGAAATGTAATTAAAATAGGTGTGACACCTACACCTGCAATTGCAAGATTGGTCAGGGTTTATGATGCACAGGCGGGGGTGGTAATCTCAGCCTCACACAATCCGTACAGAGATAACGGAATTAAGTTTTTTAACGGAGACGGATATAAGTTAAGTGATGAAATAGAGGAAGAAATAGAGAGCTATGCCCTGGGTGAAAAAAGTTTTCCACAGGAAAAACCGGAAGGAGCAAACCTGGGGAAGGAAATTGACTTATCCAGAGAAGCAGAGCTGCTATACATAGAGTACCTTCTCTCAACGGTGGATTATATACTTGAAGGAAAAACCGTGGTTTTAGATTGTGCAAACGGAGCTTCATATAAGGTTGCCCCTAAGGTCTATGAGAGGCTCGGTGCAAGGGTTATTACCGTTGGGGATTCGCCTAACGGCGTCAATATTAACGATAAAATCGGCTCAACTAATCCTGAGCTTCTGCAGAAAACCGTTGTAAAGGAAAAGGCTGATATAGGGCTTGCCTATGATGGAGATGCAGACAGACTTATCGTAGTTGATGAAAAGGGGAGAATTGTAGATGGAGATAAGACCATATGTATCTGTGCAAAGATGCTTAAAGATATGGGTCAGCTGGCAGGCGATCTGGTTACGGCAACGGTTATGAGTAATATGGGTTTTCACAGATTTGTGGAGGATATGGGTGCAAGTGTTGAGATTACCAATGTCGGAGACAGGTATGTCCTTGAATCCATGCTTCAGACAGGCTGTGTCATAGGCGGAGAGCAGTCGGGACATATTATATTCAGAAACTATTCTACCACAGGAGACGGAACCCTTTCATCGCTTCAGTTTATCAAGGCTATGGTACATTCAGGGAAAACTGCCTCAGAACTTTCCGATGAAGTTGTACTTTATCCACAGGTGCTTGTCAATGCAAAGGTTAGCAAGGAAGGAAAGATTGCATACAAAAGTGATGAAGAAATAATTGCATCAATTTCTTTAATTGAGGATGAACTGGGAGGAGAGGGCAGAGTCCTTATAAGACCTTCGGGGACAGAATCTCTGGTTCGTGTTATGATTGAAGGAAAGGATAAAGAGCATATTTCAGAACTTGCAAATGATTTGGCTGAATTGATCAGAAAAAAATACGGAAAATAGGAGGTATCATATATGTGTGGTATCGTTGGATATACAGGAAACGCACAAGCTAAAGGCATCATAATTGAAGGACTCAAAAAATTGGAGTACAGAGGATATGATTCTGCCGGTATTGCACTGCAGAGCGGTAATACTATTGTTGTGAGGAAAAAGCAGGGGAAAATTGCAGACCTTGAGGGTTTAATAAAGGGTGAAAAATTAACCGGAACCACAGGAATCGGTCATACCAGATGGGCAACACACGGTGCTCCTTCTGATTTGAACGCACACCCCCATATAAGCAGTGATGGTGAAATCGCAGTGGTCCACAACGGAATTGTGGAAAACTATGTTGAGCTTAGAAATAAGCTTTCTGAAGAAAATGGTATTGAGTTTCAGACTGAAACGGATACTGAGGTAATAGCCAAGCTCATAGGAATTTTACATGGGAAAAACGGTGGAAATCTTGAAGATGCTGTCTATGAGGCTGTAAAAGAAATGACGGGAGCCTATGCCATCGGCGTGGTTTCTTCAAATGAAAAGGACAAAATCGTTGCATACAGAAAGGATGCCCCCCTAATTGCAGGCGTGGGAAAAGACTGCAAATTTATTGCATCAGATATACCTGCACTGCTAAAGTATGTAAATGATATTTATTTAATAGAAAACGATGAGATGGTGGTTTGTACACCTGATGAAATAAAGATTTATGATTCTTCAAGAAAACCGGTAAAACGGGAACTGATGAAAGTGAACTGGAGCATAGAAGATGCTGAAAAAGGCGGCTATGAACACTTTATGCTGAAGGAAATCTACGAACAACCAAAAGCGGTAGAAGAAACACTGCTTAGAAGAATAGATGAAGAGGGAAGAATTAAGCTTGACGGAATTTCACTTACTGCAGAGGATGTAAAGAATTTTTCAAAAGTATATATCGTAGCCTGTGGCACTGCGTATCACGCAGGAATGGTAGGAAAGTATGTGATTGAGAAGATGGCAAGAATTCCGGTTGAAATTGATGTGGCATCTGAGTTCAGATATAGAAACCCGGTTATGGATGAAAAAACTTTATTTATAGCGATAAGTCAATCGGGAGAGACACTGGATACGCTGGCGGCTTTAAGGGAGGCGAAGAGCCACGGTGCTCGAGTGCTTTCAATCTGCAATGTTGTGGGAAGCTCTGTTGCCAGAGAGTCGAATGATGTGTTCTACACCTGGGCAGGACCGGAGATTGCCGTGGCGTCCACCAAAGCCTATACGACTCAGCTGGTTTGTATGTACTTAATAGGGCTTTATCTGGCTGATTTAACGGGAACAATTTCAAAAGAATATTACGACAATATAATTCAGGAACTTATGGCTATGCCGGCGAAGATAGATGAAATTTTAAAGAAAAGCAATGAAATACAGAAGCTGGCAGAACGCTTGTATAACCGAACCCAGGTGTTTTTCATAGGGCGCGGATTAGATTCAGCTGTGGCACTTGAAGGTTCCCTTAAACTGAAAGAAATTTCATACATCAACTCTTTTGCAATTGCGGCAGGAGAACTAAAGCATGGAACTATTGCACTGATGGAACCGGAGACCATTGTGATTGCCTTGGCTACACAAAATTTCTTGTTCGATAAGATGTATTCAAATATCGTTGAGGTAAAGGCGAGAATGGCTCATGTTATTTCCGTTGCAAAGGAAGGGAATACTAAGATAGAGGCAGAGAGTACCGAAACGGTATATATTCCGGAGTGCGATGATGAAGTTACGCCTATACTTTCTGTTATACCCCTTCAGTTGTTTGCCTATTATGTGGCTAAGATCAAGGGTGAAGATATTGATAAACCCAGAAACCTGGCAAAATCTGTGACTGTTGAATAACTTGTTTCAGGAGAGCAAATAACGTATTATTTTATCAATTGTAGAAATACTGTTTACATATGATAAAATGATTTCAATATATATTATTACTTTGAACGAAGGGGAAAAAATGTCAAAATACGAAATTAGAGATATAGAGTTGGCACCGTCAGGTCATAAAAAAATACAGTGGGTTAAGCATAACATGCCTCTGCTTACAGGCCTAGAAAAGAAATTTGCAGAGGAAAAACCTTTTGAGGGAATTAAGATTTCCCTTTCTGTTCATCTGGAAGCAAAGACCGCTTATCTTTGCCTCGTCCTTGCTGCAGGAGGAGCAGAGATGTATGTAACGGGAAGTAATGTTTTGTCCACTCAGGATGATGTTGCAGCAGCCCTTGCAGACAGCGGTCTGTCTGTATTTGCATACCATGGCGCAACTCAGAAAGAGTATGACAGACATATCGAAATGTGTCTGTCCTGCAAGCCGAACATAATTATAGATGACGGAGGGGATCTTGTGGGTTTGCTCCATACCAAAAGACCTGATCTTGCGGAAGAAGTCCGGGGAGGCTGTGAGGAAACCACAACCGGTGTAATTAGGCTCAAAGCCATGGAAAGAGAAGGAATCCTCAAGTTTCCGATGGTTGCAGTTAACGATGCTGATTGTAAGCACCTTTTCGACAATAGGTATGGAACGGGACAGTCAGTGTGGGACAGCATAATGAGGAATACCAATTTGATTATTGCATCTAAAACCGTTGTGGTAGTGGGGTATGGCTGGTGCTCACGGGGAATTGCAATGAGAGCGGCATCTCTGGGGGCTAAAGTAATAGTGACAGAAATCAATCCGGTCAGGGCAATAGAAGCTAAAATGGATGGTTTTGACATAATGACTATGGATAAAGCCGCACCTTTGGGAGATATTTTCGTAAGTGCAACAGGATGCTGTAAGACCATTACTGTTCCTCAGATGATGACAATGAAGGACAGGGCTATTTTGACCAATGCCGGACATTTTAACTGCGAAATAGACATGGACGAATTAGAAAAAGTCGCTTTGGAGAAGAAGGAAACAAGAAATAATATTATGGGTTACAGGCTTCCTAACGATAACTGGATCAATGTTATTGCAGAGGGAAGACTTGTGAATATTGCGGCAGCAGACGGGCATCCTGCGGAAATTATGGATATGAGTTTTGCGGTTCAGGCGATGTCAGCTCTTTATGTGAAAGAAAACCACATGAACCTTAATCGAGAAGTAATAGATGTCAGTAAAGAAATTGACGATGATGTTGCAAGGCTTAAGCTTGAAGCATGGGGTATTGAAATCGATAAACTTACGGAGGAGCAGGAAGCGTATCTGAACAGCTGGGATGTATAAAAAGTTTTGCGGATAAGATAAAGGGAAGGAGTAATCAAATGACTTATGAAGAAATTAAAGTTCGGGCAAAAGAAGCATGTGAAGAACTGCTTAAAACAGCGAAAATCGAAAAGGGAGAAATCTTTGTGGTTGGTTGCTCCTCAAGTGAGGTAAAGGGACAGCATATAGGCAGAGGCTCGGATATCAATGTTGCAAAGGCTATATACGAGGGAATAAAACCGCTTTTAGATGAAAGAGGAATTTATCTGGCCGCTCAATGCTGCGAACATCTGAACAGAGCCATAATAGTGGAGAAAGAAGCTTTGCCTAAAGGAACGGAGATTTGTAATGTGGTTCCACAGCTGCATGCAGGGGGGTCTTTTTCTGTGACTCATTATGAGAATGCAAAAGATCCGGTTGCAGTTGAACACATAAAGGCTGCGGCAGGTATGGATATCGGTGATACCATAATAGGTATGCACCTGAGAGCTGTTGCAGTTCCGGTAAGGACAAAGATTAAGAAAATCGGTGAGGCAAATGTGGTTTGCGTCAGAACAAGACCTAAATTTATAGGCGGCAGCAGAGCTGTCTATGATGACAGATTATCAGGTGGGGAGGTTCGACTATAGGTGTAGTTCTATATGTAGACCTTAATATATGAACCAAGTAAACGAGGAGAAAATATATGGATTATAAAAAGCTTGCACAGTTATTGTTTCCGCATATAAATAAATCGCCGGAAGAATATGAAAAGATGTATCCGGAAAGAGATCTTCCAAAAGAAGCGAAAGTCACCAGACTCGGTCCGAGTCCGACAGGTTTTATGCATTTGGGGAATCTTTACGGAGCCTTTGTAGACGAAAGAATGGCGCATCAGTCCAATGGAGTGTTTTACCTTAGAATAGAAGATACTGATGATAAGAGATATGTTGAAGGTGCTGTGGAGACAATCATAGACTCCTTGAAATTCTTTGGAATCAAATTTGATGAAGGTGCAGGCAAATCTGGGGACATGGGTGATTACGGAGATTATACCCAGAGCCGTAGGGGCGAAATTTATCAATGCTTTGCAAAGAAATTGGTGGAAGAGGGCAAGGCCTATCCATGTTTTTTAACTGAGGAAGAAATTTCAGAAATCAGAGTATCCCAGGAGGCAGATAAAAAGACTCCGGGCATATATGGTGAGTTTGCAAGGTGCAGGGAATGGGATTTAAAAGATGTTGAAAAGGCTCTGAAAGAAGGCAGACCTTATGTACTTCGCCTTAAATCTGAAGGAAAAGATGCAATTAAGACAATTGACGGAGATGAGGAGAAGATCGAGGTAAGAAAGGTAAGTGTAGAGGATGCAATTCGTGGAACCCTGACTATGCCGGAAAATTTCATGGACATCGTTATTTTAAAGGCAACAGGAATTCCGACCTACCATTTTGCCCATGTAATTGATGATCATTTAATGAGAACCACACATGTTGTACGAGGCGCAGAGTGGCTGTCATCACTTCCCACTCATATAGAACTGTTTGAAAAATTGGGCTGGAAAATTCCGATTTATTGCCATACGGCACAGCTTATGAAACTGGATGAAAATGGGAACAAGAGAAAACTTTCTAAGCGTGAAGATCCTGAGCTGGCTCTCACATATTATAGAAATCAGGGGTATCATCCGGCAGCGGTGAGGGAATATCTTTTGACAATCTTAAACTCGAATTTTGAAGAGTGGAGAATGGAAAATCCGGAAAGTTCCATAGATGAGTTTCCGTTTACCACGGAAAAAATGAGTAGTTCGGGGGCATTATTCGACCTTAATAAACTTAATGACATCAGCAAAGAAGTCCTTCTCAAAATTTCTGCAGAGGATTTGTACGACTTTTTAAAGTCTTGGTCCTGTGAATTCGCACCGGAGTTTTCCGATATGTTTGAGGACAGAGCATATATGCTGAAAATTTTAGACCTGGGCAGAAATGATAAGAAACCTCGTAAAGACCTGATTTACGGAAGACAGATTATGGATTTTATAAGCTATTTCTTTGACGGACATTTTAAGATAGAAGAAGAAAATCCGACCGAAGTTTCGAGGGAAGATGCAGAGAAGATATTGACTTCATACATGGAAAGTTATGACCACGGAGATGATCAAAGCCGTTGGTTTGATAAAATTAGAGAAATTGCAGTTTCCATGGGATATGCCGCAAAACCGAAGGATTATAAAAAACATCCGGAGAAGTACAAAGGTCATGTGGGTCATGTAAGTACAGTTATAAGGATTGCACTTATGGGCAGAAGTCAGTCTCCGGATATTTGGGAAATCCAACAGATTCTGGGTGAGGAAAAGGTTAGAAGCAGATTCGGCTGTTAAGTACCAATAGAAAATGAAGGACTATATGTCGGATGTTGGGGTGAAGCAAAGAATCATAAAGCGTATATGAAAAATAAAGTCAATAGAGAACTGGGGCAGACCTTTTGAATTAAGGTTTATCTCAGTTTCTTTTTTTCAGAATAATATTTGGAAAAAACATAGAAATGGTACCTGATAATATCAGTCTTTGTCCGATAATTTTCAGGGTTTTATGTTTTTCTAAATTCTTTGACATGGTATCACAGGTGGAATATAATGAAACAGAGAAATCGTTTCATGAAAAACGGAGCTATACATGAAAAATGAGAAATACAGGTTGGTAAACGGAAAAAAGTTGAGATGTGGATACACCACCGGAAGCTGTGCCACTGCAGCTGCTACAGCGTCTCTTGAAATGCTGCTCACAGGCAAAAAGGTTCTTCAGGTTGAAATTAAATTGCCAAAGGGTCAGGAGGCGATTTTTGATGTGGAAAATGCACAGTGGTCAAATGATGAGGCGGTCTGTGCCATAATTAAAGACGGTGGCGATGACGCAGATGCAACACATGGACTTCCAATTACCGTTAAGGTTACAAAAACAGAAACCGAAGATATTATAATAGATGGTGGTATTGGAGTCGGCAGGGTGACTCAGGATGGTCTTCAGTGTAAAGTAGGAGAGGCTGCAATAAATCCGGTTCCAAGGAAAATGATCAGGGAAAATCTTTTGAGAGTTTGCAGGCGACATGGGTATCACAGGGGGCTTAGAGTTGAAGTTTTCGTACCGGGAGGAGAAGAAGTCGGAAGAAAGACTTTTAATCCTAAACTTGGAATTATAGGAGGAATTTCTATTTTGGGAACTACGGGAATAGTGGAACCCATGAGTGAAAAGGCACTGCTTGATACTATTAAAGTTGATATAGACAAAAGATATGCAGAAAATCCGGAAAGGATTTTAATTGCTCCGGGCAATTATGGAATGGACTTCTGTAAAACATATTTGGGGTTGGATATAGATAAGGCGGCAGAAATTTCAAACTTCGTGGGAGAGGCTTTAGATTATATTAAATATAAGGGATTCAAAGAAGTTCTATTGGTGGGGCATACCGGAAAACTTGTGAAAATCGCTGCAGGCGTTATGAATACTCATTCTCTTTATGCAGATGCGAGAATGGAGGTTTTCGTAACACACAGTGCCATTTTAGGAGCACCTGTACCTCTGCTTGAAAAAATGCTAAAATGTGTAAATACAGATAAGGCATTTGAGCTTGTAAAGGATATGCCGTGGTTTCCTGAGTTGAAGAGGAGAATCTGCGACAGAGCACTTTGGTTTCTTAACTTCAGGCTAAAGGACGAAGTTAAAATTGAAGTTGTCATGTTTACCACCGACAGGAATAATCTGATAAAATCAGAGGGGGCAGATGAGTTAATAGAAAAAATTCGTAAGGATCAAGGCATGAAATAAATATAGTATGTACGGCGGGGTTTGTCGATAAGCTCTTGATACTTCATTTATCTGATGTAATAACTATCATATATAGATACAGCAACCGGAGATATATCTGTAGGGCTGAAATAAAAGGATGATTTAATATTGACTTAATATTGATATGAAAGAGAGGAAAAATATGATTTACTTTATCGGGGCCGGTCCCGGAGCAGCGGATCTCATTACGGTAAGAGGTGCAGAGCTTTTGAAGAAAGCGGATGTCATTATTTATGCAGGCTCCCTTGTTAATCCCCAACTTTTGGATTACGCAAAGGAGGAATGTGACATATTTAACAGTGCCCACATGACTTTAGAAGAAGTAATTGATGTTATGGAAAAAAACTTTGATAAGACGGTTGTCCGTCTTCATACAGGAGATCCGTGTATATATGGTGCAATCAGAGAACAGATGGATATTCTCGATGAAAAGAAGATGGAATATGAATATGTACCGGGGGTAAGCTCCTTCATTGGTGCAGCTTCAGCATTAAAAGCAGAATATACTCTTCCGGATGTTAGTCAGACCGTTATTTTGACCAGAATGGCAGGTCGTACACCGGTTCCTGCAGAAGAAGAAATATCGAAGCTTGCAGCCCACGGGGCAACAATGGTGGTATTTTTGACTTCTACCATGCTTGAAGAACTTCAGGAAAGACTTATGGCAGGGGGATATGCTCCCGATTCCCCGGCAGCAATAGTTTACAGAGCAACCTGGCCTGACCAAAAGGTTATAAGAACCACTGTTAACAATATTGCAAAAGCTGCTGCCGACAATGGAATTAACAAAATGGCTCTGATAATGGTCGGAGGTTTTTTGGGAGATCGTTATGACAGGTCAAAACTTTATGACCCTGAATTTACCCATCTTTTCCGTGAGGCAAATAAGTAATGATTGGACTTTTAGCTTTTACCAGGCGAGGAGAAGTACTGTCACATAGGATTTCAGATTTTTTTCCAAATGAGTCCTGTATTTTCTATAATAGAGAAAAAAGCACAGCCAGAGAGTTTGTGAATGAGAATTTCAATAAGGTCGATAAAATTATTTTTGTGGGAGCCCTTGGAATTGCAGTTAGACTGATCTCTGCACATATAGTGAAAAAGGATACGGACCCTGCGGTTATCTGCGTAGATGAAATGGGAAAGTATGTGATTTCAGTTCTTTCAGGTCATATGGGTGGTGGCAATGAGCTGGCATCATATCTGGCAGACTGTTTGGAGGCAGAGCCGGTAATAACTACGGCAACTGACCTGTCGGGGGTTTGGGCATGTGATGTCTGGGCTGTGAAAAACAACTGCAGGGTTGCAAATACAGATGAAATCAAGACTATTTCAGGAGCTCTTTTGCAGGGTGAAAAAGTTGGACTTAAATCTGATTTTTCTGTTACAGGAGCTATGCCTGATGGCATATATATGGTGGAAGAAGGGAGAACAGAGGGAGAATATACCGGAAATAAGGAAATTTCAAAGTCGGATTCATGTAACTATGCAGGATTTGATGTTAAGAAACAGGGTCTTGACAAGGGAATCTGCATAAGTCATGACGATGAAAAAAAACCCTTTGCACGCACATTGAATCTGGTTCCCGTCAATGTCGTGTTAGGAGTTGGCTGCAGGAGGAATACCTGCTCTGAAGCTTTTGAAGCTTTTATACTGGAAAATTTGAAGGAGCATAATATTTCTGTTAAGGCAGTTGCCCGGATGGCCTCAATTGATCTGAAAAAAGATGAGGCTTGCATAAAGCATTTTAGTGAAAAATACGGGATTGGCTGTAAATTTTTTTCTGCTCGGGAGCTGATGGAGATTCCCGGAGAGTTTCACCACTCGGATTTCGTTGAGAAAACTACGGGTGCTGATAATGTATGTGAGAGAAGTGCTGCGGGTATAGGGGCGAAAAAGTTTATTTTAGGGAAAAAATCCAAAGACGGCATGACTATTGCCATGGGAATTAAAGATTGGAAAGGTAAATTTTGATGAAAATATATGTTGTGGGCATAGGTCCCGGTAATGAAGAGTTTATGACGCCGGAGGCGAGAATTGCCATTGAAGAAAGCGATGTTGTGGTGGGATATACGCTGTATGTTGAATTGGTAAAAGAACTGTGCGAAGGGAAGATTGTTCAGTCTACATCAATGAAAAAAGAGGTGGATAGATGCAAGATTGCACTGGATTATGCTTTGCAGGGGAAGACAGTTGCTTTTGTTTGCAGTGGTGATGCAGGTGTTTACGGTATGGCAGGTGTTATGTGCGAAGTTGCAGAAGAACATCCCGATGTTGAAATCAAAACAGTTGCGGGCATTACGGCGGCATGTAGCGGAGCAGCGGTTTTAGGTGCACCCCTTATACACGATTTTGCAGTAATATCTTTAAGTGATTTACTTACTCCATGGGAAAAGATTGAAAAGAGATTAAAACTGTCAGGAGAAGCTGATTTTGTAATCTGTCTGTATAATCCGAAGAGCAGGAAAAGGCACGACTACATAGATAAAGCTGCAGAATACATTGCAGAATACAGAGGTTGGGATACAGTTTGCGGGTATGTGAAAAACATAGGTCGTGAGGGAGAAAAGGGAATTATCTGTACCCTTAAAGATTTAGTTGATAATCCCGATATTGATATGTTTACTACTGTATTTATCGGTAACTCGCAGACCCGTTTGCTGAACGGAAGGATGGTGACCCCTCGTGGCTACCGTTTATAATAGAATTGCTATTTTTTCAGGTACTTCTGAAGGATATGAGCTTGCATTGTTTTTGAAGAAATCCGGGAATTTGGATAAAGCTGATTTTTATGTAGCAACAGATTACGGAGAGACAACCTTTACGGATTTAGAAAATGTAAATGTGATTCAAGGGCGTTTGACCGAAAAGGACATGGCTAAGGTCTTTTCAGAAAAAAAATACAGTCTGGTGATAGATTCGACACATCCCTATGCAGACATTGTAACTGCAAATATTAAAGCCGCATGTGATGAAACAGAGGTGGAATATATCAGACTTTTAAGGGCGGAGGAGCCTGTTCCCAAAGGAGTTACGCTTGTGGAAAATATTGAAGAGGCTGCAAGGGCTTTAGATAAAATGGAGGGGAAGTTTCTCCTTACGACAGGTGCAAAGGAGCTGAAGAAGTATTCTAAGATTAGAGATTTTTCTCAGAGGGCAGTCGCAAGGGTGCTGCCAAGTCACATGTCCCTTGACAACTGCGAGGAAGCCGGTGTGCAGTCAAAGTATATAATAGGTATGCAGGGTCCTTTTACAAGGGAGATGAATATTGCCACGATGGAGCAGTTTGGACTTGATATATTAGTTACTAAAAGCACAGGCAGGGCAGGCGGATTTGCAGAAAAAACAGCCCTGGCCAAAGAGGGTTACAGGGTTCTCGTAATAGGAAGACCGGCTCAGGAAAGCGGTTTATCCATTGAAGAAGTAAAAGAAAGGTTAGGAAACCTATGAATGTAATAGTTGCAGGTGCAGGGCCCGGAGCCCGATATTTAATGACGGAACAACTTAGGGAGACTCTAAAGGCCGCAGATGTTGTAATTTCATCAGTTCATTTTGACGGAATAATCAAAGGCCATTTGAAGCTTGGTATAAGCGATACGATAAAATACATAGAAGCACACAAAAATGAGAGAAAAAATGTAATTGTCCTTGCAAGCGGAGATACGGGATTTTACAGTATTGCCCAGACTATTTCAAGGCAGGTACCGAAGGAGGTTAATCTCAGGTTTTTATGCGGAATAAGCAGTATGCAGTACTTTGTTGCAAGGATGGGAATGAGCTATGCTGATATGAAGCTGGTCAGTCTACACGGCAGGGGGGGCTCTATTGTTCCCCATGTATGTTACAATAAAAAGGTTTTCTCTCTGACCGGAGGTGACAATAAGGTTGATGATATTCTGAGAGAGCTTGTAGCCTTCGGACTTGGAGATGTGAAGGTTTCCATCGGAGAAAGGCTTTCTATGCGGGATGAGAGGATAACAAGAGATACAGCCACCAATCTTTTAAATCGCAAATTCAGTTCCCTTGCTGTTATGATTATAGAAAATAAGAATGCACGAGATCCCTTGATACCTCTGAGAGATGGCGATTTTGTCAGAGGAAAGGCTCCTATGACTAAAGAAGCAGTCAGAGAATTAAGTGCCTTTGAGCTTGGAATTATGCCCGGAGAAACAGTTTATGATATCGGTGCGGGAACAGGTGCAATGACATGTACTCTTGCGCTTCGTGCAAGGGAGAATTTTGTCTATGCAGTAGAAAAAGACAGGGAGGCGTTTGAGATTGCCGGGAACAATATGAAAAGGCTGGGAATAAAAAATATCAAACTTGTTTTTGGTGAAGCCCCAAGTGATGAAATGAAAGATTTTCCTCCGGCGGACAAGGTGTTTGTAGGGGGTTCGTCGGGAAATTTGAGAGAAATAGTAACCCTTGTTTTAAGGAAAAATCCGAAGGCGGAAATTTTGGTTACTGCTGTTACAATGGAAACTATTACAGAAGCATTTGCCCTATTTAAAGGTATGGGTATGGAAATATCATCAAGACTCGTAAGTGTTTCCGATGCCCATAAACTGGGACGATACCATCTTATGAGGGCAGAAAATCCCGTGTATTTAATAAAAGGTGTACCTAAAGAAGCATAGAGGGAGGTATGGATTGGAAAGAAAAATCCCCAGAATTTTAATAGGAGGAACAGGCTCTGACTGTGGAAAAACTACAGTAACCTGTGCCCTGCTTTCTGCACTGAAAAATAAAGGCCATAGAATAAACTCTTTTAAATGTGGTCCTGACTATATAGATCCTATGTTTCACAGCAAGGTGCTGGGAACGAAATCTAGAAACCTGGATATTTTTTTGTGCGGGGAAGAAACGGTGAAATATCTTCTTTCAAGGGACAGCAAAGGCTCTGAGCTTGCTGTTATTGAAGGTGTAATGGGACTTTATGACGGTAGAGGGTTTAAAGACGACAGCTGTTCTGCAAACCATATTGCAAAATTAACGGAAACTCCGACTATACTGGTTGTTAATATAAAGGGGAAGAGTTTATCTGTGGTGGCTGAGATAAAGGGATACTTGGATTTTATGGAAAATAGAATTGCGGGAGTTATTCTCAATAACTGCTCGGAGGGGATGTATGCCATATACAAAAAGCTTTTGGAGGAAAACGGCATCAAAACCTATGGTCATTTACCTAGAGTACCGGAAGCGTCCATCGGCTCAAGACATCTTGGACTTGTTACTGCAGAGGAAATTTCCGATATAAAGAAGAAGATGGATATGCTTGGAAAAGCCGCTGAAAAAAGTTTGGATTTAGATGGAATCATGAAACTCGGTAAAGGTGCTGCAACTCTTGAATACAAGGATTTAACAATTTTGCCGAGGAGAGATGAAAGCTCAGTAAAGATTGGAATTGCAAGGGATAAAGCTTTCTGCTTTTATTATGAAGATGTTTTGGAAATGTTCGAGGATCTGGGTGCTCGGCTGATTCCTTTTTCTCCTGTGGAGGATGAGCATCTGCCGTGTGACATCAGTGGTTTAATCCTGGGAGGAGGTTATCCCGAGCTGCATATCGAAAAAAATCTCTCAAAATAAATCTATGCTGAAGGAAATAAAACAGGCTTCGGAAGATGAAATGCCCATATATGCAGAGTGTGGCGGCTTTATGTATTTGGGAGAGTCCATTGAGATTTCCGGTAAGAAATATAAAACTGTAGGGGCAATTGAAGGAAACAGCCATGTAACTAAAAGTCTTGTAAGATTTGGGTATAAAGATTTGGAGGCAAATGTGGATAATGTCCTTTGCAGGAAGGGTGAAAGCATACGGTGTCACGAATTTCATTACAGTGATACGGACAGTTATGGAACCGGCTTTACGGCATCCAACGGAAGGGGCAGAACATGGCTTACGGGCAAGGCAACAAAATCCATGTATGCGGGATATCCGCATCTTCATCTTTGGGGAAATCCCGGATTTGCAAAATCATTTATTGACGCATGTAAGATGTATGGGAGATAGAGATGGAGGCGGTTTATGTCGTTTTACTTGGATTTTTAATTGATCTGGCGTTGGGAGATCCGTCATGGATGCCCCATCCCGTAGTATATATCGGAAAACTTATTTCTCTATGTGAGAAGTATTTGAGAAAGGCCTTTCCGAAAACCGAAAAAGGAGAATTTACTGCCGGCATTTTTTTGACTATAATAGTCATTGGAATTGCAACGATATTACCCTATTATATTCTATTGTGGGCAGACTATATAAATCCTTGGCTGAAATATATGCTCGAGGTATTTTGGTGCTGGCAGATATTTGCGGCTAAATCCCTGGGACAAGCTGCAAAGAAGGTTGGAGATGAAATCGGGAGAAATGATATACAGGGTGCGAGAAAGTACCTTTCATATATAGTGGGAAGAGATACTCAGGATCTGGACTTTAAGCAAATTATAAAGGCTGTATGTGAAACAGTGGCGGAAAATACTTCAGATGGAATAATCGCCCCAATGTTTTACTTGCTTATAGGTGGTGTTCCCATGGGATTCTTCTATAAAGCAGGAAATACACTGGACTCAATGGTGGGTTATAAGAGCGAGAGATACATTAACTTCGGCAAGGTTTCTGCAATTTTTGATGATATTCTGAATTTTATTCCGGCCAGAATCACAGGATTTGTAATGTGCATGGCGGCATTTATATGTGGACTTGACGGCAAAAATGCTTTTAGAATATTTTTTAGGGACAGAAAGAATCACGTAAGCCCCAATGCAGGAAATCCGGAATCAGCATGTGCCGGTGCATTGAGAGTTCAGCTTCTTGGAGATGCAAGCTATTTCGGGGAAGTATATAAGAAAAAAACAGTTGGGGATCCTTTAAAGGAAATCGAAGGCTCCGACATCAAGAAAACTAATATATTGATGTATGTCACGGCTATTTTATCCCTGATTTTAACGACAGGTGTAAGAACGCTGATTTTTATTTATATAGTGAGGTAGAGGATGGCAAAAGCTTTGATGGTGCTGGGTACTTGTTCCAACGCAGGAAAGAGCCTTATTACAGCAGGCATATGCAGAATTTTAAAACAAGAAGGATATAAAGTTGCCCCGTTTAAGGCGCAGAATATGGCACTTAATTCTTATATTACCAAAGACGGTCTTGAGATGGGAAGAGCCCAGGTAATGCAGGCAGAGGCATGCGGGCTTGAACCCGACTGCAGAATGAATCCGGTTTTACTGAAGCCTACCAGTGACAAGGGATCACAGGTTATACTGAATGGAAAAGTCTATGGGAATATGAAGGCACAGGAATTCTATGAGAATAAACCTGTTTTCAGAGAGGAAATAAGAAAAACCTATAACTCTTTAGCTGAGGAATATGATGTTATTGTAATGGAGGGTGCGGGAAGTCCTGCCGAGATAAATCTGAGGGATAACGACCTTGTCAACATGGGCATGGCAAAGATGGCAGATGCTCCTGCGATTCTTGTGGGCGATATTGACAGAGGTGGTGTTTTTGCATCACTGGCAGGCACAATGCTTTTGTTTGATGAAGATGAAAGAGCCAGGGTAAAAGGAGTTGTTATCAATAAATTCAGAGGTGATCTTGAAATCTTAAAACCGGGCTTATCCATGCTGGAGGATATTATCAAAGTTCCTGTTTTAGGAGTTGTTCCATATATGAATGTGGATATAGATGACGAGGACAGTTTATCAGAAAAGTTTACTAAAAAAGATAGGGCAGCACTTATAGATATTGCTGTAATCAGACTTCCAAGAATATCAAACTTTACAGATTTCAATGTTTTGGAATATATGGAGGGTGTGGGAGTAAGATATGTTAAAAAACCCGGAGACCTGGGGGATCCCGATCTTGTTATTATTCCGGGTACTAAAAATACAATGGGTGATCTTTTGTGGATGCGTCAGTGCGGCATGGAAGCGAATGTTTTAAAATATGCTTCCGGAGGTAAGCCTATAATAGGTGTATGTGGCGGATACCAGATTCTAGGTAAAAAAATTTCCGATCCCGGAGGTGTGGAGCATGGCGGTGAACTTGATGCCATGGGGCTGCTTCCACACAGTACAATCTTCGCAGATGAGAAGGTAACTAAAGAAGTAACCGGAAAGCTTTCTTCTGTAACCGGAATTTTCAGCGAACTGTCCGGAAAAGAATATACAGGATATGAAATTCACATGGGCTCCCAGGAAAAAGATGCCAATATAATAAATAGAGGCAATGTATACGGCACTTACATACACGGTGTTTTTGACAGAGAAGGAATCGCTTCAACTTTAGTTAAAGCTCTGTTTGAGGAAAAAGGTCTTGATCCGTCAGCAATTGAGGCTTTTAATTTAGAGGAATATAAACAAAGACAGTATGATGTTCTGGCTGATGGAATGCGTAAAGCCTTGAATATGGATATGTTACTTGATATAATCAAATAATTTAAGGAGAAAATATGAAAATTGAAAATGTAAAGCCGACTGAGATTGAGGCAAGAAGTTTTGAAATAATCGGGGAAATTCTGGGAAATAAGAAGATTGACCCCAAATATGAACATATAGTAAAGAGGTGTATTCATACATCGGCGGATTTTGAGTATGCAGATAGTATGTGGTTCAGCGATGGAGTGGTAGATGCAATTTCTGATGCGATTAAGAAGGGTGCAACCATTGTGACGGATACGAAAATGGCGCAGTCCGGAATTAACAAAAAGAGAATTGAGAGTTACGGTGGAAAGGTACTTTGCTTCATCGGAGATGAGGATGTGGCAAAGGAAGCAAAGGAAAGGGGCTTAACTCGTTCCTACATAAGTATGGAGAAGGCGTCCAAGCTGAAAGGCCCTGTAATATTTGCAGTTGGAAACGCACCTACGGCACTTCTTTCGATAGTAAGTCTGGTCAAGGAAGGTAAGCTGAATCCTGTTGGAGTAATAGGCGTTCCCGTGGGATTTGTAAATGTAGTGGAAAGCAAAGAAAGGCTTATTGAGTCAGGAATACCCGGCATAGTTGCAAGGGGAAGAAAGGGCGGAAGCAATATTGCAGCATGTATTGTCAACGCAATCCAATATAAGCTTTAAGGTATTTTTGCTTCTGTTTCGTAGAAATTTATTGTATGGGGGCATTTATTATGGAAGACGAATTGAGATTTTTTAGCAGACTGAAATGGTTCTGCTTCATCCCGGGACTTATAATGTACTTTGGTACGGTTGACGCTTTTGCCGGAATAATTTCGGGCATATTGGGAATTGCGGCTGCCGGCTCCTTTTGGATGCTGGTGCGGGATGCAGAGAATCGGGAGCTTAGCAGACGAATTGTAGAGACTATTCGCAGAGCTATAACGAATAACAGCAGAGCAGAGCACATAATTGAAATCAAGAGGTTGAGTGGAGGCTTTATCGCAAGAGTATATCTGATTAAAGCCGGAGAGTCTGTGGAAAGAATAAACAAAACTATCCATAGCCAAATTGAAAATGCCGGACTCAGGTCGTATATCTGGGTATTTCAAATGGTAGATATGGAAGACTATAAGGAACTTGTGGAAAACCAGAAAAAAATGAACAAACAGCTTCTGGAACAGATGATTAAATTTAAGAAACGAAATAAGAAGAAATAAGAACAGATAAAAAACAGAAAATCAGCTGTTTCTACAAATGTAAACCGATGGCGGAAGTAAAAGTGATAAGAGTCAGAGAATGGAGATAGAATTAAAGTACTTAGTCGATGATAGAGAGATTGCCCGACAGATTTTTGAAGATGAAGAAATACTGAAATTGAAAAATGAGGGAAGTGATAATCTCATACCGATGCATGCCATATATTTTGATACGAAAGATGAGGCTTTGGCAGAAAATCTCATGGCAATGAGGATAAGGCTTGAGGGAAAAGTTTATGTTGCTACGCTCAAGTGGTCGGGAGGAAGCGAAAACGGGCTTCACAAAAGGGAAGAAATCAATGTAAAGGTAAGTGATGAGAAACTTATTAGCAACCCTGAAATAGATATTTTCAGCAGATGGGGGATTTTTGACGAATTAAAAGCTGTTACGAAAGGACAGAAGTTGGTTCCGATTATGGAGATGAGGTTCAATCGCAGAGAATTTCGATTAGATACCGGAAAGTCCGTCAGTATTTTGTCCTATGACTTGGGAGAAATTAGGGCGAAAGGCAGGACAACACCTGTTTCTGAAGTAGAACTGGAGCTTTTTCATGGAGATGAGAAGGATTTTAGGGAACTTGGAAGGAAAATTTCGGCAAAATACCTGTTAAAACCGGAGGATTTGAGCAAATTTCAGCGTGGAAGGTTATTATAGTGGGGTTTTGGTTGAGATTTAGCCAAGAATTACTGAAAATTAAGCCTTTAAGTGTTTACTTTAATCGCAAATGAGTATATAATAATATGACTTGTTTGCGGTTTTTGATTGCAAGAGTCGGAGAACCGAAGGACATCAGTTAACAGCAGCAATTATGACATAGGAAGTCACATTGTCACCTGCACTTTTCACTCAAGGGCATCTGTTAACAGTAGTAATTTTGGGATATTGGCTTGCTGTAACCGTGAAATAAATTAAGTCAGCTACAAATTAGGAGGATATACAATAATGAAAACTACACTTATCTCAAAGGAGAATAATGAAGCAAAATTCACATTGGACTTTACAGCAGAAGAATTTGAAAATGCTGTGATCGGGGTTTACAAAAAGAATCGCGGGCAGTTTTCCATTAACGGCTTCAGAAAAGGTAAGGCTCCAAGAAGCATTATCGAAAGACATTACGGAGAAGGAATCTTCTTTGAAGATGCAATTAACAATTTATTTGGTGAATATTATCCTAAAGCAATTGATGAATTAGATTTGGAAGTAATAGACAGCCCTAAGGCTGATTTTAGTGAAATGGGAAAGGGCAAACCACTGACAATGACAATGGAAGTTAAACTCTTCCCTTTGGTGGAAATTAAGGATTATAAGGGTGTAGAAGCTGAGCAGCTCAATGCCGTTGTTACTGATGAAGAAGTGGATAAGAGCATTGAAAACATGCAGAAGAGAAATGCCCGTATGGTTGCAGTAGAAAGACCTGTTGCCGATGGAGATACAGTTATTCTCGACTACTCGGGCTTTGTCGGTGAAGAACAGTTTGAGGGAGGAACAGCGGAAAAACAGGAGCTGAAGATTGGTTCAGGAACATTTATTCCGGGATTTGAAGAACAGCTGATAGGTGTTTCTATCGGCGAAAAGTGTGATGTGAATGTTACTTTTCCGGAAGAATACGGTGAAAAATCACTGGCAGGAAAAGACGCGGTATTCCACTGTGAAATTCACGAGATTAAAGAGGAACAGCTTCCTGAACTTGATGATGAATTTGCAAAGGATGTAAGCGAATTCGATACTCTTGATGAGCTTAAGGAAGAATCCCGCAAGGATATGCTGAAGAACAAGGAAGTTCAGAATGAGAATCAGACGAAGGACGCAATTGTAGCTAAGATTTACGATATTAATGATATTGATGTTCCTAAGTCCCTTGTTGAAGAGGAAATCGATCAGATGGCTCAGGAGCTGGATCAGCAGCTGAGGTACCAGGGAATGTCGCTGCAGCAGTATTGTCAGTTTACAGGTAAAGACATTCAGGGCTTCAGAGATGATGTTCGTGACGATGCAGAGAGAAGAGCGGGAACTAGAATTGCACTTCTGTCTGTGGCGGCAGCAGAGAATCTGGAAGTAACCGAAGAAGAAATTGATAAGGAACTGGAGTCCATGTCGTCAATGTACAACATGGGTAAAGAAGAAATCAGTAAGATGCTGGAAGCAAGCATGAAACTATTTAAGAAAGACCTTCTGGTTAAAAAGACCATCGACATGCTTTATGATGAGGCAAAAGTTACCAGGGTTGATGAGCTAACAGCAGAAAAAAAAGAAGAAGCTGAAGACACTGAAGAAAAATAAGAATGAGGGAGTGATCTTATGGCATTAGTACCATATGTGATTGAGCAGACAGGCAGCGGAGAGAGAAGCTACGATATTTTTTCAAGACTTCTTAAAGATAGAATCATTATTTTAGGTGAGGAGATAAACGACTCTGTTGCAAGCCTTGTTACAGCCCAGCTTCTGTTTTTAGAGGCGGAGGATCCGGAAAAGGATATAAGCCTTTATATAAACAGCCCCGGAGGCTCTGTAACTTCCGGAATGGCTATCTATGATACCATGAACTACATCAGACCTGATGTATCCACGATTTGTACAGGGATGGCAGCAAGTATGGGAGCTTTCCTTTTATCTTCGGGAGCCAAGGGCAAGCGATATGCCCTGCCCAATGCAGAGGTGTTGATTCATCAACCCTTGGGTGGTGTTAGCGGTCAGGCGTCTGATATAGAGATTCATGCTCAATGGATTTTAAAAACGAAGGAAAAATTAAATCGGATTTTAAGTGAGAACACAGGTCAGGCACTTGATGTTATCCGGCAAGATACCGATAGAGATAATATTATGGAGGCAGAGGAGGCTTGTGAATACGGGCTTATCGATAAAGTTATTGCTTCCAGATAAGAGGGGTACATATGGAAGGAAATTTTAACAATGAAGGGCATGAGCTTAGATGCTCTTTCTGCGGACAACCTCAAAGTCAGGTAAGACGACTCATTGCAGGACAGGGAGCATATATTTGCGATCAGTGTGTGGAGATGTGTGCTGAGATTATCGGTGATGAATTTTCCGTTGAGTGTGAAGAAGAGGGCAGGGTTGAAAGAACTCGGTTCGAGCTGAAGGCACCTAGGGAAATTACAGAAACCCTGTCGGATTATGTTATCGGACAAACCGATGCGAAGAAGGCTCTTGCAGTGGCTGTATACAATCATTATAAGAGGATCAACGGTTTGCAGGATAAAGAGGACGAGGTGGAGCTTCAGAAAAGTAATATAGTTATGATAGGCCCTACCGGTTCAGGAAAGACCCTCCTTGCCCAGACCCTTGCAAAGATTTTGGATGTGCCATTTGCCATTGCAGATGCAACTGCACTTACAGAGGCAGGCTATGTGGGAGAAGATGTGGAGAATATTCTGCTGAGACTTCTTCAGGCAGCTGATTATGATGAGGAAAAGGCTCAGAGAGGCATTATCTATGTGGATGAAATAGATAAGATTTCAAGAAAAAGTGAAAATCCTTCTATCACACGGGATGTAAGTGGCGAGGGAGTTCAGCAGGCTCTTTTGAAAATATTAGAGGGAACGGTTGCCAATGTTCCTCCTCAAGGAGGGCGAAAACATCCTCATCAGGAATTCATACAGATAGATACTTCTAATATTTTATTTATATGTGGAGGAGCCTTCGATGGACTGGATAAGATTATTAAGAGAAGGCTTGGAAGCAAAGTTATCGGATTCAGCTCTGAAAAAGACTCTGTGAATACCGAGGAGATAAGTGTTGCAAGTAATATTGAGCCGGAAGATTTGTTAAAATTCGGTTTAATTCCTGAATTTATAGGACGACTTCCGGTAATCGTAACTCTCAATCAATTGGATGAAGAGGCTTTGAAACTTATTATGACAGAGCCTAAGAATGCTTTGGTGAAGCAGTATAAAAAGCTCTTTGAACTTGACAGTGTGGAACTTGAAATCCAGGATAAGGCAATCGAGGCTGTTGCCAAAAAGGCAATTGAGAGAAAAACCGGGGCAAGAGGACTTCGGAGCATTTTTGAAAAGAGCATGATGGACATAATGTATGATATTCCGTCAAGAGATGACATTAAAAAATGCATAGTTACAAAGGAGACTATAGAAGGCGTTAAAGGTCCGAAGTTAGTTTTAAAGAAGAAAAAATAGAGGCTGGTTGCCTCATGGGATTATGAGGGCGGCACCGGTCGCCCTTTGATTTTATGGATTTATATAGAGGAGTGGATTAGATGAGTGAAAACTTGAATGTAAACAAGGACAATATGGAAAACACTGTTGATAAAGAATTTGTCCTTGAAGATGATAGAGATTTTAACAAAAGCGAAGTACTGCCATGCATACCTCTTAGGGGAGTAACAATTTTCCCTAAAACGGTGGTTCATTTTGATGTGGGCAGAGAAAAATCAATTAAGGCATTGGAGAAGGCTATGACAACAGATAAACTTCTCTTTGTGTCCACCCAGAAAGATGACAATATACTGATTCCCAAGGCGGATGACATATATGAAGTGGGAACTGTGGTTAGAGTCAAACAGATGCTGAAAATTCAGGGAGATGCAGTAAGGGTATTAGTTGAAGGTGTTTCCAGGGCTACAGTTTCAGAAGTGCTGACCTCTGAAAATTTTTATTCTGCCGTGATAATGCGTTGTGAAGAAGTTGCGAATGAAGAGGAGCTATCACTGGAAGATAAGGCAATGTCAAGACTTATTACAGAGTCGTTTGTGGAATATGCGGCAATAACTTCACAGATTACAGATGAGGTTGTGGATAAAATTATTTCAGAAGAAAATACAGTAAAAAAGGCTGATAAGATAGCAAATGAGCTTTTTGTCCTGCCTGCAAAGAAGCAAAAAGTATTAAGCGCATTGGATTTTTCGGACAGACTGAAAGTTCTGTGTGAGATCATAGTCGAGGAAAATGAAATTGCACTGGTGGAAAAAGAACTGTCACATAAGGTGAAGGAGAGTATAGATAAAGGACAGAGAGAATACTACCTTAGAGAAAAGCTTAAGGCAATCCAATCTGAGCTGGGAAACGATGAGGATGTGGAAACAGAAAGCGGAGAATGGCTGGAAAAACTTGATGAGCTTAAATTGGACAAGAAAGTTGACGAGAAGATCAGAAAAGAGATAAAGAGATTTTCCACTATGATGTCAAATTCTGCAGAGAGTGCGGTTATCAGAAACTATGTGGAAACTATTTTGGATCTGCCTTGGAGGAAGTCCTCAAAAGTCAATACAAATCTGAAAAAAGCTGAGAAGATTTTGGAAGAAGACCACTACGGAATGAAAAAAATAAAGGATAGGATCCTTGAATACCTTGCGGTTATTCATTTATCCAAAGCTATCAGAGGACCTATACTCTGCCTTGTAGGACCTCCGGGTGTGGGTAAGACTTCAATTGCAAAATCAATTGCAAGAGCAACCGGAAGAGAATATATCAGAATGTCCCTTGGCGGCGTCCGCGATGAGGCAGAAATCAGAGGACACAGGAGAACTTATATCGGCGCAATTCCGGGAAGAGTAATAAACAACATAAAAGAATCCGGAAAGAATAATCCTCTGTTTTTGCTGGATGAAATAGATAAAATAGGTGCAGACTTTAAGGGCGATCCGGCATCAGCTCTTCTTGAAGTTCTGGATCCTGAACAGAACAGTACATTTACGGACCATTTTCTGGAAATACCATTTGATCTGTCAAAGGTCCTGTTTATAACTACGGCAAATGATCTGAGTACGATTCCGGGACCCCTCAGAGACAGAATGGAAATCATTGAGGTACCGGGATACACGAAGCAGGATAAAGTGAAGATTGCTCAGAAGTATCTGGTTCCCAAAGAAATTAAAGAAAACGGCTTGAAAAAGGAAAATATTAAAATATCGGAACGGGCGATTGACGATATAATCGAGTATTATACAAGGGAGTCGGGTGTCAGAAATCTTCAGAGAACTATTGCAAGAGTTTGCAGAAAGGTTGCGAAAAAAGTTGTGGTAGAAAAGGGCAAAACCTATAACATCACACCTAGAAATCTGGAAAAATATCTGAATAAGCATATATTTAACTATGATGTGATTGAGGAGAAAAATCCTGTGGGAGTAACCACCGGAATGGCATGGACTCAGGTTGGCGGAGATACTCTTAAGATTGAAACGGCACTTCTGCCGGGCAGCGGAAAAATAACCCTTACGGGTCAGCTTGGCGATGTTATGAAGGAGTCTGCAACCATCGGTGTAAGCTATGTAAGAAGTCTGGGAGATAAATATGGAATCTCAAAGGACTTTTATAAAGAAAATGATGTTCATATTCATGTTCCGGAGGGTGCCGTACCGAAGGATGGTCCTTCTGCAGGGGTGACAATGTGTACTGCGCTGATTTCAACTTTGACTGATATTCCTGTAGATAGGGCTGTAGCAATGACAGGAGAGGTGACATTAAGGGGTAAGGTTCTCCCTGTGGGAGGAATCAGAGAGAAGGTTCTGGCTGCCCATAGGGCGGGAATTAAGAAAATTCTTTTACCTGAGGATAATAAGAAAGATATAGATGAGATTCCGGCATCTGTGAAGAAGGAGCTTGAGTTTGTTCTTTTGAGCAGTGTAGAAGATGCCCTTGAACACGCACTGGTAAAATAAGGAGTAGTCATGCTTAAAATAAACAGATCAGAGCTTGTGGCTGTGGCAGTGAAGCCTGTGCAGTATCCTGCGGAAAATATGGCGGAAATCGCCTTTGCCGGTCGCTCAAATGTGGGAAAATCTTCCCTTTTAAATCTTCTAACCGGCAGAAAAAAGCTGGCAAGGGTTTCCGGTGCGCCGGGAAAGACCAGAACTATAAATTTTTATGAAATTGACGGTGACTTCAGGATTGTTGACCTTCCCGGATATGGATATGCAAAGGTATCTAAATCAATATCTGAAGATTGGGGGCCTATGATGGAAAAATATTTGTCCGAGAGACCGAATCTTCTTAAGGTGATCCAGCTGGTGGATATTCGTCATGAGCCTACAAAACTTGATATTCAGATGTATGATTATCTGAGACACTATGGTCTTGACGGCGTGGTTGTCGCAACCAAAGCTGATAAAGTATCCAGAAATGAAATGGTAAAGAATGTTTCAAAGATCAGAAAAGTGCTGAAGCTTTCTGCAGAGGATGTTGTAATTCCTGTTTCTGCACTTAAAAGAACAGGTCAGGAGCTCTTGCTGGAAGAGATAGAAAAAATATTAAATACATAAAATACTTCGTGACAAAAACGGGGTGGATGGTGTAATATTTATTATAGGAATTGGTTAGTTGGAGGAAAAAAGTGGCTAAGGATACTATCGGTAAAATTTTATACACAGATAAAGAGCTTCAGAAAAGAGCCAAAGAACTGGGTAAGAAGATAAGCAAAGACTACGAAAATGAAGAAATTATTTTGTTGGGAACCCTCAAGGGTGCAGTTGTATGGATGAGTGAGCTTATGAAGCATATTTCACTGGATGTTAAGATAGACTTTATTTCCGCATCAAGCTACGGCTCAAGTACCACAAGCTCCGGCGTAGTTAAAATCAAGAAAGACATCGGAATGGATATTTATAACAGGCATGTTCTCATAGTGGAGGATATAGTGGACACCGGAACTACTCTTAAATTCCTGAAAGAGTACCTGGAGGACAGAAATCCCAAATCCGTTAAAGTCTGCACAA
Source organism: Eubacterium nodatum ATCC 33099 (assembly GCA_000510425.1). Lineage (GTDB taxonomy): Bacteria > Bacillota > Clostridia > Peptostreptococcales > Anaerovoracaceae > Aminicella > Aminicella nodata. Next base: position 11,393 of record AZKM01000001.1, on the reverse strand, counting down.
TGCTGGACAAACCCTCCCGCAGGAAAAATGATTTGACTGCAGATTATATAGGTTTTGAAGTGGAAGACTTGTTCGTAGTGGGATATGGACTGGATTACGACCAGAAATACAGAAACCTGCCATACATCAGTTATCTTGAAGCGACTGATATATAGATTGTTTGTAAATGAAATGAGAGGTAAAAATTATGGGTTACAAATTGGAAATTAATGCATCAAACAAACACATTCATTTGGATCAGGAAGACCTGGAAACACTTTTCGGAAAAGGCTACGAGCTGACCTTTAAGAAAGCTCTTAAACAGCCGGGACAGTTCGCATCAGAGGAGCAGGTTGAAGTTATCGGACCTAAGGGTTCTTTCCCAAGGGTCAGAGTTCTAGGACCTGTTCGTAAGGATACACAGCTTGAACTTGCTTTGACTGACTGCCGCCAGCTTGGAATAAATGCACCTATCAGAGAATCAGGTAAAGTTCAGGGTACACCGGGATGTAAGCTTATCGGACCTAAGGGGGAAGTGGAACTTGAATATGGCGTAATCGTAGCAAAGAGACATGCCCATTTCTATCCGACAGATGCAAAGGATGCCGGTGTGGAAAACGGACAGATTGTCAAGATTAAAATTGAATCAGATGAAAGAACTACAATCTATGATGATGTGGTATGTCGTGTGGCTGAAACTTGTGCGACAGAAGTTCACATCGACACCGACGAAGCAAATGCAGCGGCTATGGGCAATGGTGCTGTTTGCGAAATCGTTGAGTAATGATTTGCACGAGGGGATAAGCATTTTGCCTATCCCTTTTGTTAATATACAGAATTAAGAGGAAAAATAATGGCACTGAAAATGGACCTTCACATCCATTCCACTTATTCGGATGGAAGACTTAAACCGGTGGAACTTGTAAGAAAGTTCCACGGGGAAGACTATGGAATAATTGCAATTACAGATCACGATACAGTCAAGGGGGTGGCTGAAGCACAGATTGCAGGTGAAGCTCTTGAAATGAAGGTGATTTCGGGAATAGAGCTGGGAACAATTTTGGAAGAAAAGTTGAAACTGCATATTTTAGGATATTATATAGACATAGAAAACGACAGACTTGAAGAAGTGACTGAAATATTGAAGAAAGCTCGTGAAAAACGAAATCAGGCTCTTTTAGAGGTGCTTGATAAACAGGGCTATACACTGACGGAGGCAGATTTGAAGGTTATTCCGAATCAGAAGTATATCGGTAAGCCCCACTTTGCCATTGCACTTAAAAATAAAGGATATATATCGGAAACAAAGGAGGCCTTTGAGGAAGGCAGATTACTTGAAAGCAGGGAGGCAAAAGCCATAGATAATATATATATTGATACTGATTGTGCTATTGAAGTTATCAGGGATGCGGGAGGAGTTTCAGTTCTTGCACATCCTATGAAAATTAAAGGTATCGGAGAAAAAGGCAGTGATGAATTTTTTGAGAATTTAGAGGCTCTTTTGAGAAAACTTAAAAAACTTGGGCTTAAAGGATTAGAATGTTTTCATCCATCAGCAAGCCGGGAGGAAAGCTTAAGATTAGTAAAATTTGCTGATAGATTCCATTTACATATAACCCATGGATCGGATTTTCATGGCATGGATATATAGAAACCCGATATGAACTTAATAAATCAATATCGGCTCTTGGGAAATCCCCTGTGGGACTTGTTGGGAGCGTATTAAACAGATGATGTAAATAACCAAAGACCAAAAGGAGAAGAAGAGAAATGGCAGAGGTGAATTTCATTAAGAGTAAAATTGCAGCAGCAATAAGAACAGAGAAGGATTTTAGTGCGGCGTTGAGGTCAGAAGTGGACATGGTGTTTTTGCTACATTCGAATATCATGACCCTTCAGGCAAGCATAAGAGAAGTACACGGTGCCGGTAAAAAAGCCTTCGTCCATGTGGATTTTGCAGAGGGAATCGGAAGAGACAGAGCAGGACTGGAATATCTGAAGAAAATGGGTGTAGACGGAATTTGTACCACCAGAACAAGCCTTGTAAAAATCGCAAAGGATTTGGGACTCTATACAGTGCAGAGATTCTTTATGATTGATTCCCATTCAGTTGGAACATCCCTTGATTCCATCAAGTTTTCAAAGCCGGATATAGTTGAAATAATGCCGGCTATAGTTACCAAAAAAATTAAAGAATTTTCATCACTTGTTGATGTTCCTGTAATCGCAGGCGGTCTTATAGAGACAGAGGAGGAAATGCGGGCAGCCCTTGAAGCGGGTGCCAGCGTGGTTTCTACAGGAGAAACAGGACTTTGGTCAATTAAACTTTAAGTTGCTTTCCGAACATGGAGGTGTAGTATGAAAATTATGTTTTGCGGAGCATCTTCCGGAGTAACCGGATCTTGCCATTTGATTAGAACTGAGAAGCACAATTTACTTATGGATTGTGGTCAGTTTCAGGGAGGAAAAGCTCAGGAGGCACTGAACTATGAGCCATTTCCATTTGAACCCTCAGAAATTGAAGCTATGATTCTGTCCCATGCCCATATCGATCATTGTGGGCGAATTCCCCTGTTGGTGAAACGGGGATTCCGTGGAAAAATCTATTGTACAGATGCGACGGCAGACCTTCTGGATGTTATGCTTTTAGACAGTGCTCACATACACGAGGTGGATGCACAGTGGCAGAGTAAAAGGAATATGAGGGCGGGGAAACCTCCTGTGGAGCCTCTTTACACTACTGAAGATGCAAAGGAATCCCTAAAATATGTTGAACCGATTCTCTACGACCAGCAGATTCAGATTAATGAAGATATGAAGATTGTCTTTAACGATGCCGGGCACATTTTGGGATCTGCCATAACGGAGATTTGGGTTAGAGAAGAGGACAAAGAAAGCAAAATCGTTTTTTCCGGAGACCTTGGAATGACCCAGCGACCTATTTTAAGAGATCCGACCATCATTAAAAAAGCTGACTGTGTGATAATGGAGGCAACATACGGAAATCGCAACCATGAAGCAAATTCAACCAGCATAAATAAAATGATAGATATAGTTATTAAGACCGTTAAGCGTGGGGGAACAGTGGTTATTCCATCCTTTGCTGTGGGAAGAACCCAGGAATTGATATATGAATTTAACAGATTCTATGAAAAAAGCAGTCCCGACTATAAAAAAGAACTGGACAATGTGGAGGTAATAATTGACTCGCCGATGGCAACCAATGCCACAGAGGTTTTCAGAAATAATGCGCAGGTTTTTGATAAAGAAACAAAGGAATATATTTTAAAGGGTGATAATCCTTTGGAGTTTAAGAACTTGAGATTTACAAGAAGCACGGCAGAGTCCCAGGCACTGAACTTGGATCACAGCCCCAAGGTTATTATTTCCGCCAGCGGTATGTGTGAGGCGGGACGAATCAGGCATCATTTAAAGCATAATCTGTGGGATGCAAGAAACAGCGTGATTTTCGTAGGATATCAGGCAGAGGGAACACTTGGAAGAAGTCTTCTGGAGGGGAAGGAGGATGTGACCTTATTCGGTGAAAAAGTTCATGTGCAGGCACATATACATAATCTTGAAGGCTTTTCAGGTCATGCAGACCAGAATGGCCTATTGCACTGGATAAGCGGGTTTACAGACCTTAGACCGAAACAGGTATTTTTGGTGCACGGCGAAACAGATTCCAAAAAGGACTTTGCAGCACTTGTGCATAAGGAGCTTGGATATGAACCTATTGTAGTGTTGGGGAATTCGGAATTTGAGATTACCGGTGGAGATTCGACACTTCTGAACATGGAAGACTCAATTAAAACCGGTGCAGAAGATGAAGACATCCAAAAGGTAAGAAATAAAATTTCTTTGATTGAGGAAGAACTTCAGGGGATTTTGTACAATGCCAGTCTTTCAATGAATGAGGCTATGACAGAGGACAAGCTTGTGAAGATAAATAATGTGGTGCAGGAACTTGAGAAGGCAACTATAAATTTAGGGACTGCGGTAAACACGAGAGATGATACGATGCCGGAGAATTGATTTATGACAGTGAAAAAACAGGGAAACAGTTTTTTTGAGGATAAAAAGCTCGTCTTTATGATGGGCTTTTTAGCGATTTTTTGGGGTATGTCTTTTTTCGGTTCCAATGTAGCTTTGAAATATATGAATACCTTCCAGATACTGGCAGTCAGATGGACAGTTTCCATGTGTATTTTTTTAGTTTTGATTGCCGCCGGCAGGATTAGGATCCATATAGACCGTAATTTCCCCTGGCTGTTTTTGACCGGAATATTTCAGCCCTGTGTGTATTCAATATTTGAAACTGAGGGGGTAAGGCTTACTTCCACATCAGAATGTTCTATTTTTATTGCGGCTATGCCGGGAATGGTACTTTTAACCGGAATTCTATTTCTTAAGAAGAAAAGCAGCCCGAGAATAATAACGGGAATTATCATGGCATTTTTAGGGGTGATTGTATGCACTGCATTTGCACCGGGATTTCGTATAAGCGCAAAGATTGACGGCTATCTGATTTTGGTAGGTGCCGTGCTGAGTGGAACTATATATGCTCATTGCTCCGGAAAGGCAGGCGAAACCTATAGTACTCTGGAGGTTACTGCAATAATTTCTATAGCCGGAGGTATATTCTTCAACGCAGCATCGGTTATAACCGGCAACGGATTTTCCGGTTTTACTCAGTTTGTAAAACATGTTGACGGATTTGTTGCAGTAATGTTTTTAGGCATCTTCTGTTCCTGCATCTGTTACTTGATTTTTAACTATGTTTTAGGGAAGATGAATACTGCTGTTGCGACGAACATATCGGCAAGTTCCACCACTGCAGTCGGTGTAATTTCGGGGATTCTTTTTGCAGGAGATCCGGGAGGCTGGTATACATTTTTGGGCTTAATTCTTACAATAGGGGGTCTATGGATTTCAGGCAGTGATAGAAATGGAGGAAATAGGACGGAAGAGGAAAATAGCATAAAAATATTGATTTGAGACATTTAAAACAGTAAAAGGGACAATTAGACTTTTTGCAATTGACTTCCCCATACCCCTGTGCCATATTGAATGTACCATTAGAACATTCTGAATTTATATTTAATGAATTTGAGTTTGTTTTAGAAAAATAATATGTGTGTAATAGGGAGGAAATAAAATGAGCAGAGAGTGGCAACAGACAAGATTTAAGGAATTTGTAATGCCGGATGCAGTATATTACCAGAGCATTTGGGCGGTGAGAGATTTGCGTCGCATGGAGAACAGAATAAGAGAAATTGACAGGGATGTATCTCCATCTTATGATGGAAGCCTAGTATCAGACAGATGCAGAGATTTTTCATCTAAGAGACCCACTGAGAAGAAGGCTATGGAAAAAATTCTGCTCCAAACCAGAATCAAAGCGATTCAAAGGGCACTTTATCAGGTCCCCGAGGCTTACAGAGATTGTGTGCTGAATAATGTGGCTTTCAGGAAAGAAAGTTTTTCGTGTAACCCAAAAATATGGAAGATTTGGAAACAGAGATTCCTATACAATGTGGCGAAGAATTTATCTCTAATGTAGGCAGGACTTTCATACGGGCAGATTTTAATCTGAGAAATCTTGTACGGATTTGGAGCTTTTGTATTTGCAGTATACGGAGGAATTATCATTTATGATTTACACTGGCATCGTCTTGATTTGGAGAAATTATTGACAAAAATATTCATGAATGTTACCCTTTTATGTGTCGTATTAAAAAGTACTTTACAACGAGGGGGATATTTAATGAAGCTGAAAAAAAGCAGCATTTGTATAATTGGACTTTTATTACTTGCAGTAACCGTTGCGGTGGGCATCTATGCATATCACTATACTAGGATAAATGGCTATGGTAAGGTTTTTTACAGCAATGGAGACAGTAAGATTGAAAAAGATGTAAAACTGTTTGTCGGTACCAGACGGATGGCAGGACAAATGGGAACTGACAGTATATATCCGTACTATTACGATAAGGTCAAAGGTCTGGAACTGGCAGGAGAAGCCGAAATCAAAGCCATAAAATTTGCCGAAAAGGATATTATAAAGAAAAATGCCTTCTATAAAGAGGCGGTTTCAAAGGGATATAAAGTGTCTGACGGAGAACTCAAAATATTAGTAAAGAAGAAGATTGCAGCAATAAAAAAATCTAAAGATTATCCTAAGATCAAAGAAGCCTATGAAAGGGCGGGAACTACCATAGAGAAGGAATATGATAAAAATCAGAGGTATAACAGAATTTACTTCACTATAGAAAAATGGGATGAGGATAATAAGAAGCACCTTGAAGAGGGGCATCAGAGCACTCCGGAGGATACCAGTGCAAACCTTTCACAGGAAAGAGAACATTATGAGAAACTGATCTTAAAAAAGTTCAAGTCATCAAGAGATTTCGTTATTCTAAAAAGGGCTCTTAAATATTGCAGAGCAAGTTTCAAGAAGTATGGATCCAATGTAGAGGGGGCAAAACATTATGCAAAACGCATGAATGTATATTCGGAGTTATCATATTGGAATTAAATTGGAATTGAAAATCCGGAGGCAATTTTGTCTCCGGATTTTACTTGTATTTGTGAAATTGACTTAAACATTAAACAGGAAGGTGATAATGTCCCCGTCTTTTACCACATATTCTTTTCCTTCGGATCGTAAAAGTCCTTTTTCTTTGGCTTTGACAATGTTTCCGTCACATTGTGACATCAATACATCGTAGTTTATGGTTTCTGCTCTGATAAATCCTTTTTCAAAGTCGGTATGAATTTTGCCCGCAGCTTGGGGGGCTTTTGTGCCGTCGGTAATTGTCCATGCACGAGTTTCGTCAGAACCGGTGGTTAAATAGCTTATGAGATTCAAAAGACTGTAAGAGGCTTTGATTAGCTGATCCAAGCCGGATTCTTCTATACCCAAATCTTCCAGAAACATTGACTTTTCATCATCCTCCAGTTCTGAAATTTCCTGCTCTATCTCTGCACAAACCACGCAGACCTTATCACCTTCATTTTTGGCAAATTCTTTAACCTTGTTTACATATTCGTTTTCACTGTAATCAGATACATCATCTTCAGAAACATTGGCAACATATATTGTAGGTTTATACGAAAGAAGATCCAGAGTTTCTACGAAGGAAGCTTCATCTTCATCTAAATCCATAGCCCTTGCAGATGTTCCCGTTTCCAGAAATTCATATATTTTCTTTAGCAATTCCAGCTCTTTAGCAACGGACTTATTGTTTTTTGCAAGTTTAGTTGACTTTGCGATTCTCCTTTCCAGAAGCTCCATATCTGACAGTATAAGTTCGGTATTAATGATTTCAATATCTTCCAGTGGGTTTATTTTTCCGGATACATGGACTATGTTATCATTTTCAAAACATCTCACCACATGGACGATGGCAGCAACTTCTCTAATATGACCCAGAAATTTATTTCCCAGACCTTCACCGGTAGAAGCCCCCTTTACAAGACCTGCAATATCGCAGAATTCTATCGTGGTGTAAATCGTTTTCTTTGACTGATTGAGTTCGGTCAAAGTTTTCACCCTTTCGTCCGGAACCGTTACCACGCCTACATTCGGTTCGATTGTGCAGAATGGATAATTGGCAGCCTCTGCACCGGCTTTGGTAATAGCGTTAAAAAGTGTACTTTTTCCTACATTTGGAAGACCTACTATACCTAGTTTCATATTTATCCTTATCTCCTTTGTTTTCGATGGATGTTATTTTGCTGTTTATTCGTTTCAATATCAGCTCAATGATTATAGCATAACATAATCATTTTTTATAGTTCTACTTTTCCTTGCTAGGTGGCAGTATATTCTATGGCAACTTTGAACCATGAACTGCCCGGTGAAAAGACTAACATAAAACCGCCCGATAAAAAACTCATCGGTTATTGACGGGGTTACTTTTCCTGTGTAAATAAATATAACCCGACAGGCAAATTGCTATCAGCACAATGCTTAAAACCTGAGCTTGCCTAAAGGGACCTATCATAAGGCTGTCTGTTCTAAGCCCTTCTACAAAGAATCTTTCTAATGAATAAAGGATTCCGTAAAGCATGGAAATTTGTCCTTGAAATTTTCGCTTATCCATCATGTAGCTGAGGAAAACAAAGAGCATAAAACACCATATAGATTCATAAAGAAATGTCGGATGAACTTTTGTTCCATCTACATATATTCCCCAAGGCAAGTCGGTGGCTCCGCCATGTGCTTCGGAATTAAAGAAATTTCCCCACCTTCCAATGCTTTGTGCAAGGGCAACGGCAGGCAGAATCAAATCCGCAAGATTCAGCACGGAAATTTCCCGGTATTTGCAGAAAAAGAAAGCGCATATTATCCCTGCTATAAGTCCTCCGTGAATGGCAAGACCACCTTCTCTTATATTGAATACAGAGAGAGGTTTTCCTGCGTACAGATGCCAGGAGAAAATCACATAATAAAGTCTTGCACCGATGATGGATACAGGCAGCAGGAATATTGCCAGGTTGAATATCTCATCCGGATTTATGGAAAAACGATCCGCTCTCCTGTAGCTGATGTAGATGGCAATTAAAAAAGCTGCTGCAATTAAAATTCCGTACCACATGATATCGAATCCGAATATTGAAAATGCAATAGGTTCCGGAGATGTCACGATTTACTCCTTTCTAAATAAAATATAAGTTATAAATAATCGGTTATAAGTAATCAAAAAATAATCCGTGAGTATGCCGCTCAGTTCCACATATCGCTGATCTACAAAAGGATTTTGTAAAAATCTCATATCCTCTATATAAAGTTATATATAGAGGTAGAGGATTAAAGAGTCGGGGACTTGAAAGTGCAACATCTTTATCGTATGAAAAAAGCCGTTGAACTACTTCAACGGCTCTGGAGGCGACACCCAGATTTGAACTGGGGAATAAAGGTTTTGCAGACCTCTGCCTTACCACTTGGCTATGTCGCCACTTGTAACCGAGAAGCAAATCCCGGTTATAAGACTGGCTAGGGTAGCAGGATTCGAACCTGCGCATGATGGAATCAGAATCCATTGCCTTACCACTTGGCGATACCCCAACATTGAAATGGGGTGGGTAGTGGGGATCGAACCCACGCATGTAGGAATCACAATCCTATGTCTTAACCACTTGACTATACCCACCACATGAATAAATCATATCACATAACCTTTACCTAAGTAAAGCGTATTTGTAAAATAATTTTAAAAAATGGCGACCAAGACGGGGCTCGAACCCGTGACCTCCAGCGTGACAGGCTGGCATTCTAACCAACTGAACTACTTGGCCTTATATTAAAAATGGTGGGCGCTATAGGGCTCGAACCTATGACCCCCTGCTTGTAAGGCAGATGCTCTCCCAGCTGAGCTAAGCGCCCATAAAAAATGGTAGCGGCGAGTGGAGTCGAACCACCGACCTTCCGGGTATGAACCGGACGCTCTAGCCAACTAAGCTACACCGCCATAACAGTCCTGTAAAGTCACTGCGAAGATTATACTATCAAATACAAGTATGTTTGTCAACGATTTTTTCATATTTTGTCAATAACCAATGAAATTTTCACTGATTAGTTCATAGGGTGAAATTATCATAGATTAACAACAGGACAATGATAGTGTAAAATAATTACGGAGTTATTGAAGAAAAGTAAAGAGACCGCCTTTGTGATAAAATGAAGTTACAAAGCTTTCATTTAGCAAAACATCTAAGGAGGTCTCTATGGATAATATTATACTACAAAAACTCATTGAATGGGCAAAGGAAATTGAAGAACTAACAGAGTCGGCAGAAATAACCGATATTGACGCTATAGGAACAAAGATATTAGATTGCAGTAAGAGCATTTCTCTCGATATTCTTAGGAGCGTAATTTCGAAAATCAATCGACATGTTAGAAATGACAAGATAGGTCGAAAAGATAGCGGTATAGTAATCAAGGAAAAATCTATCCCACGAACAGTAATGCTGATGATCGGTGAGCTGAGGTACGAACGTGACTATTGCTATGACAAAAACACCAAGCGTTATTTCTATCCTGTAGACGAAATACTATCCGTTGAAAAGTATGAGCGAATTGGGAAAAGCGTAAGTGCCGAATTGGTTAACAAGGGGCAGAGTACTCATATGCTAAGAGTGCAAACATAGTGACAGAGGGAAAAGTAAGCAGGCAAACTGTTAGAAACAGCATATTAAAAAATAAGGTTCCCGAAAAGGAGCCAAAAGAAATGAAAAAGGAAGTAAGTGAACTTCACATATTTGCTGATGAAGACCATGCACATATACAAAAGCCCGGCAAAGCTAAAGGCAAGAAAAATCAAATAGTTCCTGTGGTTACAGTTACAGAGGGAATAGTTGCAATATCAACTAATAGAAATGCCACGGTAAATGCTATGCACTTCGTTGATAAAGAGTTTGACGCTAAAAGGCTATGGGAATCGGTAGATGGATATATCAGTGTTGCCTACTCTAAGGAAACGCTGCACAAGATATACTTGCATGGAGACGGTGGTAAATGGATAAAGAGTGGATTAAACGAAAGAGGAGATGTGGTGGGAGTGATGGACGGTTATCACTTTTGGAAAAGGACAAGAGAAATATCAAGGATGTATCCGTACGCCCAAGTCAGAAAAAGAGTGAGAAGTAGCATCATAAATGACGATAAACGCAAGCTCAAAACAATCATACAGTCACTACTATGTGATGCACGGGACGGTGTCTTGTGTAAAGTTATCAAAGGAAGTTCCCTTTGGACATATATCTCTAAAAAGGGTATGGTTCTTTTCAACATGGGGCTTGTCGCATGATTTCATTGGACGGCAGAAGAAGAGAGAGGTTTCTTTATCCCCATTTAAGTTTTGTTCTATTGCATCAGCATTTGAAAACTCTCCACCGTTATCAGTTAAAACCAGCGGAACAATATCTGCGAAAGCTATATCATTCTCGTTAAAACTACTCTTAATGTCGAAAAACGCAGAAGCGACATTAGAAGCAGTCTTAGAATCAATCAAAAAACCTACCATGAAATTGCAAAATGTAAAATCCCATGTCATAATTACTTTACCCCCTTGAGAACCGATTACAGTGTCCATTTCAACCCAATTTGAAATATCATGTATTTTGATAAATTTAAGAAAATCGTCATATGTGCGACCTACACGAACTCTGTTGGAAACATATGTAATGTTGTTCTTGTTACGAGGTTTGAATTTAACCTTTCTAGGTAGGTCTAAAGGGGAAATCGATAGATATCCTTTATCCAAATGTCTATACACTGTGGACAGAGAAACATTAATATCATTTGTTTGTACGATATGATAAATATGCTGTCCCTTCCTTACCCCCTCAGATATGATTTTGTCTACTTCGTAGAAGGATTCTTTCGTAAGCGGTATTCCCTCTCC